>NZ_JAMYOL010000001.1:0-624540 GCF_040319815.1 Mesorhizobium sp. M0854
TAGTTAGGGGAATAGGGGAGTAAGGCAGTACGGCAGTAGGTGAATTGTAGAGAAGCGCGCTCCAGAAGCGATCGCCTACTGCCCTACTGCCATACTGCCCTACTTCACTACTGCCCTCCTGCCCTAAAGCCCTACTGCCCTACTGCCCTACTGCCCTCGCTTCAAAGCCACCCATTCTTGCGAAACCGCCAGTAAAGAAACGTGCAGATCAGGGCAATTGCCGCCAGGACGGCCGGGTAGCCATATTCCATCCTCAGTTCCGGCATGTCGCTGAAATTCATGCCGTAAATGCCGGCGAATGCCGTCGGCACGGCCAAGATTGCGGCCCATGAGGCAAGCTTCTTGGAGATCGCCGTCTCCTGGCTTTGACCGACCAGAAGGCTCGCCTCGAAGGCGAAGGCGAGAACCTCACGCAGGCTGTCGATCTTTTCCTGGACAGTGCGGATGTGGTCGGTGACGTCGCGAAACAGCGGGTGCATGGCTGTGTGGATTTGCGGCAGATCGGCGCTGGTGAGCCGCCGGCAGACCTCCACCAGCGGCAGGGCCGCATTACGCAGGCGCAAGAGATCGCGGCGCAGCATGTAAAGCCGTTCGATATCGGAGCCGGTCATCGGTTTCAGCAGAACCTTGTCCTCGATCGCCTCGACCTCGTTTTCGATCTGCTCAAGCACCGGCATATAGTTGTCGACGATGAAATCGAGAATGGCGTAGAGGACGAAATCCTCGCCCTTGGCAAGGGAATGCGGGCAGCTTTCCCAATGCTGGCGAACGGCGGCGTAGGAGGTCGACGGGCCATGCCTGACGCTGACGATGTAGCCCGCGCCGACGAACAGATGCGTCTCGCCGAAGGTGACGCGGCTGTCGATCAGCTGCGCCGTGCGGGCAACGATGAACAGGGCATCACCATATTGCTCGATCTTCGGTCGCTGGTGCGGATGCTCGGCGTCCTCGATCGCCAGCTCATGCAGATGGAATTGCGCCTGGACGCGCAGCAACAAATTGCGGTCGGGCTCCAGCAGTCCGATCCAGACCACGTGGCCCGGCTTCCCGGCCCATTCGCCGGCTTCCTCGATCGGAATGTCGGCGATGCGCCGCCCAGCCGTATAGACGCCGCAAGCGATTATACCCGACATCGGCGGCGCAGGAGCAAACTCGCGGACATATTCCATCGCAGCCTCCTGAAGGCGTGGCCTTCATCGCGGAACTGAGAAGTCGGCGCGTCGAAAGCTTAGCGCAATTTTCTGTCGGGTGGCGAATCCGAAATTCGCATCAGTGCTGAGAGAACTCACTTCGCTGGTTGGGTTGCGGGAAGAATAATCTTGTCCGTCTTATCGCCCTTCGGACGATCGGCCGGCATCTGGTCGCCGGTGACGATATAGTAGATCGTCTCGGCGATGTTGGTGGCGTGGTCGCCGATGCGCTCGATGTTCTTGGCGCAAAACAGGAGATGTGTGCAGGGCGTGATGTTGCGTGGGTCTTCCATCATGTAGGTCAGCAATTCGCGAAACAGAGAGGTGTACATGGCGTCGATCTGGTCGTCGCGGTCGCGCACGAAACCGATTTTCTCCACCGACCGCGACGCATAGACGTCGAGTACTTCCTTGAGCTGGGTCAGTGCCAGATTGGCCAAAGCCTCGAGGCCGCGGAACAGGCTGTTCGGCTGGCGCCCGTCTGCGACGGCAACCACCCGCTTGGCGACGTTCTTGCCGAGGTCGCCTACCCGTTCGAGGTCAGCCGAGATGCGGATCGCGCCGACGATCTCGCGCAGATCCGTCGCCATCGGCTGGCGTTTGGCGATGATGATGATCGCCTTGTCGTCGATCTCGCGCTGTCCCTCATCCAGAACTAGGTCGTCCCGAATGACTTTCTGGGCAAGCCCCGGATCCGCATTGACCAGCGCCGCGACCGCCTGCTCGACCATGCGCTCGGCATGCCCGCCCATCGCAGCGATGCGCTTCGACAGATATTTCAGCTCCTCGTCATAGGCGCTGACGATATGCACGGACTGCATGGACGAAATGCCTTCCCGGGATCTCGTGGTTGAGTCGTTCCCTCGAATCCCCGCTGATACGCTAGCCGGATGACAGAAAAAAGAAACGGCCCATTATGTGCTAGAGATAGTACTACGTTAGCGAGCCGGCAAATGGACCGTGAACGCCGCACCCTTGCCGATCTCCGACCTGATGGAGAGTCTGGCGTTGTGGCGGGTCAGGATATGCTTGACGATGGACAGGCCAAGGCCGGTGCCCTTCTGGGTTCGGCTGTTCTCGACGTCGACGCGGTAGAAACGCTCGGTGATGCGCGGGATGTGCTCTTCGGGGATGCCGGGGCCGAAATCCCTGATGGTGACGTCGATGCCCGGTTCGGGATCGCTGTCGCTGCGTATGATCGACACCACGACACGTCCGCCCGACTGACCATATTTGCAGGCGTTTTCCAGCAGATTTTCGAAGACCTGGAAAAGCTCGTCCCGATCGCCGGCCACGTCGAGCGGCCCTTCCGCGAAATCACGCTCGATGACGACGCCGTTTTCCTTTGCGAGCGGCCCAAGCGAATCGATGACGCTGTCGATGGCCTGGCGCACGTCGACCTCGGTTCCCGGCTTGAGATAGGGCTTCATCTCCAGGCGCGACAGCGACAGAAGGTCGTCGATGAGGCGCGCCATGCGGCTGGTCTGGTTCTGCATGATCTGCAGGAACTGCTCGCGCGCCGCGGGGTCGTTGCGGGCCGGCCCGCGCAGCGTCTCGATGAAGCCGGCGATCGAGGCGAGAGGCGTGCGCAGCTCGTGGCTGGCATTGGCAATGAAGTCGGCACGCATTCTGTCGATCCGGCGCGCCTCACTCTGGTCCTTGAACACCAGCACGTAGAGATCCGTGGCATGGCCGACTGAAGACGCGCTCACCCGATAGGCTCGTTCGACCGGCAGCTTTTCTATGTAGTCGACGCTGTCCGAAGCGACGTTGCCCGCCAACATGCTATCCAGCAAGGCCTGCATTTCCGGCGCGCGGAATTTCAGCGACAGCGACATGCCGGGGGCAATCCCACCGAAGGCGGCAAAGGCAGCGGCGTTGGCGTGGACGATGGCGGCGGAGCGATCGAAAATGATCAGCGGATCGGCAACCGCCGCCGCGAGATATTCGCCGGAAAGTTGTTGCACGCCCGACTCGATGGCCGCGGCATTTTCGGTCGATTGGCGGGCGATGCCGGCCGGCAGCATCGCAGCGGCAACCAGCACGGCGCCAGCCAGCAGCACCACATAGCCAGACATGCCGGCAAAACCATAGACCATCAGAACCGCAACGAGACCGGCCGCCAGCAGCCAGCGGCTGTTCCACAGCCGCATGGCGACGGTTTGCGCCCTGCCTCTCCGCTCTGTGCCGATGTCGGCCATTTGCGCTCCGTCTGCGGCCACTTCAAGAACTTCTTGCTGGACCGGCGCTAGAGCGCAGTGCGTCCAATTGGGCGCACAAAGGACGCTCTACCTCTTTATCTGCTGCATCGTTCTTTCCGAAAATCGATTCCGATTTTCGGGCCGATGCAGTAAGGCTCCCAATAGCACGAGTCCGGAAGCTGGAAAGGTTCGCCTCGATGAAAAACGCCAACGAAAGCCCCGCCGCACCCTCATCGGGGCCGCTGAAGATCATGATCGACGGCAAGGAGAGGGCGTTCGACATCGAGGCCCCCGCGCTTCCCGACTGGGTCGAGGACCGCAAGCTCACTGCCGGCGGTTACCCTTACGACAAGAAGATGAAGAGCGAGGAGTATGACGAGAGGCTAGAGAAGCTGCAGATCGAGCTGGTCAAGGCGCAGGCGTGGCTGCAGTCGACGGGCAAGCGGGTAATGTCGCTGTTCGAGGGGCGCGACGCTGCCGGCAAGGGCGGCACGATCTTCGTTTTGCGCCAGTATCTGAACCCTCGCACGGCGCGCAACGTGGCGCTGACCAAGCCAACGCCCACCGAGCTTGGACAATGGTACTTCCAGCGCTACGTCGACCACTTCCCGACGTCGGGCGAATTCGTCACCTTCGACCGCTCCTGGTATAACCGCGCCGGCGTTGAACCGGTGATGGGATTCTGCACGCCCGAGCAGCACGAGCAATTTCTGGACGAGGTTCCGCATTTCGAGCGGATGATTCGCAACGAGGGCATACATTTCTTCAAATTCTGGCTGAACATCGGCCGGGAAACGCAGCTCGAGCGATTCCACGACCGCCGCTGGAGCCCGCTGAAGAGCTGGAAGTTTTCGCCAATCGACATCGCCGGCATCAGCAAATGGGACGAATACACCAAAGCGCGCGACCTGATGGTCGAGCGCACGCACAAGGAGTTCGCGCCCTGGATCATTGTGCGGGCGAACGACAAACGGCGCGCGCGGCTGGCCGTCATGCAGCGCATTCTCCTTTCGCTTCCCTATGACGGCCGCGACCTCGACGTCATCGGCAAGGAGGACAAGAAGATCATCGGCGAAGGGCCGACTTTCCTCGAAAAATAAGCTCACCTCATCGATACGCGGCTCTCATGCCGCCAGCCGGGCAATCCGCTGCAGTCGCTTCAGCGTGGTGTCGTCCTGCAGCGCCTGCTGGAAAAGCGAGATCTCCTGATCGATGCGGTCGCAGAGCGCGCCGGTGTCGCCCCTAAGCAGGTCGCGCGTCTGTAGCAGCGCCGCGACAGGCTTCTTGGCGAGTTGCCTGGCTCTTGCCAACGTGGCTTCCTCGACGCTGCCGTCCGTCACGATCTCGCCGACAAGGCCCAGTGCCCTGGCATCTTCGGCGGCGAGCGTGTCGCCCAGGCAGAAGAAGCGGAACGCCCCGGCATAGCCGAGCTTCTGCGGCGCCAGAATGCTGGTCGCCGCGTCCGGCACCAGGCCGAAATCGACGAACGGCACCCGAAACGTGCTCTTGCTCGAGGCGATCACCATGTCGCAGTGGAACAGGATGGTGCAACCGACGCCGACGGCGTCGCCGTCGACACAGGCAAGGACCGGTTTCGGAAACGTCGCCAGCGTGCGGAACATATCGGTGACGGCGGCGATCAGTCGCCGATGTTTGGTGGCGTCGAGAAATTCGGAGAAATCGGCACCGAGGCAGAAGCACCCGGCCAAGCCGCGCAGGACCACTACGCGGACGTCGTCGTCGACAGCGGCTTCGTGGAATGTCCTGGCCAGGCTTTCATAGGCCCGCCTGTCCAGCACCGGGCGGCCGTCACCCGACGATACCGTGACGATCAGCGTGTGATTGCGGAATTCTGCTTTTGAGTGAACGTTCATGGCCTCTCTCCAATCTCACGAGGCGCGTCTCTGTCCGAGCATGTCCGGGTACCCTCTGGCCAGCACCGGCGCAAAGTGGTTGCGGCGCGAACGCACCACGTCGAGCGTGTGCTCGTTGAAGGTGAGCAGTGTGGCAACCACCTGCTGGTTGCCATAGGTACGCTGGTAACCGAGCGGCGTTGCCAGGAAATGCAGCTGCAGCGCGCGAAGCACCCACATCGGCTCGAATTCGATGATCACCTGGTTGACGTTGCGCTTCAGACCCCACTCGACGAAGCCGGCGATCAGCTCGGTGCCGACCGTCGACACGCCGCGCCGACCGTCGCGGAATCCCGGCGCAACCGCATAGCGGGTCAGTTCATAGACATTCGGGCCCGACGGTGGGGTTCCCTCATAAAGGTCCGCCAGCACATCGGTTAGAAGATGGGCCCGGGTTGTCGGCAACATCCGCTGATAACCGGCGAGCTCGCCATTGCGGATGACGATCTGGTGCACTGCCTCGTCGTGGTCGAATTGATCGATCTCGAGGCCATCAGGGCGCTGCAGATCGGTCCATCCCATCTCTTCGACGAAAACTCTGTAACGCAAACGATGAACTGCCTCCCAGAGGTCGGGCCGTTCCATCAGTTCCTGGGTTGTGAGGGAAAAAAGCATTTGCCGTCTCCTAGTTTCAATAGGAAGATACGGCCGTGCTTTCCCAAAAAAATTACGCGATCACGCAAGCAAGAATTTCTAGGCCGGCGCGGCCGACCTAGTTAATATAGCCGCGCCTTATCGCTTCCGCGACGGCCTGGACCCGGTTGACGGCACCGAGTTTGCTTTTGGCGTTAAGAAGGTGTTTCTCTGACGTGTGTTCCGAAATGCCGAGAATTTGTGAAATCTCCCATTCGGACTTGCCAACAGCAGCCCATTGCAGGCATTCGCGCTCACGCGGCGTTAATTCGACATGATCGATGGTTTTGCCCGCCATGGTGTGGAGCTGCATTGCGCGGCCAATCGCATAAGTCGAGACCAGCGACACCAACCCGAACTCGGCGCTCGACAATTCGACAGCCTCGCCGCCTAGCGACACCATGACGATCTGGCCATCGAGCGTGATTAGCGGGAAGGCCAACCCGTCGCGCAGCTTGAATTCGCCGGCATCGCCCATCACCTCGCCGCCGCTCTTGCCGATGCGGATGCCCTGAGATGCTTCCCGCCACTGGAATGGCGCTTGAAGCTGCTTCATGTGGCTGACGACGGGGTCGTGATCGACGTAGTTGCGCGCGACGTAGCGCTCAAGCCATTCAGCCGGCCAGTCGCAGAGCAGCACATGGTCCTTTTGCTGGTTTCTCGGTGTGCCAGGTTGCGGAACCGTCCCGGCCATCAGCGCCGTCAGCCCGAACCCGCTTGTTACCCCCAGCAGCTTTTCGCAGACGGCGGCGGCTGTGCCGGCGTGCTGCAACTGATCTATCAACTCCAGCGTACGATCGAAATGACCCATCGCAACATCTACCCCATGTTGCCTTCCGCTCTTGAGGCCAATGGCAGTGATCAACCCGCACCACGCCACCAACCCCGGACTGCAAAGCTGCCTCCCCTGTGCGTCCTACTGCTCCTCTTCAGCCGGCATCACGCAGTCACTTGCAAACTCACTAAACAATATCCCTAAATTGCAATGATGAAACCAAAAACCGTCGCACCTGTGTTTTTTTCGTACAAAAACCTGTTATTTCGTACGAAAGCCGGGGCAAGACCCGGACGGAGTCGTCGCGTGGCGTTTCGGCGCATATCCATTTCATTGATCTCGATATTGATCGGAGCGCAATCGCTTGCGGTTGCTGCGCTCGCCGCGGAGCCGCAGGTGCCGGTGTTCTGGGACGCCAAGGAGCGGCTGCCAAAGCCGGACCTTTCGATGCTGCCGCGGCTGCGATTCCTGACCACCACGGATTTCCCGCCGTTCAATTTCCTCGATGGGGCAGGCCGGCTGTCGGGCTTCCATGTCGACCTGGCGCGCGCCATCTGCGCCGAGCTCGGCGTTGCCGAAAAATGCCAGATCCAGGCGCTGCCCTGGGCCGAGCTCGAAGGTGCGCTCGGGAAAGGCGAGGGCGAAGCGATCATTGCCGGCATCGCCGCGACGCCGGAGTCGCGGTCGAAATACGCATTTTCACGCTCCTACCTGCAATTTCCGGCCCGCTTCATCATGCTGAAGACACAGGCGCTGACCGAACCAATGTTCGACAAGCTGCGCAGCAAGCGTGTCGGCGTGATCGCCGGCTCCGCGCACGAGCGGGTGCTGCGCGATTATTTCGGCGACGTCCAAATCGTCCCGTTCGCAAAGCCGGAGGAGCTTTATGGCGAGCTGAAAGCCGGCAAGATCGACGCCGCCTTCGGCGACGGCATGCGTTTCGCCTTCTGGCTCGGCGGTTCGGATGCAGCGGGCTGCTGCCGCTTTGCCGGCGGCCCCTATCTGGCGCCCGAATATCTCGGCTCAGGCATGGCAATCGCCACCAGGGCCGACGATCCGGCACTGGCCGCCGCTTTCGACTACGCGCTGCAGGAAATCTCGGTGAAAGGCACGTTCGCCGAGTTCTATCTGCGCTATTTTCCCGTCAGTTTTTTCTGAGCTTGGCCGCCGGCTCAGGTCAGCGTGCGAAGGCGGGCCTTGGCGGCTCGCGCAATGGCGGCGACCGTCAGCGCATCGAGGTCGAGTTCCCGGCGGACGAGCTGCAGAACGCGTACCTCCTCCAGGCGCATTTCGAGATCGACAGCTGCGACCTCGAAGGCGGCGGCATAGGCGGTGTCACGCAGGCGTTCGGGCAGCGCCTCGGCGACGCGCGCCAGGACGCCCTCCAGCCCATCCTTTTCATGCAGCATTTTCTGGCAGGCCTGGGCGACCTCGACCAGCCGCTCCTGGTTGAAATCCTCAAACACCGGCCAGGATCGAACGACGTCGCCGATCCGTGCCAGTTCGACGTCGGTCATGTCGCGGTCTGACGCCGAGGTGATGACCATCAGGTAGATCATGGCTTCGTGTGGCGACAATGGCATTTACAACTCCTTGAGATGGTCCCGAAGTTAGGAACGAGGGACCGGCGCCGCAAGGAAAAACAGCCGCGATCGTTGGCGCTCCGATCACGCCTTGGAAGTTGATCCATCCTGACTATCGGGACGGGGGCTTCTTGCCTGATCACGGTCCTGCCCGAAAACCGGGTTCCACTTTTCGGGATCATGGTCTAGAGCATGCGGCTGCCGGCATCGATGCTGGCAACGTTGCAGGAATAGCATCATGGCCGAACAACAGCCGATCGATCTCAGCCCGGAAGTCCTCGCCGCCGCCGCCGAAAGCAAGGCGTGGCCATTCGAGGAAGCGAAAAAGATCGCCGCCCGCTACGCGAGCAGCGGCTACCCGGAAACGGTGCTGTTCGAGACCGGCTACGGCCCGTCCGGCCTGCCGCACATCGGCACGTTCGGCGAGGTGGCGCGCACATCTATGGTGCGCCACGCCTTCCGCGTGCTGACTGAAGACAAGGTCAAGACGCGGCTGCTGTGCTTCTCCGACGACATGGACGGATTGCGCAAGGTGCCTGACAATGTGCCTAACAAGGACATGCTGCGCGCCTACCTCGGCAAGCCGCTGACCAGGATACCGGACCCGTTCTCCAATGAGTATCCGTCCTTCGGCGCCGCCAATAACGCACGGCTGCGCACTTTCCTCGACCGTTTCGGCTTCGATTACGAATTCGCTTCCTCGACCGACTATTATACTTCTGGCCGCTTCGACGCGACGCTGCTCAAGATGCTCGAGCGCTTCGATAAGGTGATGGCAATTATGCTGCCGTCGCTGCGCGAGGAGCGGGCGCTGAGCTATTCGCCCTTCCTGCCGATCCATCCCAAGACCGGCATCGTCATGCAAGTCGCGATCGACGAGCGCAAGCTCGACGCCGGCACCATCGTGTGGCGCGACCCGGACACCGGCGAGCGCTTCGAGACGCCGGTGACCGGCGGTCATGCCAAGCTGCAATGGAAGCCAGATTGGGCGATGCGGTGGGCAGCACTCGGCGTCGATTACGAGATGTCCGGCAAGGATCTGATCGATTCCGTCAAGCTCGCCGGGCAGATTTGCCGCGCGCTCGATGCTCCGGCACCGGAGGGCTTCAATTACGAGCTGTTCCTCGATGAGAACGGCCAGAAGATCTCGAAGTCGAAGGGCAATGGGCTGACCATTGACGAGTGGCTGACTTACGCGCCGACCGAGAGCCTTAGCCTTTATATGTTCCAGCGCCCGCGAACCGCGAAGAAGCTCTATTTCGACGTCATCCCGAAGGCGGTAGACGAATATTACACGTTCCTCTCTGCCTATCAGAGGCAGGACTGGAAGGAGCGGCTGGGCAATCCGGTCTGGCACATGCATGACGGCAATCCCCCGGCAGTCGACCTGCCGGTTCCGTTCTCGCTGCTGCTCAACCTGGTCAGCGCCTCGAATGCGCAGAACAGGGACGTGCTGTGGGGTTTCATTTCGCGCCACGCGCCGGGTGTGACGCCGACAACCCATCCCGAGCTCGACCGGCTGGCCGAATATGCCATCCGCTATTTCGACGATTTCGTGAAGCCGGCGAAAGTGTACCGTGCTGCCGACGCGGTCGAGCGCGAGGCGCTGACCAAGCTTTCGGTAGCGCTCGCCGCGCTGCCGGCTGATGCCGACAGCGAGGCAATCCAGAACGCTGCCCTCAATGTTGCGCGCAAGATCGAGCGCTACCAGGACCATTCCAAGCAGAGCCCGGAGGGCGGACCCGGTGTCTCCGTCGCCTTCTTCCAGATGATCTATCAGGTGCTGATAGGTCAGGAACGCGGACCGCGCTTCGGCTCCTTCGCCGCGCTCTACGGCATCGCCGAAACGCGCGAGCTCATTCAGCGGGCGCTGGCTGGTCAACTGGCGGCATGAGGACGCCGTCTTGCTCCTCCAGGATCGAGCTAGGCGCTACAGGCGCGGATCGCGACGCAGCAGCCGGGAGCGGCGGCAGGCCTGAAACGCTCGGCGCCGGCCCGAAGACGCCTTTTTTTGCTGCACGCGCCTTCTCGCCGGCTTCTGCGTAAGGGCCGCCCTTGGCGGCGCGCGCCCAGCCATTTTCGACCAGCCATTGGCCGATATCCTGATTGCCGATCCGGCACTCGGCGGCGATCAGATCACGACCGCCTTCGGGCGGCACGGCACAGACCACCGCACGACTGCGGAGAAAGGCGCGGAAGGCCGTTCGCGCCCGAATGCCGCAATTCCACGACTCGCCGCCGTCGGTGCAAGTCTCCTCCTGCTTGACGATGTCGATACCGGAAACCGCAATCGAATAGCCGTTTGCTTCGATGACCCCGGCGGCCGACGCGACGGGCTGGAATAGTTTCGTGCCTTTCCAGTCGTCGGGCATTTTCGTTTTTGGCGGCTTGGGCGGTCCGGCCAATGCCAGATCGCTCAACGGGGCGCGCGGCTCTATCCGTTCAACCTCGTTGGAACCCGGTTGCGGCGGCACCACGATTTCTGGATCGATTGCCCTCGAATGCGCCGCCTGCTTGGCCGGAACTGGTTTCGGGATGGCCGACGTAGCCGGCGCGGCGGGCTGAGGTTCAGCGCCGACCTGGATTTGCTCCCAGGGGCCGCCGCCTTCGCTCTGGACGGCGCGGCCGCCGGCGACAATTGCCGTGGCCATCGCCGGGATCGCCAGAACAGCCAAGGCAAGGTGAGGCAGACGCACCGGCCCCGCGCCTACTGGCTTGCCCAGACAATCCGCGCCACCCATTCGATATTGTGCATGGGGATGTCGCGGTCCGGGTGATCGGGATTGAGGGAGACCAGCGCGATCGACCTCGGTGTCTGGCGGTCGAGCACCTTGGCCATCACCTCGCCGGCATTGGTCTTGACGACGACGCGATCACCCTTTCGTATGGTAGCCCCTGGCTCGACGATCAGGACATCGCCATTGCGATAGAGCGGCAGCATGGAATCGCCCTGGACCTTCAAGGCATAGGAGGTTTCGGTTGCCCGTGCCGGAAGCTCGATAAGGTCCCATCCCTGCCCCGCTGGGAACCCGGCGTCGTCGAAGAAGCCACCGGCGCCCGCCTGGGCGAAGCCGAGCAGCGGCACCGACGATCTCTGCGCAGGTAGTGCGCCGGAACTACCCCGACCCTCGACCAGCCCCGCAAATTCATCCAGCGAGGCGCCGGTCGCCTCGATGATCTTGGCCAGCGATTCGGTCGACGGCCAGCGCGGCCGTCCATCTGAGGACAGCCGCTTCGATTTGTTGAAGGCGGTCGAGTCGAGGCCAGCGCGCCTGGCCAGTCCAGAGGCCGAAAGCGAATAACGCTCGGCAAGAGCGTCGATGGCGGCCCAAACGCGGTCGTGCGAGAGCACCTTGCTCTTCCTTCGAAACAGGAAAAAATACCTTCCCTGTTCTACCCCTTGGCCGCCATCTTGTCCACCGCCGAAGACGGCGTCAGGCTGCCTCCTTGGCCTCGTCCCTGGTATAGGGATCGAAGCGCTCGTAGAAGGTCTCGCCCTTCTCGGCCATATCAAGCAGCAGCTTCGGCGCCTTGAACTCGGTGCCGTATTTCTTCTGCAGGCGCTTGGCGATTTTGACGAATTTCTTAGCGCCGATGCCGTCGATGTAGGACAGTGCACCGCCTGTATAGGGCGCGAAGCCGAAGGCCAGGATCGAGCCGACATCGGCCTCGCGTGGGTCGGTAACGATGCCCTCTTCCATCACCCGTACCGCCTCAAGCGCGATGGTGACCAGCAGCCGCTGCTTCAGTTCCTCATAATCAACCTGCTCCGGCGCCAGCTGCGGATAGAGATCCCTGAGACCTGGCCACAGCTTCTTCTTGGCCGGTTTTGCCGGATAGTCATAGAAGCCCTTGCTGTTCTTGCGGCCCAAGCGACCATGCGTGTCGACCATCGTGTTGATCAGCGCCATCTGCTTCGGATCGACCGCCTTGTCGCCGAGATCGCGCATGGTCTGCTTCATGATCTTCTGGGCAAGGTCGATCGCGGTCTCGTCGGTCAACGCCAGAGGACCGACCGGCATGCCGGCGGCTTTCGCCGCATTCTCGATCATCGGCGCCGGAACACCTTCGATCAGCATCTTGTAGGCTTCCGACATGTAGCGCAGTACGCAGCGATTGACGTAAAAACCGCGCGTATCGTTGACAACGATCGGCGTCTTCTTGATGGCGCGGACGAAGTCGATCGCGGTGGCCAGCGCCTTGTCGCCGGTCTTCTTGCCGAGGATGATCTCGACCAGCATCATCTTGTCGACCGGCGAGAAGAAGTGGATGCCGATGAAATTCTTTGGCCGCGCCGAATTCCTGGCCAGCGATGTGATCGGTATGGTCGACGTATTCGAGGCGAAGATCGCCGACTGCTTGAGCACAGCCTCGGCCTGTTCGGTGGCATCCTTCTTGACGGCCGAGTCCTCGAACACCGCCTCGACCACAAGATCGCAGCCGGCAAGATCCGCGTAATCGGCCGTCGGCGTGATCAGCGACAGCAACCGATCCTTGTCCTGCGGCTTGGCACGGCCCTTCTTCACCTGATCCGAGATAAGGGTCTCGGAATGCCCCTTGCCCTTGGCGGCGGACTCCATGTCACGGTCGAGCAGCACCACCGGAATGCCGGCCTTGGCCGTGACATAGGCAATGCCAGCGCCCATGAAGCCGGCGCCGAGTACGCCGATCTTCTTGAACTTCGTTTCCGGCACACCGGCCGGGCGGCGCGCGCCCTTGTTCAGTTCCTGGAGCGACACGAACAGCGAACGGATCATCGCTGCCGCTTCCCTGGTCTGCATAATCTCGGTGAAATAGCGTTGCTCGATCCGCAGGGCGGTGTCGAACGGCACCAACAAGCCCTCGTAAACGCATTTCAGGATGGCGGCAGCGGCGGGATAATTGCCATAGGTCTCTCGGCGCAGAATGGCGATGGCCGGCGGCCACAGATTGGCACCGGCCACCGAATAGATCGGGGCGCCGGGCAGCTTGAAGCCCTTTTCATCCCATGGCGCCACCGGTTTCAAGCCGTTCTTGATCATCGCCTTGGCGGTTTCGACCAGCTTGTCCGGCTCGGCAAGCTCATGGATCAGGCCCATCGACTTGGCCTTCTGAGGCAACAGCGTCTGGCCGGACGTCAGCATTTGCAGCGCCTGCTGCTGGTCGGTCAGCCGTGGCACGCGCTGGGTGCCGCCAGCGCCCGGAAAAATGCCGATCTTCACTTCGGGAAGCGCCATCCTCACTTTGTCTGAATCGGCCGCGACACGGCCATGGCAGGCGAGCGACAATTCGAACGCGCCGCCCATGCATGTGCCGTTGATCGCCGAAACCCATGGCTTTCCGGAAGTTTCCAGCTTACGGAACAGGCCGTTCATGGTGCCCGCATTGTCGAACAGCGCCTTGGTCGCCTTCTCCGGGTCCTTCGCCTTGTCGGCGGCGAAGGTCGCCAGCATCTTCTGCAGCATGGTGATATCGGCGCCGCCCGAGAACGTATCCTTGCCGGAGGTGATCACCGCGCCCTTTATCGCTCCATCGCTCGCCACTTTGTCGACGATGGTATTCAGTTCGAGCATCACCTCCTCGGTGAAGACGTTCATCGAACGGTCCGGCATGTCCCAGGTGACCAGCGCAATGCCGTCGGCGTCAATGTCGAGGGTGAAATTGGTGTAGCTCATCATCTCTCTCCGTCAGACGCGTTCGATGATCGTTGCGGTGCCCATGCCGGCGCCGATGCAAAGCGTCACCAGCGCGGTGTTGAGGTCGCGGCGTTCCAATTCGTCCAGTACCGTACCGAAGATCATCGCACCGGTGGCGCCGAGCGGATGGCCCATGGCGATGGCACCACCATTGACGTTGATCCGATCATGCGGAATGTCGAATGCCTGCATGTAGCGCAGCACCACCGAAGCGAAGGCCTCGTTGAGCTCGAACAGGTCGATGTCCGACAGCTTTATCTTCGCCCGCTTCAACAGCTTCTCGGTGACGTCGACGGGGCCGGTCAGCATCAGCACGGGTTCGGAGCCGATGTTGGCGAACGCACGGATGCGTGCGCGCGGCTTGAGGCCGAGCGTCTTTCCCGCCTTTTTCGAGCCGAGCAGCACGGCCGCCGCGCCATCGACGATGCCGGAGGAATTGCCGGCATGGTGGACGTGGTTGACCTGTTCCACCTCGGGATGCTTCTGCACGGCGACGGCGTCGAAGCCGCCCATTTCGCCGGGCATGACAAAGGACGGATTGAGTGCGGCTAGCGACTGCATGTCGGTCGAGGGCCGCATATGTTCGTCGTGGTCGAGGATGGTCAGGCCGTTCTGGTCCTTGACCGAGATCACCGAATTCTTGAACCGGCCCTCGCCCCACGCATTGGCAGCACGCTTCTGGCTTTCGACCGCGTAGGCATCGACGTCGTCGCGCGAAAACCCGTATTTGGTGGCGATCAGATCGGCCGAGATGCCTTGCGGCACGAACCAGCCGGGCAGGCCGACCGACGGGTCCATGAACCAGGCGCCGCCGGAGGCGCCCATGCCGACGCGCGACATCGATTCAACGCCACCGGCAATGACGATCTCGTCGGCGCCTTGCGCGATCTTGGCGGCGCCGAAATTGATGGCGTCGAGGCCCGAGGCGCAGAAACGCGATATCTGCATGCCAGGCGCCTTGGTGTCGTAGCCGGCCTCGAAAGCAGCAGCACGTGGAATGACCGCACCCGCCTCGCCAACCGGATCGACACAGCCGAAGATGATGTCGTCGACGGTACCGGTGTCCAGCCCGTTGCGGTCGCGGATGGCCTCGAGCACCTTAGCGCCGAGCCGCACCGCCGGCACTTCGTGCAGAGAGCCATCCTTCTTGCCCCTGCCGCGCGGCGTGCGCACGGCATCATAGACATAAGCTTCGGCCATTTTCCTGCTCCTTGGGTTTGCCGAAAAGTCGCTCAGAGCGAGCGCCCGATCAGCAATTTCATGATCTCGTTGGTGCCGCCGTAGATGCGCTGGACGCGGGCGTCGCGGAACATGCGCGCAATCGGATATTCATTCATGTAGCCATAGCCGCCATGCAATTGAAGGCATTCGTCGACGACTTTTCCTTGCAGGTCTGACAGCCAGTATTTGGCCATCGAAGCGGTCACCGGGTCGAGGCCGCCGTTAATGTGGCGGGCAACGCAGTCATTATAGAAGACGCGGCCGATGGTCGCCTCGGTCTTCAATTCGGCAAGCTTGAACTGGGTGTTCTGGAATTCGATGATGGCCTTGCCGAAGGCCTTGCGCTCCTTGACGTAGTCGATGGTAAGCGCCAGCGCCCGCTCGACCATGGCAATAGCAGTGGTGCCGATCTGCAGCCGCTCCTGCGGCAATTGTTGCATCAACTGGACGAAGCCCTGGCCTTCGTGGTTGCCGAGCAGGTTCGAGGTCGGCACACGTACGTCGTTGAAGAACAGTTCCGACGTGTCGTTGGCCTTGAGGCCGATCTTGTCGAGGTTGCGGCCGCGCTCGAAACCCTCCAGCTCGTCGGTCTCGACGACGATCAGCGAGATGCCCTTGGCGCCCTTCTCAGGATCGGTCTTGGCAACGACGATGATGAAATTGGCGAGCTGGCCGTTGGTGATAAAGGTCTTCGAGCCGTTGAGCTTGTACTGGTTGCCGTCCTTTTCGGCGCGCGTCTTGACGCCCTGAAGGTCGGAGCCCGCACCGGGCTCGGTCATGGCGATGGCGCCGATCAGCTCGCCGCTCGCCAGCCTCGGCAGCCACTTCTTCTTCTGCTCCTCCGAGCCGTAGTGGAGGATATAGGGGGCAACGATCGAATTGTGCAGGCCAATGCCGAACCCGTCGACGCCGACATGGCCGATCGCCTCGATAATGGCGCTCTCATGCGCGAAGGTGCCGCCCGATCCGCCATATTCCTCCGGCATCGAGGCGCACAGCAGGCCGGCAGCACCCGCCTTCAGCCAGCTCTCGCGGTCGACCATTTCGTTCTTCTCGAACTCGTCGTAACGCGGCGCGATCTCTTCCGACATGAAGCGGTGCGCCATGTCGTAAAGCATGCCGACCTCGTCCGCCGCCCAGGCGGGCTTGGGAAGGCCAAGGATTTCGGCGGGGTGGGTCATGGTTTCTCCCTCGCGCCGACGTTCCCCTCCCCCTCGAGGGGAGGGTGGCCGCGAAGCGGCCGGGTGGGGTCGCCGATGACTTGCTCGACCTTATCTTTTACAACCTGCGCCATGTGCCACGGCATTGCGATCATTTTCCTCACAGGGCATGCACCAGAATGGAGGTCGGCGCACTGCACGCAGGACCCCTCCCGGCCCTTCGGGCCACCCTCCCCTCGAGGGGGAGGGGAACGCCGAAGCTAGAACGCTTCCGCCGGCAGTGCCATCAATGTGTCGGCACCGCTGGAGATGCGGGCAAGATGCGCCGACGTCTCCGGCATGATCCGCTCTATGAAGAAGCGCGCCGTCACCAGCTTGTTGTCGTAGAAAGACGAAGCGCCGTCGGCGCCATTCGCCAATTTCGCTGCGGCCACCCTGGCCATCTGCGCCCACATATAGCCCAGCGCCACCAGGCCGAAGAGATGCATGTAATCGGTCGAGGCGGCACCGGCGTTATCGGGCTTGGCCATGCCGTTCTGCACCAGCCACATCGTCGCCGCCTGCAGATCGTTGAGGCCCTTTTTAAGCGCCTTGGTGAAGGGCGCCATCGTCTCGTCGGTGCGGTTTTCCTCGCAGAACTCTCCGACTTCCTTGAAGAAAGCCTGGACCGCGCGGCCGCCATTCAAGGCCAGCTTGCGGCCGACGAGGTCGAGCGCCTGGATGCCGTTGGCACCCTCATAGATCATGGCGATGCGCGCATCGCGGACGAACTGGCTCATGCCGTGCTCTTCTATATAGCCGTGGCCGCCGAAGACCTGCTGCGCCATTACCGCATGATCGAACCCCTTGTCGGTGAGCACGCCTTTGACCACCGGCGTCATCAGGCCGGTGTAGTCGTCTGCGACCTGGCGATCTTTGTCGTCTCCGGAGCGGTGAGCGATGTCGGACTTGATCGCCGTCCACAGCGCCAGCGCGCGGCCGGCCTCGTTGAAAGCCTTCATGGTCATCAGGCTGCGGCGGATGTCCGGATGGACGATGATCGGATCGGCCTTCCTGTCCGGCGCCTTCGGCCCTGACAGCGAGCGGCCCTGCAGACGATCCTTGGCGTAGGAAACCGCATTCTGATAGGCGACCTCCGATAGCGAGAGGCCCTGCAGGCCGACGCCAAGCCGCGCCTCATTCATCATGGTGAACATTGCTTTCAGCCCGCCATTGGCCTCGCCGAGCAGCGTGCCTTCAGCGTCGTCGTAATTCATGACGCAGGTCGAGTTGCCATGGATACCCATCTTCTGCTCGATCGAGCCACAGGAGACGGTGTTCTTCTCGTCCGGATTGCCTGAGGCATCGAGCTTGAGCTTCGGCACGATGAACAGCGAGATGCCCTTCACGCCATCCGGCGCGCCCTCGATACGGGCCAGCACAAGGTGGACGATATTGTCCGACATGTCATGCTCGCCGGCAGAGATGAAGATCTTCTGACCGGAGATCCTGTAGGTGCCGTCGCCATTTGGGACGGCCTTGGTGCGCAGCAAGCCAAGATCGGTTCCGCAGTGTGGCTCGGTCAGGTTCATGGTGCCGGTCCAGGCGCCCTCGACCAGCTTCGGCAACCATGTTGCCTTCTGCTCTTTGGTGCCATGGGTGATGATCGCAGCGATCGCGCCTTGCGTCAGGCCGGCATACATCATCAGCGACATATTGGCCGACACCATGTATTCGGCAACCGCAGTGTGCACCGCGTAGGGCAAGCCTTGCCCGCCAAACTCGACAGGTGCCGCGAGCCCCATCCAGCCGCCTTCGCGATACTGGTCGAAAGCTTCCTTGAAGCCTTTCGGCGTCGTTACCGAACCGTCGTCATGGCGCATGCAGCCTTCCACGTCGCCAACGCGGTTCAGCGGCTGCATCACGTTTTCGGCGAGCTTCGCGCCCTCGGCAAGGATGGCCTCGAGCACATCCGGTGTGGCGTCGGAAAATCCGGGAAGATTGGAATAACGCTGATATCCCAGCACTTCGTTCAGCACGAACAGCGTGTCCCGGACCGGCGCTCTGTAGATCGGCATGCGTTTCCTCCACCATGCGGTCTTGGCCCCGAACTCAGCCCCAGCATATGAGGATGGCAGACGGACCAACGTTGTGGTCGAGATAACAAATATTGACGTTTGCGTAAACGTCAATTCTGCGCTGCGGCAAATTTTCTCCCGCGCGCCAGGACGACAAACGACAAAGCGCGGCAAACGACGAAGAACCGCGCAGCGAAAGCCGCGCGGCTCCTATTCGTCACAAATCGAAGCTTAGTTTAGCTCGCCACACTGGCCTGCGGCGTCGAGCGCTCGATCAGCATTTGCCGGACGGTCGACATCGAAGCACTCAGTTCGCTGATGGCATCGTCGATCAGTGCCCGCTGCTTCTGCAGGCGGGCAAGCTGCTTCTCCGACTTGTCGAGCGCCAGCCGCAATTGCTTGGTGTTGGAGCCGTTCGGATCGTAGAGGTCCATCATCTGCTTGACGTCACGCAGCGAGAACCCGACCTTGCGGCCAAGCAGGATCAGCTTCAGCCGGGCCCTGTCGCGGCGTGTATAAAGACGGGTCGAGCCGTCGCGCTGCGGGTTGAGCAGACCCTTGTCCTCGTAGAAACGCAGCGTACGCAGCGTCACTCCGTATTTCTTGGCCATTTCGCCGATGCGGACAAGCTCTTCACCGGCTTCGCTCGACATATCGTTGGTGTTGGCCGCGGCTTGGCCGGGCGAAATAAGTTTCATGGTCACTGGCTTTCCCCGTCTGGTGGCATCGCGGTCGCCGACCTTGCGTCGCCTGAGTGAAAGCGGGGGCGTGCTTCCACTCGTGGTTTCAACAAACAAATCGCAAACGGCGTAATCCGCTCATTTACGTTTACGTCAATTCTATATCGATAGCCGCCTCAGCACGCAAGAGTGTTCTGGTCTTGCAACTTTATGCCGCAGCACCAGCGGACAACCTAAAAGGTCGTTGCCGATTTCGGGAGCGATCATGCGGCTGATCAAAATTCTACAACGTCTTTTGCGCGTTCAAAAAAGACACCCGCGCCGTCGGCAGCCAGCCGACAAAGTTGCAACTTCTTAAGCTTGGTTAACGCGTTGTTTACCACGTTGGGGCGAAATGTGCGCATGTCGGTTACCCGTGTCTATCCTGTACTGAATTTTTCACGGTTTTTCGGAGCGCGGATGAGACCGGGAAGCTCGTCTTCCACTGCAACAAGCCAAGCAGTCGCCTTCGTCCCGGCAGGACTTTGGGAACCTGGTGAAAGCCAGCAATTCTGAAACGGGCGCATTGATGAACAGCAAGCGGTCCTACCTCGATACACTCAACGCCGGCAGGCAACGCCGGCCGCACACGACGCTTGAAGAGCTCAACCGCTCCCTGGAAACTCTGGAGCAGCGGCTGGAGCGGACGCGCGAGGAGACGGCAAGCCACGCCGATCCGCGCCGACCAGCGGCAGAACCACGCTATCCCAGCGCCCAACCCTATGGCCAGCAGCGCCGGTATGAGGATCCACGCGCGCAGCGGCCGAAAGGTCCAGCAGCGGCTTTCGACCAGAATTACCAGGCGATCGCCCGCGATATCGACCGGGTGCGGGGCCAGGAGGACGGCGTCGCCCTAGCCGGCAAGATCGCCGGCGAATTGCGCGGCCTGCGCGAAGAGTTGCGCCAGCAGATGACCTCCGGCCTGCAACGCGAGTTCGAGGTACTGCGCAAGAATATTGAGCGAGCCTTCCAGTCAAATGGCGGCGGCAAAGGCAGCGCCGAACTCAGCGTCGAATTCGAGCGGCTTTCCGGCGCCATCCAGACACTGGCCGAAAAAAGCGACGACAGAAGCGTCAATATGCTGCGGCTCGAGCTTGAGCAGGTCAAAGCCGCGCTCGATACGCTGGCGCGCGAGGAGAGCGTGCAGGCGGTCGGACGCCGCTGGGACGATTTCGACCGCCGCTGGAACGCTTTCGAGGATCGCGTCGAGGCCGATCAGCGCAAGCATTCCGATGCACCCGGCCTGTCGGCGCTAACGGAGCGGCTCGAACAGATCAGCAATGCCGTCAGCAATCTGCCGGAATCGCTGTCGCTGCGCTCGCTCGAGGAAAAGGTCCGCACGCTTGCCGGAGCGGTCGACCATTTCGCCCGCCAGCAGGACAATCGCGGCGGCGACACATTCAGTCAGATCGACGAGCGGCTCGACGAGATTTCCCGCGCGATCGTCGCCTCGACGGTTGCCGCGCAAGCCAATTCGTTCGACCCCGAGCCCTTCGAACGCATCGAGAAGCGGATCGATTCACTGGCCCAGCAAATCGAAGAAGTGTCGCAGGATCGTCCGGGTCGGGAGGTCATCGACCGTCTCAACACATTGTCGAGCCGCGTGGATGAACTGGCCGGCCGAGCCAATCTGCCGGAACAGGCGATGGAGCGCCTTGCCAGGCAAGTCGCGCTTATTGCCGACAAGATCGACCACGCACCTGCCATGCCGGACGCCGACTACATCTTCCAGGGGCTCGAGCAGCGCTTCGACGTGCTGTCCAGCATGATGGAACGTCGCCAGGGCGACGCAATCGAACAAGGCAACATGCTGTTTCGCGACCTTGAGCGCCGGTTGGACGAGGTCGCCGACAGGCTGGACCAGCGCATGCCGCAGGTCGATAGCGCCGGCATTATGGATGCCATCGACGCCCGCTTCACCGCGCTGGCCAAGCGGATTGAGACGCGCGTTCCAGATCCCGCCAACGAGGCGGCGATCCGTGGCCTGGAGAGCCGGCTCGAAGACATCTCAAGCCGGCTGGATTCGTCCGCGGCACAGGTCGCCAGCATCGACCCGGCGTTGATCCGCAGCCTTGAAGCGCAGGTCGCCGGCCTGACGGCGCATCTTTCCAAGCCCGGCACGCCGCTGCCGGAATTCGACGACATCAGCCCGCGTCTCAACGAAATCGAGAAGTCGCTGGCCGGAACCCGCGATTCCATCCTCGGCGCGGCGCGCGAGGCGGCTGAGAGCGCCGTCCGCTCACTGGCCGGATCAAGCGCCAACACGGCGGCCGTTACCGGCCTCGCCCAGGACCTGAAGACGCTCGAGGCACTGACGCGCCGTTCGGACGAGCGCAATTCGAGAACGTTCGAGGCTATCCACGATACGCTGCTCAAGATCGTTGACAGGCTTGGTTCATTGGAGACGGGTGAACCGGCAAGCGCGGAGTTGAGCAAGCGTTTCGGCCGGCCATCCAAGATCTCGGTGCAGGACGCACCGTCGATGGACCTCGACCAGCCGCTGCCGTTGACGGGCAGCATGGCCGATCTCGACGGCCGCGCCGCGGCGCTCGTGCGCGACGAGCCAGGTCCGCGTACGCCAGCCGAGGCCGCCGCCGCAGCAGCCCTGGCGGCTCTCGGTTCAGACACGACGCGTGAAAAAACCGAGCAAGGCGGCGGCAGGAAATCGATGTTAGGCGGGCTGGCGCGCGCCTTGAAGGGCAAGAAGGACGCCGAGATGCCGCCGCTTGCAGGCTCGGCGCAGAGCGCCGAGGTACCGAGCGTCGATCTCGACGAGCCCCTCGACCCCAAGCTCGCCAACCGGCCACTGGAACCCGGCTCCGGCGCACCCGACCTCAGCGCCATCATGAAGCGCGTGCGCGACGAGCGCGGGCAGCCGACCCGGGAAGGCGGCGCTGAGGCGGCGAAATCGGACTTCATCGCGGCAGCCAGACGGGCTGCGCAAGCGGCGGCCGCCGAGGCGGACGCCCTCAAGCGCCAGTCGACGATGAAAGGCCCGGTCAAGGCACTCAGGATCGGCGACCTGCTCAAGGCGCGGCGCAAGCCGATCCTGATGGGGGCAATCGCCATCATGCTGGCGCTTGCCGGCCTGCAACTGGGCAAAGCCTTCTTCTCCGACCCGGTCGAAGTCACCGACAATGAGGCGGCACCGGCCGTGGCCGTACAGCCGGCGGAAACCGCTTTGGCCAGCGTTGCCAGCGAGCCGAAGGCGGACGCGCAGACGACAACACAGGAGAGCGCGCCGTCGCCCACCGTCAGGCAGGCAGAGCCATCCGCATCGATAACCAAGGACGACACGGCGGCGCAAACCGGCCCCGCTATACCGGCAGCCGAGACATCGACGGCGCCCTCGGCTTCCGCGGCGCCCGCTGACCTGGCGGCGCAAGACACCGCGGCCGCAGTGCCCGCGCCGGCAGCGGCGACGGCCAGCGACGCCGAGCCAATGGCTGCCGCGCCTGCTATAGCCACCGCTGCGACGCAGGACACGACCGGCACGGTGCCGCCGGCGGATGCTGCCGCGGCAGGCGTTGCCAAGATCGACGTTCCGGCCGATGCCGGCCCGGCCGCCCTGCGCGATGCAGCGGCCGGCGGCGACGCCAAAGCGCTGTTCGAGATCGGCTCGCGCTACGCCGAGTCTCGCGGCGTCAAAGAAGACATGGCGGCGGCGGCCAAATGGTATGAGAAAGCTGCCGAACTCGGTTTCGCACCGGCAGAATACCGCATCGGCAATTTCTACGAGAAGGGCATCGGCGTCGCACGCGACATCAAGAAAGCGAAAACCTGGTACCAGCTTGCCGCAGCGCAGGGCAATGCCAGCGCGATGCACAATCTTGCCGTGCTGTTTGCGATGGCGGCGGATGGCGTGACCGACAATGAATCGGCAGCGCGCTGGTTCGAGGCGGCGGCGGATCTCGGTGTCAAGGATAGCCAGTTCAATCTCGGCATCCTCGCGGCAAAGGGCGTCGGCATGAAGCAGAACCTCGAGGAGAGCTACAAATGGTTCGCACTCGTCGCCAAGACCGGCGACAAGGATGCGGCGGCCAAGCGCGACGAGATCGCCAAGGCGCTGAGGCCCGAGCAGCTGGAGCGTGCGCGGGCCGCGGCTGAACTGTGGAAGGCCAAGCCGCTCGATCCAGCCGCCAATTCGGCCGACGTTCCTGAATCGTGGCAGGACGGCACACCGCAGACGACCGCCGGCATCGACATGAAGAAAGCGGTCCAGAACATCCAGCGCATTCTCAACAAGAACGGCTACGAGGCCGGCAATCCCGACGGCATGATGGGCCAGAAAACCAAGAACGCGATCATGGCCTTCCAGGCCGACAACGATATGAAGGCAACCGGCGCGATCGACGAAAAGCTGGTCAAGGCGCTGCTTGCGCGTAAATAACGGCGGATGCGTCGTTTCCGCGACGCCCTTGCCACAGATTTGCCTGTTAACTGATTGAGTTGTTTTTTGTTTCGGCGGTGCGGCGAAGTTTGACTTCACGGCCCGGCCGGCGCAAGAACGAGATAGCCTTCTGACGCAAAATGCCCGCAACGGTTGCATTCGCCAGGAGGCAAACTGATCGAGACTGACGGGTGGGCATCTATCTCCCGATCGCGGAAATTTCCGTCAACATCTTCGTGCTGCTGGCCATGGGTGCGGCGGTGGGTTTCCTGTCGGGCATGTTCGGCGTGGGCGGCGGCTTTCTCATTACGCCGCTGCTGATCTTCTACAACATACCGCCGGCAATCGCGGTCGCCACCGGCGCCAACCAGGTCATCGCTTCCTCCTTCTCCGGCGCCCTGTCGCACATGAAGCGCGGCACGCTCGACTTCAAGCTCGGCGGCGTGCTTTTAGCCGGCGGCATCGTCGGCTCGACCGGTGGCATCTATGTCTTTGCGCTCCTGCGCCGGCTCGGCCAGCTCGACCTGTTCATCTCGCTGCTCTACGTCGTGCTGCTCGGCACCGTCGGCGGACTGATGCTGGTCGAGAGCGTCAATGCGCTGCGCGCCACTCGCAGCGGCGCCGCACCGGTGTTGAAGAAATCCAGCCAGCATAATTGGATCCACCGCCTGCCGCTGAAGATGCGGTTCAGGGCCTCGAAGCTCTTCGTCAGCGTCATTCCGGTGCTTGGGCTGGGCGCGGCGATTGGCTTCCTGTCCTCGATCATGGGCGTCGGCGGCGGCTTCATCATGGTGCCGGCCCTGATCTACCTTTTGAAAGTGCCGACCAACGTCGTCATCGGCACCTCGCTGTTCCAGATCATCTTCACCTCGGCTTACACCACGCTGGTCCACGCCACCACCAACCAGACGGTCGACGTCATGCTCGCCTTCCTGTTGATGGCAGGCGGCGTCGCCGGCGCGCAATATGGCGCCAAGGCTGGTCAGAGGCTGCGGGGCGAGCAACTCAGGGCGCTGCTGGCGCTGCTCGTGCTGGCGGTAGCCATCCGGCTTGCCATCGATCTTTTCGTCACGCCGCCCAATCTCTATTCTCTGTCCGGCGTGGGCCTGAGCTGATGGCCGGCCTAAGGACGCTCGCGGCCGCCGCCTTGCTGTCGCTGCTGGCTGCTGCGCCACCGGCGAAGGCGCAGGCGCCACTAACCGAAAACATCCAGATCGGCCTTTCCACCGACAATGTCTCGATTACCGCCGGCTTTTCCGGCGCCGACCTGACCATTTTCGGCTCACTGGAAAATGCCGATCCGCTTGTCGCGCGGCAAGGGCGCTACGACGTGATCGTCGTGCTGGAAGGCCCGGCTCGGCCGGTCGTCGTGCGCCGCAAGGACCGGGTGCTCGGCGTCTGGGTCAATCTGGAGTCGGAGACCTTCAAAAACGTACCTGTCTCCTATTCGGTGGCGACGACGCGGCCGCTGCAGGACGTCACCGATCCGAACAGCTACAAGCAGCTGTCGCTTGGCGCCTCCAACCTCTATTTGCAGCCGGCCGACGCGGAGGACAGCCCGGCGACAATCGAGGAGTTCACCGCCGCGCTGCGCGAACGCAAGGCGGCGACCGGCCTCTACAGCGAGAATGTCGGCGGTGTGCAGTTCCTGTCGCAGAACCTGTTCCGCGCCACCGTCAGGCTCGCCCCAAACGTTCCGGTCGGCACCCATAAGGCCCGCGCCTTCCTGTTCAAGAGCGGCTTGTTCATCAAGGAAAGCTCCGCCCAGCTCGAAATCCGCAAGTCCGGTTTCGAACAGTCGATCTTCCGCGTCGCGCACGACTATTCCTTCCTCTACGGTGTCTTTGCCGTATCGCTGGCCATGCTGACCGGCTGGCTCGGAAGACTGGTGTTCAGGAAAGACTGAACTCTCGTAAAAGTGGTTTCCCTTTCCGAGGGTATGGGTTAGACCGCGACCCCCGGCCCGACCGGATACGAGCTGCTGCTCCCCAAATCAGAACTACAGGAACGCACGATGCGACCAGCATTTGCCGGTATCGACTTCGGCACTTCGAATTCCACCGTGAGCGTGGTCAGGAACGGGCAGCCGCGGCTGGTGGCGTTGGAAGACGGCCAGGTCACGCTGCCCAGTGCGGTATTCTTCAATTTCGAGGACAACCGCACCTATTTCGGGCGACGCGCCCTTGCCAATTATACGGACAGTATCGAAGGCCGCCTGATGCGCTCGTTGAAGAGTGTGCTCGGCAGCTCGCTTGCCCACGAAAAGACGCGCATCAAGGCGCGCTCGATCGGCTTCATGGAGATTGTCGGCCTGTTCGTCGGCCATCTGAAAAAGAAGCTGGAAGAAGAAGCCCATGACGCGGTCGACAGCGTCGTGCTGGGACGGCCCGTGCAGTTCGTCGACGACGATGCCGAGGCCGACGCCAAGGCGGAGCACGAACTCGAAAATGCCGCTCGTGCCCACGGCTTCAAACATATCGCCTTCCAGTTCGAACCGATTGCCGCGGCACTCGACTACGAACAAAAGGTGACGCGCGAGGAACTGGCGCTGATCGTCGACATGGGCGGCGGCACGTCCGACTTCTCAATCGTGCGGGTCTCGCCCGAGCGCGCGCGCTCGCTTGACCGCAAGGACGACATCCTGGCCAGCCGCGGCATCCACATCGGCGGCACCGACTTCGACCGGCTGTTGAGCATCGCCCATGTGATGCCGCAGCTCGGCCATCTCTCACCGACCAAGGATGGCAAACGTAATCTGCCGGCGAGCTACTTCATCGACCTGGCGACGTGGCAGCGCATCAACCTGGTCTATACCGCAAGGGCGATGACGCATCTGCGCCAGATCCGCTACGAGGCAGAGCGCGCAGACCTGGTCGACCGCTTCATCCACATCGTCGAGCATCGTTACGGCCACGCGCTGGCGGCGCTGGTTGAAAAGGCCAAGATCGAGCTGACGGACCGATCGTCGGCCGATGTCAAGGTCGCGCTGCCGGAGGTGAGGTTCACGGCAGAAATCACGCGCAAGAGTCTCGAAGCCACCATAGCCAGGGACATTGAGCGCGTTGCGGCTACGGTCGAGCAGACCATCCGTGACGCACAGATGAAGGCCTCGGATATCACCGCGGTGTTCTTGACCGGCGGATCGACCGCGATCCCGCTGGCCAGGCAGCAGATCCTGGCGCTGGTGCCGCAGGCCTCGGTAATCGAAGGCGATGTGTTCGGCTCGGTCGGGCTTGGGCTGGCGCTCGACGCGCAGCGGAAGTTCGGCTGATCGGCTTAAAGCGGCGCGGATCTCTCAGCTTTGCCGCCGAGATGCGCCTTGAGCGCCATCTGGGCCAGGCTTGGCTGCCGGTCGCGATGCGTGATCATGGCAAATTCGCGCTTCGGCAGATCGATCGGCACGGAACGCAGACTGCCTTCGGCGACCGCGCGGGCGACGACGAGTTCCGAGATGATGCTGGCGCCGGCTCCGGCCTCGACCACCTGGCGAATAGCCTCATTGCTCGGCAATACCAGGAATATCTGCAGGTCCGCGAACGAAACCCCGTCGCGTCGGGCAAGGTCCTCCAGCGCCTCGCGCGTGCCCGACCCGCCTTCGCGAATGATCCAGCGAAGCCCGCCAAGGTCGGGATGTCCAGGCGAAACTTCCGCGATCTCAGGGTGCGTGCGCGCCACGACCAGCATCATGCGATCGATATCGACCTTGGCACGCCGCAAAATGTCGGATTCGGTGCGCCCCTCGACCAGGCCAAAATCGGCTGCGCCATCAAGTACATTGGTCTCGACCTGCCTGGTGTTGCCAATGCTCACGCTCAGCCTGACGGCAGGATAGGCTTCGTGGAAAGAGGCGAGCCGGCGCGGCAGCCAATAGCTGGCGATGGTCTGGCTGGCAGCTATCGAGAGACTGCCTGATATCGTCTGCGAGACATGCTCCAGCACATTGTGGGCCGCCGCAGCCCGCTCGAGGACCGCCTTGGCTTCGGGCAAGAATCGGCGTCCGGTCTCGGCGAGTTCGATGTTGCGGCCGACGCGGTTGAACAACTGGACGCCATGCTGCTGTTCGAGCGAGCGGATCGCGGCGGATGCGGCCGACTGTGAGATGCCCAGCAACTCGGCCGCTTTGGTCATGTGCGCCCGTTCGGCGACGGCGACGAAGATCCGCAACTGGTCCAGGGTCATTCCGATACTAAGAAGCAAATCCGATTGGAATTACAAGAGCAAGTTGTTAGACGGATCGGTCGCTTTGTTCTAAATTTTGGCCCGAAATTGGAAAAAAGTCGCGCCAGAGCAGTCGAGGGTAGAATTGGTGGGGCGGTTCAAATCCGTGTTTGCGCACTGGACCCCCAGCCTGCGGTGGCGGCTCGTCGGTGAACGCTATCGTCCGGAACAACATTACATGCGCGGCCCAGGTCCGAAGACGAGAGCCAAGGTCGCGGAGCGCAAGAGCATAACCGGATCATGACCAACAACCTGCTGCGCGGAGCCAATTCGGCACCATCACAACGGCCGCTTGCCGATACGCGCGCGCCCGCTGAAGGCGACGGCGTCGATACGTCGCCCGATGTCTCCGACAGCGTCGCCAAGACGACTTGCTATATGTGCGCCTGCCGCTGCGGCATCGACGTCCATATCAAGGACGGCAAGGTCCGCTACATCAACGGCAACAAGGATCACCCGGTCAACCGCGGTGTGCTGTGCGGCAAGGGCAGCGCCGGCATCATGCAGCATTACAGCCCGGCCCGGCTGAAGAAGCCGCTACTGCGCACCGGCCCGCGCGGCTCGGGTGAGTTCCGCGAAATCGAGTGGGAGGACGCCTTGTCGATCGCGACTGAACGGCTTTCGAACATCCGCCGAACCGATCCGAAGAAACTTGCCTTCTTCACCGGGCGCGACCAGTCGCAATCGCTGACCGGCTGGTGGGCGAGCCAGTTCGGCACGCCGAATTTTGCCGCCCATGGCGGCTTCTGCTCGGTCAATATGGCGGCCGGCGGCCTCTACACGATTGGCGGTTCGTTCTGGGAGTTCGGCGAGCCCGACTGGGACAACACCAAATATTTCATGCTGTTCGGGGTTGCCGAAGACCATGATTCCAATCCGATCAAGATCGGCCTCGGCAAGCTCAAGGCGCGCGGCGCCAAGGTGGTTTCAATCAATCCCTGCCGCACCGGCTATAATGCAATTGCCGACGACTGGATCGGCATCCGGCCCGGCACCGACGGCCTGTTCGTATTCGCCCTCATCCATGAATTGCTGAAGGCTGGCCGCATCGATCTCGAGTACCTGTTGCGCTACACCAATGCCCACATCCTGGTCGTTCAGGAGCCTGGAGCTGTCGATGACGGGCTGTTCATGCGCAATGGCGACGGCAATCCGCAGGCTTGGGACAGGGTGGCGAAGATGCCTGTCAATGCCAGCGATGCCGACGCGAAGCCCGCATTGACCGGCAGCTTTCTCGTCGACGGCCGCCGCTGCGTGCCGGTCTTCCAACTCGTCGCCGACCGTTATTTGGACGAGAGCTATTCACCGGACGCCGTCGCTGACCGGTGCGGCATCTCCGCCGACACCATCCGACGCATTGCCGCAGAACTCGCCCATGTCGCCTTCGAACAGCAAATCGAATTGCCGGTGGCCTGGACGGACTGGGCCGGCCGCCGGCACGAGACCATCAAGGGTCGCCCGGTGTCGATGCATGCGATGCGCGGCATCTCGGCCCATTCGAACGGATTTCACACTTGCCGCGCCATTCATCTGCTTCAGGTGCTTCTCGGCACGGTGGACGTGCCGGGCGGCTTCCGCTTCAAACCGCCTTATCCGCGGTCCGCGCCGCCGGGTCCAATGCCCGCCGGCAAGAATGTGAAGCCGATGACACCGCTCGAAGGCATGCCGCTCGGCTTCGTCTGCGGACCGGAGGACCTGCTGATCGATGAAGGCGGCAAGCCTGTTCGTATCGACAAGGCCTACTCCTGGGATGCGCCGCTGGCCGCACACGGGCTCATGCACACGGTTATCCGCAACGCCTGGGCCGGCGATCCCTACAAGATCGACACGCTGTTTATGTACATGTCCAACATGGCCTGGAACTCGTCGATGAATACGGTCGAGACGATGGCGATGCTGACCGATGTCGGTGCGTCGGGCGAGTACAAGATCCCGTTCATCATCTATTCCGACGCTTATTATGCCGAGACCGTGCCTTTTGCCGATCTGGTGCTGCCGGACACCACCTATCTCGAGCGTCATGACTGTATCAGTCTGCTCGACCGGCCGATCAGCCATGCCGACGGTCCGGGCGACGCCATCCGCCATCCGGTCGTCGAGCCGGACCGCGACGTCAGGCCGTTCCAGACGGTGCTGATCGAACTCGGCGCGCGACTCGGTCTGCCCGGCTTCGTTCATGACGACGGCTCCGCCAAATACCGCGACTATGCCGACTACATCGTCAATCACGAGCGCACGCCAGGTGTCGGTCCGCTCGCCGGCTGGCGCGGCAAGGACGGGGCCTCGGTCGGCAAGGGCGAGGTCAATCCCGACCAGTTGCAGCGCTACATAGATAATGGCGGCTTCTGGCACCAGGATTTCGCCGCCGATCAGCGCTATTACAAGATGGCCAACCGCTCGTATCTCGAATTGGCTGAGAGCATGGGCTTCATGCCGAAGGCCGAGCCGATCGTCTTCCAACTCTATTCGGAGCCGATGCAGCGCTTTCGCCTTGCGGCGCGCGGCCATGGCGGGGTGCTGCCGCCGGAGGCGGAGCGCAGCCGCATCGAGACCTATATGGATCCGCTGCCGTTCTGGTATGCGCCCTTCGAAGAGGCTGCGGTCGACAGCCAAGCCTATCCGCTGCACGCGCTGACGCAGCGGCCGATGCACATGTACCATTCCTGGGGCGGGCAGAATGCCTGGCTAAGGCAGATCACCAGCCAGAACCGACTGTTCGTGCACTACCGGACGGCAGCCGGCCTCAGCCTTGTCGACGACGATTGGGTTTGGATCGAGAGCATCAACGGCAAGGTCAAAGGACAGATCAAGCTGGCCGACGGCGTCAACGCCGATACGGTGTGGACCTGGAACGCGATCGGCAAACGGCGCGGCAGCTGGGGGCTCAAGGACGACGCGGCCGAATCCAATCGCGGCTTCCTGCTCAACCACATCATCGGCGACCAGACCTCCGCCGATGCCAACGGCAAACGCTATTCGAATTCCGACCCGGTAACGGGCCAGGCCGCATGGTTCGACCTGCGCGTGCGCATCGTCAAATGCGCGCCCGAGGAAGCGGGCTTCACCGAACCGCAGTTCGAGCGGTTCCGCCAGCTGCCGGACTCTGAGCTCTCGCCCGACAAGCTCAGTTTCGGCGCCGAGTTCCGCATGAAAAGAGAAGCCGCGGAATGACTTGCCTTCCCGCCCATACCGACAAGAAGCTCGGCCTTGTCATCGATCTCGACACCTGCGTCGGCTGCCAGGCCTGCGTTACCGCCTGCAAAGAATGGAACACCGGCGGCCATATGGCGCCGCTAACCGACATCGACCCCTATGGCGGCAATGTCGACGGCGTCTGGTTCAACCGCGTGCACAGTTATGAGCACATGACCGAGATGGGTGGGCGCACGGTCAATTTCCCACGCTCCTGCCTGCACTGCGAGACGCCGGCGTGCGTCACGGTCTGCCCGACCGGCGCCTCCTACAAGCGGGCGTCGGATGGCATCGTGCTGGTCGACGAGGACAAATGCATCGGCTGCAAATTGTGCAGCTGGGCCTGCCTCTATGGCGCGCGCGAGTTCGACACCGATGTCGGCGTGATGAAGAAATGCACGTTGTGCGTCGACCGCATCTACAACGACAATCTGGCGGAAGAAGATCGCGTGCCGGCCTGCGTCGCTGCTTGCCCGACCAGCGCGCGGCATTTTGGCGATCTGGGCGATCCGGCATCCGCTATCTCGCAACTGGTGGCCGAGCGTGGCGGTGTCGATCTGATGCCGGAAATGGGCTATAAGCCGACCAACAAATATCTGCCGCCACGTGCCCACACCACCCGCGCCGCATCGGTGCCGGCGCCAGCGCTTGAAGCGGTGCGGGCCGAAGGCGGCTTCCTCGGCTGGGTCGACCGCATGCTCTCGAACTGACCCGTGCCTTCATGCATCCAGCCTTCTCCGTCGTCTTTTTCACCACGGCCACGGGCGCCGGTTACGGCCTGCTCGCGCTGCTTGGCGTGCTCGCTGGACAGGGCTTTATCCCGCCCGATTTCTGGCTTGGCCTCACCGGCATGGGGCTGGCGCTTGGCCTGATCTCGACAGGCCTGCTGTCGTCGGCCGGCCATCTCGGCCGGCCCGAACGCGCCTGGCGTGCCTTCTCGCAATGGCGTAGCTCATGGCTGTCGCGCGAAGGTGTTGCCTCGGTCGCCACCTTCGTGCCGGCGGGACTGTTCGGTATTGGCTGGGTGGTCCTCGGCCGTACGAGCGGCTGGGCGGCTGTCGCCGGGCTGCTCGCTGCCGTCGGCGCGGTCGCAACCGTCTGCACCACCGGCATGATCTACGCGTCGTTGAAGCCGATTGCCCAGTGGCACAGCCGCTTCACCCTGCCCGCCTACCTGGTCTTTTCGGCGATGACCGGCAGCGTACTGCTCAACGCCCTGCTGCAGGGATTTGCCGCAGGCTCGAATATGCTTCTGGCGGCTGCCCTGTTGCTGACCGCGCTCGGCTGGGGTTTGAAGCTGGCGACCTGGCGATACAATGACAGGCTGGAGATCCCGACCAACGCCAACACCGCAACCGGGCTTTCCGGCGGCACGGTGCGGTCGCTGGAATGGCCGCATACCGAGGAAAACTATCTGCTCAAGGAGATGGGTTTTCGCATTGCGCGCAAGCACAGCGCTAAACTCCGCCAGATCACGCAGGTGCTGGCCTTTGCTTTGCCCGCGTTGCTGCTGGTGGTGGCGTTCGCCTTGCCGTGGCCCTATGCGGCAGCACTGTCGATACTCGCCCCAATCGCCCAACTCGCCGGAATGCTGGTCGAGCGCTGGCTGTTCTTCGCCGAGGCCAAGCACACGGTTACTTTGTACTACGGCAGGTAGGTTCAGCCCGGCCTGAGCATCGCGTGGGAAATCGCGAAAATGCGCTCTGTGCCAAGCATATAGGCCATCAGCGTTTCGCGGCGGAACAGCCCGGCATAGGCGCGATCGAGCACGTTGAGCGAGCCGGTATAGGCGCCGAAAGCCGGCATGATCATGCGGCTGCCATCGCCGGCAAAGCAACGACGCCGCACCGAACGGCCTTGCTGCACGATGCGGGCGCAAGGATGCAGGTGACCTGATATCTCGCCTTCCGCCCTCACCGCCGAAGGCTCGTGCCGGAAGAGCAGAGAACCGATGGCCAATTCGCGCACGGTTTCGCCCGGCAGGTCGGCCGGTGCTTCCGGGTCATGATTGCCGGCGACCCAGAACCAGTCGCGCCCGACCATCAGCCCCTCCAGCCTTTGGCGAAAGCTCGCGTGCATACGTGCGGCGCCGCCGCCATCGTGAAAACTGTCGCCCAGGCTGATAACGATCGCAGGCTGATAATCGCCGATCACCGCCTGCAGCCGGAGCAACGTCGCACCGGTGTCGTAAGGTGGGACCAGCGTGCCGCGCCTGGCCAGTGATGAACCTTTTTCCAGATGCAGGTCGGATACGGTCAGAAGCCGGAATTCGGGAAAATAGAGCACGCCGCGACGGTCGCAGATCGCGCGTTCGCCGGCGATACGGACAGCGCCCGCATCCGCCAGAGGCGCAGCCATGGCGAGCGCGACAGTCATTTCGTCCCCATGGCCTCCTCGACCAGCGTGGCTGCATCCATCAGCAGCGTGTCATCGGCCTCGCCGTGCACCGGCATTTTGCCGATCTCGAGCATGATCGGCACGGCGAGCGGCGATATCTGCTCGAGGTTCTTATGCATGATTCGACCTTGGACGCGCGAGAGCATCTCGGCAAGTCTGCTGACATCCAAGAGACCGGTCGCGGCATCGGCACGCGTCGCCTGCAAAAGGATATGGTCGGGCTCGTGGCTGCGCAGCACGTCGTAGATGAGATCCGTCGACACGGTTACCTGGCGGCCGCTCTTCTCCTGCCCTGGGTGGCGTTTCTCGATCAATCCCGAGATCAGCGCGCAATTGCGAAAGGTGCGCTTCAACAACCAACTGCCGGCGAGCCAGGCTTCGAGGTCGTCGCCCAGCATGTCCTGATCGAATAGCGCAGCCAGCGACGGTTTCTTCGCCCTGAACATATGGCCCATATCGGCCAGCGACCATATGGCAAGCGCATAGTCGGTGGCGACAAAGCCGAGCGGCTTGGCTCCCGCCCTGTCGAGGCGGCGGGTGAGCAGCATGCCGAGCGTCTGGTGCGCCAGCCTGCCCTCGAACGGATAGGCCACCAGATAGTAGCGGTTGCCGCGCGGAAAGGTCTCGATCAGCAGATCGTCGCGTTTCGGCAGCACCGACTTGTCGGCCTGAAAGCGTAACCAGTCGGCGACCTGCTCCGGCAGCTTCTTCCAGCGCTGCGGATCGTCCAGCATGGCGCGGACCTGTTCGGCCAGGTACGTCGAAAGCGGGAATTTGCCACCACCGTAATACGGCACCTTGGCGTCGCTGCCGGGTGCATTCGAGACAAAGCACTCATTCTCGCGGATACCTTCGAAGCGCAGCACCTTGCCGGCGAACATGAAGGTGTCGCCATGCGTCAGCGTTTCGAGGAACGCCTCCTCGATTTTGCCCAGAACCCGGCCGCCACGCGAAGCCGCGCCTCTGCTGCCGGCCTGGACATAGCGGACGTTGAGCGCCGGCACTTCGATGATGGTGCCGACATTGAGCCGGTATTGTTGGGCGACGCGAGGATTTGAGACCCGCCACAGCCCGTCCTTGTTGAGACGAATACGGGCGTAGCGTTCATAGTTCTTCAGCGCATAGCCGCCAGTGGCGACGAAATCGATGACGCGATCGAATGTCGGGCGATCGAGATCGGCATAGGGTGCTGCCGTCCGCACCTCCTCGAACAGCGCATCGGCATGGAACGGCGCACCGCAGGCACAGCCCAGCACGTGCTGCGCCAGGACGTCGAGCCCGCCATCGACCAGCGGCGGCGTATCCTGGGCACCGAGATAATTGGCGTCGAGCGCCGCCCTGCATTCCAGCACCTCGAAGCGGTTGGCCGGTATCAGGATCGCCTTGGACGGCTCGTCCATACGGTGGTTGGCGCGGCCAATGCGCTGCGCCAGCCGGCTGGCACCTTTCGGCGCGCCGACATGGACGACCAGGTCGACATCGCCCCAGTCGATGCCGAGGTCGAGCGTCGACGTGGCGACGATGGCGCGCAGGGCGTTCTCGCCCATCGCCTTTTCGACACGCCGGCGCTGCGCGACGTCGAGCGAGCCGTGATGCAGCGCGATCGGCAAGGTCTCCTCGTTGACCCGCCACAACTCCTGGAACAGCAACTCCGCCTGGCTGCGCGTGTTGACGAACAGCAGGGTTGTCTTGTGGCGCTTGATCTCGTTGTAGATTTCCGGCGTTGCGTAGCGGGCCGAATGTCCCGCCCACGGCACGCGCTCCTCCGAATCGAGAATGGAGATGTCGGGCTTGGCGCCGCCAGTGACGACGATTAGTTCGGCCATCGGCCCCGGTGGATTCTGGCTGACCAGCCAGCGCCGCAATTCATCAGGCTCGGCGACCGTCGCCGACAGGCCTATCGTCTGCAGGGCGGGCACAAACGAGCGCAGCCGGGCCAGCCCGAGCGACAGGAGATGCCCGCGCTTCGAGGTCACCAGCGAATGCAATTCGTCGAGCACGACATAGCGCAGGTCCTCGAAGAAGCGCCTGGCATCGGGCGCGGCAATCAGCAGCGCCAATTGCTCGGGCGTGGTCAGGAGAATGTCGGGCGGCGCCAGCTTCTGCCGCTGGCGCTTGTGTGCGGGCGTGTCGCCGGTGCGCGTCTCGACGGTGACCGGCAGCCCGATTTCTTCGACGGGTTTGCCGAGATTGCGCTCGATGTCGACGGCCAGCGCCTTCAGCGGCGAGATGTAGAGTGTGTGGATGCCTCGATGCGCCTGCCCCGGCCTTCTCCTCGGCCGGCCGGCCAGTTCGGTCAGCGATGGCAAGAACCCGGCCAGCGTCTTGCCGGCGCCGGTCGGGGCGATCAGCAATACCGACCGGCCGCCCTGGGCTTTGGCCAGCAAATCGATCTGGTGGGCGCGCGGCGACCAGCCCTTTTCCGCAAACCATTTGACAAATGGCTCGGGCAGGACGACGGCGGCATTCTGTTCGGCAAGGCGCGGCTGCTCTGTCACGCGCCAGACGTAGCGCGGCGGCGCGCAATCGCCAAGCAGAATCAGAACAAAAGGTGATCGATTCGCGCTACGGCCGGCGAAACCCGGTCGGTCCGCCATAGAGATAGCCGATACGGGCGACCGCCTCCCTCAGTCCTTCACGCGACACCAGCATGGTGTGGCCGTTGGCGTGGATCATGGTCTCCGGATCTGTCATGATCGCGACGTGGCCTTTCCAGAAGACCAGGTCGCCGCGCCGCAACCCGGCAAAATCCGGCCCGGGTTCGAGCGGCTCGCCGACGGTCGCCGCCTGCATGTCGGTGTCGCGCAGCACTTGCCTGCCAGCCATGTGCATTGCAAGTTGCACGAGACCGGAACAATCGATGCCGAAGCCGGAGACGCCGCCCCACAGATAGGGCGTGCCGAGAAACGCCTCGGCGACCGCGACGTAGTCGGGATGAACCTCGGCGACCGGCCTGAGATGACCCGAGATGACCGCCTGGCCGGACGGCAGCAGAGCATAATGCGTGCCGCGCGTTTCCGCTGAGCCCGTCACCGCCACCAATGACCCCATCGAGAGCTCCCCGCTCACCGGGAACCGCAAATCCGGTCCCGGATAGAGGAAAGTGCGCGGCACCGAGACAACATGGGTGGGCGCATGCTCCCGACCGCCCAGCACGGTGTCGGCGACATAGCCGACATAGCCGTCGCGCTCGGCCTGTATCCAGGCCCAGCCCTCAACGTCCTCGAAGACGAGGACGTCTTCGCCGAACAGAAGCTGGGTATCGACGCCGGCGTCCGGGCGCGGCGCCTTGCGGATGTCGGCGACGGAGGCTGATATGCGAGCCGGCCGGCCGGCGACGAAACGGTCGGCGGCGACCTCGCCTCGCAGCCTGGCGTCGGCGAGATCGGAGCGGAAGGCATGGAGGCGGGCATCCCTGGCGGTCAAATCGGCAACTCGTTCAAATTGGCAACTCTTGGGCTCTGGCAATGATAACATCGCCAAAGCGCTCGACAAAGAGCGCGCCTTCGACTGTGCGCCTGACCAGCACGTTGCGCTTGTCGAGCTTGTCGCGGTGCCGCGACACCAGTTTCAGCGCCCCCATCGTATCGAGCGCACGGGTGATCACCGGCTTGGTGACGTTGAGGCGGGCGGCTAACCCCCGTACCGTGTGGGGCGGCGGATCGAGATAGATGGTGAACAGGATCGCCGTCTGGCGCATGGTGAGATCGGGCGCGTCGTCGCGCACCTCCGACAGCACCACCTGTTGCCATAGTCGCAACGCTTGGCTTGGACGCATGATAATCGACATCCGTCCAGCATGACGGAAAATTGTTTCGGTTCCGTTTCAGTCAATAACCTTCGTCGGCTATGCCCGAGAATCAGCCGTAGCGGTTCGAAATGACCTGCTCCAGCGCCCGGATGCCTTGCGCTTCGCCACCGGCAAGGCCGTGCGGGCGGTCGAACGGGTTCCAGGCGAAGATGTCGACATGCGCCCAGCCGGCGGTCTTTTCCACGAAGCGCTTCAGGAAAAGCGCCGCCGTGATCGAGCCGGCGAAACCGTCCGGCGTGACGTTGTTGACGTCGGCCACCTTCGACGCCAGCTTGGCGTCATAGGGCTTCCACAACGGCATCCGCCATAGCGGATCCTCGACCGCAACGGAGGCGTCCGCCAGCTCGGATGCAAGCGTCTCGTCACCGGTATAGAACGGCGGCAAGTCGGGACCGAGCGCAACACGGGCAGCGCCTGTCAGCGTTGCCATATCGACCAGCATCTGCGGCTCTTCGTCATCGGCCAAGGCCAGGGCATCGGCGAGCACCAACCGTCCTTCGGCGTCGGTGTTGCCGATTTCGACGGTAATGCCCTTGCGGCTCACCAGCACGTCGCCTGGCCGGAAGGCGTTGCCGGCTATCGAATTCTCGACAGCCGGGATGAGCACGCGCAGCCGAACCTTCAACCCGGTGGCCATGATCATGGAAGCGAGACCCAGCACGTTGGCAGCGCCACCCATGTCCTTCTTCATCAAAAGCATGCCCGAGGACGGCTTGATGTCGAGACCGCCTGTATCGAAGCAGACGCCCTTGCCGACCAGCGTTATCTTGGGGGCATTGTTCGGCCCCCAAATCATGTCGATCAGGCGTGGCGCGTCGGCAGAAGCCCGACCGACGGCGTGGATCATCGGAAAGTTGGCGGTAAGAAGATCGTCGCCTTTGGTCACCGATATTTCGGCCTTGTGCGTCGCGGCCAAGGTCCGGGCGGCCTTCTCCAACTGCCCGGGGCCCATATCGCTGGTCGGCGTGTTAACCAGATCGCGCGCCAGGAAAATGCCATCGGCGAGGCGGCGGATGCGGGCGGCGTCGGTGCCTGCCGGCAGCGCGAGGCGAAGCGTCTTGCCTGGCTTCTTGCCGTAGCGGGTGAAGACATAGCCGCCGAGCGCCACGGCGAGTGCCGTAAGCTCCGGCTTGGCCGGTGCGGACGCAAAATGCCACTCGCCTGCGGGCAAGGCTCTCGCTAGTGCGCCGATGGCCAGTGCGCCCTCGCCATCACCGGTGCCGAACAGGGCTCCGGCAATCGCGCCGTTGTCGCCAGGCACGATGAGCGTCCTGCCGGCCTCGCCGGAAAAGCCGTTGGCCTTGGCCCAGGCGACCGAGGATGGCGCAAGGCCCGCCGCCGCCAGAGCATCCTTCGCCACCAGATGGACCGGCAGCGCATTGCTCAATTCTTTCTCGACGAGTTCGACAGGCATTCGCTGGCCTCCGGCTTCCGAGTCGGCGTTTCTTAACTCTCCGTTAGGGTTAACAGAATATTTCTGCGGGAGGAAAGATGACCTCGCAAATGGTCACGCGCATGAACGGAGCCCTGGTGCCGATGCCGACCAACCGCAGGATGAACGCCAGCGCAAATAGGCTGATCACCACGGCGTTGATGATGGTGCTTGCTGCAGGCGTCGCCGGCTGCGGAACCAGCAAATTGACGACTGGCTCGATTTCTCGTCCAAGCGGCAAGCCGCTGGAAACAATGTCGGCGGGCGAACTGCACAACGCTACGATGGCGCTCGGCCAGTCCTATTCGAAAAACCCCAGCGACAAGCGGATCGCGACAAATTATGCCGCGGCGCTGCAGATGGACGGCGACGCAGACCAATCGCTTGCGGTGATGCGCAAGCTGGCGATCGCCTTGCCGAAGGATCGCGACGTGCTCGCCGCCTATGGCAAGGCGCTTGCCGCCAACGGACAGTTCGAGCCGGCACTCGATGCCGTGCGCCGCGCCCAGACGCCCGAATATCCTGACTGGAAACTGGTATCGGCGGAAGCTGCTATTCTCGACCAGCTCGGCCAGAAGGATGAGGCTCGCCAAGGCTATCGCAAGGCGCTTGACCTCAGGCCGAACGAACCGTCGATCCTTTCCAATCTCGGCATGTCGTACGTGCTGGAAGGTGATTTGCGCACAGCCGAAACCTATATGCGCTCAGCCGCCCAGCAGCCGAATGCAGATAGCCGCGTCCGCCAGAACCTTGCGCTGGTCGTCGGTCTGCAAGGCCGTTTCGACGAGGCAGAGAAGATCGCCTCGCAAGAGCTGTCGCCGGATCAGGCGCAGGCTAACGTCGCTTACCTTCGCCAGATGCTGGCGCAGCAGAATGCCTGGAGCCAGCTCAAGGACCAGGACAAGGCAAAGCCCGCCACCAACTGACCGCTTCGAGCGCCTAACCGGCGCGCGAATTCCGCAACATGTCTAACGCAAAGAGCCGCGCTGCACCGGCAGCGTGGCTCTGAATCGTATCAGCGTTTCTGGCAACGCCGCTGGCGCTACTCGCTGCTTGATTTCGGCTGGTCGCCAAAGATGCCGCGCTGGCTCACCTGGATGCCGGCGGGACCCAGAATGATGGCGAACAGCACCGGCAGGAAGAACAGGATCATCGGCACGGTGAGCTTCGGCGGCAGCGCGGCCGCCTTCTTCTCGGCGGCATTCATGCGCATGTCGCGGCTCTCACTGGCAAGCACCCGCAATGCATGCGCCACGGGCGTGCCGTAGCGCTCGGCCTGAACCAACGCCTGGGACACCGACCTGACGGATTCCAGGCCAGTTCGGCTTGCAAGGTTCTCGTAGGCCTGCTTGCGCTCCTGCAGATAGGAAAGCTCGGCGTTTGTCAGGATGAATTCTTCCGCCAATGCCACCGATTGCGCGCCGATCTCATCGGCGACCTTGCGAAGCGCCGCTTCCACCGACATGCCGGACTCGACGCATATCAGCAACAGGTCGAGCGCGTCCGGCCACGCCATCTGAATCGATTGCTTGCGCTTGGTAGCGCGGTTGTTGACGTAGAGCACCGGCGCGTAAAATCCCGCATAGGCTACCACGATGCACACGAACAGCTTCACGAAAAGCGGCTGCTCGGGCAATCCGCCGAGCACGAACAGATACATCGCCGCCAATGCAAAGCCGAAGAAGGGCAGGACGAGACGGAAGAAAAGGAAGCGCGTCAGCGGATTTTGCCCGCGAAAACCCGCCACTTTCAATTTCTGCAAGGTACCTTCATCCGCCAGCGCACGCCTGAGATCCAGGCGATCGACAATATTGCGCATGCCGACCGACTGTTCTTCGCGCAGGCCCTTGCGGCGGCGGTCGGCTTCGACTGCCAGCCGCGCGCGCTGCTTGGCGCGCAGCTCATCGCGCTCCAGCGCTACGGATTTCATGCGCGCCTTGAGCTGGTTCCCGCCAAAAGCGGGCAGCAGCGTGAAGACGGTCGCAAACACCGCGATGCCGACCAGCAGTGCGATCAGCAGGGACGGGTCGGTGAGAGTTCTGATGACGTGATCGGTCATAGCGAGTCCTAGACTTCGAAATTCATCATCTTGCGCATTACCAGGACGCCCATCGACATCCAGATGCCGGAACAACCGAGGATCAGATGGCCGGTGCTGGTGATGAAGAGGGGCATGATGTAGTTCGGGCTCGTCAAATAGACGAGAAAGGCGACGACGAAAGGCAACGCGCCGATGATCACGGCGGATGCCTTGGCTTCCATGGACAATGCCTGGACCTTGGCTTTCATTTTCTTGCGGTCGCGAAGCACGCGCGAAAGATTGCCCAGCGCTTCGGAAAGATTGCCGCCGGCCTGAGACTGAATCTGGATGACGATGCCGAAGAAGCTCGCCTCGGTGCACGGCATCGTTTCTGGCATGCGCATGGCCGCGTCGGGGATCGACAAACCCATTTGCTGCGAATCGACTATGCGGCGGAACTCGGTCTTGACCGGCTCGGGGGATTCGTTGGCGATCAGACGCACGGCGTCGTTCAGCGGCAGGCCGGATTTTACCGCACGCACGATGATGTCGAGCGCGTTCGGAAATTCGTTGAGGAACGCCTTGACGCGGTGCGCGCGGCGAAACGAGACGAACCAGCGGGGCAGACCCAAGACGCCGACCAGCAGCGCAGCCGGCAAGACCAGCAACGGTGCACCGATGAAATATACAAGAGCCGTCAATACGACGCCGCAGACCGCCGAGTAGACATAGAAGCGCTCAAGCGAGATCTTCATGCCGGCCTGGCGGATTTGGATCTTCAGCGGTGGCTTCTTGACCAGGCTCTGATTGGACTTTTGCTTTTGATCGAGATCCTTCAGCGAATCCTGGACGGACTTGCGACGCTTGGCCGCTTCCGCCACGCGATCGCGCGACGCCTTGACGACGGAACGATCCGTCTCGGCGGTCTTGATCGATTCAAGCCGCTTGCCGACCTGCTTCTCGGTGCTAATCCGGTTGAACAAGAAAGCATAGGCCACAGCGCCGGCGCTGAAGCCGGCGAGCACGACGAATGCCAATACGGTGCCGTCAATTCCGAACATCGACCCTGGCCCCCACGCTTCCAGACGGATCAATCAGCGCGTTTCTCCATCGCCTCGAGCGCAACCGCGAGGCGCTGCTCCTCACCGTAGTAGCGGGCGCGCTCCCAGAAATGCGGACGGCCGATGCCAGTCGACACGTGCTCGCCCAGCAGCCTGCCGTTCGCGTCCTCGCCCTTGATGTTATAGAGAACGATGTCCTGGGTGATGATGACGTCGCCTTCCATGCCGATTACCTCGGTGATGTGGGTGATACGCCGCGATCCGTCGCGCAGGCGTGCAGCCTGTATGATCACGTCGACGGAGCCGACGACGATCTCGCGCACGGTTTTTTGCGGCAGCGTGTAGCCGCCCATGGCGATCATCGACTCTATGCGGTTGAGGCATTCGCGCGGGCTGTTCGAGTGGATCGTTCCCATCGAGCCGTCATGGCCGGTGTTCATCGCCTGCAGCAGGTCGAACACTTCGGGTCCGCGCACTTCGCCGACGATAATACGTTCGGGGCGCATGCGCAGACAGTTCTTGACCAGGTCGCGCATGGTCACTTCGCCCTCGCCTTCGAGGTTGGGCGGACGGGTTTCGAGACGCACCACATGCGGCTGCTGCAATTGCAGCTCAGCTGAGTCCTCGCAGGTGATGACGCGTTCTTCGCGGTCGATATAGTTGGTCAGGCAATTGAGCAGCGTCGTCTTGCCTGAGCCGGTACCGCCCGAGATGACAATGTTGCAGCGGACACGCCCGATGATCTTGAGAATCTCGGCCCCTTGCGGAGAAATCGAGCCGAACTTGACCAGCTGGTCGAGCGTCAGCTTGTCCTTCTTGAACTTGCGGATGGTAAGTGCGGTGCCGTCGATAGCCAGGGGCGGTGCGATGACGTTGACACGGGAGCCATCAGGAAGACGCGCATCGCAGATCGGGCTTGATTCATCGACGCGGCGGCCAACCTGGCTGACGATACGCTGGCAGATGTTGAGGAGCTGCTGGTTGTCGCGGAAACGGATGCCGGTCTGCTCGACCTTGCCGTTGACTTCGATGTAGACGTTCTTGGAGCCATTGACCATGATGTCGGCAATATCGTCGCGGGCAAGCAGTGGCTCAAGCGGCCCGTAGCCCAAAACGTCGTTGCAGATATCCTCGAGAAGCTCTTCCTGCTCGGCGATGGACATCGCGAAATTCTTGATCGCGATGATGTCGTTGACAATGTCGCGGATTTCCTCGCGCGCGCTTTCGGGATCGAGTTTGGCGAGCTGCGACAGATCTATCGTATCGATGAGTGCGGCGAAGACCTGGCTTTTGGTGTCGTAGTAGGTTTCGCTCTTTTGGCGTTGGATACTTTTCGGCTCCGGCGCCAATGGCGGCGGCTCGACCGCACGGCGAACCGTCGGCGCGGCAGGCGCGCCGGATGGCGGCAGCGCCGCCGGCCTGGCAGCTATGGCCGCTTCCACAGGGTTCGCGGCCGCCAGCGCGGCAGGCGCGGGTGCTGGCTGACGGAATTCCGGAATGGTCCGGTTGCCGTCGTCGCTGCCTCTTTTACCAAACATGATCGCTTACCAATTCCACCGCTGAGGCATCACTTCTTGTTGCGCGAAAGCTTGCCGATCAGGTTGCCGAGGCCAGCCTTCTTCTTCATCTTGATTTCGCTGCGCCCTGTCAGCACATGGGCGATCTCGTTGATCGTGGCGACAACCGGACTCTTGGCATCCATCTCACCGAGCATACGTCCGTTGTTGGCAGCATTTCCGAACAAAAGCGGCTCGAACGGGATAACCGACATCGGCGAAAGGCCGAGCGATTCGGAGAAGTCGGACGGCGTAATCTCAGGACGTTTCGGCACACCGGCCTGGTTGATCACAAGCTTTGGCGCGGGATCGTTCGGACGAAGCCGCTTCAGCATGTCGACCAGGTTCTTCGTGTTGCGCAGATTGGCCAGTTCGGGCGTCGCCGTGATGACGATCTCGTCGGCCTTGACCAGCGTGTTCTTGGTCCAGCCGGCCCACACGTGGGGAACATCGAGCACGAGGAGCGGCGCGCTACGCTGGGCTATGTCGATAAGCTGGGTGAAGGCGTCGGGATCGAAATCGTAGACCCGCTCCAGGGTCGAAGGGGCCGCAAGCAGCGACAGGTGCTCGGCGCATTGGGCGAGCAGCCGGTCGAGATAGACCTCGTCGACGCGTTCCGGCGAGAAGACTGCCTCGGCAATGCCTTGCGCCGGATCCTGGTCGAAATTGATATTGGCCGTTCCGAAGGCGAGGTCGAGATCGGCGACAACCACTTCGGATTTGAAAAGCGACGACATGGCCCAGGCCACATTATGGGCTATGGTCGAGGAGCCGACGCCGCCTTTGGCGCCGATGAAGGCAATCGAGCGGCCGATCGGCTCAGCTTCCGGATCAACGAAGATCGAAGACACCACGCTGACGATGTCGGCCATCGATACGGGCGCGATGACATACTCGGAAATGCCCGAACGGATGAGTTCGCGGTACAGGCCGACATCGTTGTAGTGGCCGACAACCACCACCTTGGAGGTCGGGTCGCAATGCTCGGAGAGCTGGGCGAGTTGTTCCAGCAACAGCTTCGGCTCGCTGCGCGATTCAAGCAGGATCAGGTTCGGCGTCGGCGCCGACTGATAGAATTCGATAGCGGTGGGGATGCCCCCCATATGCACCTTCAAATGGGCCTTGGCCATGCGGCGATCCTCGCCGGCGCGCTCGACCGGATTGGCTACGCCTTCGGTCTCGCAAAATGCCTGGATCGAAATGCGCGGGATCGGCCGCAACGCCTGCATCGCGGCAATATCCTGCTCCGAGGTTTCGCCGCCCGGTACCTCTGTGTCATAGGCAAGATTGCTCATTGTCATCACTTTCCGTGACTTGCGCGGCTTAGGGTTTGTTGAGCCTCAACACTCGTTAATATTCGACTTCCGAATTGCCGAGGAATTCGTCCGAAATACCTCTGTCACGATAGACGTCGATCACCGCGCCGCGATTTTCCGCGTCGATCGGGGTCGGCTTGCGTGGCCCGATCAGATCGGACGGATTGGCCATCTGGGCAGCCAGGTTGTTCTGATACGAACAGCCGAAATCGGCATAGTGCTTGTTTTCCGAAGTCTGCAGCAGGTCTTCGGGCCAGCGCCCGCATTTATCCGTCTGAGCCTTCACCGAGACGTAGGCAACACGAACCGGTGCAGACGCTTCGGCCGAAACAGACTGATAGGACCGCATGTCGATCCGCTTCCGGCTGATGCCGCTGGCTATGGCCAGCCTGGCGAAATCGCGGCCGGCCGCGGCCGCTGCGATTTCGTTGGCTGAGCCGCTCGGAATCTCGATCGTCAGCACCGGAGCCGCGCTCCTGTCGTATCCGTCCAGGAAGCCCAGGAGCGTGTCACGTTGGGATCTGGTCATGCCACGGTCGCCGGCGCCGACCGGAAGGTCGATCTTCTGTACCTTCTCGGCTATGACGATCGGATGGGTGGTGCGATAATCGTCCGGTATGGCACCCACCGTGACGCTGTCGCGATTGGCGCAGCCGGCCAGCAATGCCGCCATCGCGATCGCCATAATGGGAACGGCCGGCCGCCAGATTCGCGAATGGACTGACCGCGTCGCGGTGATCGCCCGTGCCTTCGATGTTGCCTTAGACATGACCGCTTCCCCGCTTACTTGTAGATAAAGCCGACAACGCCGTGGTAACGGCCGTTGGGCTTGTCGGTCTGCATGGTGCCGTAGACACGGTTGACGCGGCCAAGGAAAATGCCGGCGCCATCGCTGGCGGCGTTGAAATTGTCATCCGGCTTGGCAAGATCGTTGCGCGCCACCGGCTTCACCAGATAGGGCGTAATGATGATGACGAGCTCGGTCTCGTTGCGAACGAAATCCCTACTGCGGAACAGCGCGCCAAGCACTGGAATCTTTGTCAGACCGGGCAAGCCGTTGACAGCTTGCCTGAGATCATCGCGGACAAGGCCGGCAATCATCATCGAGCCGCCCGAAGGCAGTTCCACTGTTGTGTCGGCCAAGCGCTTGCGGAGCGACAGGGCATTCATGCCTGGGCTCGTTACGCCTTCGGACAAAGACACAGATCCCTCCGTTGTCGGCTCGGAAACCGAGGTTCTGACTTTCAGGCTGATACGGCCGGGAGACAGCACCACAGGCTGGAATTCCAGGCCAATGCCGTATTCGATCTTCTCGACCGAATACGTCTTCAGACCGGTCTGGTTATCGTTTGATACGGCTTGGGAAACGCTGGTCACCATGTTGTATTCGCCGCCAACCTTGAAGGTCGCCTTCTCGCCGGATACGGCCGTCAATGTTGGTTCGGCGAGGGTTTTCATGACACCGGACTGTTCCATGGCATTGATGTAGGCCTGCAGCGTCGAGCTCCCGATAGAGAGGCCCGAGTTCGACAGCGACTTGCCCAAACCAGTGAAATTGTCGCTTACCGCGCCCCAGCTGATGCCGTTGCTGCTGCCGTTGCCCACCATGTTGACGCCGAGCTGCTTCATCACCGAGCGGCTGACTTCCGCGACCGTCACCTTCAGCGTCACCTGGTCGTCGCCGATGATCTGCAGCAGGTTGACGATCTTGCTGACGCGGCGCTCGGCATCCGGGTTATCGATCGCGACGCCGGCTTCAGCCGAACCGCCGGCAGCGGTCTGCGAATATTGACCCGTGGTTGCCTCGCCGCCGGACACGAAAATAGTTGCCAGATCGGCCGCGCGCTTGGCGTCCAGAGGAGTGTCCACGGTTCCGGTCAGGACGACGTTGTCGTTCAGCAACTCGACCTTGACCTCCGATGACGGGATGAAGCGCTTGATATAATCCTCCAGCCCGGCGACGTCACGTTCGACCGCTAGGTCAAGGCTGACGATCTGCTCGCCATTCGGGCCAAAGACGAAGATATTTGTCTCGCCGACCGCCTTTCCAAACAGATAGATGCGCCTGGCGGTGCGGGTCACCGCGTCGGCTACAGCGGGGTTGGCGACGAGAATGTCGTAGGCATCGCTCGGGAGGTCGATGACCACCGACTTGTTCAGTCCGAGCTTAACCCGCTGGGTGGCGGTCGAAGCCGTCACCCTGGCATTGCCTGCCGCATTGGCATCGACAATGCCATATGCACTCGTTCCAAGGAGAAACAGGCCGATCGCCGCAGCCAGGATGAGCGGCAGTTTGGTCTTTAGCCTCATTTCCTTGCCCCCACTTCGGAAACTTCGCCCGACTTGATCAACCGCACGGTTCCGCGCCGGCCATTGCCGGAAACCAGGTAATCGGCTTCGCCCACATTCTTGTCCTGACTGTCCTTGATCGAGCGCAGCGCCAATGTCAGGCGATCCGCCATCTGCTGTGCGACGGTGATGATCTCGGACTGCTGCGGCGTCAGTTCCAGGGTGGCGGTCTGGCCAACCCTGGTCTTCTTACCTTCCTCGTCCTCCTGAATGGTCTGGTCGATCGCCAGGACGCGAATGTTCTTCAGGATAGTTTCGGTCGTGAAGCCCGGACCACCGCCGTTGGCGGGATCGGCTCTGCGGGTCATGATGACGTCGACGAAATCGTTGGGAAGAATAAAGCCACCGGCCGAGGTGTCGGCCGAGATGCTTGTGGCAACGGCCCGCATGCCGGAGGGCAGGATCGACGACATGAAGCTTTGCCCTTCACCGATCAGCTTCGAGCGCCGCAGCGGCTCGCCGGCGTAGAGCGCCACGCGAGCGACGGCGCCCTTCAGCTTGTCCAGCGCTTCAGGCTCGGCGGCGCGGGTGATGAAATTTGCGTTGATGCCTGCGGACGGCCATGACTCCCAGGAAATGTTGTTTTCAAGCGGACTGCCCATCGGAACGTCGCCGGAAAGAACAAGCACATCCTGCAGCGCGATCGCCGGCGCCTGAGGACCGGAATCGACAACCGGAGGCGGCGGAGCCACGACCATGTTCTTCGCGACATAGCCTGCACCACCGGCCGCGGCTATCGCCACGCTCAGAATAATCAATCGGGATGCTGGCATCTGTCCGAACCTCGCCTTGGCAAACCACGTAGCCAAGCGGGACTTTGCAGCGGCAATCGTCAAAACAAGGTTAATGTTATACTTACGATCGTGATTAATTTAACGTTTATATAAATTGGATCGACAAGCCCGGCCCGAAGGAAAACGTGGCCAACTCGCCTGCTCGGCGCCAACCGCGTAAAGTGAACTTCAGCCCGCCAGCCTGGTAAGTCCCCAGGCCATCAATGGCGAGTCGGAATAGGTGAGCAGACCGCCAATGCCAAGCGCGATGCCGTACGGAACGCCGGTCGCCTCATCGGCGAAATGGCGCAGGAACGGATTATGGCTTGTGACGGCGGCAAGCGGCGATTTTCGATAGGCGAGGATGGCTAGCGTCAGCAGGCCGCCGATGAATGTCGAGGCGACGAGGTATTCGATGAGATGGATGTTCAGTCCCATCCACATGGCAGTGGCAGCCAGAAGCTTGGCGTCGCCGCCGCCCATGCCGCCCAGCGCGAACAGGCCGAACGTCACCGCGAGAACCAGGCCGGCGGCGGCGAAATGCCAGCCATAGGTGGCCCAGTCCATACCGGTCAAAGGCGCAACCAAGGCGAAGACGACCACAAGCAACACCGGCACGCGATTGGCGATCGTCATCGAAAGCATGTCGGAGATCGCGGCAAAAAGCATGCAGAACGGAAATACGACGAAGATCACGGCTTCAAGCATCGGCGCGCCTATGACCCAATTGCATCTGGCCCCCAACCCAATCCTATTCGACTAACGACTGATGAGGCGCAAATTTCAATTCATACCAGGACTAAATAAGGGCCGCCAGTGCGGCGGCCCTTATTTCAGAACAACCGAACCCGTTACGGTCAGCTACCGTTCACCTTAGTGGAGATGGCGGTGAACTTGGCGTTCAGCGAGTTGCCGAGCTGGCCGGCGCCGACCATGATGGCGAGTGCGATAAGAGCGGCGATCAGACCGTATTCGATAGCGGTCGCGCCGGATTCGTCCTTCACAAAACGTGCGATGAGGTTAGACATTCGAGCTCCTACTCCAATTGTTACAGCACTTCCGTCAACTTCTCTTGGTGGCTGATCGGATACTGCGAATCTAAGGAGAAGCTGTTTCAATCGGCTTAATAAACAGGCTTACCGATTCCTTTCCCGCTTCGACGACATTGCGTGGTTAACCCAGAACTAAAATACCCGCCGCCAGGGCCCCGGCCGACAAAAGGCGCAACAGGCGCAATTCGGCAAAGACGTTTCAGCCGTGCCGGCTAGACCCAATGCCGGTTCCGGCTTGATCCTGAATTCCAGCCGCTTAACGGTTGGTTCACCAATCTCGTTCATGTTCCGTTGAACAGTTTGCCAGGGGGCGCCTCAATGGCCGGGCCGAGATCATCATTTCCAGTTGCCGTGCTTTTTGCCGCAGCGGCTTTCGCCTTTCCAGCCAAGGCCGGCGCCGGCATCGAGGTGACGATGAACCAGGCAAAGATCATCAAATTGTCGCGCGCCGCCGATACGATTGTCGTCGGCAATCCGGCGATCGCCGACGCCTCCGTGCAGGACGCATCGACGATCGTACTGACCGGCAAGGGATTTGGCGTCACCAATCTCGTCGTCCTCGACCAGCAGGGCAATCCGATCGTCGATGAGCAAATAACCGTCGTGCGCCAGGCAGCGTCGTCGGTGCGCATCTATCGGCGTTCCGAAGTACAGACCATGTCCTGCGCGCCATATTGCGAAAGCTCGTATAAGAGCGATGCCGAGAAGGCCTCTGAAGCCGAAATGAGCGCCGTGCATTAGCTAGCCGACGTCTCCGTCTTTGGCGGGAACGTGCTTCGGTTATCGCCGGGTTAAGGCCTTCCCGTTGAATTTAACGGTCATTCCAACCGGACTTCAATCGGTTCCGACTAAGGGTGGACCGATACAGAAGCGGCATCGGCGGGCAGCGGACATGAGCAAGGCAGGACGAGCAGGTTCTCCAAGACGGTTTTTGGGCGACCGCCGCGGAAGCACGGCGATCGAATTCGCCATGCTTGCAATTCCTTTCGCGCTTCTTGTCTTTGCCATCCTGGAGAGCTGCATTTCTTTTGCCGCACAGGAAGTGATGGCAAACGCAACCGACGACATCGCGCGCCAGCTGCGTACCGGCCAATTAAGACCGACCGATGTGTCCGGCACCAAGCTGCGGGATATGATCTGCACCAAATTGGAGATCATGGTCGCCAAGACCTGTCCCGGATTGCTGGTGGACTTGCGCGAATATCCGACCTTCGCCGATGCGGCGCTGGCCGGTTTCAAGATCCAGGATGGCGACGTCGTGCTGACCAAAGGCACGAGCACACAGACCTTCACCGTCGCACCTGGCCTGGCGGAGTCGAGAAACATGCTGCGTGTTTTTTACAAATGGCCGGTGATGACCGACTTCATGGCCAAATCGATGGCCAACCTGAAGGACGGCAAAACGCTGCATTTTGCTTCGATCACTTGGCAGAACGAGCCGTTCGACAACTGAACCACGTAGTCGCTTGAAAAGGGCAAAGCCATGATTCGTGCGGGGGCACAGCTGGGCATCGCAGGGATTTGTACAAGAGCAGTCCGACTTTGCTCGGACCGCCGCGGTATTGCGGCTGTCGAGTTTGCCCTCATCGTGCCTATCCTGTTGATCATGTACTTTATGACAATGGAGGCCTCGCAAGCCATCGAGACCAGCAAGAAGGTCAGCCGCATCGGCAGCATGGTAGCGGACCTCGTCACGCAGCAGCAGACCGTCAAGGCGGCCGATGTCGATGCCATCATGGCGATCGGCAGTTCCACGCTCCAGCCCTACAACCGCTCGAAACCGAAGATCATTATCACGGCGATACAGGTGACGAACGAGACGACGCCGAAAGTCCTGGTCGTGTGGTCGCGCAAACTGGTCGATGGCGTCTCTAGCGTCGACGCGGTCAAGGATTCCACCACAACGGTCCCGAGCGCGCTCAAGATCAAAGGCACGTTCCTCATCCGGGTCGAAAGCGATCTCGCCTACAAGCCAATCATCACCTGGTCGGCGGACGGCCAAAGCCGGTTCGGGTTGAGCTCGGTCTTCAATTCGATATCGATGGCGGAAACTTATTATCTGCGGCCGCGCAGGAGCCCGACCATTCCGTGCAGCGATTGCTGACGCCTGAAGCCCGCTAACCGGTCTGTTGCTATTGCTTGCGACCGCGGGCCGAGACTAGACGCACGATGGCTGCAGCCAGCACATAGTCCCTCGACCGGCAACGGTTCGGCGACGATACCGATACGGAACGTTCCGATAACATCGCGCCAATCGGCTCGCGCCAGGTTTGTGCAAGACGCATCCAGCAGCAAAGCCAGTACGGTGGCGAATGCTGTCAGGGCAAGCCTCATGCGAGCTCCGCGCCGCGCATTTCCATCCGCAGATCGACCATCCCGCGATTCGTCTCTCCGGGACCAGCACGCCAAAGCCGTGCTGTTTGGGTTTCCGAATTGCCAATGGCGGCGCGGAACCCTATGTCTGAGCCAACACACAGGCAATGATGAACCTTTCGATGGCACGCGCCTTCCTTTTTGTCCTCGACTCCTTCGGCATCGGCGGCGCGGCCGATGCCGAACGTTATGGCGACACCGGCTCCAATACGTTCGCACATATCGCGCGGGCCTGCGCAGAAGGCCGCGCCGACCGCGAAGGCCTGCGTGCCGGACCCCTTCTTGTACCAAACATGCTCGCGCTCGGTCTCGGCCAGGCCGCGGCAACGGCAACGGGTTTCAGGTTTGAGAATGCCGGCAGTGCACCGCTTGCCGCCGCCTTTCACGGCGCGGCCCAAGAGGTTTCGAGCGGCAAGGATACGCCATCGGGCCATTGGGAAATAGCCGGCCTGCCGGTCCGTTTCGACTGGGGTTACTTCCCAGACAAGATTCCTGCCTTTCCGGCCGAGTTGACCGAAGCAATGGTGCGTGAAGGGAAGGTGCCTGGCATCCTCGGCAATTGCCATGCTCCGGGCACCGAGATTATCGAACGGTTCGGCGAAGACCATATCCGCACCGGCAAGCCGATCTGCTACACTTCGATCGACTCCGTCCTGCAGATCGCCGCGCATGAGGCTCATTTCGGCCTGGAACGGCTTTACGAGTTCTGCAAACTGGTGCGCAGGCTCGTCGATCCGCTGAATATCGGCCGCGTCATCGCGCGGCCGTTTATCGGTGAAACCGCCGCCACGTTCGAGCGAACGCATAATCGTCGCGACTATGCCGTACCGCCACCGGAACCGACGCTGCTCGACCGGCTGACGGCGCGCGGCAGCCGGGTTATCGCGATCGGCAAGATCGGCGACATTTTCGCCCATCGGGGGATCTCGGAAGTCCGCAAGGCTGCCGGCAACATGGCGATGTTCGACACAACGCTTGGTGCCATGGAAGACGCCCGCGACGGCGACCTCGTCTTCGCAAACTTTGTCGACTTCGACACCGAGTTCGGGCATCGGCGCGACGTTGCGGGATATGCCGCCGCACTCGAAGCTTTCGACCGGCGCCTGCCCGAGGCATTCGCACGGCTGAGGCCAGGCGATCTGCTCATCTTGACCGCCGATCACGGCAATGATCCGACGTGGCGCGGCACCGACCACACGCGCGAGCGTATTCCGATTATCGGGACACGGCCGGGTTTCAAAGGCGCAGACATCGGACTGAGGACAACATTTGCCGACATCGGCGAAACCGTGGCCGAACATCTCGGGCTGGCGCGCGGCCGTCACGGCACCTCCTTCCATGCCACGATAGGTGGCCATGCCTGAGCTGCCGGAGGTAGAGACAGTCAGGCGCGGTCTGCAGCCGGCCCTTGAAGGTGCCCGCATTGTCGGTGTCGAGGCACGCCGGCCGGATTTGCGGTTTCCGTTCCCCGAGAGATTTTCCGAGCGGCTGACCGGCAAGACGATTGCGGCGCTCGGCCGCCGTGCCAAATATCTGACAATGCACATGGACAACGGCCCGGTTCTGATCTGCCATCTCGGCATGTCGGGTTCGTTTCGCATCGAAACGGCCGACGAGAGCGCAACGCCCGGCGCGTTCCACCACGAACGCTCGAAAAACACTGCTCACGATCACGTCGTCTTCGACATCGCATCCCCTGCCGGCGTCCGCTCTCGCGTGATCTTCAACGACCCGCGCCGCTTCGGGTTCATGCTGTTTTCGGAAGGCGAGCCCGACATGCATCCGATGCTGGCGGGATTAGGCGTCGAGCCTACAGGCAACGCACTGGACGGCGCGCTGCTCGCTTCGTTGCTGAAAGGTCGCAAGTCACCGCTGAAAGCGGCACTTCTGGACCAGAGGCTGATTGCCGGGCTAGGCAATATCTACGTCTCGGAAGCGCTTTGGCGGGCCGGCCTGTCGCCGCTGCGCGAAGCGGGCACCCTCGCGAGAGCCGGCAAGAAAGCCAAAGAGCAGAGCGAACGCCTGGCCGAAGCAATCCGCTCGGTCGTCGCCGATGCGATCGCCGCCGGCGGCTCGTCGTTGCGCGATCATATGCAGACCGATGGATCACTGGGCTATTTCCAGCATTCCTTCGCGGTTTACGATCGCGAGGGGGAAGGCTGCTCCAAGCCTGGTTGTGGCGGCCACATCGAGCGTATCGTGCAAAGCGGTCGTTCGACCTTCCACTGCCGGGCCTGTCAGGCTTGAACCAGAAGCGAGGAGGAGCAAAGCATGGGCTATGAAACCATCATCGTCGAAACCCGCGGCAAGGTCGGGCTGATTACGCTGAACCGGCCGCAGGCGCTCAACGCGCTGAATTCACAAGTGCTCGCGGAACTGGTCGCGTCGGTGAATAGCATGGGCGCCAATGCCGACATCGGCGCCATGGTCATCACTGGTTCGGAAAAGGCTTTCGCGGCAGGTGCCGATATCAAGGAAATGCAGTCCATCTCCTATGTGGATGCCTATCTGCAGGATTTCTTCGTCGGCTGGGAAGAATTTACGCGGGCACGAAAGCCGATCATCGCGGCGGTGGCGGGCTATGCACTGGGGGGCGGCTGCGAACTGGCGATGATGTGCGACTTCATCATCGCCGCCGACACCGCCAAGTTTGGCCAACCCGAGATCACGCTGGGCGTCATGCCCGGCATGGGCGGATCGCAGCGCCTGACCCGCTTTGTCGGCAAGTCGAAGGCGATGGATATGTGCCTGACGGGTCGAATGATGGACGCAGCCGAGGCCGAGCGTTCCGGCCTTGTCTCGCGCGTGGTGCCAGCCGGCGAGTTGATCGAGGAAGCGCTTAAGGCAGCGGCCAAGATCGCTGGTTTTTCCTTGCCGTCGGTGATGATGGCAAAGGAGGCCGTCAACCGCGCCTATGAGACGACGCTCACCGAGGGTCTGCGGTTCGAGCGCCGGCTGTTTCATTCGCTGTTTGCGCTGGATGACCAGAAGGAAGGCATGGCGGCCTTCACCGGCAAGCGGAAGCCGAATTTCACGAACCGATGAGATGACGAAGGCGCCGGTCAAAAAGAAAGCGCTGCAGCGTTGACGCGCCGGAAAAGCTGAACTATAAGCCGCACCAACCGAGGCGGCCCTGTGGCTGCCCGTTTGTTTTTTGCGCCCTGCGGTATCCCGCAAGCGCCCACCAGATCAGAAGAGAGGCACCATGGCCAATACCTCCTCGGCCAAAAAGGCAACGCGCAAGATCGCCCGTCGCGCAGCGATCAACAAGAACCGCCGCTCCCGCGTCCGGACCTACATCCGCCAGGTCGAAGAGGCGCTCGCGGCCGGCGATAAGGCGGCCGCACAGGCTGCCTTCAAGGTGGCCGAGCCGGAATTGATGCGCGCCGCGACCAAGGGCGTGGTGCACAAGAACACGGCATCGCGCAAGGTGTCGCGGCTGGCCCAACGGGTCAAGGTGCTGTCGGCCTAATATATCTTTTCCTGAACTGCGCTTCTTCAAACCCGGCCAATCGCGCCGGGTTTTTTTCGTTTGCCGGCAAGTACTTAAAAGAAAGCCCGCAAAATGGCGCTCCGGGTGCACTTCAAAGTTCGAAATGCTTTGCCGGCGTATACATACCCGCTGATATTCGCAGCCTTCGAAACCGTCAATGCGAAAATTTCCGAGCGTCACAGATTACTGTTTTTTTTCAGAGGCTTACCGATGGTGATCCACAGCTTGTTCACATCGGCTGTGGCCGATAGGCGGCAATTGGCTGTCAAGTGAATTATTTCAGAAAATTTCGCGTTGTGTGGCCTTTTTCACATTCGCCGGAAAAGGGTTTGAATCACAATGGCTTTGTCAAAATCAACTGTTGCGGCATGGCGTTCGAAACGTCCCTTGCTAGTCAGATTCCTTAAAAATCCGTTAGGGGTGGCCTTGCCCTATCCACAGCGATTTCGGTAATGTCTGTCCATCGAAGGGACGGGCCCTTAGCCCTTGACCAGCCTGAAACCGGCCAGCTCAAATTGGCAGAGTTTACAGCGCGGATTCAACTCCGCGGACGGGGTTGGTTTGTCTTTTCGATACGGTAGGGGACTGGCGTAATTGTACATGGCAGGTCGACGGTGCGCCGGCGGTTTTTCGCCGGACGGCATTTTGTTGCCCTAACATGACCAAAGCGGATCGGCTCTTCGGCGCCGGACCGACAACGAGGCGATTCATCAGCCCGGCGGCGGCGATGGTGTCGCAGCGAAGACACGGTCGCCGGAAACATGGATGCAGGAGGCGCATCCCCGGCGGAAAACAGGTACAAGAGACAAGGAACTCGATCATGCAGAGCGGCGGCATCGAAAGGGAGCTTACAGGCGACCTCCCATTTCCTGGAACGTTAATCGGAAGGAACGACATGGCGGCTTCCAATGAAGCTGAACAGAAGTTCGATCGGGTCAAGGCCCAGTTGAAGGCGCGTCTGGGAACCGAGGTCTATTCGAGCTGGTTCGGGCGCATGAAGGTCGCTGAATCCTCTAAGGGCATTGTCCGCATCTCAGTGCCAACCGCATTCCTGCGTTCATGGATCAACGGCCACTATCTCGATCTCATCACCGAGTTGTGGAAGCACGAGGATCCGGAGATCCTCAAGATCGAGATCGTGGTTCGCACCGCCACACGGCAGGGCCGCAACAGCGTCGAGCCAGAAGTGGCCCCGGCGCGCAAGATGACCAGACAGACGCAAACCGCGCTCTCTGCGGGCACGGCGAGCCCCAGCAGGGTCGAACGGGTCCCGGTACCCCGCCCGGGGATGCCCGCAGAAACCGAGTTCCGGCACAATGTTCTCGGTTCGCCACTCGATCCACGCTATACTTTCACCTCCTTCATCGAAGGACCATCGAACCGAGTGGCTTTTGCCGCCGCCAAGGCGGTCGCGGAATCGCAGTCGAGCGCGGTGCGTTTTAATCCGCTCTTTCTTCACGCGACGGTCGGGCTGGGCAAAACGCACCTGTTGCAGGCGATCGCCGCAGAATCGCTGAAGCAGAATCCGAAATCGCGGGTCGTCTATCTGACGGCTGAGTATTTCATGTGGCGGTTCGCCACCGCGATCCGCGACAACAACGCACTGACGCTGAAAGAACAGCTGCGCGACATCGACCTCCTCATCATCGACGACATGCAGTTCCTGCAGGGCAAGTCGATCCAGCACGAATTCTGCCATTTAATCAACATGCTGCTCGACAGCGCCAAGCAAGTGGTGGTCGCTGCCGACCGGCCGCCGTCGGAATTGGAGTCGCTGGAGCCACGCGTCCGCTCGCGCCTCAACGGCGGCGTCGCGCTGGAAATGTCAGCCCCGGATTTCGCCATGCGTATCGGTATGCTCAAGCTCAGGCTTGCCACCGCCAAGCTCGACGATGCGTCGCTCGATATTTCCGAAGAGATCCTCAACCACGTCGCCCGCACGGTGACCGGCAGCGGACGCGAGCTCGAAGGTGCCTTCAACCAGCTTTTGTTTCGCCAATCCTTCGAACCGCAGATCACCATCGACCGCATCGACGAGATCCTTGGCCACATCTATCGTTCGGGCGAACCCAAGCGGGTGCGTATCGAGGACATCCAGCGCATCGTCGCGCGCCACTACAACGTGTCGAAGACCGAACTTCTGTCCAACCGGCGCACACGCACCATCGTCAAGCCACGGCAGGTCGCCATGTATCTGTCGAAGGTGATGACGCCGCGCTCGCTGCCGGAGATCGGGCGGCGGTTCGGCGGTCGTGACCATACGACCGTGCTGCATGCGGTGCGCAAGATCGAGGATCTTTCCGGTGCCGACAACACACTGGCGCAGGAACTCGAATTGCTGAGAAGGCTGATCAACGACCAGGCCTGACGGCCCGAAAAACGCCGGCTCGCGGACTCCGGCCTTTTTATCCCCTTTATCCCCGGAAAGCCCGTGCAGCCGGTCCGAACCGGTGGCGCGGGCTTGCGTTTGCCGGGTTTTTCCTGTCAGTTTACGCAGATTCTGAGCCTGTTCAGACCTTTCGCGGGGCGCCGCTTGCCGGAGACCCGTTCATTCATTCAAGCGAGCCTGTTTCGTCATGCGTGTTATCCTGGAACGGTCAAATCTCCTGAAGTCGCTCAACCATGTTCACCGCGTGGTCGAGCGGCGCAATACCATTCCGATCCTGTCGAACGTGCTGCTCAGCGCCGAGGGGGCCAGCCTTGAAATGAAGGCGACCGACCTCGACCTGGAGGTGACCGAAGCAACGCCGGCAAAGGTCGAACGTGGCGGGGCGACGACGGTCCCGGCACATCTGCTCTACGACATCGTGCGCAAGCTTGCCGACGGCGCGGAGGTGGCGCTGAAGACCGACGAAGACGGCAACGCCATGACGGTGACGTCGGGGCGCTCGAGCTTCCGCCTGCAATGCCTGCCGCAGTCCGACTTTCCCGAGCTTTCAGCCGGGTCGTTCTCGCATATTTTCCGGCTCGATTCCGTCGGACTAAAGGGCCTCATCGAAAAGACCCAGTTTGCCATCTCGACCGAGGAGACGCGCTATTATCTGAACGGCATTTATCTGCACACGCACGAGGCCGGCGGCAAGCTGAAGCTGCGCTCTGTCGCGACCGACGGCCACCGGCTGGCGCGCGCCGAGATCGATGCGCCGGCAGGCTCTGAGGGCATGCCTGGCGTCATAATCCCGCGAAAGACGGTCAGCGAGCTGCAAAAGCTGGTCGACGATCCCGATGTTGCAGTCACTACCGAGTTGTCCGACACCAAGATCCGTTTCACCATCGGCAGCGTTATCTTGACCTCCAAGCTGATCGACGGCACTTTCCCGGACTACCAGCGCGTCATTCCGACCGGCAACGACAAGAAGCTGATTATCGATCGCCAGAGTTTCGCCGCTGCCGTCGATCGCGTTTCGACCATTTCGTCCGAACGCGGCCGGGCGGTGAAGCTTTCGATCGCCGAAGGGCAGGTCACGCTTGCGGTCAACAACCCGGATTCGGGCAGTGCCACCGAGGAACTGGCGGCCGACTATTCGTCCGATCCGATTGAAATCGGCTTCAACGCCAAATACCTGCTCGACGTTGCCGCGCAACTGACCGGCACGGAGGCGAAGTTCATGCTGGCGGATGCCGGTTCCCCGACGCTGATCCACGACATGGCCGACGAGACCGCGCTCTACGTGCTGATGCCGATGCGGGTGTAGGGCCCGAACGGGGCCATCTTGCTGTCGTGACCAGATCTGCAAAACCGCAGCAGACGCACATAAGTAAGCTCACACTTACTAATTTCCGCAACTATGCGGCGTTGGCAATCGACCTTGATCCCGGCGCTGTCGTTTTCTCCGGCGACAATGGCGCCGGCAAGACCAATCTGCTTGAAGCGATCTCGCTGCTCACGCCGGGCCGCGGCCTGCGCCGCGCACCCTATTCCGAGGTGGCGCGCGAAGGCGGCGACGGTGGGTTTGCGCTGCATGCCCGGCTTGACGGGCCGGAAGGCCAGGTCGAGATCGGTACCGGAATATCGGGCAGCGACGGCGAAGCCGGCCGGCGGGTGCGGATCAACGGCGCGACGGCACGCTCAGCCGAAGACATGCTGGAATGGCTGCGCGTGGTCTGGCTGACACCGGCCATGGACGGCCTGTTCCCCGGGCCGGCTGCCGACCGCCGGCGCTTCCTAGACCGGCTGGTGCTGGCGATCGATCCTGGCCACGGCCAGCGCGCGCTTGACTACGAAAAGGCAATGCGCGGCCGCAACAGACTGCTCGCCGACGGTTCACGCGACGGTGCCTGGTTCGATGCGATCGAGATGCAAATGGCCGAGACCGGCGTGGCGATTGCCGCGGCGCGTGCCGAACTGGTGCGCCTGCTCGCCGCCATGATCGACCGGCTGCCCGGCGACGGACCGTTTCCGCAAGCCGACATCGGCATCTCTGGCGAACTGGAAGGCGAACTCGGTATTTTGCCGGCCGTCGACGTAGAGGAACGGTTCCGTCGTGCGCTTGCCCAGGGGCGCGACCGCGACCGCACCGCCGGACGCACGCTCGACGGCCCGCACCGTTCCGACCTCGTGGTGCGCCACCGGCCCAAGGCGATGCCGGCCGAGCTCTGTTCGACCGGCGAGCAGAAGGCGCTGCTGGTCGGCATTGTCTTGTCGCATGCGCGGCTAACCGGCGAGATGTCGGGCATGACACCGATCCTGCTGCTCGACGAGATCGCCGCCCATCTCGACGGCGGTCGACGGGCGGCCTTGTTCTCGATCCTGGAGGAACTAAACTGCCAGGCCTTCATGACCGGGACCGATGCCGCGTTGTTTGACAGCCTCAAGGGACGCGCGCAATTCCTGACCGTCGATCACGGCACGGTCAGGCCGACCATTTGAACTTGGTTGATGGCGCACTTCTGAGCGGCATGCATTGATACCTGACAAGCTTTTTCCTCCGCTATATGGTCCGGCGATGATCACAGCCGCCCTCACCGATGAAGAGCTCGAACGCTACGCCCGCCACATCGTGCTGCCCGAGATCGGCGGCGCCGGCCAGCAGCGGCTGAAGCGGGCGCGGGTGCTCGTCATTGGCGCCGGCGGATTGGGTGCGCCGGTGCTCGAATATCTCGCCGCCGCAGGGATTGGCACTCTCGGTATCGTCGACGACGACATCGTTTCGCTTTCCAACCTGCAACGACAAGTGATCCACGCCACGGACATGGTCGGCATGGCGAAAACCGACAGCGCCAGAGCGGCGATCATCCGCATCAATCCAAACGTCGTCGTGGAAGAGCACAATTTCAGGCTGACCGTGGACAACGCCCCTACCCTCATTGCCCGTTATGACATCATCGTTGACGGCTCCGACAATTTCGAGACACGCTACGCGGTGGCCGACGCCTGCGCCGCGGAAAGCCGGCCGCTCGTGCATGCCGCCGTTGGCCGCTTCGACGGCTCGGTCACCGTACTGAAGCCATTCGAAACCGGCCCGGACGGCAAGTTGAACCCAAGCTACCGCGATCTCTTTCCCGAGGCGCCGCCGCCGGGACTGGTGCCATCCTGCGCGGTGGCCGGCATTGTCGGCGCGCTGACCGGGGTCATCGGCACGCTGCAAGCCATGGAAGCGATCAAGCTGATCACCGGGATTGGCGAGCCGCTGGTCGGACGACTGCTGCTCTACGATGCGCTGGCGGCACGCTTCGACACGATCCGCTACAAGCGAACCAGCCCGTGAGCCTGCCTGCCGACGTTTCCATCGTGCAGCTTGCGGCCGATTTCGACCGTTGGGACGAGGTGCTGGCGCTGGTCATGCGCGCCTTCGCCTTTATGGACGGGGTTATTGACCCGCCGTCCTCGGTGCATCGGCTCACCGTTGAAAATCTCAGGGCTAGAGCGCTGGAGGAAACAGCATTCCTGGCGCTGAAGGAAAACGAGATCGTCGGTTGCGTCTTCATCCTGAAGCGCGCAGACGAGCTCTATGTTGGAAAGCTCGCGGTCGAGCCGGTTCTTCAGGGACAAGGCATTGGAAAACAGCTGATGCAGGCCGTCGAAGATCTTGCCCGCAGCCACAACAGGACCGCCATCGAGCTCCAGACGCGGGTCGAGCTGACCGGAAATCACGCAGCCTTTGCCCGCCTCGGTTTTCGTGAAACCGAACGGACAGCGCACAAGGGCTACGACCGGCCGACCTCAATCACCATGCGCAAGGCGTTTTCGTAAGCCAAAGCTATCCAACGACGAACGCGCGGTTGCCGCGGCAAGACCGTGCCGGCGTGACGGCAGGTCACGCCCTCAACGGCAGCACGCGGTCGGGCGGGCGATGACCATCGAAGAAGGCGCGGATATTGATGATCACCTTCTCGCCCATGTCGACACGGCCTTCGAGCGTCGCCGAACCCATATGCGGCAACAGCACGACCTTGCCTTTGTGGGCAAGCTTCAGCAGCTTGCTGTTCAGCGCCGGCTCGTGCTCGTAGACGTCGAGGCCGGCGCCAGCGATCTTGCCGTCATGGATGAGCTTGACCAGCGATTCCTCATCGATGATATCGCCGCGCGCGGTGTTGACTATGTAAGCTGACGGTTGCAGAAGCGCCAGCCGCCGTGCCGAAAGCAGGTGGAAGGTTGCCGGTGTCGATGGACAATTGACCGAGATAATGTCCATGCGGGCGAGCATCTGGTCAAGGCTTTCCCAATACGTCGCTTCCAACTCGTCCTCGATTGCCGGCAGTACGCGGTGGCGGTTGTGGTAGTGGATCGAGAGGCCAAACGCCTTGGCGCGCCTGGCGACAGCGGTGCCGATGCGACCCATGCCGACAATGCCGAGCCGTTTGCCCCAAATGCGCCGGCCGAGCATCCAGGTCGGCGACCAGCCCGCCCATTTCTTATCGCCGGTCAGCACGTTGGCGCCTTCGGCCAGCCGCCGCGGTACGGCCAGCATCAGCGCCATGGTCATGTCGGCCGTATCTTCGGTCAACACGTTCGGCGTGTTGGTGACGGTGATGCCTTTCTTGGCCGCTGCCGCAACGTCGATCTTGTCGACGCCATTACCGAAGTTGGCGATCAGCTTGAGGTTGTCGCCGGCCTGGGCAATCAGCGCCGCGTCGATATTGTCGGTCACAGTCGGCACCAGCACGTCGGCCTCCTTGACCGCCGCCACCAGTTCCGGCTGCGTCATCGGCCTGTCCTCCACATTCAAGCGGGCGTCGAACAACTCGCGCATGCGGGTCTCGACTACGTCGGGCAACTTGCGCGTGATGACGACGAGGGGCTTCTTTTTGCCTGTCATTGTTTCCTCGAACCCGATCTCGTTGAGACCTCTTTAACCAAGAACGGCGAAACTGAGAGCCGATCGCGGTACCGTCATCCATGTAACAAGCGGTTCCGCCGAAGACAAAGAAAAATGGGCGCGAAGGCCGATGGGCGGGCGCCGAAAGGAACGAAAGTGTCTGGTTTCGCGTCGCTCCGCCTGACCCTCAGTGCAGCATTCCTCGGCGCTCTCATCCATAGCCCACTGGTGATGGCGCAAAGTGCCGCCGCACCCGCCCAGAGCGTCACGCTCGGACCAAGCGGCTTGCCGCTGCCGCGCTTCGTCAGCCTGAAATCCGGCCGCGTCAACTCGCGCGTTGGGCCGGGCGTCAATTATTCCGTCGACTGGATGTATATGAAGCCAGGCCTGCCGATGGAGATCATCCAGGAGTTCGATACGTGGCGCCGTGTGCGCGATGCCGACGGCTCGGAGGGCTGGATCAATCAGTCGCTGCTTTCGGGCCGTCGCACGGCGATCGTCGCCCCCTGGCAGCGCGGCAAGGACGCTCGCGTCAACCTCCTTGACGACCCGGCAAAAGATGCAGGCGTCATCGCGATCCTCGAACCGGGGGTGATGGGCACGATCAAGTCCTGCGATGGCCAGTGGTGCGAAATGACCTTCGACGGCCATACCGGCTGGCTCGCGCAGTCGCTGGTCTGGGGTGCCTATCCCGGCGAAAAGGTCAAGAACTGACTTTCCGAACCGGAGGTCGGGCCAGCGCTGCAAGCGCCGGATCCGGCATTTGTTCCGCTGATCTTCGGTTCGGGGATGGTTTAGCGGCCGATGCGGCCGAGATGGGTATCCTGGAAACTGCTTGACAGCTTCAAACCATAGCCCAGAGCGCGGTCGATGGCGATGTGGGCGATCCAGATCAGCGCGACAGCTACCGCCATTGCATTGTCAAAGACGCTGCCGACAAGCGCCAGCAGAACGGGCAAGATCAGTATGTGCAAGGCGTTGTAGGCGACCGCCCCGACGCGCGGCCCGGCCATGTAACCCAGCATCGACAGGTCGGGCGCCAGAATGAGCACGGCGAACAGCCACCAAGAAACACCGGCGATTGCATAGAAGACAAGAGCCGCCACCGCGACAGCGACCCATTCGAGCCGGAGCGTCAAATCCAGGAATTTCATAAGGCGCCGGTCAGTCGCAGCGTTTCGGACGCAGTCTCACCACGATATCGACATTGGCGATCTCCATGCCCTCCGGCGGTTCCGGCAGGTTGGAAACCGTCACCGGGCCGCTGTCGATATCGAAGATCCTGTTTTCGCCCTCGATATAGAAATGATGGTGATCGGAGGTGTTGGTGTCGAAATAAGTCTTCGATCCCTCGACGGCAAGGATGCGCAGAAGACCGGCCTGGGTAAACTGGTGCAGAGCATTGTAGACGGTGGCCAGAGACACCGGCACCCCGGCGGCAAGCGCCTCCTCGTGCAGTTCCTCGGCCGAAAGATGGCGGTCGCCCTTGGCGAAAAGCAGATCGGCCAGCGCGATGCGCTGGCGTGTCGGCCTCAGACCGGCCTCGCGAACCCGCTTGTCCACAGCGACATTATCCTTCCGGCAACCCAGATCCATCTATCCGTCGCGCTCACAGTTCCGCCTCAGACAGGTCCAAAATGGCAGAAATTGAGCATCTGCCGAAACTGGACGTGTCCTGACATATATTCTGTCGACCGAATGCGATCAATAGCGCGCATTGACCCGGGCAGACGGGCAGGTTAAGCGCAAGCGCCGGTTTCCGGCCTGAAACAGATTGTGTTAGGAAACCACCGACAAGGGCGCCTATCGCCCGGGACGATCACGGGGACGAGATTGATGGCGGGTTCGAAATCCAGCTACGGTTACGAGGAATTGCTTGCCTGCGCCCGCGGCGAGCTGTTCGGACCGGGAAATGCGCAGCTGCCCTATCCGCCGATGCTGATGTTCGACCGCATCACCGAGATCAGCGAGACCGGCGGTGCGTTCGACAAGGGTTTCATCCGCGCGGAATTCGACATCAAGCCGGACTTGTGGTTTTTCGCCTGCCATTTCATCGGTAATCCGATCATGCCAGGATGCCTAGGCCTGGACGCCATGTGGCAGTTGACGGGGTTCTATCTCGGATGGCTCGGTGAACCCGGCAAGGGGATGGCGCTGTCGACCGGTGAGGTGAGGTTCAAAGGCATGGTCACGCCTTCGGTCAAGAAGGTGGAGTATGGCGTCGACTTCAAGCGCGTGATGCGCGGTCGGCTTGTGCTTGGCATCGCCGATGGCTGGCTGAAGGCAGATGGCGAGCCCATATACGCGGCAACGGATCTGAAGGTCGGTCTGTCCAAGCAATCGGCCGCCGTCTGAACGAAGACCCTGCAGTACGACGTCTTGGACGTCTGATGAACGCTGTAGCACTTTAATTTTGCGCATGGTTCCATTCCGGAAATTGATTTCAGGTTCGGGGTCCGCTGGAAGGAGTTGCGAATGAGACGGGTCGTAGTCACAGGTCTCGGCATCGTGTCGTCGATAGGCAACAATGCCAACGAGGTGCAGACCTCGCTGCACGATGCCAGATCCGGCATCAGCTTCTCCGACTCTTTCGCCGAGCATGGCTTCCGTTGCCGGGTGTGGGGTGCGCCGACGCTGGACCCATCGGGCATGATCGACCGTCGCGCCATGCGCTTCCTGTCGCAGGGTGCTGCCTGGAACCATGTCGCAATGGACCAGGCGATCGCAGACGCCGGCCTCGACGAGGCCGACATCACCAATGAGCGCACCGGTATCGTGATGGGCTCCGGCGGACCGTCGACCCGTGCAATCGTCGAGGCGGCCGAGACCACGATCAAAAACGGCAGCCCCAAGCGGATCGGGCCGTTCGCGGTGCCAAAAGCGATGTCGTCGACCGCGTCGGCGACGCTTGCCACCTGGTTCAAGATCCACGGCGTCAACTATTCGATCTCATCGGCCTGCTCGACGTCTGCGCATTGCATCGGCAATGGCTACGAGCTGATTCAGTGGGGCAAGCAGGACATCGTCTTCGCCGGCGGCCATGAGGATCTCGACTGGACGATGTCGGATCTCTTCGATGCCATGGGCGCCATGTCGTCCAAGTTCAACGACAGGGCGTCGGTCGCCTCACGCGCCTACGACGTCGATCGCGACGGTTTCGTCATTGCCGGCGGCGCCGGCGTGCTGATTCTTGAAGAGCTCGAGCATGCCAAGGCACGCGGCGCCAAGATCTATGCCGAGATCGTCGGCTATGGCGCTACATCGGACGGCTACGACATGGTGGCGCCATCGGGCGAAGGCGCGACGCGCTGCATGAAGCAGGCGCTCGCAACGGTGTCCTCGCCGGTCGACTACATCAATACGCACGGCACCTCGACGCCGGTCGGCGACTCCAAGGAAATGGGCGCCATCCGCGAGGTGTTCGGCGAGAAGATGCCTTTCATCACGTCGACCAAATCGCTAACCGGCCATTCTCTGGGCGCCGCCGGCGTGCAGGAATCGATCTACTCGATCCTGATGATGCAAGGCGGCTTCATCGGCGAGAGCGCCCACATTGAGAACCTCGATCCGGAATTCGAGGGCATGCCGATCGTGCGCAAGCGCATCGACGATGCAAGGATCGACACCGTTTTGTCCAATTCGTTCGGTTTCGGTGGCACCAACGCAACGCTGATTTTCCAGCGCTATTCCGCATAAGGATTTGCCGACCATGGACGGATTGATGAAGGGCAAGCGCGGGCTTGTCATGGGTGTTGCCAACGATCATTCGATCGCCTGGGGTATCGCCCGCAAACTGTCCGAACATGGCGCGGACCTCGCCTTCACCTATCAGGGCGAGGCCTTCGGGCGCCGGGTCAAGCCGCTCGCCGAGAAATTGGGCGCATCCCTGGTGGTGCCTTGCGACGTCGAGGACAGCGTGTCGGTCGCCGCGACTTTCGAGACTTTGGGGAAGGCGTGGGGCGGGCTGGATTTCGTCGTCCATGCCATCGGCTTTTCCGACAAGAACGAGCTGAAAGGCCTCTACGCCGACACGAGCCGCGACAATTTCATCCGCACCATGGTGATCTCCTGCTACTCCTTCACCGAGATCGCCCGTCACGCCGCCACATTGATGAAGGATAGCGGTTCGATGGTCACGCTGACCTATGCCGGTTCGGTCCGTGTCATGCCGAACTACAACGTTATGGGTGTCGCCAAGGCGGGGCTGGAGGCCAGCGTCCGCTATCTCGCCAACGACTACGGCCCGCGCGGCATCAGGGTGAACGGCATATCGGCGGGACCGGTACGGACGCTTGCGGGCGCCGGGATTTCCGACGCACGCCACATGTTCTCCTACCAGCAGCGCAACTCGCCGCTACGCCGTACAGTAACGATCGATGAAGTCGGCGGCTCCGCGCTCTATTTGCTGTCCGACCTGTCCTCCGGCGTCACCGGCGAAATCCATTATGTCGATTCCGGCTATCACATCGTTTCCATGCCGACGCTTGACGAATTGAAGCAGACCGACGGCGGGCGGGAATAGCGCGAGCGACGTATCGCCGGCTTGCCCCGCAGGATTTCAGCGTCGCGCCGATAAGACCTTGAACATGCCGTCGCGGGCGAGCTCCGCATGGCTGGAGAAGGCGGCCGCCAGCACCGGTTCGTAGGGAAGCTGGCGGTTTGCCACCATGAACAGCCGGCCGCCGGGCTTCAGCGCCTTGCCTGCCGCGCGGATCATGCCGGCACCGATTTCCGGCTCAGTCGCCCGGCTGCGGTGAAAGGGCGGGTTCATGACGACCACGTCGTAGCGGCGCTCGACCGGTTCGCTCAACAGATCTATCCAGAAGAAACGTGGCTCCACGCCTATGTTGCCGACATTGGCCTTGGCCGCCTCCAGCGCCTCGAAGTCCGCTTCGTAAAGGTCAAGCGCCGATATGCCGGGTGAGCGGGCGGCGACTTCGGCGGCGACATAGCCCCAACCGGCACAGAAGTCCGCAACGCTGCCACGCAGATCGTTGGGCAGATTTTCGACTAGCAGCTTCGATCCGGCATCGATCTTGTCGAAGGAAAACATGCCTGGGGCCGTGCGGAAGCGGTCCTCGACCACCAAGTCCGGATTGGCGGCGCGAAGCGTTGCCGCGGCAACGGTATCGGCCGGCCGGCGAAACCAGAAGGCAATGCCGTGATGCTTCGGCAGGTGGCCTTCGAGCGGCACAAGGGCGCCGACATGCTTGCGCAGGCTGGCGATTCCATCGTCCTTGCTGCCGGCGACGACGATCAACCCGCCTGGTGCTGCGCGTTCGACCGCTTCGGCAACGCGCAACTCGTTTTGGCCGCGATGGCGGCCAGCGAGCACAAATGCCGCGTCGAAAGCCTCGCCTTCGACCTGCGGCGTGACCGCGAAGCCGGACGCCTGCAAGGCGCGAAAGTGCGGCCTGAAGCCTTGGACAAGATGAAGCTTGGCATCAAAACTTTCGGGCAAGCGAAAGCCGGGCTCGGCACCGAGAAAGAGTATGCGTTCATCCTTTCGTGGCAGGGAGACAGCACCGGCCTCGAACGGATGGAAAAGCGTTTTCAGCGGCTCGGCGGACATTCACCACTCTTGAACTGCAAGGCTGTTGTTGAAACGCAAACGGGCGCGACCTTCCGGCGCGCCCGCTTCGATTGCATAGTTAGATCAGCTTAGGCGGCGTTTTCTTCGCCTTCGCTCTTCTTGTCGCGCACGATTTCCTTGCCGGTGGCCTGGTCGACGACCTTCATCGACAGGCGGACCTTGCCGCGCTCGTCGAAACCCATCAGCTTGACCCAGACCTTGTCGCCTTCCTTGACCACATCGGAGGTCTTGGCGACGCGGTCATTGGCGAGTTGCGAGATGTGGACGAGGCCGTCACGCGGACCGAAGAAATTGACGAAAGCGCCGAAGTCGGCGGTCTTGACGACCGTGCCTTCGTAGATTTCACCGACTTCCGGCTCGGCGACGATGGTGTGTATCCACTTCTTCGCCGCCTCGATCTCCTTGGCATTGGCCGAGGCGATCTTGACGGTGCCGTCGTCCTCGATGTTGATCTTGGCGCCGGTCTTTTCGACGATCTCGCGGATGACCTTGCCGCCCGAGCCGATCACGTCGCGGATCTTGTCGGTCGGGATGTGCATGACCTCGATGCGCGGCGCGAACTCGCCGAGCTCGGCACGTGCGCCGGACAGCGCGTGGGCCATTTCGCCGAGAATGTACTGACGGCCATCCTTGGCCTGGTCGAGGGCGATCTTCATGATCTCCTCGGTGATGCCCTCGATCTTGATGTCCATCTGCAGCGAGGTGATGCCGTAGGCGGTGCCGGCAACCTTGAAGTCCATGTCGCCGAGGTGGTCCTCGTCGCCAAGGATGTCGGAGAGCACGGCGAAGCGCTCGCCTTCCTTGATCAGGCCCATCGCAATGCCGGCGACCGGCTTGGCAAGCGGCACGCCCGCGTCCATCAGAGCCAGCGAGGTGCCGCAGACGGTAGCCATCGACGACGAGCCGTTGGACTCGGTGATCTCCGAAACGACGCGCAACGTATAGGGGAACTGGTCGGCGGTCGGCAGCATCGGCCGGATGGCGCGCCAGGCGAGCTTGCCATGGCCGATTTCGCGGCGGCCCGGCGAACCCATGCGGCCGGTTTCACCGACCGAATAGGGAGGGAAGTTGTAGTGCAGGAGGAACTTCTCCTTGTACATGCCGGTCAACGAATCGACATACTGCTCGTCCTCGCCGGTGCCGAGCGTGGCGACGACCAGCGCCTGGGTCTCGCCGCGAGTGAACAGCGCCGAGCCGTGCGTGCGCGGCAGGACGCCGACTTCCGAGACGATCTTGCGGACCGTCTTCAGGTCGCGGCCGTCGATGCGCGAGCCGGTGTCGAGGATGTTCCAGCGCACGACCTTGGCCTGGAGCTCCTTGAACACGGTGCCGATCTGTTCGGACGTGTATTTGGCTTCTTCGCCTTCTGCCGGCGCGAACGCGGCCTTGACCTTCGCCTTGACGGCGTCGACGGCGGCATAGCGCTTCTGCTTGTCGGTGATCTTGTAGGCGTCGCGAAGCTCGCCTTCGACGATCTTGAGCATCTCGGCTTCAAGTGCGGAATATTCCGGCGCGGTGAAGTCGCGCGGGTCCTTGGCCGCGACTTCAGCCAGCTTGATGATCGCGTCGATCACCGGCTGGAAGCCCCTGTGGCCGAACATGACGGCACCAAGCATAAGGTCCTCGCCGAGTTCCTTGGCTTCGGACTCGACCATCAGCACGGCGTCGGCGGTGCCGGCGACGACCAGGTCGAGCTTCGATTCCTGCATCTCGTCGACATGCGGGTTGAGCACATATTCGCCGTTGATGTAGCCGACGCGGGCGCCGCCAACCGGGCCCATGAACGGCACGCCGGACAAGGTCAGGGCGGCGGAGGTGGCGACGATCGACAGGATGTCCGGGTCATTTTCGAGATCGTGCTGGACGACGGTGACGACGATCTGGGTGTCGTTCTTGTAGCCTTCGGCGAAGAGCGGGCGGATCGGGCGGTCGATCAGGCGGGAAACCAGCGTTTCCTTCTCGCTCGGACGGCCTTCCCGCTTGAAATAGCCACCCGGGATCTTGCCGGCGGCGTAAGTCTTTTCCTGGTAGTTGACCGTCAGCGGAAAGAAGTCGAGGCCGGGCTTCGGCTCTTTCATCGAGACGACGGTGGCGAGAACCTTGGTTTCGCCATAGGTGGCCAGCACCGCGCCGTCAGCCTGACGTGCGATCTTGCCGGTTTCGAGAATGAGCGGACGGCCGCCCCATTCGATTTCCACTTTGTGGTAATTGAACATGTCTTGTCCTTCATATGCGGAAAGGGCCGCGCCGTTTCAGCGTGCGCGGATGCCCCTTTCCCTTGGCTTCCTTTCTCGGGCAGCCACGGGCAAGACAACGGGAGGCTCGGTTTATTCGGCGCGGTGCCGCACGAGCGTCCTGCAATCCTGCCCCATGACCGTCCATGGGCGGTTTCGAGCGGCCCTCTGCTGTTTCGAAACCGGGTTGGCCAATCGATCCGAGTGGCCTTGCGCGTGAACCCGAAAACCAGGTTTTCGGAAAATATCCTGCGCAAATCTAAACTTCAGAGCGTCCTTTGCGCATCCAAACCGATGCGCGGCGCTCTAGTTCCTTCCTACTTCCTTCATGGAGCCTTGGATGACCCGATGCTCCAATGCGCGACCGGCGGGCTCTCGAAAGAACCCGCCGGTCAATTCGTCAACGGCGCAGACCGAGCTTCTCGATCAGCGTCTGATAGCGCGCGTCGTCCTTGCGCTTGAGATAATCAAGCAGGCTGCGGCGCTGGGAAACGAGAGCGAGCAGACCACGGCGGGAATGGTTATCCTTCTTGTGGTCCTTGAAATGGTCGGTCAGGTTCTTGATGCGCTCCGAAAGGATGGCCACCTGGACTTCCGGAGACCCGGTATCGCCTTTGGCGGTAGCGAATTCGCCCATCAATTCCTTCTTGCGTTCGGCAGTAATCGACATCGTGTTTTTCCTTGTCTGTTTGAGGAAACGGGACGCCCTCAGCCGGGATGTCGTCCAGCAGGGGCCGGTGCAAGCAACGCGTCAAAGCGCGAGGCTGCGGCGCATATAGTGCAATTCCGACAAAAAGGCCAGCCTAATTCACAAGCCGGCTTTTTGCTGCATAAACGGGCACTTCCGCCTAGTCAGAGCCATTTCTTCCATTTGAAGTACGCAAAGAGCCCGACCGCAACAAGCGCCATGAAGACGAGCGACAGGGGATAGCCGTAATAGGCTTTCAGCTCCGGCATGTTCCAGGGCGAGGTGTCGGGGTCGAAATTCATGCCCCATACGCCGACGAGAAAGGTAAGCGGCATGAAGATCACCGAGACGATCGTCAGATAGCTGATGACGTCGTTGGTGCGCGCCTGGCTGAGCGACAAGTGCATCTCGATCAGGCCGGTCAGCATGTCGCGCTGGGTTTCGACCAGTTCGATCAAACGCAGCGAATGATCGAGCGTGTCGTTCAGAAATATCTTGGTTTCGGCCTTCACATAAGAGACGTCGTTGCGGATCATGGTCGCCAGCGCGTCGCGCATCGGCCAAAGCACGCCCTTCAGCACATTGGCATCGCGCCGCAATTCGTGAAGCTGCCGCATCTGATGCTTGTGCGCCTGGTTCAGCATCTGGTCCTCAATGCTGTCGACCAATTCGCCGGCAGCCTCGATCGGCGGGAAATAGCTGTCGACGATGGCGTCGATCAAAGCATAGGCGAGATAGTCGGCGCCGCGCGAGCGCAAGCGGTTGGGCACCGAGCTTGCGATCCGCTTGCGCACGGGATCGAACGGGTCGCCTTCGCGCTCCTGAAAGGTGACGACGAAGTTCCTGCCGAAGAAGACGGCGATCTGTTCGTAGCGATGCGCGGTGACATCGTCGATCATCCTGACGACGACAAAGGCATGGTCCTCGAAGAAATCCACCTTCGGCCGCTGGCCGGTGTTGACGACATCTTCCAGCGCCAACGGATGCAGGTTGAAGATCCGGCCGATCTCCTCGATCAGCTGGATGTTGGCGAGGCCTGTGCAATCGAGCCAGATAACCGGCCAATTGTGGCAATGGGTGTTGACGTCGTCGATGCTGGCATTGTCGATGGTCTTGAACTTTTCGGGCGAGATCAATGTCAGCCTGAGCTCCGAGCGGCGTGCCGCCGGGTCGGCGATCAGCGTGCCCGGCGAAGCCCCGACGGGCGGCCGCCGTGTGTTGAGCACCGCCCGCTTCCTGCCCGTCTCAGCCTTTGCCATGTGCCCCCTCGAATGCAGCGTCGGTGCCGCGCGTCCTTTCGGACGGCAAACGACGCCGTAGCGCTGTTGATTTAGCGCATGATCCTTTCCCAAAATAGAATCCGGTTGGAGATCATGCGCCGAGAGATAGCTGTTACCCGATAAAGACCCGCTTTGGCTTGAACATGCCTTGCTCGATGGCGCCGATGGCGACCAGCTTGCCGCGCGCGGTGGCGCAGGCCTCCTCCGCTTCTACCGGCGCGTCACGGCCGCGAATGATGACCGGATTGCCGAGGCGGATTTTGGTTGCCGCATCATCGCTGATCGCGACCTGCGGCAGGCATTCGAGCGCGGCGGCGGTCTCGACCAGAAGTGCATCGATGGCACCGAAGTCGATCGGCGCGTCCGCTGTTTGCGAACCTTCCTCGCTCTGTTCGCCGAAGCGGGCGGCTTCCAGCTCGGCCAAGGTGACGAAATCTTCCTGCGTGAACGGCTCGACCTCGACCCGCCGCAGCTCGGCGATGTGACCAAAGCAGCCAAGGTCGCGGCCCATGTCGCGCGCCAGCGAGCGGACATAGGTGCCCTTGCCGCATTCGACCTCGAAGATGGTGCGATCGGCCATGTGCTCGACCAGATCGAGCCGGCCGATCTCGACCTCGCGTGGCGGAATGTCGATCGTCTCGCCATCGCGGGCAAGGTCGTAGGCGCGCTCGCCGGCGATCTTGATCGCCGAGAATTGCGGCGGTGTCTGCATGATCACGCCGGTATATTTCGAAAGCAGCGCCAGCACTTCGGATTCCGCCGGAAGGCGGTCCGAGCTTTTGGTCGCCGGGCCTTCGAGGTCGTCGGTCGAACGCTCCTCGCCCCAGGCAACCGTGAAGCGGTAGACCTTGGCGCCGTCCTGGACGTATGGCACGGTCTTGGTCGCTTCGCCGAGCGCGATCGGCAGCATGCCGGACGCCAGCGGGTCGAGCGTGCCGGCATGGCCGGCCTTTTCCGCCTGGAACAGCCATTTGATCTTGGAGACGGCTTCAGTCGAGCCCATGCCGACCGGCTTGTCCAGTACCAGCCAGCCCGAGATCGGCCGGCCCTTCTTCTTGCCGCGACGCGCCACTATTCGCTGTCCTTCCGGTCGTCTTTGTCTTTGTCGTCGGCGCTGAGATCGCGCGCCACTTCGGGCGAGTGCAGCAATTCGTTGATCTTCTGGAAATTGTCGTAGCTGGTGTCGAGCCGGAAGCGGAATTCCGGCATGTACTTCATCTGCCGCAGCGCGCCGGAGACACGGCCGCGGACGAACTTCGCATGCTTGTTGAGCGCTTCGACCACCACGCCGGCATCCTTGGCGCCGAGCGGCGAGACGAAGGCGGTGGCGATCTTGAGATCGGGCGACATGCGCACTTCCGAGACCGACACCACGGCATTCTCGATCAGCGGATCGAGGATCTCGCCACGCTGCAAGGTTTCCGACAGAGCATGGCGCACCTGCTCGCCGACGCGAAGCATGCGCTGGGATGGGCCTGATGTGATTGAACGGGGCATTTTTTTCTCTATCCTGAAATCGTGGGGCGCGGGATAGGACCGCACCACATGTCTCATATGGTTTGGGCGGCGGTCTTTCGACCACCGCCCGGTCTCGATGGATGCCCGAACTCGAACGTTCGAGCTCAGAGCGTCCTGGTCACCATCTCGACGCGGAAGCACTCGATGACGTCGCCGACGCGCATGTCCTCGTAGTTCTGGAAGGCCATGCCGCATTCCTGGCCGCCCGGAACTTCCGAAACCTCGTCCTTGAAGCGCTTCAGGGTCTTCAGCGTGCCTTCGTGGATGACGACGTTGTCGCGGATCAGGCGGACGCCCGCACCACGCTCGACCTTGCCTTCGGTGACACGGCAGCCGGCGATCTTGCCGACCTTGGTGATGTCGAAGATCTCGAGGATCTCGGCATTGCCGATGAAGGTCTCGCGACGCTCCGGCGAGAGCAGGCCGGAGAGCGCCGCTTTCACATCATCGACCAGATTGTAGATGATCGAATAGTAGCGGATCTCGATGCCTGCCGCAGCCGCGGCTGCGCGGGCCTGCGCATTGGCGCGAACGTTGAAGCCGATGATCGCAGCCCCGGAAGTTTCCGCCAGCGACACGTCGCTTTCGGTGATGCCGCCGGCCCCGGCATGGACGATGCGGGCGCGCACCTCGTCGGTGCCGAGATTGTCGAGCGCGGCGTTGATCGCCTCGATCGAGCCCTGCACGTCGCCCTTGATGACCAGCGGGAATTCCTTCAATCCGCTGGTCTGCAACTGCGACATCATCTGTTCAAGCGAGCCGCGCTGGCCGGCATGCCTGGCCACCGCCTTCTCACGCGCCAGACGCTGGCGATATTCGGTGATCTCGCGGGCGCGGGCTTCGTTGTTGACAACGGCGAAGCGGTCGCCGGCCAGCGGCGTACCTTGCAGACCGAGGACTTCCACCGGCATTGCCGGCGGCGCTTCCTTGACCTGCTCGCCGCGATCATTGACGAGCGCGCGTACCCGGCCCCATTCGTTGCCGGCGACGAGAATGTCGCCCGGCATCAACGTGCCGGTCTGCACCAGCACGGTAGCGACTGGGCCGCGGCCCTTGTCGAGCTGGGCTTCGATGACCACGCCTTCCGCGGTGCGGTCCGGATTGGCCTTCAGGTCGAGGATTTCGGCCTGCAGCAGGATCGCTTCGAGCAACTTGTCGAGATTGATGCCCTTGGTCGCCGACACCTCGACATCCAGCACCTCGCCGCCCATCGATTCGACGAACACCTCGTGGCGCAGCAGTTCCGAACGCACCTTCTGCGGGTCGGCGTCATGCTTATCGATCTTGTTGATCGCCACAATGATCGGAACGCCGGCCGCCTTGGCATGATTGATCGATTCGATCGTCTGCGGCATGACGTTGTCGTCGGCTGCCACCACCAGGATGGCGATATCGGTCGCCTGGGCACCGCGGGCACGCATCGCCGTGAAGGCGGCGTGGCCGGGAGTGTCGATGAAGGTAATCTTGTGACCGTTCTTCTCGACCTGATAGGCCCCGATATGCTGGGTAATGCCGCCGGCCTCGCCGGAGACGACGTTGGCATTGCGGATGGCATCGAGCAACGAGGTCTTGCCGTGATCGACATGGCCCATGATCGTTACCACCGGCGGACGCGGCCGCAGGTCCTCGGGACGATCGGCGATGTTGAACAAGCCCTCTTCGATGTCTGACTCGGCGACGCGGCGGACCGTGTGGCCAAATTCTGTGGCGACGAGTTCGGCCGTGTCGGCGTCGATGACGTCACCAGGCTTCAGGATCTGGCCCTGCTTCATGAAGAACTTGACCACGTCGACAGCGCGCTCGGACATGCGCTGCGCCAGCTCCTGGATGGTGATGGTTTCGGGCAGGATCACTTCACGCATGACTTTCTCGCGTGGCTCGTTATGCAACGCGCGCTTGAATTTCTCCTGACGGCGGCGCATCGACGAGAGCGAGCGGGCGCGCGCATCCTCGTCGGAAAGCGCCGAATTCAGCGTCAGCTTGCCGCGGCGGCGGTCTTCCTCGCCCTTGGTCGGTTTGGCCGGACGCGCCACTTCCGGCGTGACCAGACGGCGCACTGGTGCGCCGGCACCGGTCCGCTTCGGTTTGACCTCTTCCTCGTCATCGACTGTTGCCAGTTCGGCGGCGAGCGGCGCACGGCGGCGCGCCTCTTCCTCGGCACGGCGGCGGGATTCGGCCTCGGCTTGCAGCCGTGCCTCTTCCTCGGCCTGACGGCGAGCCGATTCCTCGCGCTCGCGGCGGCGGCGCTCTTCGTCCTCGCTGCGGCGCTTGGCTTCCTCGATGGCGCGCTGGCGATCCTCGACATCGCGGACCTTCGAGCCCTCGAGAGCCCGGCGGCGCGCTTCCATTTCCTGGCGCGACAACTCGTTCAGCACCATGCCGCCGCGTTCGACCGGCGGCGGAGGGGGAGGCGCCTTGGGAGCTTCCTGCACGGCAGGCGCTGCCGCGACCGGCTTCGGCGTGAAGACGGAAACAGGCGCTGCCGCCGGCTCCGGCTTGTCGCCGGGCAGCGAGAACTTGCGCTTCTTGGTCTCGACGACCACCGACTTGGTGCGGCCGTGCGAGAAGTTCTGGCGCACCGTGCCCTGTTCCATACCGGGGCGCTTCAGCGTCAAGGTCTTCTTCGGCGTAACACTCAGCGTCTTGTCGTCGCCCGATTTCGTATCGCTCATTCCATATCCTCTGCGGCATCATCTTCGTCAGCAACGGCCGCAAGCATTGCCAGATCGTCCGGGGAACCGCCCCGATATCGGTCGAGCGCAACCATGCGCTTCTGGACCGCCCTGCCCGCGTCTCCCGCGAGAACGGCAGCATGTATCACATTTGTACCCCCCAATGCCAAGCTCAACTCGGCCTCGGAGAAAAGTTTGTAAGCGCGGATCGCAGGCCCGCCAAGGTGGACGGTTGCCCGTCGCGCCTGGCTTATCTTGCGGACGCCATCGTCGGAAGCCTCGGTCGCGTGGAGCACGAAAAGTGCAAGTCCGCCGCGCACGGCGCTCTCGACCTTGGTCGCTCCGAGCGCTATGGCGCCCGCCTTGCGGGCCAGGCCAAGCATGCCCAGAGCGGACCTGGAAAGCAGCGCGTCGACCATGCCGCCAAGATCGGCCGGCACGCTCACCTGCGCCTTAAAAGCACGGGCAAACAGGTTTTTGGCCGCTGCCTTTTCTATATGTAGGCGGTCGGCCGTCACCCAGCAACCGCGGCCGGGCAGGTTTCTCTTGATGTCCGGAACGACGGCCGAATCCGGGCCGACGACGAAACGGATCAGTTCATCCGGTTCGGCTTGCCTGCGGGTGACGATGCAGGTGCGATCGTTCATCTCGTCCAAGGGCGGGTTCGGTGCGATGCGGTTTCACCTCACGCACCGACGGTTTCGTCAGCCGGCACGCCCTCGGCGGCAAGCTCGTCTTCGGTGATCCAGCCAGCCTTCAGGCGAGCGGCCAGGACCATCTGCTCGGCATCGGCGCGTGATACGCCGTGGTTGGCGAGCACACCCGGGAATACCTTCGTCTCGCCGTCCTTGCGTTCCTTCCAACCGGTCAGGTCGTCGGCGGCGTAGCCGGCGAAATCCTCGATCGTCTTCACGCCGTCCTCGCCGAGCGTCACCATCATGGCGGTGGTGATGCCGGGAATCTCGCGCAGCTCGTCCTTGACGCCGAGCGCCTTGCGCTTCTCGTCATGCTGGGCTTCGATCTTCTCCAGATATTCGCGGGCGCGGGTCTGGATTTCCGAAGCCGTGTCCTCGTCGAAGCCGTCGATCGACGCGATTTCGCCGGAGTCGACATACGCGACCTCTTCGACGCTGGTGAAGCCTTCGGAAGCGAGCACCTGGCCGACCATCTCGTCGACGTCGAGGGCTTCCATGAACAGCGACGACCGTTCGACGAATTCCTTCTGGCGGCGTTCGCTCTCTTCCTGCTCGGTCAGGATGTCGATATCCCAGCCGGTGAGCTGCGAGGCAAGACGGACGTTCTGGCCGCGGCGGCCGATGGCCAGCGACAGCTGATCGTCGGGAACGACGACCTCGATGCGCTCGGCATCCTCGTCGAGCACGACCTTGGCGACTTCCGCCGGCTGCAATGCATTGACAATGAAGGACGCCGCCGAAGGCGACCAAGGAATGATGTCGATCTTCTCGCCCTGCAATTCACCGACGACCGCCTGGACGCGGCTGCCGCGCATACCGACGCAGGCACCGACCGGATCGATGGAGCTGTCGCGCGAGATGACAGCGATCTTGGCGCGCGAACCCGGATCGCGGGCGACCGACTTGATCTCGATGATGCCGTCGTAGATTTCCGGCACTTCCATGGTGAACAGCTTCGCCATGAACTGCGGATGGGTGCGCGACAGGAATATCTGCGGGCCGCGCTGTTCGCGGCGCACGTCATAGACATAGGCACGGACGCGATCGCCATACTTGTAGTTTTCGCGCGGAATCAGCTCGTCGCGGCGGATGATCGCTTCGCCGCGGCCGAGATCGACGATGACGTTGCCGTATTCGACGCGCTTGACGGTACCGTTGACGATCTCGCCGATACGGTCCTTGTATTCGTCATATTGCCGGTCGCGCTCGGCCTCGCGCACCTTCTGCACGATGACCTGCTTGGCCGACTGGGCGGCGATGCGGCCAAAATCCATCGGCGGTAGCTGTTCGGCAATGAAATCGCCGAGCTGGGCGTCCGGATTGCGCTCGCGCGCCGAGGAAATGGCAATCTGCGTCGCGTAGTCATCGACCTTCTCGACCACTTCCATCAGCCGCTGCAGCTTCATCTCGCCGGTGTTGGCATTGATGTCGGCGCGGATATTGGTTTCCTGGCCGTAGCGCGAGCGCGCGGCCTTCTGGATCGCATCGGCCATGGCGGCGATGACGATCGACTTGTCGATCGACTTTTCACGCGCGACCGCATCGGCGATCTGCAGCAGTTCAAGCCTGTTGGCGCTTACAACCATCTTCTTTCTCCCGAGCTTGTTGCCGACCTTTACGGCCGGCAGCCCAATCACATTTCCTGTTCGGTTTCGTCTTCCGCACCCTCTGGTGCGTCTTCGGGTTCGCCGCGGCGTTTCCTGGCTTCCTTGCGCGCCCGATTGTCCTTCGACAGCGCATCGCGGATAAGGTCGTCGGTCAGAATCAGCCGCGCTTCGGCAATCGCATCGTAGGGAACACGTACCGTCGGCTCCTCGCCGTAAGCGGCCTTGTCACGCTCGATCAGCACACCGTCCGCGTCGCTTTCGGCGATCTTGCCCTTGAAGCGCTTACGGTCGGCGACGAGAACCGACGTTTCCATCTTCACCAGATGGCCGGTCCAGGCTGCAAAGTCCGATTTGCGGACCAGCGGCCGGTCGATGCCCGGCGACGACACTTCGAGATGATAAGCCTTCTCGATCGGATCATCGACATCGAGCGCCGGCGATACCGCCCGGCTGACCTCTTCACAATCCTCGACCGTCATGGTGCCGTCCTCGCGCTCGGCCATGATCTGCAGCGTCAGCCCGTTCTGGCCCGACAAGTGCACACGTACCAAGCGGAAGCCAATGGCGCGCAGTACCGGCTGAACGATCAGCGCGATGCGCGCATCGATGCCGCTTTCGCGGATGATGCGGTCGTCGCCTTCGCTTGCCGTCACTGTCATTCGGTCCCGTCACTCGATTTCTGTCGGTCGGCAGGTAATAAAAAAGAGCGGGACCGGGTGGACCCACTCTTCGTCATACCGACCAAGAATTTGAAGCTGATATAGACGATCGTGGTCCTCGTTTCAAGCCCGTCCTGCATGACGGCAAGGCTCCGAGTCCGCAGCGCTGCTCCAAATGCATGGCGCCCATGCAGTGATCACCGTTTGAGCACCGGCCACGCACGACTATCTACGTTGCATTGCACAATTGGAGCGCTCACTGCGCTCGAAAGGGTCCCATCATGAACAATCGTGGATTTTTTTCAGCCATAGGCGATGTCTTTAGCGTGTTCGGCAGCGCCGTAGCCGCGTCGCGGGCTGTGGAACGCGGTCGCAAGCCGCGTGCGCATGATCTGCGCAATCTCGGCATGGAGCCGGCAGCCTTCGACAAGATCCGTCGCTTCTGAGCCAAGTGGCCGCCGAGAGCCTTCGGCCCGCTCGCCTTGTGCTCAGCTCTAATTTCCCGCTTATTTCCGCACGAAGGTGAGATAGGCGGGCCGTCGGCCTTCGCGAATGGCCTTGGCCTCATAGCGCGTCCCCGGCCAGCCATCATAGGGCCGGTGCCAGTCGGCTGCTTCGCTTGCCTGCCACGTGAAGGCGTCGTGCGCCCGGCAATGCAGGAGCGTCCAGTTCACATAGCTGTCGATATCGGACGCAAAGTGGAATTTTCCGCCGTGCTTCAGGACGCGCGCGAAGCGGTCGAGATTGACCGGGCTGACGAAGCGCCGCTTCCAGTGCTTCTTCTTCGGCCACGGATCCGGATAGAGAAGGTCAATGCCGTCAAGCGAAGCCTGCGGCAGCCAGTCCAGCAGACGTGTGGCGTCGTCGTCATAGACGCGCAGATTGGCAAGCGGCCGCTTCCGGACCGCCATCATCATCTTGGCCATGCCGTTGACGAAAGGCTCGACACCGATAAAGCCGGTCGTCTGGCTGGCCGTAGCACGGTGCAGAAGATGTTCGCCGCCGCCAAAACCGATTTCGAGCTGGACAGCCGAAACTTCGGCTTCGAAAAGGCTGCGCAAGTCGGCCGGCGGTTCAACCGTCAGATCGAGCTTGTAGGCGGCGAAGCCGCTCTCCAGCGCCGCTGCCTGTTGTGGTCGAATGGTCTTGCCGCGCCGGCGACCGAAAAAGGCCTCGGTCGCACGGCTTGGCCGGTCCTTCGGATCCATAGGCGCCGCGGTTAGGCGGCGACTGCTTCGGCGACCGGTTCGGCGAGAGCGTCCTTGAGCGCCTTGGCGAGATCGGTCTTCTCCCAGGAGAAGGATCCGTCGCGGCCGGCCTTGCGGCCAAAATGGCCGTAGGACGACGTCTTGGCATAGATCGGCTTGTTGAGATCGAGGTGGCGGCGGATGCCGGACGGCGACAGGTCCATCACGGCGCGCAGTGCACGCTCGAGTTTTGCCTCGTCGACCTTGCCGGTGCCGTGCAGGTCGACGTAGATCGACAGCGGCTGGGCGACACCGATCGCATAGGAAAGCTGGATGGTGCAGCGATCGGCGAGCTTTGCGGCAACCACGTTCTTGGCGAGATAACGCGCCGCATAGGCCGCCGAGCGGTCGACCTTGGTGGTGTCCTTGCCAGAAAAAGCGCCGCCGCCATGAGGCGCAGCCCCACCATAAGTGTCGACGATGATCTTGCGGCCGGTCAGGCCGGCGTCGCCATCAGGCCCGCCGATGACGAACTTGCCGGTCGGATTGATGTACCAGTTGCAATTGTCGGCAATCTTCAGGTCGCCCAGTGCTTCGCGAATATAGGGCTCGACGACGTTGCGCACCTTCTTCGAATCCCACGTCTCATCGAGATGCTGGGTCGACAGCACGATCTGCGTCACTTCCGCCGCTTTGCCGTCGACATAGCGGACGGTGACCTGGCTCTTGGCATCCGGCCCGAGCCTGCCGGCATCACCGCTGCCTTCATGGCGCGCAGCCGCCAGCAATTCGAGGATCTTGTGGCTGTAATAGATCGGCGCCGGCATCAGGTCCGGGGTTTCGCGGCAGGCATAGCCAAACATGATGCCCTGGTCGCCGGCTCCCTCCTCGCCTTGCCGGTCGGAGGCGTTGTCGACGCCTTGGCCGATATCCGGCGACTGGCCGTGCAGCAGGACCTCGATCTTGGCTGTCTTCCAGTGGAAGCCGGCCTGCTCGTAGCCGATTTCGCGGATCGCCTTGCGAGCGACCGACTTGAACTTGGCCGGGTTGACGATCGGATGGCCGGCCGCATCCTTCAGGACGTTGCCCTCCTTGTCCTTCTTGAGCAGCGTCTCGGGGACGCGCACCTCGCCGGCGATGACAACGCGATTGGTCGTCGCAAGCGTCTCGCAGGCAACGCGGACCTTCCACGGGTCCATGCCGGTCTTTCTGGCTTCGCGATAGACGAGATCGACAATCTCGTCGGAGATGCGGTCGCAGACCTTGTCGGGATGGCCCTCGGCAACGGATTCCGAGGTGAAGAAGTAATTGTGCCGCGTCACGGGTGTCCCCTCTTGAAAAAGATATCGGCAGGCCGCCGATTTTGGCGCGCCAGTTGTTAACGGTGCCGGGCGTCGCTCGTCAAGCCATGCAGCCGTTCTGGCATGAATTTTGACGTTATTATCTTTGCATCCAGAGACGGCGGCAGGGCGCACTGCGATCAGCCCTTGCACCAACAGATAGAGGAAAACGGCTTCGAGGAAGCGAGTCGAGCGAAATCGATCTGCGCTTTAGGGCATCTGCGGAATGAACATCCCTCAATGCGCGCAGCCGCGAGAAATTGCATGCCCAGCTACGACGAGCCCTTCCTTGTTGAACTCTTCACGGGCCAGTCAATCGACTTCGTCGGTGGAAAGCGACTTCACCAGCTCGATGATCTTGCGGCGCACTTTCACATCGGCGATCTTGACGAAGGCGCGATTCAGCTGGAGGCCTTCCGGGCTGCCGCAGAATTCGACGGCGGAGGTCATCGAAGCATCCTCGGCAAATCCACGGTTGCCCACGGGCTCCTGACCGGGCGCATCCTCGAAAAAGAAGGCGACGGGGACGCCGAGTATGGAGGCGATTGCCTGCAAACGGCTGGCGCCGACGCGATTGGTGCCCTTTTCGTACTTTTGGATCTGCTGGAACGTTATGCCGAGGTTTTCACCCAGTTTTTCCTGGCTCATTCCCAGCATATTGCGGCGAAGCCGGATGCGGCTTCCGACGTGGATGTCGATCGGATTCGGCTTTTTCTTGTTTTCTTCTGTCATTTTTTCCTCGCCGAATTTTTCCGGCTTTTTCTATTTTGCTGCCCAAACGACGCCGCGGCCCGTGCCCCAACAGAACGACCTTATCGACTTCGAAAATTTTCAGGCGCTTACAGTATGAGTTTCTAATGTGTCGGCTGTCAATTCGCCCGTAGCCTTTGCCTTACGTTCAAAATGCATGCCGCAACGGCAAGCAAAAACATGATCAGCATTCCGTTAATGCGTCGTTGGCCGGAGGAAACGATGGCTTGGTCGGAGATCGGCACACGCACATCGATCGCGCCGCGTGCATCGATTGCCAGCGCGTCGACGATGCGACCGCGTGGGTCGACAACGGCCGAAATGCCGTTATTAGCCGCGCGCAACAGGGGCACCCCATTCTCCACCGCCCGGATCTGCGCCTGCCTGAAGTGCTGGTACGGCCCCGGCGTGTCGCCGAACCAGGCGTCATTGGTGACGTTCACAATAAGCTCGGCTGACGTTGCGTCAACTGCGACCAGATCGGGAAAGATGACCTCATAGCAAATAAACGGCAGCGCCCGGATACCGCCGGGCAGCGCGATCGGATGCCGCTCATTGCCCGCCGCGAAGGTCATTGGACCGGCAACAAGCTGCTCAAGCCCGAAGCGGCCGAGCAGATCGGCGAAAGGCAGGTATTCGCCGAAGGGTACCAGGTGGACCTTGTCGACGGCATCGATGATTTCGCCTCTTTCGTCGATCGCCACCACAGAGTTGTAGTAACGGCTGCCGGCCACCGAGCCGCCTTCCTCGCGAACGACGCCGGCGACCAGCATCTGGCCATCGCCAAGCATCTCTCCGATCGCAGGCAGGGCATCCGGACGTTCGGTGAACAGAAACGGCACGGACGTCTCCGGCCACAGGATCAATTGCGGCCTGTCATGGCCGGGTTCCGGCGCCTTGGCCGAAAGCCCCATCATGGTGGCGAAGATACGGTCACGCACCGAGGTATCCCATTTTTCCGTAAGGTCGACGGCAGGCTGCACGATACGGACGTCAAGACTGCGGGCGGCCGGCTTTTCGGGGGCGGCGAGCCGGATATAGCCGAAGCCGGCATGGGCGGCGACGAGAACGACAAGCAATGCCGCGCCGAGGCGGAGATGCCGGCGCGCCGCAAGCAGCGCCGGCAGCGCAAAGACGAAGACCGCAAGCGCGTCCATGCCGACCATGCCGGTCACCGATACGCTCTGCATCAGCAAAGGCACCGGCATCGCCGCATAGCCGACGGCATTCCAGGGAAAGCCGGTGAACAGGAAGCCGCGCAGCCATTCCGCCAAGGCAAAGCCGAAGGCAAGTGCCGCGATGCGTCCGATGTCGTTGCTCCACAACAGCCGGGCGACCACGGCGGCGAAGCCATAGAAGAAGGCGAGCGCGAGGGGGATGCCGACCACCGCGAACGGCAAGGCCCAGGCGAAGCTGTCGGCCTCGACCAGAAGCGCCGAGCCGACCCACCAGAGACCGGCAAGAAAGTAGCCGAAACCGAACCACCAGCCGATGGCGAAAGCCGGCAGCAAGCGCCGCAGAAAACCGCCCGAGGCTTCGCCGGTCGCGCCGTCGAGTAGCCACACCAGCAGGGGAAACGAAACGAAACAGACGGCGAAGAAATCGTACGGCGCCTGGGCAAGAACCGCCAGCGCCCCGGCAAGAAACGCAACCAGCGCGCGCCGCCAGCCCCAAAGCAGAATTATCCGGCCGGCCTGGCGCTCCATCTATGCTTCCGAGTCGTGCGAATCAGGAAGCAAGATTTATCAGGCCGCGGGCTTGGCTCCAAACCGGATAAGAGCGAACAAGTCCGCTCATAGCTATCGATGCCAGCCTTCGATCTTCAGTCCGCCCAGCCGCTCAGCCTCTTCGCGTGGGACGGAGCGGACAGTCTGGGAAAAGGTCCAGACATGGCCTTCAGGATCGCGCGCCCTGTACTGCCGTTCACCGTAGAGCTGGTCGGCAGGCTCCTCGACGATCTCGGCTCCCGCCGCCCTTGCACGATCGCAGTGGGCATCTATCCCGTCCTTCAGGCGTACATAGACCGACTGCGTGTTCTTGCCTGCAACTGAAGCCGGGCTGGCTATATGGTCGGCCCATTCGGAATCGACGATGATATAGCCGTCGCCGAACCGCATCTCGGAATGGACGAGCCTGCCATTAGCATCGCTGACCACCATGCTCGGCTCGAAGCCGAAAGCCTTTTCAAGCCATGTCAATGCGGCCCGCGGATTCTGGTAGAAGACACCCGAGCCCAAGGTTGAGTGCTTGAACGGGTCCTCAACCGGCATCGGGCAAGCCGCGTCCTTCAAGCCTGCTCGGTGCGGACGGCGCGGCGGCGGCGCTCGCCCTTCAGGGTCTCGACGATGCGCACGCGCTTGACGCGGCGCGGATCGGCGTCGAGCACATGGAACTCGAAGCCGGGTATGGCCTGCACCACTTCGCCGCGCGCCGGCACCCGGCCAAGCGTGTTGAAGATCATGCCGCCGATCGTGTCGACATATTCGCCGTGCTCGCCGGCGGCGAAATCCTCGCCGATCATCTTGGCGACGTCGTCGATCTCGGCCTTGCCGTCGACGATGAAGACGCCTTCGCCGGCCTGGGTAATCATCGGCTCGTCTTCGTCATGCTCGTCCTCGATGTCGCCGACCACCATCTCGACGATATCCTCGAGCGAGACGAGACCGTCAGTGCCGCCATATTCGTCGATGACCAGCGCCATCTGGGTGCGCGTCGTCTGCATTCGCCCCATCAGGTCGGAGGCGAGCATCGACGGCGGCACGAACAGCACCGGTCGGATCAGGCTGAGATCGCCTATGGTGCGCGCCAGATCGACCTGGGCGAGATCGAGAACCGTCGCGACCGGAGTTTTCCTGGTCGTCCTGCCCTTTCTGACGCGGGCGACCTTGGTGATATGCGCCAGCACGTCGCGGATATGGACCATGCCGCGCGGATCGTCGAGCGTCTCCGAATAGACCGGCATGCGGGAATGGCCGGACTGCTCGAACAACCCCAGAAGGTCGCCGAGCTTCGTGGTGATCTCGACCGCCTCGATGTCGGCGCGCGGCACCATGACGTCCTCGACCCGCACTTCGCGCAGGCGCAGGATATTGTTGAGCATGGCGCGTTCGCCGGGCGAGAAGGATTCTGCATCGCTCGCCGTTTCGGCAAGCGCACCGGCAATCTCCTCGCGCAGGCTGGTGCCGTTGCGGTGCCTGAAAAGCCCGAGCACGCGATCGAACAGGGAAGGACCGGCAGGCGATGCCTCGCTGGCGAAGCTGCCGGTCGTGGTACTCGGACTCGAGCCCTCTTCCGTCGTTTCGGAAGGCTTGATCACACTGCCGGCGTCGGAGCGGGCGGCAGTCTCTGGTTTGTCGTTCATCATCGTCCGGTCAATTGGTCTTTTGTAATTACGTGTAGGGATCGGGAATGGCAAGCCTCGCAAGTGCTGCGCGCTCTGTCGCTTCCATCAGTTCCGCTTCGGCATCCGTTTCGTGATCATAGCCCAGCAAATGCAGCAGGCCATGGATGACGAGATGGGAGATATGGTCCTCGATGGGCTTGTCTTCCAGTGCCGCCTCGCGCGCGACAGTCTCGGCGGCCAGCACGATGTCGCCGAGCATCGGCGGCAGAGGCCCTCCCCTGGCAAACGGAAAAGCTGGAAAAGACAGGACGTTGGTCGGCTTGTCCTTGCCACGCCAGCCGGCATTGAGCGTGCGGATACGGGCATCGTCGGAAAAGACGATGCTGAGCTCGGAACGGCCGTCGGCACCGGTTTCGGCAAAGGCGGCCGAGACGGCGTGGTCGACCAGCCGCATCAGCACCGCCTCGTCGGGCCAGTCGCCCGCCTCGATCGCGATATCGATTTCGACGGGAAGCGGTCCCCCCGCCTTTTGCTCCTCAGCCATGCGGCCGCATAATCGTATCAGCTTTCGACACCCAAACCCCTGGCCAGCTTGCCGTCACGGTCGTAGGCCTTGACGATCTCGGCGACCAGAGGATGCCTGACGACGTCGCCTTCATTGAAGCGTACGGTCACCATGCCGGTGACGCCGTCGAGGATTCTCAGCGCCTCGACCAGGCCGGATTTGGTGTTTGGCGGCAGATCGATCTGGGTCGGATCGCCGGTGACGATCATGCGCGAGTTCTCGCCGAGCCGGGTCAGGAACATCTTCATCTGCATCGGCGTGGTGTTCTGCGCCTCGTCGAGGATGACGGCAGCGTGCGCCAGCGTACGGCCGCGCATGAATGCCAGCGGCGCGATCTCGATGACCTCAGCAGCAATCGCCCGCTCGACCTTGTCGGCCGGCATCATGTCGTAGAGCGCGTCATAGAGCGGCCGCAGATAGGGATCGACCTTCTCCTTCATGTCACCCGGCAGAAAGCCAAGCCGTTCACCGGCCTCGACCGCGGGGCGCGACAGCACGATCCGTTCGACCATGCCACGTTCGAGCAGCATTGCCGCATGCGCCACCGCCAGATAGGTCTTTCCGGTGCCGGCCGGGCCGATGCCGAAGACGAGTTCCGACCGCTCCAGCGCGCGCATATAGGCGTCCTGGTTGAGCGAGCGGGCATAGATGGTCTTCTTGCGCGTCGATATCTGGGCGGCGGACACCTTGCCCTTGCGCTCCAGCGTCGGCAGCGTCAGCTGGTCGTCGGTGGCGATCGCCATGCGCACGGCGCCGTCGACATCGGACTGGCCGATATCGGTGCCTTTCTGCAGAATGCCGTAAAGATTGTCCAAGGCGCGGCGCGCCTGCTCGGCGGCCGAGGAAGAGCCCTTGATGGTCAATTGGTTGCCACGCGAGCGGATATCGACGCCGAGCTTCTGCTCGAGCCTGGCCAGATTCTCGTCGAACTGGCCGTAAAGGGCGCTGGCAAGCTTGTTATTGTCGAAAGTCAGTACGATGTGCGCGATATCCGAGGCCCCGGAGGGTAGATTCTGGGGCAGGTTCTTGACTTCAGCAGCGCTCAACCGTCTCTCCTCATCTGCCGAGGCCTTCAGGCCAATTCGGCGAACAGGCTGTTGTAGCCCGTCTTCGTGATTCGTACCTGGATAATGTCACCGATTTCGCCGGCCTTTTCATCAACAATAACCGGCTGCAGCCACGGCGAGCGGCCAACCTTCTGGCTGGCCTGGCGGCCAGGCTTTTCGATCAGCGTGTCGATAGTCCTGCCGACCAGGCTTGCGCCGAAATGCTGCTGCTGTTTCAGAAGCAGCGCGTGCAGCCGCTGCAGGCGCTCGTCCTTGACGGCCTCCGGCACGTGATCGCCCATCTCCGCGCCCGGCGTGCCGGGGCGCGGAGAATATTTGAACGAGAAGGCCGAGGCATAGTTGACGTCTTCGACCAACTGCATCGTCGCCTCGAAATCCGCTTCCGTCTCACCGGGAAAGCCGACAATAAAATCGCCGGACAGTGCGATGTCGTTCCGTGCGGCACGGATGCGGTCGATCAACGTCAGATAGTCCTTGGCCATATGCCTGCGGTTCATCGCCTTGAGTATGCGGTCGGAGCCGGATTGCACCGGTAAATGTAGATAGGGCATCAGCGTAGGCAAATCACGATGGGCGGCGATCAATTCATCGTCCATGTCGCGCGGATGGCTGGTCGTGTAGCGCAGCCGCGCCAGACCTGGAATCTCTGCCAGCCTGAACAGCAGCCGGCCAAGGCCCCATTCCTCGCCGTCTTCACCTCTTCCGTGCCAGGCGTTGACATTCTGGCCGAGCAGCGTCACCTCGCGCACGCCGGCATCCGCCAGGCGCTCGGCTTCGGCGACGATCTGTGCCACCGGCCGCGAGACTTCCGAGCCGCGCGTATAGGGCACGACACAGAAGGTGCAGAACTTGTCGCAGCCTTCCTGAACGGTCAAGAACGCCGTCACGCCGCGCCTGATCAGTTCGGCGCGCTTCGGCTGCGGCAGATGCTCGAACTTGTCTTCGACGGCATAATCGGTCTCGACGATCTTTTCGCCGCTCCGCGCCCTCGCCAGCACCCCGGGCAGCCGGTGGTAGGTCTGCGGACCGATGACCAGATCGACAGCCGGCGAGCGGCGGATGATCTCGGCACCCTCGGCCTGCGCCACGCAGCCGGCGACGCCGACCAGCATTTCGCGCCCGGCCTTGGCACGCTCCGCCTTCAGCTCACGGATGCGCCCAAGTTCGGAATAGACCTTTTCCGCCGCTTTCTCGCGGATGTGACAGGTGTTGAGCAGCACCAGATCGGCCTCGCCGATGGCGTCTGTCGCGGCATAGCCGTCGGCCGCCAGAGCATCGGTCATGCGCTGCGAATCGTAGACGTTCATCTGGCAGCCATAGGTCTTGACGAAGACCTTTCTGGTCGCGGCAGGCGGAACGACCAGGTTTTCGGCGGCAGCGCCGATGTCGTCGCGTTCTATCGTGTTCAATTCCATTTCGCGGCTTCTAGCGCCTTTCCCCGACAAAAAACAGACGAATCTGGCCGGAACCTGCGCAGACTACCGGCTCGGGCGCGGTTCGGCGAGCGCCGCCTGCACCATCTCGCGCACCTGGCGTTCCATCTGCTTTGCCGTCTCCTTGCGGCTGGAGCCCTTGGAGAAAGCAATCGCCTCGCCAAAATGCACCTCGACGTCGAGGGCGCCCTCGGCCATCAGCACCTTGAGGTGCGGCATCAGCTCCTCATCGCCGATCCAGGCGGCAACCGGCCGATGCCGGCGGCCGAGCGGCACGCCATGCAGGCGCGTATAGACGATCGCCACCGGTTGGATGAAGACCTGTTCGGTCGCCCCTTCCGCAATCGCCATTGTAGCGGCGCCGAACAGCGTGCTCTTGAACGGCAGGATCATGTTCCCGTCGCCGGTCGAGCCTTCGGCGAACAGCACCATGGCGTCGCCCTTGGCCATCCGGCCGGCGATCTCGCTCGCCTGGTCGCCCGACGAGCGTTTGCGCTCACGTTCAATGAAGACGGTGCGTTGCAGCTTCGACAGCATGCCGATCAGCGGCCAGCCTGCCATATCGGCCCTGGCGATGAACGTCACGTCGACCATCGACCCCAGCACCATGATGTCGGTCCAGGAGATGTGGTTGGCAGCAATCAGCAATGGGCGCTGGCCGGACAGCGCTCCCTTGACATGGATGCGCAGCCCCAGCGCCCTGACGATCATTCTGTGCCAGATCTTCAGGATGAAGGTCTCGCGCCAGAGTCCGGTCCTCATCGACAGTATCTGCAAAGGCACAAGCACCAATGAGCCGACGACAACCAGCCCCAGGGCCAGGAAAATCCTGATTTTTCCGATCATCCGCACCACCCCGGCGTTTGGCTAGCGAAGATCGCGGCGCATGACAAGCGCGCCGGTCGGGCCGTGCTCCGGCGACTTGTAATAGTTGGCGCGCTTGCCGACCTCGCGGAAGCCGAACCGCCGGTAGAGCGCGATCGCGGCGACATTGGTCTCGTCGACCTCGAGGAAAAGTGCCTCGGCGCGCTGTGCGTGCAGTTCACGCAGCACCGCATCCATCAATTGCCAGCCGAGCCCCCGGCGCCGATGCGAGCGTGCCACCGCGACCGTCAGGATCTCCCCCTCGCCGGCCGCCAGCCGAGCCAGCACGAAGCCGACCGGCGGCTTGGCACCCTGTCCGGTCTCGCGCGCGGCATAGCCGAACACCGTGTCCTGCTCGAGCAGCGCGGCGAATTCGTCGTCGGTCCACGGCCGCGCGAAATCCTCGCGATGCAGCACCGACATGGCCGCGCTGTCGGCAACCGTCAGCGGCTCGATCGCATAGTCCCTGCGACGCGGCTGGAGGAATGGAATGCGCATCAGTTTTTTTGCCTAGATAGAATAAAGCCGGCCTGCGGCTTGGCGTCGGCGCCGCGCAGATAGAGCGGTTTCGGCTTTTCGCCCTCGCCCTTTTTACCGGCACGTTGGGCGGCGGCCAGCCGGGCATAGACGGCGATGTCGGCGGTGGCCGCCGTCCCGCCGAGATCGAAGCTGCGCCCGGCCGCCGCGGCAATTTGGGTTGCCGCCGTGCCGGCGAGAACCGCAGATCTGTCGACCGCGATGGCGGCTGCTTGCGAGAGCGTGGTCACGGCCGGACCAAAGATCAGAACCGACCTCTCATCGTAAAGTGCCGCATGGATCTCCTCGCGACCTGCATCGAGCGCGGCGAGCACGGCGCGACCGGGAAATGCCGCTCTCGCTTGCGCCGCCAGGGCCTCCAGAGTCGTCACGCCGATCGCCGGGATTTTCAGCGCCAGCGCAAGGCCGCGCGCCGCCGAGACGCCGACGCGCAGACCGGTGAAGGAGCCCGGACCCGTCGAAACGGCAATGGCGCCGAGGCCGGAATAGTCGGTTCTGCTGGTCCCCAACGCCTTTTCGATGACACCCATCAGATGCTCGGCATGACCCTTACCGAGATCGAGCACCGAACGGCCGAGTTCTTTCCCGGCCGCCGCGTCGTAGACGCAGGCGGCGCAGAGATTGGCGGCACAGTCGATGGCAAGCAATTTCATGAAGCGGCCGGTTGAGACAGTTTCGAAAACAGCTTCCCTCTGCCCGCCAGGGCTGATCCCCGCAAGGGAATAATGGATAAATCGTCAGGCGACTTGGCTTCGGCGCGGGTCCAAGAATGTAAGTTCCAACGCACGCAATCGCCACATAGGTATCGGGACTAGCCGACCTGCTCGATACGCAGCACGTGATTGTCCCAGATATAGTCAGGCTCGGAATGTATCGAGCCACCGGACTCGACGATATCGCCGGCGCCGGTCGTCGCCATGAAGCTTTCCCCATCGGCTGCAACGCCGCAAACCTCGACCAGCGCCTTGGTGGCGACGATACGGCCGCTGGCCGCGTCGATCACGGCAAGCGAATTGCCCTCAGGCGAAGACACCGCGATGGTGCCGGCGGCAGGGTTGGCGGCGACCGAGCCGATATAGTTCCTGAAGGCGGAGAGCACGTCCTGCGACATGTCGAGTAATTTCAGGTCCATGCCGCGCGCCGCGCGGCCGAGCAGTGGGGGACGATCGGTACCGGGCCCCCTGTATTGACAGCCGAACCAGACGGTGCCGGAGCGGTCGGCATCCATATGGCGGATCGACAGTTGGTGTAGCGCCGGCGGTAATTCGTGCTTTTCGGTGAGATCGCCGGTAAGGCGGTCGACCAGAACATAGGAAGGCTTCATCGTTGCGATATTGAGCTCGGCGCGGCCATAATCCGGATGCGTTTCGATGCCGCCATTGGCGACAGCGATTGTCCTGCCGTCGGAGAGAAGCAGAAGTTCGTGCGGGCCCACGCCGTAGGTCGGGAACTCGCCGATGCGCTTGAATTTCGCATGCGCGTCATAGACGCCGACGACGCCGGCGGCATTGTCGAAATCGTTCTCGGTTGCGTAGAGCAGCGTGCCATCGGCCGAGAACACACCATGGCCGAAGAAATGCCGGCCGGCAACGCTGGCAATGGTGTGCGGTTTATAGCGGCCGGTATGGTCGAAGACGACAGCAAAGGTGCCCGGCTGCCTGGCAAACACCACCGAACGATTGGACACCGGGTCGAAGGTAACGTCGTGGCCCCGATCGGGCAGATCGATCGTGTGCAACAACTTGCCGGCCTCGGACAGGACGGCCGCGCCATAGCTGCCGTCGCGCTTGACGAAAGCGGTGGCGAAGACCGAGTCGGCGTCGAGTGTCTTTGCCCAGGCCGACGGCGCCATCGCCGCTACGAAACCAGCGCCTGCGGCCCTCAGGAAATCGCGCCGATCGATCAGCGGCGTCCTCATGATCAGTCGCCATCCAATGACGAGAACCCGGCGGTCAGGCCGAATTCGGCGGTCAGCCTGGTGCCGATCAGGGTCGTCAGGCTGGATGTCACCAGCGAGAAATAGTCGAGCTTCTGGCGCAGCGCCGGATCGGCAAGTGCCTTGTCGATCGGTCCCCTGATCGCCTTGGCCGCCTCGATCCCGTTGGTGAGCTGGATGTGGACCGATTCTGCCATCCAGCGCGCATCGGCCGGCAGCGCGTCGCCAAGCTGCGAGGCCTGGAACAGCGTGTCCATGCCCGCCAGATTCCCGGTCAGCGAGCGGGCGGTGTTTTGCGAGCGCCAATAGATCGCCTGTTTCGGTTTGTCGGCCTCCGGCTTGGCGCCCAGGAAGCCTTTCAGGCGTACGTCGCGGACCATTTCCAGCTCGTTGATGAAGACGCCGACCAGTTCGGTCACCGCTTCAGTTCCGTCGTGGTAGAGCGCGTTCTGCGGACCCGGATTGGCCCAGAGCGCGGCAAAGCCGTTGGGCTCGTTCCAGGCATCGCCAACCTCGCCGGCAATCGTCTCGACATTGCCGGCAATGGCCGCACCGTAGGCGCAGCGATAGGCGTCGTCCCTGCCGACCAATTGACCGGCTCCGTCGCCGTAGAGGACGAATTCCAGTGCGCCGAGCCCTTGCATGGCGACGCTCTTTGTAGCCAGCTGGGCCGGATCGGCGGCTGTCGGATCCTTGCCGGCAAGTGCCGCCTGCACCTGCTTCAGGCCGATGCTCTTGCGGTCCGGCCAAAACAGCATGCGCTCAAGCCGGTTGTTTTCCGCGATCGGCCCGAAACGGATGATTTCCACCACCGACCAGGCATCCACGACACCGGCGAACTCGGCGCGTGCCGCATCGAGATTGTCTCGCGAGGGCGCTTGGCAAAGCGCGTGCATGGTCTTGGCCAAGCTGTCCGCATGGTCATGCAGTCTGGCATAGGCCGGGCGGACGAAGCCGTCGATCGCCCGCTGGATCACATCCGAAGCCTTCACCGTCGCGGATGCCGGCAGCGCACCGGCGAGGACCAGCATCAGAGCGAATGCAAGACGCTTCCGCATCAGAGCGACTCCAGAAACTTGATCAGCGCGGCGCGGTCGGCCGCATCGGCAGCGGCAAAGCGGTCACGCGCCTTCTGACCCTCGCCGCCATGCCACAGAATCGCCTCGGCCAGGCTTCGTGCGCGCCCGTCATGCAGGAAGAAGGTGTTGCCGCTGACGGTCTGGGTGAGCCCGATGCCCCACAGTGGCGGCGTGCGCCATTCGCTTCCCGTGGCCTCGCCCACCGCCTGTCCGTCGGCAAGACCGGGTCCCATTTCATGCAGCAGGAAATCGGAATAGGGCCAGATCAGCTGGAAGGCCTGCGCCTTGTTCGGGGTGTCGCGACGGGTGACGAATTTCGGCGTATGGCAGGAGATGCAGCCCATATCGTAGAATAGTTTTTTGCCGGCGAGCACGTCCGGTCTGTCGAGATCGCGCCGGGCCGGCACGGCAAGGTTTTGCGAATAGAAGGTCACGAGGTCCATGACCGGCGGCGGCGCTTCGACCGGACCGAGGCGCTCCTGTACACCGTTAGGTAGGCCAAGGCAGGTCTTTTCCGCGGCGCTGCAATCGCCCCAGTGCTTCGGCACTTCGGGCGTCGAAATGCCAATATCGCCGGCAAAAGCGTCCGCCGATTGCTGGCGGATCGATGCCGCCTGCGCCTTCCAGCCGAAACGGCCGAGCGTCAGTTCACCGCTGCTGGCGTCGCGTATTATGTTTGGCCTGCCGGAAATCCCGTCACCATCGCGGTCGGCCGCATCGGCACGCGTAAGGATGTCGGCGGGAGCGATCTGCTCGACCAGGCCAAGGCCGATCATCGGCGGTGTCATGCGCGGCGACAGCGTGGTGTGCGGATCGAGCGGCCCGTAGGCGAGACCCTCGACCGAATAGCTCGGCTTACGCAGCGACACGACGCTGCCGTCCGCCAGTTTTACTTTTTGCTCCTGATAATCGACATGCATCCTGCCTTCGCCCTGCAGGCCGGGAACGGCTAGCTCCTGAAGTTGTGTGCCATAGACCGGGTCGGGAAAGTTGAGCACCTTGTGATCGGCGAGCGCGGCTTTCTCCTCCTCGGTACTGGCTTCCCTTGCCAGGCGCAGGAACATCGAGGTGGTGCCGCTGTCGCCTTGGGGCGGATGGCCGCGACCGTCCTTCAGATGACAGTTCTGGCAGGCGCGCTCGTTGAACAACGGACCGAGCCCATCCGAGGCTTGTGTCGAGGATGGCGAGGACACCCAGTTCTTGCGGAAAATGGCGTTGCCGAGCTTGAAGGTGCCCTCTTCCTCGAAGCTGATGTTGGCGGAGGATTGCGAGAAGGCGTCCTTGTTGACGTCCTTCTTCGAGGTGCCGGCGCCGCCCTGCATCAGCTCGAATTGCTCGGGCTTGGAGAAATCGCTGGTCGGCCTGGTGATGGCGATGACGCGCGCCAGATCCTTCGGCGTCAGATCCGTGCGGCTGGTGGCAAGCCCCGCCGGTTGCGGCGCCCCGGCCAGCGCCGAGGCTGTGAGCGTCGCCACCACGGCAAGAAAGGCGCCGCGAAGGATACCGTATCGCGGCTTCTTCTGAGGCGGCAGGCCACAATGCTCGGCCGGCCGCAAGCGGCGCATGAAATCTAGGGGGCGCCGCATTCCGGCATATCCTTATTCCGCCTCGTCGGCCGACGCTGCGTTGAGTTGACCGTACTTTTCTTCGCCGATCGAGGCGAGCAGGTCGAGTTGCGTCTCGAGAAAGTCGATGTGACCTTCCTCGTCAGCCAGCAATTCCTCGAACAGCTTCATCGTCACGTAGTCGCCTGCTTCGTTACAAACCTCGCGCGAACGCTTGTAGGCGGTGCGCGCGTCATATTCGCCGGCAAGATCGGATTCGAGCACTTCCTTGACATTCTGCCCGATGCGCAGCGGCGCCACGGACTGCAGGTTCGGATGGCCCTCGAGGAAGATGATGCGCGCCACGAGCCGGTCGGCATGGTGCATTTCCTCGATCGATTCAGCGCGTTCCTTTTTCGCTAGCTTGGCGTATCCCCAGTCTTCCAGCAGCCGGAAATGCACCCAGTATTGATTGACCGCCCCAAGTTCCAGAAACAGAGCCTCGTTAAGCCGCTCTATGATCTGCTGTTCGCCTTTCATGGGTTCTGCTCCCGTATTGGACGCGCAGGCCTCTGACGCGATCCAGGTGTGAAACGATGTCCACGCCACTCGCCGCCGAGCGGGCATGGTAATTTTCGGTGACCCGAATGATCGTTTCGACCACATTTGGGAAGCAGCCGCAACAGCGACCGCGCTTGTGCATGGCGTGATAGACCTTCGCCGGCACGATCAGCTGCCAGGGGTCCTCATCCAGCAGCCCGACGATCGTCTGCTCTATCTCCTTTTCGGTGATGATGTTGCAATGGCAGATCAGCATTTTGTCGCTCTGGCTAACGGCGCTTCGCTGCGTCGCGTGGCTGGTGGTTTCGATAGTCTATTGGAACACCTTGTCCGGTGAATCGAGGCTGTCCGAGCCCTCGAAGGCTATCGCATTGAGCTTCAGGGTACCGACGGCGCGTTCGATCGATTTGGTCTGATCGACCAGCGCGTCGATCGCCGCCTGCACAGTGGCATTGCCTTCCGTGTTGCCTTCTCCGATCTGCTGGTCATAGGCCTCGCCGGCAAGCGCCCGCGCCTTGACGGCCTCCATCTTGGCGACGGTGACGTCCAGTTTGTCCGACAATTCCTTGTCAACCGCCGGGTCGGCCGCCTTGACCATGTCGGCCACCGACGGCCCCTCGACGACAGTGCCGTCGAGCCGCTTGTAGCTGCCGTGATAGGCGGCACGGATGCCGATCGCATCGTAAAGATGGGAGTTGTAGGTATTGTCGGAGAAGCAATCGTGCTCCTCTTCCGGGTCGTGCAACAAGAGGCCGAGCTTCATCCGCTCTCCGGCGAGCTCGCCATAGGACAGCGAGCCCATGCCGGTGAAGATGGTCGAAATGGCGGCGTTCGGCTCGCCATCGACAAGGTTCTTGCGGGCGGCGCCGCCCTCCTTCCAGTCGTCGACCATATCCTTTAGATCGGAAACCAGAAGGTCGCTCGCCGATTTCAGATACTGTCCGCGGCGGTCGCAATTGCCGCCGGTGCAATTGGCGAGGTCGTAATCGGTGTAGGGCCGTTCGCCGGCGCCCGGACCGGTGCCGTGCAGGTCCTGACCCCAAAGCAGGAATTCGATCGCGTGATAGCCGGTCGCCACATTGGCCTCGATACCGCCGGCCTCCTGCAGGGTGCCGGAGAGGAACTCCGGCGTCAGGTCGGTGGCGTCGACCTTCTTGCCGTTGATCTCGATCGACTTGTTGGCGATCACATTGGCGGTGTAGAGCGCGTTGGCGTCCGACTCGGTGCCGTAGCTCTTGGCGACATAGTCGATCAAGCCTTCGTCGAGCGGCCAGGAGTTCACCTTGCCTTCCCAGTCATCGACGATGGCGTTGCCGAAGCGATAGACCTCGGTCTGCTGATAGGGAACGCGCGATGCCTTCCAGGCCTCGCGGGCGGCGTTCAGCGTTTCGGCAGATGGCTTGGCGAGCAGCGCATCGACGGCCTTGTCGAGCGCCTCGGCCGTGATCAGCGAATCCTCGTATTTGGCGAGCGCAATGTCGGAATAGGTCTTGATGACCGCCTTGGCATCGGTTTGCGCCTTGGCCGGCAGCACGAACACCGCCGCCGTCAGCATCGCGGTGGCGCCGATCGCTGCAAGCCTGCCGCCATACCGCGCGGTCATCATCGTTCTCATGATTGTCTCTCCTCGGGAATCAATGAAATGCCGGCGCCGCGGCGGGCAGTTGCCAGCGGGCAAAGAAGGGTCGCGCCATCGCGCGGTTCGCGGAAGAAAGACACCGAAATGCCTCCAATCGAAAGGGTTCAAGGCCCAGACATCAAAGGGATGCGCTGACGCGCGAGCTTCCATAAAACGGCGAAGACACCGGATGTCAACTGGGGGCGTAGAAAAAATTCAATTGAAACAACAGTTTAGAATTATTCTAAACTAGAACTGTCAACTTTAACACCGACGTATGAGGAATGCCGGCGCATGACGCAGTTGACAGGCGGCCGTTCCGGGTGCGACCCGGATCGGCGCTCTTGCGGCGGCGCCGGACAATCGCCACCTGGCGAGACGTCCTAGATTTGGACGAGGAATCGGGCTGTTATGAAGAACGGGGTCGTCATTGTCGGTGCGGGTCATGCGGGCGTGCAAGCGGCCGCCAGCCTGCGCGAAGAAGGCTATGACGGCCCGGTGATCCTGGTCGGCGACGAAAACGAATTGCCCTACCACAAGCCGCCGCTGTCGAAGACCTTCATCAAGGATCAGCAAGCAAAGCCGCAGCCGTTGCGCGGCGAGGCTTTTTATACCGGCAGCGCCATCGACTTCCGGCCAGGCATCCGGGTCGAGCGGATCGACGTAGGCGGCCGCAGGCTGGAGATATCGGGCGGCGGTGTGTTGCCGTTTGACCGGCTGATCCTCGCCACCGGCGCGCGGCCGCGCCTGCTGCCGCTGCCGGGTTCGGAACTTTCCGGCGTTGTGTCGCTGCGCTCGCTCGGCGATGCCCGCCTGATCCGCGAATTGAGCGCGCAAAGCGAGGAGGTCGTCATCCTCGGCGGCGGCTTTATCGGCCTGGAGATTGCCGCGACCCTCACCGCGGCAGGCCGCAAGGTCACGGTGGTCGAGGCGGTCGACCGGCTGCTCGGCCGCGCCGTGGCACCGGTCATCGCCGGCCATGTGCGCCAGCGGCTGGAGGCCACCGGTGTGCGCATCCTTACCGGCACCACCATCGAACGGCTGGAGGACGAGAACGGCCGTGTTTCGGCTGCAATCACCTCATCCGGCGAGACATTGCCGGCGCAGATGGTCGTCATCGGTATCGGCGTCGTGCCGAATGTCGAACTGGCCGAAGCCGCCGGCATTGTCATCGCCAACGGCATCCGCGTCGACCAGCAGATGCGCACGTCGGTGCCGGAAATCCTCGCCATCGGCGATGCGGCGTCTTACCGGCACTGGTTCACCGGCGGCGACGTGCGGCTGGAATCGGTGCAGAACGCCACTGACCAGGCGCGGCTCGCCGCACGCACCATCGCCGGCCACACCGACAATTACTCGGCAGTGCCGTGGTTCTGGTCCGATATCGGTGACATGAAGCTGCAGATGGTCGGCCTGATTGCGGGCGGCGACAGCCATGTCGTGCTGGGCGACGTGGCCGAGAACAAATTCTCCATCTACCACTATGCCGGAAGCCGGCTGCTCGGCATCGAATCGGTCAACCGGCCCGGCGACCATATGCTTGGCCGCAAGATGCTCGGCGCCGGCTTTTCGCCGTCGCCGCAGATTGTCGCGACCGGGCCCGACGGGCTGAAGGCCGCGCTCGCCGCCTTCCAGGAAGGAGAGCCTGTCCGCGCTGCAGAATAATCGTATCGCTCAGGCGGCGCGGGCTTCGCGGATCGAACTTTCCAGGATGTCGAGCGCCTCGTTCATGACGCCGTCCTGGATGGTGATCGGCGCGAGGAAGCGGATGACGTTGCCGTAGACGCCGCAGGTCAGCAGGATCAGGCCCTTGTCGAGCGCCTTCAGCCGGACCGCATTGGCGAGTTCCGGAGACGGCAGGCCCTTCGCCACATCGTTGAACTCGACCGCGTTCATGAAGCCGGGGCCTCTGATATCGATGATCTCCGGGGCTTCGTCGCGGATCGATTGCAGGCGCTGCTTCAGACGGTTGCCCAGCGTGTTGGCGCGGTCGCAGAGCTTCTCCTCGTCGATGACGTCGAGCACGGCATGCGCCGCGGCGACGCCGATCGGGCTGCCGCCATAGGTGCCGCCGAGTCCGCCGGGGTTCGGGGCATCCATGACCTCGGCCCGCCCGGTGACCGCCGCCAAGGGGAAGCCGCCGGCCAGGCTCTTGGCCATGGTGGTGATGTCGGCCGCCACCTCGTGGTGGTCCATGGCGAACATCTTGCCGGTGCGGGCAAAGCCGGTCTGCACCTCGTCGGCGATCAGCAGCATGCCATGCTGATCGCAGATCTTGCGCAATGCGGTCATGAAATCGCGCGGCGCCTCGTAGAAGCCGCCCTCGCCCTGCACCGGCTCGACGATGATGGCGGCAACGCGGGCCGGATCGACGTCGGCCTTGAACAGCCGGTCGAGCGCAGCCAGCGAATCGGCGACCGACACGCCGTGCAGCGCAACCGGGAACGGCGCATGGAAGACATCCGCCGGCATGGCGCCGAAGCCGACCTTGTAGGGCACGACCTTGCCGGTCAGTGCCATGCCCATGAAGGTGCGGCCGTGAAAGCCGCCGGAAAAAGCGATGACCGCCGGCCGGCCGGTGGCGTTACGGGCAATCTTGATAGCGTTTTCGACCGCCTCGGCGCCGGTCGTGACAAAAATCGTCTTCTTGTCGAACTTGCCGGGCAGCATGCCGTTCAGCCGTTCGGCCAGCCGGATATAGCTCTCATAGGGCACGACCTGGTAGCAGGTATGGGTGAAGCGGTCGAGCTGCGCCTTGACCGCTTCGATCACCCTGGGGTGACGGTGGCCGGTGTTGACGACGGCGATGCCGGACGAGAAGTCGATGTAGCGGCGGCCTTCCACATCCCAGATCTCCGAGTTTTCGGCGCGATCGGCATAGATCTGAGTGGTCATGCCGACGCCGCGCGAAATCGACTGGCTCTTGCGTTCGGAAATGGCTGAATTTGTCATCGTATCCCTCACCGGGCCGGCGCCCGCTCTCGTTTGATGGCTGTTGAGACTCTTCTGGGCTTATTTCAGGTTTTCCTCAAGTTGGCACTGGCGGCGGGCGATTGGGCCTGCGGTCCGGCGGGCGACCTGACACAAAGTTGCCAAGTCCCGTTCCTTCGCGCCCCCCTCTGTCCTGCCGGACATCTCCCCCACAAGGAGGGAGATTGGCAGCTTCGTCGGCAGCGTTCCTTCTATAACGTTGGCGATTGGCGAAATCAGTGGTGACGGCCAATCTCCCCACCCGTGGGGGAGATGGCCGGCAGGCCAGAGGGGGGCGCGAAAGAACACGACGCGGGGAATTGAAAGCAAGCCTACTCACGCCGTCCGCACGAACCCCTCGCTGGCCCTCAGCAAATTGCGCGTATAATCCTTGGTGACACGGCGTTCGACAAGATCGTCCGCGGTCAGATTCTCCATCGCCTCGCCGTTCTGCATCACCATCAGCCGTTCGCACATGTGGGTGATGATGGCTAGGTCGTGGCTGACCATCAGGAAGGTCAGCTTGCGGCGGCGCCTGATCTCTTCCAGCAGGTTCAGCACCTCCGCCTGCACCGAAGCGTCGAGCGCCGAGGTCGGCTCGTCGAGCAGCAGGATCGACGGTTCCAGAATCAGGGCGCGGGCGATCGCCACGCGCTGGCGTTGACCGCCGGACAATTGATGCGAATAGCGAAAACGGAACCCGGTGCCGAGGCCGACCTCGTCGAGTGCCCGCTGGATGCGCTTTTCGCCGTCGGTGAAGCCGTGAATGGCGAGCGGCTCCTGCAGCAGGCGGTCGACGGTCTGGCGCGGGTGCAGCGAACCGTACGGGTCCTGGAACACCATCTGCACCTCGCGGTAGAACGCCTTGTCGCGGCGCGCGCCGAGCGTTTTGCCGTTGACCGCGATGGTGCCCGAAGCGGCCGGCGCCAGGCCGGCGATTGCCCTGAGCAACGTCGACTTGCCGGAGCCGGACTCGCCGACCAGGCCGAAGGATTCACCGGATTCGACCTCGAGGCTGACGCCTTTCAACGCGCGGAAGCGGTCGAAGACCACCTCCAGCCTGTCGACGGAAAGCGCTGCCGTCATGCTGCCCACTCCGGCTTGCGGTCGAGCACCGGCAGCGGGTGACGGTCGGCGCCGATCTTGGGCATGCAGTTGAGCAGGCCGCGCGTATAGGGATGCTGGGCGCGGCCGAGCTCCGAGGCTTTGAGCTGTTCGACCACCTTGCCGGCATACATGACGATGACACGATCGCAGAAGGACGAGACCAGGCGCAGATCGTGCGAGATGAAGATCAGCCCCATGCCGCGCTCGCTGACCAGCCGGTCGAGGATGCCGAGCACGTCGAGCTGGACAGTAACGTCGAGTGCCGAGGTCGGCTCGTCGGCGATCATCATCTCCGGCCCGGCGATCAGCATCATGGCGATCATGGCGCGCTGGCCCATGCCGCCGGAAACCTCGTGCGGATGCAGGTCGAAGACACGGGCCGGATCGCGGATCTGCACCGCCTCCAGCATGGCCAGCGCGCGGTCGCGGGCTTCGGCCTTGGAGACCTTCTCATGCGTGCGCAGCGTCTCGACGATCTGGCGGCCGATGCTCATCACCGGGTCGAGCGAATATTTCGGATCCTGCAGGATCATGGCGATACGCTTGCCGCGCAGCGCGCGGCGCTCGCGCGCCGAGGCGGCCAGCAGGTCGATGCCGTCAAAAGCGAGCGTCTTCGCGGTCACATCGGCCTGCGGCGGGGTGACGCCCATGATGGCGCGGCCGGTCTGCGACTTGCCCGAACCGCTCTCACCGACGATGCCGAGCCGCTCGCGGCCGAGCGAGAAGGAAACGCCGCGCACTGCCTCGATCAGGCCGGTGCGCGTCGGGAAGGTAACGCGCAGGTCGTCGACTTCGAGAAGCGTGCTCATTGGTCGCCACTCATTGGTCACCGCTTCGGGGATCGAGCGCGTCGCGCAGGCCGTCGCCGAGCAGGTTGAAGCCGAGGCTGACGATGAGGATGGCAAAGCCCGGCGCGCCCGCCACCCACCACTGGTCGAGCACGAAGCGGCGGCCCGACGCGATCATCGCGCCCCATTCGGGCAGCGGCGGCTGCGCGCCGAGGCCGAGGAAGCCGAGGCCGGCCGCGGTCAGGATGATGCCGGCCATGTCGAGCGTCACCCTGATGATCAGCGAGGAGATGCAGAGCGGCATGATGTGGCGAAGCACGATGCGAAACGGCGAGGCGCCCATCAATTGCACCGCCTTGATGTAATCGGAATTGCGCACCGTCAGCGTTTCGGCGCGGGCAATGCGGGCATAGGGCGGCCACGAGGTGATGGCGATGGCAAGCACGGCATTTTCGATGCCGGGGCCGAGCGCGGCGACAAAGGCCAGCGCCAGGATCAGCTTCGGAAAGGCGAGAAAGATGTCGGTGATGCGCATCAGGATCGCATCGGTCCAGCCGCTGGCGTAACCGGCGACGGTGCCGACCAGCAAGCCGATGGGCGCGGCGATAATGGCAACCAGAATGACGACGTACAGTGTCCAGCGCGAGCCGAAGATGATACGCGAATAGATATCGCGGCCGAGATCGTCGGTGCCGAACCAGTGCGCCGCACTGGGCGCCAGGAGCCGCGAGCCCTTGAGGTCGCCGAATGTCGGCGAATAGGGCGCCAGCACATCGGCGAATGCCGCGACCACCAGCAGGGCGACGATGATGAGCAGGCCGGCAAACGCCAGCCGGTTGGCGGAAAAGCGCCGCCACGCCACATAGGCGCGGCCGAGCCTCGCCTGCACGCGCGACGCCGGCCGCTCGCTGAGCAGCCAGTCGCGGCGGGTTTGAATCGCTTCCGTGCTCATCCTGCCTTGGTCCTTATCCTGCCTTGGTCCTTGGATCGAGCAGCCGGTAGAGCAGGTCGGAGAATAGATTGATGGCGATGAAGACCGAGCCGATGATGATCGTGCCGCCAAGCACGGCATTCATGTCGGCGTTCTGCAGCGAGTTGGTGATGTAGAGGCCGATGCCCGGCCACGAAAACACTGTCTCGGTCAGCACTGAGCCTTCGAGCAGCCCGGCATAGGAAAGAGCGATCACCGTGACCATCGGCACCGCGGCGTTGCGCAGCGCGTGACCCCAGATGATGCGCGTTTCCGACAGGCCCTTGGCGCGCGCTGCGACGATGTATTCCTGGGTGAGTTCGTTCAGCATGAACGAGCGCGTCATGCGGCTGATGTAGGCGAGCGAGAAATAGCCGAGTAGCGAGGCCGGCAGGATGATGTGGCGGAAGGCATCGGCAAATACGTCCCACTGCCGCTGCCAGAGCGCATCCAGCAGGTAAAAGCCGGTAATCGGCGTGAAGGTGTATTCGTAGACGACGTCGAGCCGGCCGGGAAAGGCGACCCATTGCAGCTTGGCGTAGAACAGCACCAGCGCCAGCAGCCCCAGCCAGAAGATCGGCACGGAATAACCGACAAGGCCGATGATGCGCACGATCTGGTCGATGACGCTGCCGCGCCGCACGGCGGCCAGCACGCCAAGCGGCACGCCGATCACCGAACCGATCAATGTTCCTAACGTCGCCAGTTCGAGCGTCGCCGGAAAGGCGCGGCGGATATCGGTCATCACCGGATTGGTGGTCAGCACCGAGGTGCCGAAATCACCGTTCAGGGCATGTTTGACATAGATGTAGAACTGCTCGACCAGCGGCAGGTCGAGGCCCATCTCGCGGCGCGTTCGCTCGACGACGTTGGCCGGCGCCCGGTCGCCGAGCACCGCCAGCACCGGGTCGATCGGGATCACGCGGCCGATGAAGAAGGTCACCGCGAGCAGACCGAGATAAGTCGTTATCGCGATGACCAGGAACCGGGCGATCGATGAGGCCACGGCAACGGCGCGGGCGCCGCCGCGCCCTGCCGTCACTTCGCTTTCAACTACGCTCATACGGCGCGTCCGCCGGCATCACTCCCCGGCGTCACTCCTTCGAAACGGGGCCGACGAAGTTGGTGTCGAAGCTCGGGCCGAGCGCAAAGCCCTTGAGGTTCTTGCGCAGGCCGGCCACTTCCAGCTGCTGGTGGATGATGACGAAGGGGCTGGTATCGAGAATCTTCTTACATTGCGGCGCGCTTGGCCGCGTCCTTCTCGAGCAGGGCGGCTTCGGTCTGCTTGGTCAGGTCCGGAATGTCCCAGGCGTTGCGCCAGGCCAGCGTCTTGGTCTTGCCTTCATCCGAATTGTCCGGGTTGCTGGCAAAGGTCTGGGCATTGGAGTTCGGATCGAAATAATCCTGGCCCCACTGGCCGATATAGATGTCGTGGTTGCGGGCGCGGTATTTGGTCAGCGTCTGCTTGCCGTCGCCGGGGATGATCTCCAGCTTGATGCCGGCCTGTCCCAGCGTCTGCTGGATCGATTCCGCCATGCCCGTCGTCGGCTGCCCGGTACGCACGTCCATGGTGACGGTGAAGCCGTCGGCGAGGCCGGCCTTGGCGAGCAGTTCCTTGGCCTTGGCGACGTCGAGCTTGAACGGATTCTCGTCCAGCTCGCCAAGCACGCCTTTCGGCAGGAAGGTCTGATGGATCTCGCCGATGCCCTTGAGGATGGTCGAGCTCAAGGCGTCGTAGTCGACCAGATATTTGAACGCCTGGCGAACCTCGGGCTTGGCGAGGTTGGCGTTCTTCTGGTTGAGGCTGATGTAATAGACCGTGCCCTTCGGCGCGCTGGTGGTGGTGAGGTCGGCATTCTTGGCGATCGCATCGAGGTCGTTCGGTTCGAGATTGCGGGCAACGTCGATGTCGCCGGCCTCCAGCGCCAGGCGCTGGCCAGAGCTTTCCTTCATGTTGCGATAGATGACGCGGGCAAGCTTGGCCTTCTCGCCGTAGTAATTGTCGTTGCGCTCCAGCACGACGGCCTCGTTGGCGCGCCATTCGCGCAGTTTGAAGGCACCGGAGCCGGCATAGCCGGTCTTTAGCCAGGCATTGCCGAAATCATTGTCCCATTTGTAGTCGGCGCTCGGCGTGACCGCCGCGACATGCTCCTTGACCAGCTTGGCGTCGACGACCGAGGCGACCGTCGCCGACAGGCAGTTCAGCACGAAGCTCGGCGCATAGGCCTTGTCGACCGTGAACTGGAACGTGGTGTCATCAACGGCCTTGGCTTTCTCGGTGACGTTGCCGCCATCGATACCGAACTGGCCGATAATAAAGGCCGGGCTCTTGTCGAGCTTGATGGCGCGCTCGAACGAATAGGCGACGTCCGCCGCTGTGATCGGATTGCCGGAGGCGAATTTGAGGCCGGGCTTGAGCTTGAACGTGTAGGTCAGGCCGTCGTCGGAGACGCTCCAGCTTTCGGCGAGATCGCCCTTGACCTTGGATGTGTCGCTGAGGTCGAGGCGTACCAGAAGATCATAGGTGTTGCCGGTGACCTCTGCGGTCGACAATTCGAATGCTTCGCCCGGATCCATGGTGATGATGTCGTCGATGGCGAAACCCTCGACCAGCGTGTCGGCGGGCGTGACCGCGAAGGCAGGCGCACCGGCCAGAAGCAGCGCGGACATGGCCGCGCCCGCGAGCAAGAAGCGGGAGCGTAGAGCAAACTTTTCCATCATCATTTTAACTGTTCCCTGTTTTTGTTGACCTGAGTTCCCGGCTCAGGGTTGTGGCATTTCTTGCCGCGTCGAACGGTGATCCCCGGACCGTTGTCTTGGCAATTTTTTATGCGGTTCCGGTTCACCATATCCGGCGGTTTCGAGCGCGGCAACGAGCATTTGCAGAACGGTCGATTGGGCCAGACCGGCGGTGCGAAAATCCGGCTATTTCAGCGCGGTAACCAGGTCGGCGTCGGGAAAGCAGGTAGCGGAACGGCCGTTGCTGGCCTGCCATTTGCCGATCGAGCGGCGCGTCTTGAAGCCAGGCAGGCCGTCGGCGCTGCCGACATCGTAGCCCTTGGCTTCCAGCGCCCGCTGCAGGGCGGCGATGTCGGAGCGGTAGAGCCCGCCGACTGCGCCCCAATTGCCCGAGAAATTGCTGTCGCCATGGGCGATGCGATCGGCGCCATGGCCGATGAACAGGGCATAGAGATCGCTGGTGTTATACTGCTTCAGCACATAGAAATTGGGGGTGACGATGAAGGCCGGGCCGCTACGCCCGGCCGGCATCAAAAGAAAGCCCTCGGCTTTCAGTTCGCTCGGCGGGAACGGTTTACCCGACACACGCCTGATGCCCATATCAGCCCATTGGGAAATCTTCTTGCCCTGGTCCGGACCTTCGAGCGAGCACGGGACGCTGTCCGGCACAGTCACCTCGAAGCCCCAGCCGCGGCCCCTGACCCAGCCATAATGGACGAGATAATTGGCGATCGAGGCCAGTATATCGGGCGTCGAATTCCAGATGTCGGTGCGGCCGTCGCCGTCGAAATCGACGGCATGCTTGAGGAACGATGTCGGCATGAACTGCGGCTGGCCAAGCGCGCCTGCCCAAGACGATTTCATCGCGCCGACCGGGGCAAGCCCGCGCTCGACGATCTCGAACGCAGCCAAGAGCTCGGTGCGGAAGAATTCGTTCTTGGTCGACATGAACGCCTTGGTGCCCAGCACCTCGAAGGCGTCATAAGGCATCTTCGCCGCGCCGAAGCCGCTCTCGCGGCCCCAGATCGCCAGCAGCACTTCGCCAGGCACGCCGTAGCGTTTCTCGATCGCGGCAAGCGTCCTGGCGTTGGTCGCCTCGCGGGTGCGGCCGCCGGCGGTCACCGCTCGGACTATCTTTTCAGCGAAATAGGCGCCCGGCGAACCGAATTCGGCCTGATGCTGCTTCTGCGGCGTCGTCGCCTTCTCGCCCGGCTTCACCAGGTCGGGCAGCCTGAGGTTCGGCTTGACGCCGTCGAAAGCGGCATCGAAGGTTTTCCTAGAGATGCCTTTGGCCTTGGCTTCGGGCCAGAGGTCGTTGCTGAGCCAGGCGTGGAACTGGTCGTCGATTTTTGCGGCGGAGGCGGGAGTGGCGAGGAGGAAGGCGAGAAAAAACGCGACGGCCAGCCTGCGAAGTCGGCGTCCTGTCGCGCCCCCCTCTGTCCTGCCGGACATCTCCCCCTCCAGGGGGGAGATTGGCTGTCGCGTCTGTTTTCGCCAATCTTCAACGTCGCAAGCTTGGCGGGGATATCGAGGCTGCCAATCTCCCCCCTTGAGAGGGAGATGTCCGGCAGGACAGAGGGGGGCGCGACAGAATGCAATCATCACAGAAGCACCCTTCCCGCCGCTCGCCTCAAAACACTGTCCGCGACTTCAGTGCTGCGGCCAGCGTACCTTCGTCGAGATAATCGAGTTCGCCGCCGACCGGAACACCGTGCGCCAGGCGCGTCACCTTGATGTCGAAGCCGGAAAGCTGGTCGGTGAGGTAGTGCGCGGTGGTCTGGCCCTCGACCGTGGCGTTGACGGCGAGGATCACTTCCTTGACTTCGCCGCCGGCGACGCGATCGACCAGCGAACGGATGTTGAGCTCATCAGGACCAATGCCGTCGAGCGGCGACAGCGTACCGCCGAGCACATGGTAGCGCACGTTCATGGCTGTCGCCCGCTCCAACGCCCAAAGGTCGGCCACGTCCTCGACGACGATGAGCGTAGTGGGGTCGCGGCGGGGGTCGGTGCAGATCATACATGGATCTGAGGTATCGACATTGCCGCAGGTCGAGCAGATGCGCACCTTGTCGACCGCCTCGCCCATGGCGGCGGCGAGCGGCGCCAGCAGCTGTTCCTTCTTCTTGATGAGGTGGAGCGCGGCACGGCGTGCCGAACGCGGACCGAGCCCCGGCACCTTGGCCAGCAGCTGGATCAGGCGTTCGATCTCGGGACCGGCGATTCGCTTCGACATCGCACCGGTTTAGGATTTTTCCGCGCGCTTTGGAACAGTTGAGCGGCCAGGGGCTCCGCTCTTCCCTTCTCCCCTTGTGGGAGAAGGTGGATTGGCGCGCAGCGCCAAGACGGTTGAGGGGTGTTGGCCGGAGCGCCGTCGATGCCAAGCTGGAGCACCCCTCATCCGACCTCGCTCCGCGAGGCCACCTTCTCCCACAAGGGGAGAAGGGAAGGCCGACGTCGCGGCCAGTGCTGCCGCCCTCAGTTTTCTTCCAGTGGCCGGGTCTGGCCGGCGATCATCGCGCCGATGGCGTCAGTGTTCTCGGGCGTCGTCTCGAACGACATTGTCGGCTCTGCCGGCGCGGCCTGGAAGGAGGTGACAGGCCGCTCGCTCACGGTTCCGCCAAAACGGGCCGCATCCGGCTCCTGCATTGGCTCTTGCAGCGCTACAAGCATCGGCTTCTCCGGTGTCGCCCTCGCCGCGGTTGCCATCCCGTCAGTCACCCTTGTCTGCTGTGCCGGCAGCGATGCGGCGGCGGTCACATAGGTCGCTTTGGCGAATGTCGGCTTGGCGCTGCGTGCCGGCTCCGCCGAGGCGACAAGTATGGCCTGAGCGGCAGGCGCTTGCGGCTTGGCCTGGGCCATGGCGACCACCGGTTCGTCCGGCAGCGGCTGCCAGTTGCGGCCGCGCTTTTCATAGAAGGCATTGCCGCCGGCGACCATGGTGTAGTGCATGTTCTTGTAGGGGAAGCGCAGGCCAGCGGTGTGGAAATACATGGTGTTCTTCAGCTTGGCTTTGCGCTCGCCCTTGAGCACCGCCTCGGCGGCTTCCTCGACGTCGGGCATCGCCTTCGAATTCATCGGCCGTGTCATGACGCCCGGCGCGAACTGCCCGCGCTCGCCGACGACCTGGCAGATGGTGTTGCCGTGATTGCCGGACCGCAGCCGGTTCATCACCACCGTGCCGACCGCAATCATGCCGTCACGGCTCGACCGGTTGGACTCGAAGAACATTGCCCGCTCCAGGCATTCCTTCTCCTTCGGCGTGGAATTGTAGGAGCGCGAGCTCAGGAAACTCGGCGTAATAGCATCGGTCAGGCTGGACATGCCGTGCGAGGCGGTCTGATTGCAAGCGGCCAAAAACAGCGGCGAGATAACGACGCCGAGCCGCAACGGCGTCTTCCATCGGGTAGAGATCAACAGGTGTCCCCTCAATTCTGCTGCCAGCCCGCCCCTGGTTGCGGCAAGAATGAGACACTTTCAGGCAAAAAGATGGCTAAAGCGTTATTAAGTGTGGTGAGTTGCCCAATAGACACAGTTGGCGGGCTTCCGAGAACCGGAGCGGAGCGTACGTTTCGTACGTGAGCACCGGAAGCGCAGGAAGCCGCCGTTTGCAGGCCGGCATCACCTGAATATCAACACACCTTAGAATGGCAGCTTCATTCCCGGCGGAATCGGTAGGCCCGCGGTCAGCGCCCTGGTCTTCTCCTGCATGGTCTGCTCGACCTTGGTCCTGGCGTCGTTGTGGGCAGCGAGAAGCAGGTCCTCGAGAATCTCGACCTCGTCTTCCTTGAACAGCGACGGGTCGATCTTCAGCGACTTCATCTCGAATTTGCCGGTCAGCGTGACGCTGACCAGGCCGCCGCCCGCCTGCCCGGTGGCTTCCAGCGTGGCGATCTCATCCTGCATGGCCTGGAACTTGGCCTGCATTTCCTTTGCCTTGCCCATCATGCCGAGAAGGTCTTTCATCGCACGGTCCTTTGCAGTTGGTGCTGGTTGTTTCAGGTTTCGTCGTCGTCGGCCGGCGGCTCGACCGGCACTTCGGCCTCGTCGGTTTCCGGCGCGTCGGGAATGCGCACGTCGATGATCTTGGCACCGGGAAAGCGCGCCAGGATGGCGGCGACCGTCGGGTCGCTCTTGGCATCGAGGAAGGCGTTTTCGCGTTTTGTCGATTCCATCTCGGCCAAGGTCTGGCCGCCCTCGTCCTTCGACAGCGACACCAGCCAGTTGCGGCCTGTCCAGGCGCGCAGCTTGGCGGTCAAATCGTTGAGCAGCATCTTCGGCGCATCGTCGGTCAGGCTGACGTCGATACGGCCGGGTTCGATGCGCACCAGCCTCACGCAGCGCTTCACCAGCACCTTGAAGGCCATGTCGCGCTGGGCGTCGGCAAGGGCGACAATGTCGGCCAGCGATTTCACCGGCACCGGCGGCGCCTCGACCGCCGGCTCCGGCGGAGCAACGAAGTTGGTCGGCACGGGCTCGGCCTCGACCAGGCGCATCGTCTCGACCAGGCGCATTGTCTGGGCGCCGCCATTGGCCGTCGGCATCCGCGCCTGAGCCACGGCGCCGGCACCACCGCTTGCAGGCGCATGGTTTGCGGGGCCGGGGCTTGCCGGCGTGCCATTCACGCGCGGCGCAGCGCCCGGCAGGGTACCGCCGTTCTCCAGCGATTTCAGCGCCTCGTCCAGCGTCGGCAGGTCGGCGGCATGGGCCAGCCGGATCAGCACCATCTCGGCGGCGCTGACCGGGCGGTTGGAGGTCTGCACCTCGGGAATACCTTTCAAGAGCATCTGCCACGTCCGCGACAGCACCTTGACCGACAGCGTGCTGGCGAAATCGGCGCCGCGCCGGCGCTCGTCCTCGGACAGCGAGGCGTCGTCGATGGCAGCCGGCACGAAACGCAGACGGGTGACCAGATGGTTGAACTCGGCAAGGTCGGTCAGCACCGCGGCAGGATCGGCGCCGGTATCGTACTGGGCACGGAATTCGGCAAGTGCGGCGGCGACGTCGCCCTTCATGACATGCTCGAACAGGTCGACGATGCGGGCACGGTCGGCGACGCCGAGCATGGCACGCACCGCTTCGGCGCTGACCGCGCCGCCGCCATGGGCGATCGCCTGGTCGAGGATCGACTGCGCATCGCGCATCGAGCCTTCGGCCGCGCGCGCGATCATCGCCAGCGCATCGTCTTCGACTTCGATGCCCTCCAGACCGGCTATCCTGGCAAGGTCGGCCTTGATCATTGCCGCATCGATGCGCCTGAGGTCGAAACGCTGGCAGCGCGACAGGACGGTGATCGGCACCTTGCGGATTTCGGTGGTGGCGAAGATGAACTTGACGTGCGGCGGCGGCTCTTCCAGCGTCTTCAGCAGGCCGTTGAAGGCCTGGTTGGAAAGCATGTGCACTTCGTCGATGATGTAGACCTTGTAGCGCGCCGACACCGGGGCGTAGCGCACACGCTCGATGATGTCCCTGATGTCGTCGATGCCGGTATGCGAGGCGGCGTCCATCTCGATGACGTCGACATGCCGGCCTTCCATGATCGCCTGGCAATGCTCGCCGAGCACGGCAAGGTCGACGGACGGCTGGTCGACGGTCGATGTTTTGTAGTTCAGGGCCCGCGCGAGGATGCGCGCGGTCGTCGTCTTGCCGACGCCACGCACGCCGGTCAGCATCCAGGCCTGGGCGATGCGGCCGGTGGCAAAAGCATTGGTCAACGTGCGGACCATCGGCTCCTGGCCGATCAGTTCGGAGAAATTCGACGGTCGGTATTTGCGCGCCAGCACGCGGTAGGCGGCAGGCTTGTCCAATTTCCCGGCCTCGTTTCCGGCTTCGCTCATTCGCCCGTTAAGCTCCAAGGGCTGCCACTGGAGGCGGCCGATTCCTGCGCATAGTTTCGCCCGCGCGGCTTGGCGCCGTCAATGTCGGGGTAAAAGGCGAAGAGGCGGGAGGCTGGAACAATGACCCGTTCCGGGCTCGTTAGGGCTGCTTCCTTCCGGACCTGACCCGGTTGGCGAGTGGACCGTCCACCACCAACCTCCCAGCCTCCATATCGGCAATCCGGCGATGAAATGCAAGTGCGGATGATAGGGTCCTTGAGCGATGGCGAAAGCTGAAACCAAAAACCCGCCTCGGCGGGCGGGTCGTTGGTGCGAATAATCACCATAGCGAGATTAGTAGCATAGCTGCCGGCACAAAGCAAGAACAAAATGTGGCCGCGATCAAAATCGTGACCTCGGCGGGGCAGCGCCAACCTGATGCAATTTGCCCGGGCCCTCACTTCTTCGCGCACAATCAGCGCCGCGACGGCCAATGTTGCTTGCTGCCCCTTGCGGCCCTTCGGAAGCCGCTCTAGCGTCGATGGAGTTCAAAAAACGTCAAAAAGTGAGGGAAACGCCGATGTTGCCGGGCCTCAAGGCCGGATTCACGCTTGACGCCCAGCTGGAAGCCGACAGCGAACAGCTGATGTGGCTCGGCCTGTGCGAATTGCGCGTCATGAACGACCGCCGCTGGCCATGGCTGCTGCTGGTGCCGCAGCGGCCGGGCATCGAGGAAATCCACGACATGACGCCGCTCGACCAGGCGATGCTGACCTTCGAGACCAACATGGTGGCGCTGGCGCTGAAGCGGGTGACCGGCTGCACCAAGATCAACACCGGCGCACTCGGCAACATCGTGCGCCAGTTGCATGTACACGTCATTGCCCGCTCGGAAGGCGATCCCGGCTGGCCCGGCCCGGTGTGGGGGCACGGCCTGCGCGAGCCCTATCAGCGCTCCGACCTTCGCAAGTTTGCGGAAAAGATCAAGGCAGCGCTATAAGCCTCTCCCGTGTCCACCTTGAACCTTCCCGAGTCTGCATGAGCTTTCGCCTGTTTGACGCGCCCTTGCGCGAGCCGAGCCAGTTCGTCGGCTTCGCCGGCAACATTATCGACCGGCAGTCCGAAAACCGCGCCGACGATTCCGTCGAAAAGGCACTCGCCGATCCCTCGGCGCGGCTTTTGCTGATGCGTGGCGGCCGGCTCTATTTGAAGCTTGCGCAAGGCGCATTCGACCCCTGGTTCGGCGTGGCCGAATGCCGGCCGCTCGAAGCATCGCTCGAAAACGGCGTCCTGCTCGGTTTTTCCGAAAGCGGCCCGGTGCTGGCGGTGCCGGCCGGGGTCGAGCCCGAGCAGCTTCCCGAGACGATCAAGGCGATCGACTATCGCTCGGTCTATATGCAGGGGCTGATCGACGAAGCGGCGGCCGGCGCGCTGGCGCAAGGGGCGGCGCTGCTCGCCTGGCATGCCAGCCATCGCTTCTGCAGCAAATGCGGCACCGAAGCCGAGATGCGGGCGGGCGGTTACAAGCGGCATTGCCCGGCCTGCGGTACGGAGCACTTTCCGCGCACCGACCCGGTGGCGATCATGCTGACGGCAACACGCGAAAAATGCCTGCTCGGCCGCGGCCGGCATTTCGGGCCCGGCATGTATTCGGCGCTCGCCGGTTTCATCGAGCCGGGCGAGACGATCGAGGCGGCGGTGCGCCGCGAAACGCTGGAGGAAGCCGGCATCAGGCTCGGCCGCGTCGTCTACCACGCCAGCCAGCCCTGGCCGTTCCCCTATTCGCTGATGATCGGCTGCTTCGGCGAACCGCTCAATGACGATATCCAGCCCGACCTCAACGAGCTGGAAGATTGCCGCTGGTTCTTTCGCGACGAGGTGCTCTCGATGCTGGCCCGCGAGCATCCGGGCGGCCTGGTGACGCCGCCGAAAGGCGCGATCGCCTATAACCTGATCCGCGCGTGGGCCGACAGCGCGTGACACGAAGACATCGCAGGAGCAAAAAATGATCCGTCACACCGTCGTGTTCACGCTGAAACACCCGCCGCATTCGCTCGAGGAAAAACGGTTCCTCGCCGACGCCAAGAGGATTCTCACGGCGATAAAGGGCGTCACGCATTTCGAGCAGTTGCGGCAGGTCAGTCCCAAGAACGACTACCGCTTCGGCTTCTCGATGGAGTTCGCCGATCAGCGGGCCTATTCCGGCTACAACGACCATCCCGACCACGTCGCCTTCGTCCGCGACCGCTGGATCCCGGAAGTCGAGGCGTTTATGGAGATCGACTACGTGCCGCTCGGCTGGGGCTGAGACTGGAAAGCGGCGCTCTAAAAAATTAATACCCGGCGTCGCGATCCACTACATTTTCCAGCGCTTCGCCGCGCTCGAAGGCGTCCATCTGGCGCAGCATGATCGGCGCCAGGTGGACCGGATCGGAAGTTGCCGCCGCGTGCGGCGTCACGAACACTTTGGGGTGGCTCCATAGCGGGCTGGTCTTCGGCAGCGGCTCGACCTCGAAAACGTCGAGGCTGGCTTCCTTCAGCGTGCCGTCGTCCAGCGCGCGCAAAATGTCGGCGTCCTTCTGCAGCCTGCCGCGCCCGGCATTGATCAGCACCGAGCCGCCGAGGCCGTTGCGCTTGCGCAGCTCCTTCAGCACGCCGTGGTTGATGATACCGTGCGTCTGTGGCGTCAGCGGCAGCAGCACCACCAGGATGTCGGTGGCGTTTAGGAACGGGATCAGGCCGGCCTCGCCCGCGTAAGTCGAGACACCTTGCATCGGCCGATCGCTGCGCGACCAGCCATTGACGGGAAAGCCGAGCGACAACAGCACCGATGCCGCCCCGCGGCCAAGCGTGCCGAGCCCCATAATGCCGACCGAGATGTCGCTGGCCGGCCGCTGCTGCGGTTCATGCCAGATCTTCTTCTGCTGCTGGGCGCGGTAGAGCATGCCCTGGCGATGGTGGTCGAGCACCCGCCAGACGACGTATTCGGTCATGTACTGGGTCAGGTTGTCGGCCACCACCTTGACGACCGGTACGTCGGGCAAGGTGGGATCGGCGAAGATGTGGTCGACGCCGGCGCCGATCGAGAAGATGGCGCGCAGATTGGGCAGCGACGACAACAGGTTCGGCCGCTGTTTCCACACCACAGCATAGGTAATCAAGGGATCGCCGGCGCCATTCGGCTCGAGCACCACCTCGCGCTCCGCCGACAGCAGTTCGCGCCAGCGCAGCGGATGAATACCGGTGAGGGCAAGCAGGATGCGGCCTTTTTCCATTGCGGATTGTTTTTCCCTTTTTACCAACAGCGTTCGCGTCCCGACGCGCAAGGCGCGGCAGCGTTTTGATTTTGTGCATGATCTCTGGCGAAAATCTACTCGCTGACGATGCCGACCGGCGCCGTTTCGATCTTGAAGGCGGCCGAGATCAACGCCTTTGTATAGTCGGTCCGCGGGTGGCCGAAAATCTGTTCGGAAGGACCGGCCTCGACGATCCTGCCGTTGCGCATGACGATGACTTCGTTGGCGAGCGCGCGGATAACCCTCAGATCGTGGCTGATGAAGAGGTAGGCGAGGTCGTGCTTGGCCTGCAGGCTGCGCAAGAGGTCGACGACCTGCGCCTGCACGCTCATGTCGAGCGCCGAGGTCGGCTCGTCCAGCATGACGAAACGCGGGTTGAGCACCATGGCGCGCGCGATGGCGACGCGCTGGCGCTGGCCGCCGGAGAATTCGTGCGGATAGCGGTTGCGCGTCGCCGGATCGAGGCCGACTTCCCCGAGCACGTCGACGACTCTGCTGTCCCGCGCATCAGGAGACAGCTTCGGCTCATGGATCTTCAACCCTTCCTCGATGATCTCGGCGACCGACATGCGCGGGCTAAGCGAGCCGAACGGATCCTGGAAGACGATCTGCAACTCGCGCCGCAGCGGCCGCATTTCGTTGAAGGACAGCTGATCGATGCCGCGTCCGTTGAACTGGATGGTCCCGGTCGACGAGATCATCCTGGCCAGCGCCAGGCCGAGCGTCGTCTTGCCTGAGCCGGATTCGCCGACGACGCCAAGCGTCTGGCCGGCCCGCACGGTGACGTCGATGCCGTCGACCGCCTTCACATTGTCGACGGTGCGCCGGAAGAAGCCCTTCTTGATCGGAAACCAGACCTTGACGTCCTTGCCGACCATCACGGACTTGGCGGCCTGGTTGGCCGCCGGCGGCTTGCCTTTCGGCTCGGCGGCAAGCAGATGCCGCGTGTAGGCGTGCTGCGGATTGGCGAATATCTCCTTGGTCGGGCCGGTCTCGACGATCTTGCCCTTGGTCATCACGCAGACCCGGTCGGCGATCTTCCTGACGATGCCGAGATCGTGGGTGATGAACAGCATCGACATGTTCTTGCGGCTTTTCAGGCCGGCCAGCAATTCGAGGATCTGCGCCTGGACGGTGACGTCGAGCGCCGTCGTCGGCTCGTCGGCGATCAAAAGTTCAGGCTCGTTGGCCAGCGACATGGCGATCATGACGCGCTGGCGCTGGCCGCCGGAAAGCTGGTGCGGATAGGCGTCAAGCCGCTTCTCCGGCTCGCGGATGCCGACCTCGTGCAGAAGTTCCAGCGTGCGCGCCTTGGCTTTGCGATCGCCCAGGCCCTGATGCAGCTTCAATACCTCGACGATCTGCTGCTCGATCGTATGCAGCGGGTTGAGCGAGGTCATCGGCTCCTGGAAGATCATGGTGATCTTGTTGCCGCGCACGCGGCGCAAGTCTCTCTCGTCGGCGGCAAGCAGGTCGGCGCCGAGGAACAGTATCCTTCCCGACGGGTGGCTGGCGGTCGGATAGGGCAGCAGCTTCAGCACCGACAGCGCGGTGACCGACTTGCCGGAGCCGGATTCGCCGACCAGCGCCACCGTCTCGCCCTTGGCAAGGTCGAAGGAAATATGGTCGACGGCGATCGACTGGTCGCCGGCTTGCGTGAAGGCGACGCTGAGATCCTGGACCGAGAGCAGCGGGGTGTCGCTCATCTGAACGTCTTGCGCGGATCGAAGGCGTCGCGGGTGGCCTCGCCGACGAAGACCAGCAGCGACAGCATCAGCGAGATGACGACGAAGCCGGAAATGCCGAGCCAGGGCGCGTTGAGATTGCGCTGTGCCTGCTTCAGCAACTCACCCAGCGAGGCGGCGCCGGGCGGCAGACCAAAGCCGAGATAGTCGAGCGAGGTCAGCGTCGAGATCGAGCCGCTGAGCAGGAAGGGCAGGAAGGTCAGCGTCGCCACCATGGCATTGGGCAGCAGATGCCGGAACATGATGGTGATGTTGGAGACGCCGAGCGCGCGCGCCGCGTTGACATATTCGAAATTGCGGGCGCGCAGGAACTCGGCCCGCACCACGCCGACCAGCGCTACCCAGGAGAACAGCAGCATCAATCCAAGCAGGATGAAGAAGCCGGGCGGCAGGATGGCGGCGACGATCAGGAGCAGATACAGCACCGGTATTGCCGACCAGATCTCGATGAAGCGCTGGAACAGAAGGTCGGTCCAGCCGCCGAAATAGCCCTGCAAGGCGCCGGCCGCCACGCCGATCAACGCCGAGCCGGCGGTCAGGATCAGGCCGAACAGCACCGATACCCTGAAGCCGTAGATGACGCGCGCCAGCACGTCGCGGGCCTGGTCGTCGGTGCCCAGCCAGTTCCAGTTGCCGACGTTGCAATTGGGGTCTGCCTCGCCTTTCGGATACTGGTTGCAGCGCGTCTTCTTGTCGTAGAGCCAGGACGGCTTGGTCGGTGCTGCTTCGGGAATAGCGTTGTTGACGGTCTGGTAGGAGTAGCGCACCGGCGGCCAGACCATCCAGCCATTGGCGTTGATCTCGTCCTGGATCACCGGATCGCGGTAGTCGGTGACGGCATAGAAGCCGCCGAACTTCTCCTCGGGATAAGCGACCAGGACCGGAAACAGGATCTCGCCCTTGTAGGAGGCGATGATCGGCCTGTCGTTGGCGACCAATTCCGAAACCAGCGACAGCACGAACAGGAACAGGAATATCCACAACGACCAGTAGCCGCGCCGGTTGGACTTGAAGTTCTGCAGGCGCCGCTGGTTGAGCGGCGACAGAAAGGGCCGCGCGATCCGAGCCGGCGCCGTTTCGGCCATGGTCCGCGCCATCAGACGTCTCTCCGCTCGAAATCGATGCGCGGATCGACCCAGGTATAGATCAGGTCGGACAAAAGCCCGACGAACAGGCCAAGCAGCGAGAATATGTAGAGATTGGCGAAGACTACCGGATAGTCGCGCTGCACCACCGAGTTGAAGCCGAGCAGGCCGAGGCCGTCGAGCGAAAATATGTTCTCGATCAGCAGTGACCCGGTGAAGAAGGCCGAGATGAAGGCACCGGGGAAACCGGCGATGACGATCAGCATGGCGTTGCGGAAGACGTGGCCATAAAGCACCTGCCGCTCCGACAGGCCCTTGGCGCGGGCTGTGACCACATATTGCTTGCGGATTTCCTCGAGGAACGAATTCTTGGTCAAAAGCGTCGTCGTGGCGAAGGCCGATAATACCAGCGCGGTCAGCGGCAAGGTCATATGCCAGAAATAGTCGACGATCCGCGCCGGCCACGACAGCTGGTCCCAATTGTCGGAGGTGATGCCGCGCAGCGGAAACCAGTCCCAGAACGAGCCGCCGGCAAACAGCACCATCAGCAAAATGCCGAACAGGAACCCAGGAATGGCGTAGCCGACGATGACGACGCCGCTGGTCCAGACGTCGAAGGTGGAGCCGTCCTTGACCGCCTTGCGGATGCCGAGCGGGATCGAGATCAGATAGGACAAGAGCGTGATCCACAGCCCGATCGAGATCGACACCGGCATCTTTTCCAGGATCAGGTCGAGCACCGATATGTCGCGGAAATAGCTGTCGCCGAAATCGAAGCGGAGATAGTTCCACAGCATCATGCCGAAGCGCTCGAGCGGCGGCTTGTCGAAGCCGAACTGCTTCTCCAGCTTCTTGATGAATTCGGGATCGAGCCCTTGCGCGCCGCGGTATTTCGAGCCGACGTCGCCGGCGACATCGACATTGGCGCCGCCGGCATCACCGCCGCCGCCGCCGAGGCGATCGCTGCCGCCCTGGTTGGTCAGCCTGGCGATGACCTGCTCGACCGGCCCGCCTGGAGCAAACTGGATGACGGCAAATGACACCGCCATGATACCGAACAGGGTCGGGATCATCAAAAGGATGCGGCGCAATATGTAGGCGCCCATCAGGCTTTACCCTCCTTGAGGACGACCATTGTGTCTGAAGGTGCCCCTAAGGCAATCGCCCCAGGCCAATTGCCGAAGACGGTGCCGCCCCTCATTGCCCTGCCGGACATTTCTCCCCGTATAGTGACGGGGAGAAAGGGGCTGGCCCTAGTCTCGGCGCTTCTATTGCGACGCTTATGATCGGCGAAACCATCGATGAAAGCGCCCCTCTCCCCGTCGCTATACGGGGAGAGGATGCCGGCAGGCAGGTGAGGGGCGGCGCCAGCGCTCGCAAGAAATTCAGGCTTTGCCAATTTTTGCCGCCTTGTCTTTGTCGAACCACCACGACGTCTCGACCGGAAAGTCGTAATCCGGCTTTTGAGCGGGAAAGCCGAACATGTCCCAGAAGGCAGCCCGGTGATTCGCCAGATGGTATGTTGGAATCCAGTCTAGCCGCGCGCGCAAGACCCGATCGAGCGCGTTGAGCGCGGTGACGAGTTCGATCCGGCTCTGCGCCTTGCCGACTGCCTCGATCAGCGCGTCGATGGCTTTGCTTTCCGTACCCGGATAGTTGCGCATCCCCGGCGTTTTCGCCATCCGGGAATTGTAGAGGATCTCCAAACCATCGGCGGTTGGCGTCGCTCCGATCGACCATGCGAGCATGTTGAAGTCGAAGTCGAAATTGCTCTGCCGCGCTTCAAACTGCGCCGAATCGACCTGCCGGACCGAAGCGTCGATGCCGATCGCCTTCATATTCTCGGACCACGGAAGGAAGATGCGAACGAGGCCATCGTCCTCGGCCAGCATTTCCACCCGCAGCCGGTCGCCCATGTCATTGACGACGAAATTGCCCGTTCGCTTCCAGCCGGCTTCGGCAAGCAGTCTCGAAGCCTCGCGCAGCAGCTTGCGGTCGTGGCCCGAACCGTCGGAGACGGGTTGCATCACCGGATCGCCGAAGGTCTCCGGCGGCAACTCGGCTCGAAACGGCTCCAGCAGTTTCAATTCCTGGGGTGAGGGCAGGCCCTTGGCCTTGTAGTCCGACCGCTCGAAGTTCGATTGCGAACGCTCGTAGGAGTCGAAAAACAGAACCCGCCTGGTCCATTCGAAGTCGAAGCAATAGGCGATTGCCTGTCTCACGCGAACGTCGCGGAACTGCGGACGGCGCTGATTGAGTGCGACAGCCTGCATGGATGGCGTTTTCTCGCCGGGAAATTCGCGTTTGACGACCCTGCCATCCTTCAGCGCTGGAAAGTCGTAGCCGGTCGCCCATACCCGCGCGGTGAACTCCTCGCGAAAATGCGTATCCCCTTTCTTGAACGCTTCAAACGCTGCCTGGCGATCAAGGTAGAAATCGATACGGATGCGGTCGAAATTATTAAGCCCGCGGTTCACGGCCAGATCGCGGCCCCAATAATCGGCGACGCGTTCATATTCGATGGTCTGCCCGGCCACCACCCGCCCCATTCGGTACGGCCCGGAACCGAGCGGTGGGGTCATCGTCGAGGCGTCGAAATCATTGGCCGTGTAGAAGGCTTTGGACACGATCGGCATTACGACGATCGCGAGGATATTCTGCGCCGACTGTTGGCCGTTGAAGGTAAGGCTGACTGTAAGCGGATCGATTGCGACCGCATCCGTCATGTGCCGCAGCGCTTGGGAAAGGTTCGGATGTCCCCGATCTTTGTAGAGGTTCAAGGCGAAGGCAACGTCCTCGGCGGTCAGCGGCGAGCCGTCATGGAAACGCGCTTGTGGCCGCAGGCTGAAGCGGAAGCCGTTGCGGTCCTGCGACAAGGTAACGGATTCGGCAAGCTGGCCGTAGACCGCATCCGGCTCATCGACTGCCCTTGCCATCAGCGAATCGAAACAGAGTTCGGTGCGCGGCGGCGAATCCCCTTTCAACACCAGCGAGTTCAGCGTGTTGAAAGTCAGGAAGCTCTGATTGAGGGTGGAGTTCGGCGGGGCGAAATTCATCCGGCCGCCCTTGGGAGCGTCCGGATTGACATAGTCGAAATGCGCGAAATCCGGAGGATATTTGAGATCGCCGAAGGCCGACAGGCCGTGCAGTTTCACGCCGGTCGGGATGGCGGCGAAAGCCCGGCCGGGCAGCAGCGCCGCGGCCGCGGCGGCACCGCCCAGGGCGAGGAAGTCGCGACGGGGCAGCGCCGTCATCAATTGCCACTCTTGTATTTGGCCGCCAGTGCCTTTTCCTTGACCGGGTCGATCCACCAGGAATTCTGGTCGACGCCGCTATAGGCGGGCTGCTTCTCCGGCATACCGAACTTGTTCCAGTAGGCCAGCCAAACCACGGCGCGGTAATATTGCGGCACGACATAGTAGTTCCACAGCAGCACCCGGTCGAGCGCATGGGTGGCGGCAACCAGATCGTCGCGGTCGGTGGCAAAGATGATGCGGTCGACCAGCGCATCGACGACCGGATTCTTGATGCCGGCGTAATTGCGTGATCCCGGCGTATCGGCGGCTTTGGAGCTCCAGAAATCGCGCTGTTCATTGCCGGGAGAGTCCGACTGCCCGAGTATCGAAGTGACCACGTCAAAGTCGAAGTGGGTGACTCGGTTGATATACTGGGTCTGGTCGATCAGGCGCAGCGTTGCGTCGACGCCGATTTTGCGCAGATTGGCGATATACGGGCTGGCGATGACCTGGTCGGTGTCGTTCCAGCCGAGGATCTCGAATTTGAACGGTTCGCCGGTCTTGGCGTTGACCATCTTGCCGCCCTTGATGATCCAGCCTGCCTTGGCGAACAGATCGACCGCGGTCTTCAGGTATTTGCGCTCAGCCTGCGGGTTGTCGTAGACCGGCAGCTTGAATTCCTGGGTAAAGACTTCAGGCGGCAGCTTGTCACGGTACTGCTCGAGGATTTCGAGTTCCTTGCCTTGCGGCAGGCCGCTCGACGCCAGTTCGGTGCCCTGGAAATAGCTGCTGGTGCGGGTGTTGGAACCGAAGAACAGGGTCCGGTTCATCGTCTCGAAATCGAACGGATACATCAGCGCGGCGCGCACCAGGCGATCCCTAAACAGCGGGCGCCTGGTGTTGAGCATGAAGGCCTGCATCGGTTCGGGCGACGCGGTCTTGAATTCCTTCTTGATGACGTCCCCGGCCTGAACTGCCGGGAAATTATAGGCCGTGTTCCAGCGCCTCGAACTGTTCTCCGGCTTGATGTCGTCCAGCCCGCCCTTGGTGAAGGCCTGCCAGGCGGCATTGTCGTCGAGAAAATAGGTGAAACGCTGCCTGTCGAAATTCTCGCGGCCGATTTTTACGGGCAGCTTGGCCGCCCAGTAATCGGGCACGCGCTGCCAGATGATTTCGGAGCCAGGCTTGAAGCTGGCGATCTTGTAGGCGGCGGAGCCGAGCGGCGGCTCCTGCGTCGGCTTTGTGACGTCGCGCTTCTTGCCGTTGGCGTCGGTGCCTTCCCACCAGTGCTTGGGCAGCACAACGAGATCGCCGATGATCTTCGGTAGCTCCCGGTTGCCCTTCTGGCTGAAGTGGAATTCGACCTCGCGGTCGGACACCGCGACGGCGTCGGTGACGTTTTCGAAATAGCGGCTGTACATCGGGCTGTTGGCCTTCAGCACCTGGAACGACCAGATCACGTCCTCGGTGGTGATCGGCTGCCCGTCATGCCATTTGGCCCGTGGATCGAGCCGGTAGGTCGCCGAGGAATAGTCGGCCGGATATTTGTAGCCGTCGGCGATCAGCGTATGGCTGGTGCTGCCCTCGTCCGTCGCCTGCTCCATCAGCGTGTCGTAGAGCAGGCCGCCGCCGAACTGCGCGAAGCCGGCGGCCGGCGAACCCTGCACGATGTAAGGATTGAAGCTGTCGAACGTGCCGAGCACCACTGAGTTCACTGTGCCGACCTTCGGTGCATCCGGATTGACGTAATCGTAGTGCTGGAAATTATCGCCGTATTTGGATTCGCCGATCAGCGACGAGGTCGTGCGCCATTCGTCCGCGAAGGCCGCCTGCAGGCCGCCGGCAAAAGCAGCCACAAACAGCACCGATTTCAGAAGCGTCCGCGCTCGGCCAACCGTCATGCGTTCTCCTCTTCGCGATATAGCGCCGTCACCATAGCGTCTGGGGCCCAATCTAGATCATTTGGCGGCGCTGAAAACCGCAACCGAGCGGCTTTGTCGTCGCATATGCATTTTTCCTAACGAAAAAGCCGGGCTGAACCCGGCTTTTTCAAGGATAATGTCATTACAGTTTTGTTATTTTGCGGGCGCCGCCGGGGCGGCTGGCGCCGCGCCTTCTGCCGGCTTGGCAGGGGCTGCACCTTCGGCCGGCTTGGCGGGCGCGTTTTCGGCCGAGGCGCCGGGCGCCGGCAGCGGCTTCGGATTGTCCGACAGCGTGCGCAGATAGGCGATGACGTTGGCGCGGTCCTCATGCTTCGGCAGGCCGGCGAAGCCCATCGCCGTGCCCTTCACGAACTTCTTCGGCGAGGTGATGAAGTGGTTGAGATTGTCGTAGGTCCACTTCTCGCTGCCGCCCTTGGAGAACTCCTTCATGCCGGCCGAATAGGCAAAGCCCTCATGCTCGGCGACCGGACGGTCGACGATGTCCCAGAGATCGGGCCCAACCTTGTTGGGGCCACCCTTTTCGCCGGAGTGGCAAGCCTGGCATTTCTTGAAGATGGCGGCGCCCGCTTCGGCGTTGGCGGTGGTCAGCAGCTCGGCGATCGGCTTCACGGCCGCGGCGGGAGCGGCCGGGCCGCCTTCGGCGGGCTCGGTCGCCTCGATGGCGAAGCCGGGCTTTTCTGGCGCCGGCGAGGCAAACAGCGCGTCGGATACGATGCCAACGGAAAAGACGATGAACACCGTGCCGAGAAAGCCGGCGAGTAGCTTGTTGACTTCGTTGGAATCCATACGCCCCAGGCTCCCTTTTCCGGCGGACCGATCCGTCCACTCCGTCCGTCGGTATCGTGAACCACCCTGCGAGGCGGTCAAATCGCGCGGAAACTAGGTCTTTTGCTCCGGCGTTGCAACACCTATAAGGGCGCTGCCAGTGAGACCTTTTGCCACTTTTGTCCTCCTCTTTTTCGAGCCCCTGCCCGCCTCATGTCCACGCTCATCCTGATCCCGGCCCGCATGGCCTCGACGCGCCTGCCGGGCAAGCCGCTGGCCGACATTGCCGGCACTCCGATGATCGTCCACGTCGCCCGCCGTGCTGCCGAGGCGGGGCTCGGCCGGGTCGTCGTCGCCACCGACACGCAAGGCGTTGCGGAGGCGGTGCGCGCGCATGGTTTCGAGGCGGTGATGACGCGGGCGGACCACGAAACCGGTTCCGACCGCATCTTCGAAGCGCTGACCATCCTCGACCCTGGCAACAGCGTCGAGACCATCGTCAATGTGCAGGGCGATCTGCCGACCATCGACCCCCTTGTTATCGGCGCCGCGCTGAAGCCTTTCGAGAACGCAGCGGTGGATATCGCCACGCTCTGCGTCGAGATCGTACGCGACGAGGAAAAGACCAATCCGAACGTCGTCAAGCTGGTCGGCTCGCCACTCTCGACGACGCGGCTCAGGGCGCTCTATTTCACCCGCGCCACCGCCCCTTGGGGCGAAGGCCCGCTCTACCATCATATCGGCCTCTATGCCTATCGCCGCGCCGCGCTCGAACGCTTCGTTGCGCTGAGGCCGTCGCCGCTGGAGCGCCGCGAGCGGCTGGAGCAGTTGCGGGCGCTGGAGGCCGGCATGCGCATCGATGCGGAGATCGTGCAGTCGGTGCCGCTTGGCGTCGATACGCCGGACGATCTCGAGCGCGCCAGGGCGCACCTTTCCAACTAAGAAATTCTTCCCCCAATTCCCGAGACCCCGCGCATGCCTGAAAAGACCAACAAAATATCCTTCCAGGGCGAGCCGGGCGCCAATTCCGACACCGCCTGCCGCAACATGTTCCCGTCGATGGAGCCGTTGCCGTGCCCGACCTTCGAGGACGCCTTCAACGCCGTCGAGACCGGCAAGGCCGATCTGGCGATGATCCCGATCGAGAACACCATTGCCGGCCGCGTCGCCGACATCCATCACCTCTTGCCGGAATCGAAGTTGCACATCATCGGCGAATACTTTCTGCCGATCCACTTCCAGCTGATGGTGCTGCCCGGCGTCAGGCGCGACGAGATCAGGACCGTGCACAGCCACATCCACGCGCTCGGCCAATGCCGCAAATACATCCGCAAGAACGGCTGGAAGGCGACGGTGGCCGGCGACACCGCGGGCGCCGCCAAGATGGTCGCCGCGATGAAGGACCGCACCATGGCCGCGCTGGCGCCGGCGCTGGCCTCAACGCTCTACGGGCTCGACATCATCGAGGAGAATGTCGAGGACACCGACAGCAACGTCACCCGCTTCGTCGTGCTGACCAAGAACAAGCAATGGGCTGAACGTCCCTCGGCCGACGCCAGGATGATGACGACCTTCATCTTCCGCGTCCGCAATGTGCCGGCGGCGCTCTACAAGGCGATGGGCGGCTTCGCCACCAACGGCATCAACATGACCAAGCTGGAAAGCTACCAGCTCGGCGCGTTTACGGCGACGCTGTTCTACGCCGACATAGAGGGCCATCCCGACGATCCGCTGGTGAAGCTGGCACTTGACGAGTTGCGCTTTTTCTCGCGCGAAATGCGCATCCTCGGCGTCTATCCCGCCAGCGCCTCGCGCGAGCAGTGGAAGGTGGCGGATTAAGATCCGGTCAGGTCAGGCCGAGCTTGTTCCGTTTGGCCGGCTTGCCGCATTCGCGCCGGCTGATCGACCGGTTCATGGCGTCGATCTTGCCGCTTGCCTGGTCGGCTTCGCGCTTGGCTTTCGAGCGCATATCCGGCGTGAACGGGCCAAAGCCCGTCGCCGGGTTGGAGAAGGACGGCTTGGCGTCCACCGGCAGATGATATTGCTGCGCCAGGCCGTTTCGTTGCGCCAGCAATTGATCGCAAGGCACCTTGTCATATAGCAGCGAGGACTGGACGTTTTCGTCCTGCCGTTCGGACATCGAATTGCCGACGCAGCCGGCCATCGCCAGGCAAGATGCCAAGACCGTCATGTTCCAGCGCATGAACGTGCTCCTTGTCTTTCGCAGCTGCGGCTTCTCATGCGCAGCGGCAGAAGTCTTAGCCAGATTTTACGCTGCCGGAAAGCAAGCTTGCCACTACGGCCAGCCCTTCGACCGGTTCGCGGCGATCCTGCCGGATGATCGTTGCCTGCAGCGACAGGATCGAAAAGCCGTCGGCATCCAGAACCCGCTCTACATAGCCTTGCGAATGCGCGTAGCGGCGCGACGGCTGCAGGGCGAAGCCGGCGCTGTCAGACGATTCTCCGCCCGGGAGCGTCTCGACGGAGAACGCAAACAGACCGCCGCCGGCAAGCATTCCGGCAATCTTGTTCACCACCTTTTCGAGTGCGCCGACATAGATGAACACATCGGCCGCCGTCACCAGATCGGCTTTCGGGCCAGAATAGCAAAAATCCTGCAGGTCCGTCTTGACGAGCAGATCGTAGACGCCTTTGGCGCGCGCCTGCCTCAGCATGCCGGCCGAGATGTCGTAACCCTCCAGCCGGTCGGCGATCGGCCGCAGCTTTTGGCCCATGAGGCCGGTGCCGCAGCCGAGATCGAGCGCCAGCGAAAACCGGCCCGGCCGTGCTGCCCGGATGGCGCGGTCGAGGCATTCGGGCAGACGGTAGCCGAGCCTGTCGACCAGTTCACCCTCGAAACTCCCGGCATAGTGGTCGTACAGCGTCTCGACGAAGGCGCTGGGCGGCGCCTGTGCCGCCGCCGCCATACCGATCAATTGCAGCTTGAGCACCGCGCCAAGCCTGTCCGCCGGGTCCAGCCGCAGTGCCGTCGTCCAGGCCTGCGCGGCACGATCGCGCGCGCCCGCCGCTTCCTGCATCTCGCCGAGGCGGAACCAGCCGGCTGGCCATTGCGGCGCCAGTTCGAGCGCGCCGAGCAGCAATTCCGCCGCTGCCGCATGATCGCCGGATGCATAGAGCATTTCGGCATAGTCGGCGCGGCGGTCGGCGGTCAAATCGCCGGACGAGGTCTGGAGCGGTTTCATGCGATCGGGTTCCGCCGGGTGTTTGCAGCCGGCTTGCGCTCTATGCTGGAGTCAGCAGTGACTTATAACAGGCTTCCCGCGCCGGAATTAGCGCCTATCTTGGGGCCATGCGCGCCAGCGACCTGCTTCATCCCCGGCCGGAAGGGCTGTATTGCCCGCCCGGCGATTTCTTCATCGACCCGGTGCGGCCGGTCAACCGGGCGCTGATCACACATGGCCATTCCGACCATGCCCGCTCCGGCCACCGCTCGGTGATGGCGACGCAGCAGACGCTCGACATCATGGGGCTGCGCCACGGCGACAGTTTTGCCGGAACGACGCAAGCCGCCGTGCTCGGCGAGACGATTGCGCTTGGCGGCGTCACCGTCAGCTTTCACCCGGCTGGCCATGTGCTTGGCTCGGCGCAGATCAAGGTCGCGCACCAGGGCACGTGCATCGTCGCGTCCGGCGACTATAAACGCCAGAAGGACGCGACCTGCGAGCCGTTCGAGCCGCTCAAATGCGACGTCTTCATCACCGAGGCGACGTTCGGCCTGCCGGTGTTTCGGCATCCGCCCGATAGCGAAGAGATCGCCCGGTTGCTGAAATCGACCGAGCAGTTTCCCGAGCGAACGCATCTGGTCGGCGCTTATGCGCTGGGCAAGGCGCAGCGCGTCATGCGGCTGCTGCGCGATGCCGGCTACGAAAAGCCGATCTACATCCACGGCGCGCTGGCCAAGCTCAGCGGATATTACCAGAGCCAGGGCATCGATCTCGGCACATTGGAACCGGCGACCGTCGAGACCGACCAAAAAAGCGACTTTGCCGGCGCCATCGTCGTCGGCCCGCCATCCGCCTTCGCCGATCGCTGGGCGCGGCGTTTTCCCGATCCGATGTCGTGCTTCGCCTCAGGCTGGATGCGCATCCGCCAGCGCGCCAAGCAGGGCGGCGTCGAGCTGCCGCTGATCATCTCCGATCACTCCGACTGGGACGAGCTGACGGCGACGATCAAGGAGACCGGCGCCGAAGAAATCTGGGTAACGCATGGCCGCGAGGAGGCGCTGGTGCGCTGGTGCGAACTCGAAGGCATCGCCGCCAGGCCGCTGCATCTGGTTGGTTATGAGGACGAGGGCGATTGATGGTGTTTTTGGATCCAGCAATCGCCGGTATGGCGCTCTGCGGCAAGCCTTTCTCATTGGCGTCGCCCCTTCCATGAACCGCTTCGCCGAGCTTCTCGACCGGCTGGTGCTGACGCCGTCGCGCAACGGCAAGCTGACGCTGTTGACCGATTATTTCCGCAGCGTCGAGGATCCGGACCGCGGCCTGGCGCTGGCGGCCATTACCGGCGATCTGTCCATCGCCGCGGTCAAGCCGGCGATGCTGCGCACGCTGGTGATCGAGCGCATGGATCCGGTGCTGTTCGGCTATTCCTACGACTATGTCGGCGACCTGGCCGAGACCGTGTCGCTGGTCTGGCCGCAATCGCCTCTCGATATTGCGAACCACGCGCCGACGCTGGCCGAGGTGGTGGCCAAGCTGCAGGCGGCGAGCCGCTCCGACGGGCCGCAGGTGCTGGCCCGGCTGCTCGACAGCGCCAGCAGTTCGGCGCGCTTCGCCATCATAAAGCTGGTCACCGGCGGCCTGCGCATCGGCGTCTCGGCGCGGCTGGCCAAGCAGGCGCTAGCCGATTTCGGCAAGGTCGATATCGCCGAGATCGAGGAACTCTGGCACGGGCTGACGCCGCCCTATATCGGGCTGTTCGCCTGGCTGGAGGGTAAAGCGGAAAAACCCAGGAAGACGGCGCTGGCGCTGTTCAGGCCGGTGATGCTGTCGAATGCCGTCGGCGACGGCGACCTCGAAAAGCTCGACCCGGCCGACTACGCGGCCGAATGGAAATGGGACGGCATCCGCGTCCAGGCGGCTTGCGAAGGCGGCATTCGCCGGCTCTATTCGCGCACCGGTGACGACGTCTCCGGCGCCTTTCCGGATCTTGCCGAGGCGATGGATTTTTCAGGCGCCCTCGACGGTGAGCTTCTGGTCGGAGACCCCAGGCAGGCGACGGGCACGTTCTCGGACCTGCAGCAACGGCTGAACCGCAAGACCGTGTCACCCAAGATCCAGCAGCAATACCCCGCCTTCATGCGCTGCTACGATGCGCTGCAGATTGGTGACGAGGATTTGCGCGGACTTCCCTTCCGCGAACGGCGCGCCCGGCTCGAGGCCTTCGTCAGGACGCTCGATCCGAGCCGCTTCGATCTGTCGCCGCTGGTCGAATTCACCAACTGGCAGGCGCTGGAGGAATTGCGCCGCAAGCCGCTGCATCCGGTCATCGAAGGCGTCATGCTGAAGCGCTGGGATTCGCCCTATGTGGCCGGGCGGCCGAAGGGCCCGTGGTTCAAATGGAAGCGCGATCCGCACACGGTCGACGCGGTGCTGATGTATGCCCAGCGCGGCCACGGCAAACGCTCGAGCTTCTATTCCGACTACACATTCGGCGTCTGGTCCGGGCCGGAAGGATCGGAGGAGCTGGTGCCGGTGGGAAAAGCCTATTTCGGCTTCACCGACGAGGAACTGAGGCAGATCGACAAATATGTCCGCGACAATACGATCGAGCGCTTTGGCCCGGTCCGCTCGGTGCGTGCCGACCGCAGGAACGGGCTGGTGCTTGAGGTAGCATTCGAAGGGCTCAACCGCTCGACGCGGCACAAATCCGGCGTCGCCATGCGCTTTCCGCGCATTTCGCGGCTGCGCTGGGACAAGCCGGCGGCCGAAGCCGACCGCATCGAGACGCTGCAGGCGCTGCTCGATAGTTAATGCATGTCGCGCAAAAAAGAGTGCAGCGGTTTTGCGGTAACGACATGCATCAAAACAAGAACCTGAAGCGCGTCGCATGAGGCCGGAACGCGACGTGCTTTAGGGAACGACAGAAACGCGGATCTCGTAGATGTCGACCGACTTGCCCTGCTTGTCGAAGTCGGAATTAATGGCGATGGTGCCGGCAGCGCCCGGACGCTTGTTGGGAAAGCGCACGTCGAACAGATATTCATTGCGCTCGCGACCGACGGCATAGCGCTTGCGGCCGCAGTCGCCGAGTTCGCCGAAATTGCAATCGACGGAAATCTGCGTCTCCTGGCCCTCCTCGGAGCGCGCGATGATGTCGAATGTGGCATGCTTGCCGGCCAGTTTTTCCAGCACGCCTTGTCCGACGTCGAAGCTGATGGCCGAGCCGGATGCCCCCGAGCGGATGCGCAGGAAGGAACCGCTTTCGTCCTGGATGACGTCGGCCTTGGTGTCCGACGGTGCATTGACCTGCGTCGGGTCACCCGGCGAAAAGACGTTGATCCAGTCGTGCGCCTGGTCCGCCTCGCCCTGCTTCGGCGGCGAAGCGGTGTCGTCCGGCGTGAAATCATCGCCGTCGACCGTTGGCGGCGCTTCCGGTGGCGCTGTGTCGAGCTCGGTCGCCGATTTGAAGACGCCGGTCTGGTTGGCGAAATAAAGGCCGATGCCGGCGGCTGCGAGCAGCGTCACACCGAAGAAGATGGCGGTCAAGGGCAGGCGCCGCCGCCTCGCCCGCCGGTCGTCGCGGTCGGGCGTCACTTCCGCGTCGTCCGTTTCGGCGTCGGCTTCGGTCGGAACCGAGGCCCCCATGTCGATCACGGGCGCCTCGGCAACAGGCGCATCGGGCATGATGTCGGGAACGACCGGCAGGACGCGCGACCGCGGCGCATCGGATTCGGGCGGCTGCGCCGGACCGTCAACGACGACATCGGGCGACGGCGCGGCTTCAGCTTCGGCCGGGGGCTCCACCTCCGGTGCTGCCTCCAAACTGTCGGTCGGCGCGGCGACGTCGGCAACCGCCGGCAGGAATTCCGATTCGATTTCGGTGATCTTCGCCTGGACCGCCTTGCGCCGCTTGATGGCGACCTCCACCGTGACGTTTGGATTGGCCTGCAGGGCACGGTCGAGTGCCGCGAAAGCCGATCGATAGACCCGCTCGCGAAACGCCCGGTCGTCGGCATTGCCTTTCTCGAAGGCATTGCGGATCGCTTTTTCGATCGCGTCCAAGCGAATTCCCTCTGCAATTTCACTCACATTGCCATGATCGTTAGCCGCAGGCGACCAATCAATCAACAAGCGAGCGGCCGCATTCTGCCTTGCCGAGGGGCACAAAGCTCATTTCGGCGGTTTTCGGTAAAGGAATCAACATTTTTCGCTGATTTTCCCGCCACCGCCAACGTGGCGGACGGGACGGCATCACGCGGCCAACGGCAGATCCGCGCGGCGGCTGCCCTTGCGCCCGGCCGGAGGCGGCACCAATTGCCTCGTCCTGAAATCGCGACTGCCATCTTGAATTCGCGGCCGGTTGCGTCTATCACGCAGCCCATCTTGGAAGCTCGGCTTCCCGGGCCGCTTTAGCTCAGTTGGTAGAGCACATCATTCGTAATGATGGGGTCAGGTGTTCGAGTCACCTAAGCGGCACCAAATCCCGCGCGCCTGCTTCAACCAGCGCTCAGCCGAGTGGAAAAGCTGACGCCACCGAGACGAGGGCGAGCATTGCCAGCACGATCCCCGCCGCCCGACAGATGACGCGATGATGCCGCACCGCGGCAGCGCGCACGAGAGGACGCGAAAGCGCTACGGCCAGGAATCCGTACCAGCCTATGTCGATGATGGCGACGATGGCCGCGACCATCAGCATCTCGTTCGAGGTCCGGATCGGCAGCATCAGCCCCATGAAGGCGACGGCGAAGAAAGTGGCGGTTTCAGGCGAGAGAATGCTGATGAGAAACCCGCCGGCAAACAATCCGGCCTGCCGAGGCGCTTCGCCGATGGCCGGCGGCGCCGTTCTGGCGATGCGCAGGGCCATCCAGCCCAGGACGGCCGCACCGGCGATCTTGACCGCCGGCACCGACAGCGACCCGGAAAGATGAACGGCGCCAAACGCCACCAGGACCGCCAGCACGGCGGTACCGGCGCCGATCCCGGTCACCAGCGGGATCGTCCTGCCAAAGCCGTGCAAGGAGGCAAGGCTGCCGGTCGCGAGGCCAATAGGGCCTGGCGTGATCATGATCACCGTATATGCCGCCAGGAATTGCAGCATCGCCGTCGACAGAATAAGCGAACTTGACATGCCAGTCTCCCGTTTGCTGCGCCGGTTACAGATTAGAGAAGAATCACCGTCGCGCTCCCACTCCATATTTCTCACCATGCGACGCTAAAATGCTTAGATGTTTTCGGATTTACTTTCCAAATAGAAGAATATCCCCGCGTGCCCAAAGCAGGTAACAGACGAGAAGCGTCGCAGGCATTGCGAGAGCCTGGATCTGATCGGTGCGAGCGTCAGCAATGACGCGGGCGACTTCGGTCGCCGTGACGATGATTGCCGGAAAGCGGCTGAGCAGTACCGAAAGGCGGAAGAGCTCCGGCACTTTAAGGCCGAAGAGCACCACGCCATGCGCGCCGAGCCTGAAGGCGCTGCCGAACTTGCCCACGGCATGGAGCAACCCCGATGTCACGACCAGGATTGGATTGCCGACGAGCAGCAGACTTGACCCGAGCACCAATGACCCGGTGCCGGACAGAAAATCTGCGCGCTGTATTGCCGACGGGTCGAGATGTCCGTTGCTGAGGGCGCGATGATACTCCTCGCCGCTGCGCAAGAAGATGGCGCTCGCCACCAGCAGCGCCAGTGAGTTCCAGCCGCCGGCGAGGTCGTGGCCGAAAATTAGAGGCGCGGCGAAAGTGCTGCTCGCCTCGGTTAACGCCAGCCGAATCTGCATGAACATGGCCATGCCGAGGCCCAGCACATTGCCGGCAATATAACAGCCTCCGGGTCCTGAAAGCCGCACCGCGACCGCTTGTGCCAATCGTTGTCCTGGCCAGCGCCGCTGGGCATCCGCTTTTTCGCTTGCCGACATCGCCCCTGCTCCTGGTACGATCCGCCCCAGCGACGGACGCCGGCGGCGGCCCCCGTTCCGCCGCCGTTGCCCGCCTTTTCCCCCGGATCGTGAAGGCGTCGTGGTGTTGGGAGGTCCATCCACGCTGCGAGCAGAAGCCTACGCGGAGCGGCGGGCGTGCAAATCGGTACCGCTACCCATTTTTAGGCGGTCGATTTCCCAGTTTTCGCGGAAATTTTGCTGTGGGAACTGCCCAGAGCCTGTTCCATCCCGACAGAATCGGCTGGGATCATGATCCAGTCTGGTGCGATTCCAGCGGATGAGTGCCCGTCAACAGCCACGGCTCGCCTCGCAGGCGCAGGAGGATTTCCATGCGGTTTGCGGCATTGAGCTTGCCGAGCAGCGAGGAGACGTGATGCTCGATCGTGCGGGGCGAGCGCGACAAATGTCGCGCGACCTCCTTGTTGCTGATGCCCTGGGCGATCAGGGCGAGCACCTTCTGCTCGTGCCGTGTCAGGCCGAGCGGATGGCGGCGGGCTGCCGCATAGGGTCCGCGCTGCACCTTCGGCAGCAGGCCTGACAGGCCCTGACGCTGCGCAAGCTTGCGCGCGAGCGCCGCGGCCGCGGGCGCGTCGATCTGGTCGAGCATCGCCACGGCGCGAGCGAGCGCCGCCCCCGCATCCGCCCCACGAACCTGCATGAGGGAAAGCGCTGCCTCGTAGGGCAGCGACAAACGCGTCCACTCCGCCGCGGCGGCCTGCGGATCGCCGAGAAGCTCGGCGGACCAGGGCGAGGGAATCGGCGCCGATTGCGCCGGCAGCGACCCGGGCATTCCGCATCGACGCCACCAGACCGACAATTCGCCAAGGTCCCGGGGGCGGAAATTGTCGAGGTTCATAGCCGCCAGCTCGGTAAGCTGCGCGTGGCTGGCGCCGACATCCTCGGCAAGCCAGGCCGCCTCCGCCAGCGCCAGGCGAACCGGGACGATACGCTGCGGCTCGCCGGTCGTCTGGCCCTCCACAAGCGCGCGCTGCAAAAGGTCGACGCCGTCGGTCTCGCCCAGCCTTACGCGGACCGTGCCAAGCACGGTGAGCGCCGGCAAGTGCATCACCATCGGCAGGCGTTCCACATTCATGACGCCCTGAGCGATGGTTGCGGCCTCGCGAAACCGGCCCTGTTCCATGCAAAGCTGCGCCTGCCGGCCGAGCAGGTATTGCGCCGCCGAATCGAGGTCGTGCCTGGTGCAGAATGCGATGCCTTCGGCCAGCAGCCGCTCCGCCAGCTCGAAGTCCTTGGCCACCACCGCGCATTCCGCAAAGTTCGTATAGGCCCGCGCCCCATGGTCGTGGAGCCCGTGCTCGAGCGCCAGGGCAAGGCTTTCCTCCAGCCGCTCAACGCCGCCGGGGCGGTTGGCAAACATGAGCGCGGTTCCGACATTGTTGAGGGCGTGAACACGCGTCTCGACCTCGCCCAGCCGATCGGCCAGACTGATCGCGCGCTCGCCCCATTCGATCGCCTCATCGAAACGATAGTGCAGCATGTGGAGCTGCGAGCGCGTGCTGTAGGCCATTGCCACCTCGGGACCGGGCGGCAGGCTTTCCACCTCACGCACGGCCTGGTCCGCATATTCCTCCGCTTGCGGGCCTTCGCCGCGCCGCCAGTGCAGGCGCGACAGCCAGCGTAGATTAAGGCCTACCTTGTCGATCCGGCCCAGTTGCCGCCAGATAGCGATGGCGCGATGCCGGGCCTCGATGATGGCGTCATAGACAAGCAGCGCCAACCCGGCCTCGTACGCCCAGTCCTCATGGAGTTGCGCGGCCAGCTCCGGCGGGGCCTGGTCGACATATCTGAGTGCGGTCGCCAGATGCGAGGCCGCCTCCCGATGCGCCCCCAGACGCGCGGCCTGGCTGGCGGCGAGCGGCGCGAGTTCGAGCACGCGTTCGCCATTGTCGGCGCCGCCGGCGTGGTGCACGCGGCGCGAAAGCAGAGCGCTTGCCTGCGAGGCCGGAACTTCCGAGAGTGCCGCTTCGACCTTCGCATGGAGCGAGCGTTGCACAGAGGGGGAGAGCCGGTCGAGCGTCGCTTCCCTGGCAAGCTCGTGGCGAAATGTCAGCGCGCCCTGGTCGTCCCGCCGCAGCAATCCGCGCACGACACATCGATCGACGAGCGCTTCGGCCTCGGCCCCGAGAAGGGCCCGGATCAGCCACGGCTCAACGCTGCCCGGCATGATGCTCATGACCTCCAGGACGTCGCGCTCTCCAGGCGTCAGGCGCGACAGGCGCGACCACACCGCGTCGCGTATGGAATCGGGCACACGCGTCGATTCGGTCTCGCTGCTGGACAGGAGCTCGGTAACGAAGAAGGGATTGCCCTCGGTAATGCGATAAAGCCCGTCGGCGGAACGGCCGGCCTGTTCGGCCAGCATTGTCACCGCCTGGGGAGACAGCGGTTTAAGCGTCACGCGGCGTACCGAGGCGGCGGGAAGATCGCCGAGCACGTGGGTCAGCGGGTGATCGGCGTTCAAATCCTCTCTGCGCATGCTCAGCACCAGCATGGTGCGGAGCAGGGAGACGCGGCGCCCGAGATATCTTACGAGGTCGAGCGTCGCATTGTCCGCCCAATGCATGTCCTCGAAGATGAGCACGGTCGTGCCCTTGGCGCGCTGCAGCGCATTCAGCAATGCCGGGAAAAGCCGCTCCGGCGCAGCGGTTTCCTCAAGCAGCGCCGCCACGCGCGGGTCGAGCAAGTGCGCCATGTCCTGGAGAGGGCCCAATGGGCGCGGCGTGAAGAGCGCCTCGCACCAGCCCCACAGCACCCGGCAGTCCCGGTCGGCGTTTTCCGCGAATTCGCGCAGCAGAGAGGTCTTGCCCAGGCCCGCCTCGCCGTGCACCAGCACGGTCCCGCCATGTCCGGCTGCAGCTCTCTCGGCCGCGGCCAACAAAGCTCCAAGTGGGTCCTCTCGCTCAAGCAGCATCAAGCCCGCGCCTCCAGAATATTGAAGGTACAACAGCAGGCAATGAGTGCAACACAGTCGTTTCACATGGCCGGGGATGTTTGGCAAATAGCCGCTCGGAACCGGGCGTCATTTGTCCTGGAGCAGATATGTTTGCTGCTGCCGTAGGCACGAAGGCCACAGAACAGGCAGACCGCCACGGCTGCAAGCCGTCGGCAAGACCTGGCGAAGCGGACAGGATAGCCTTCACTTCCTTGGTGACAGTGGCGAAAGAAACGCGTTCCATAGATCCAGCCCCAAGCCCATCTCATCGTCGGCTGTTCCGGCCTGACGTTCAACAGGGGAAGAAAATCATGGAAGAGGAAGACGACATCCTGAGCGACCTGAGCTATGTCGCCGAAAATTTCGACGATGTGGGAAAGGAAACGATCATTCTGGTGCTGGAAGCCGCGATCGCCGAGATCATCGGCCTCAGAATCACCGTGCAGACTGCCGCGTCGAAGGCGAAATGGGCGCCAGACTGAGTTGCAGCCGGGGTTGAACGAGCGCCTCACCTCACCGGATTGTCGCCCAGCGACGCCACAGTCTTCAGCGCGCCGTCGAGCATGTCACCCTTCTCGTCCTTCAGCGCCGCTTCGCGCAGGCGCCGGATCCAGTCTGCGGCGTCCGGGCGGCCCTTGAGCTGGTCGAGCGCCGACAGCACCCGGTCGAATTTCGACTGGGCGCGGGCGTGGGTGTCGCTGTAACCCTTGATCAGCCGGCGGCAGTTGAGGATCTCCGTACCAAGCGCGTAGTCCTGGCCGACTTGGCCCAGCGCCAGCGCATACCAGCGCTCGAGATGCGCGGTCTCGACCTTGTGGCGCAGCAGGCGGCGGCGCCAGCGGCGCAGGCCGCCGATGAACCACAAAGCGGCAAAGCCGGCGAAACTGTCGGTGCGGATGCGGCGGCCGCGATTGATGCGGCGGTCGAGAAAGGCGGCGAGCTTCGGCCGGTCCTCGATGTAGCTGCCGAGCCCGGCCGGCAGCGTGCCGCAGAATTCCTCGATGCGCGGGTGGAAATATTCGGTCACCTGCAGGACCGAGCCGTCCTTGACGCCGACCTCACGGCGTACGCGTCGGTCGCGGCTCGAGCGCGTCTTCAGGTCGGCGACGCGGATCATGTCGTCGTAGCACATGGCGTTGGCCAGATGCTTGGCGGCGGCGATCGACAGAGCGTAGGCGTGTTCGGCATCGTCCAGCGCGACTGCCTGGTCGAGCCTATCGAGATACTCGCCGCCATAAGCAACGTCCTGATAGTCGACCACTTTTTTCAGGCCGCGAAGCGCCATGTCGCGGACAGGAGCCGGCAAAGCATCGACCCGGGCGGCCAGCGATTGCCAGCCTTTTAACAGGCTTTCCGGGCCGCTGACTTCTGTCGCGGCGCCCGAGGCGGTTTCAGCGGCCGCCGGCCCTGCAGTCTTGTCGCCCGAAGGCGCACTCGCGAAGCCGCGCGCCCGATCGTAGGCGACGCCGAATGCGGCGAGGCTGGCCTTGACGCCGCGGCCGCCGGCGCCGATCGCCTGCTCGTAGCTCTCGCGTGTAAACGGCAAGGCGTCGGAGCCGGCCAGCGCGCCGAGCAGGCTGGCCGAGATCATCGAGCCATTGTCGGCGGCGATCTTCTCCATATCGAAGGCGATGAAGCGCTTGGCCGCGGCTTCCGCCGTGGCATGCACCTTCGAGGACGAGGCGCGGCCATCGCCGGGCTCGATCTTCTCCGAGACCGCGGCGATGCGGTGCGACGAGGCGATCAGCGTCGTGCGCTCGGGCGTGACGAAGCCGCGGATGATGGCGCGGCCGGCCTCCATCAGTTCGGCCGCAATCAGGATGTCGACGTCGCCCTGCGACGGCGACAGCGCGAAGACCGGCAGGCGGCCGGTGTCGCGGCACATTTCGACATAATAGATGGTGGCGCCGGTGCGCTGGGCGACGCCGGCAACGGAGGTCGATTGCGCGACGTAGCCGTTGCGCTCGGCGACGTCGGTGATCCAGTCGGCCAGCACGCCACCGCCCTGGCCGCCGACAGCCAGCACGGCAAGCTTGATGACGCGCTCGTCGTCCGGCGCGCCGGCCTTTGAACGGGTTGATGGAACGGCGTCAAGCATCGGCGAATATCAGGCGCCGGCTTTCACGGCGCCGCTGCAAGAGACTGATCGTGGCACGACGCGCGGCTTCAAGGAAACGGTCCCAGCGGCTCGGATTGTGGACGACATCGGCGCGGTAGAAGGACGGGCAGAGCACCGCCGCATCGGCAACCTCGCCGCAATTGCCACAGCCGACGCAGCTCTGGTCGATATGCGCCACCGGATCGTCGCGCAACGGGTCGTCCAGCGACTTCACCGAAAGCGACGGGCAGCCGGACAGCCGCATGCAGGCATGGTCGCCGGTGCAGATATCTTCGTCGACACCGAATTTCGGCTTGACTATGCGCGTCCCGCCCTTGATCGCCTTGTCGACCAGCGGCTTTTCGCGGCGCTGCCGGTTGAGCATGCATTCGGACGACGCGACAATGACTTTCGGGCCCTTCTCGTCCGTCGTCAGCGCCTCGCGCAGCGTGTCTTGCATTCTGGTTACGTCGTAGGTGCGGTCGATGTGGCGCAGCCATTTGACGCCCATGCCCTTCACCGCCTCGGTGATCGGGTGCTTGGTCGACTTGGTCTTGTTGCCGGCGCGGGACGACAGGATGTCCTGCCCTCCGGTCGCGGCCGAATAGAAATTGTCGACGATGACGATGACGCCGTCATTCTTGTTGAACACGGCATTGCCGACCGAGGAGGTCAGGCCGTTGTGCCAGAAGCCGCCGTCGCCGACGAAGGAGATCGAGCGGCGCTTGGCATCGGGCGAATTGAACGCCGAAGCCGAGGCCGGCCCCAGCCCGTAGCCCATGGTAGTGGCACCTAGCTCGAAAGGCGGCATGATCGAGAACAGATGGCAGCCAATGTCGGAGGCGATGTGGTGCTTGCCCAGCTCCTGCTCGACCAGCTTGGTGGCGGCGAAGATCGGCCGCTCCGGGCAGCCGACGCAGAAGCCGGGCGGGCGGCCCGGGACGACGTTGATCAGGTCGGCGGCGTCGAGCCCGTCGCCGATCTTGTTCGGCGCGCGGACCTCGCTTGGCAGCAGATGCGGGATGGTGGCACGCAGGAACGATCCGATGCCGTCGAGCATCACCTGGCCGGTATATTCGCCGGCCATAGGCAGATGTTCCTTGCCGACGAGCCTGGTGCCGCGGCCGGCCTTGTGCAGCATCGCGGCAAAGGCCTGTTCGATGTAGTTGGGCTGGCCTTCCTCGACGACGAGAACGGCGTCCTTGCCTTCGCAGAAGGACAGGAACTCGTCGTCGACTAAGGGATAGACGGCGTTGAGCACATAGAGCGGCACGTCGGTGTCGCCATAAGTGTCGGCGAGGCCGAGCCGCTGCAGCGCCCGGATGACCGAATTGTACATGCCGCCCTGCATGACGATGCCGACCGAGCCATGCTCCGGGCCGAAAAACTCGTTGATCTTGTTGGCGCGGATGAAATCCACCGCCGCCGGCCAGCGTTTCTGCACCTTTTCCTTCTCGTGCAGGAAGGACGCGGGCGGCAGCACGATGCGGCCGGTGTCGCGGCGCGGCGCCTCGAGCGCATCGGCCACAGTCATTGCCGGGCGCTTGTTGTCCTTGGCGATGAAATGGCCGTGGACATGGCAGCAGCGAATACGGACCTGCAGCATGACCGGCGTGTTGGAAACCTCGGACAGCTCGAAGCCGTCCTCCACCGCCTTGACGATCGACGGCAGGTTCGGTCGCGGGTCGAGCAGCCAGACCTGGCTCTTCATGGCAAAGGCGTGGCTGCGCTCCTGCATGATCGAGGAGCCTTCGCCGTAATCCTCGCCGACGATAATCAATGCACCGCCGGTGACGCCGCCGGAAGCGAGATTGGCGAGCGCGTCGGAGGCGACATTGGTGCCGACCGTCGACTTGAAGGTCGCCGCGCCGCGGATAGGATAATGCACGGATGCCGCAAGCATAGCGGTGGCGGTCGCCTCCGAGGCGCTCGCCTCGAAATGCACGCCGAGCTCGCCCAGGATATCCTGCGCGTCGGCCAGCACGTCCATCAAATGGCTGATCGGCGCGCCCTGATAGCCGCCGACATAGCCTACGCCGCATTGCAGCAGCGCCTTGGTGATGGCGAGAATGCCTTCGCCGGAAAACTCCTCGCCGGCGCCGAGCCTGAGCTTTTCGACTTCCTTGGCAAAAGACCGTTCGGCCATTTTGGGCTCCTTCCGTTACCGCCCCGATGGCGGCGCGTAAGATCAGATGTCGTGCTTGCGAATGTTCTTCAGCATCTTCTGCAATGTCGCGATCAGCGCCGCGTATTCGGCATCGTCGACATCGTCGAACATTGCCTCGAAAGCGTCGTGCATGGCCGGCCAGGCGCGCGCGAACTCGGCGCGGCCATCGTCGGTCAGGAACACATGGCGGATACGGCTGTCGGTGACCCCCTGCTCGCGCCGCACAAACCCTTGCCCCTCCAGCGTGTCGAGCGTCCGGCTCAAGGTCGACTGCTCGATGACGGTATAGACCGAGAGATCGTTGACGGTGACGCCATCGGTGACCGACAACACGGCCAGCGTGCGCACCTGCGGAATGGTCAGGCCCTGCCTGCGGAAATTGTCACGCAAGGTGGCGTTGTAGCGGCCCATGATGCGGTTCATCAGATAGGGCGCGAATTGCTGCAGGCCGATCTGGCCCAAAGTCGAGATGCGCTGGCGCTTTTCAACCTTCTGTTCCATCACAGCCTCCCCGCCAGGAGAAAGCCGGAGCCGCCGCCCAAGCCAGCACCCGGATGGGTCGAGGCACCGATGTGGTACAGACCCCTGACCCCGGTGGCGTGATTGCGGCTCGTCTTGAACGGCCGCCACAGAAACGACTGGTCGATAGCCGAGGAACCGCCATAGGGGTCGCCGCCGACCAGATTGATGTTCATCGCTTCCAGGTCGGCCGGCGAACAGGCGCGGCGTGCGATGACGCTGTCCTTGAACCCATCGATATGGCTGGCGAGGATCGCTTCGGCACGGTCGGCATAGGCTTCGCGCAGCGCCTCGGTCCAGCGACCGTCTGCCGGTGTCTGCAGTTTGCCGGCGGCATCGCCCTTGATATGCCGTGGCGCCTCGGGCAGTTGCAGCCACAGGACCGCCTTGCCGTCCGGGCAGCGCGACGGGTCGAGCGCGTGCGGCTGGCCGACGCACATGGTCGGCACCTCCGGCAGCATGCCGCGCACGGCTTCGTTGCAGGCCTTCGAGACGCCGTCGAGCCCCGGCGTCAGATGCAGCAGCGCGACCTTGTCCAGGCCCTCGCCGCGCCATGCCGGCGGCTTGTCCAAGGCATAGTGGATCTGGAAATTGCTCTTGCCGTAGCGGTATTTTTGCGCTGCCTCGACGTCGGCTTTCGGCGCCGCGTCGCCGAGCAGCCGCTCGTAGAGCTGGGTCGGCGTGACCGAGCAGATGACGCTCTTGTTCACGTTGATCGTTTCGCCCGAAGCCAGCCGCACGCCGGCGGCGCGGCCTCCGCTTTGGACAATAGCCGCGACGTCGGCGCCGGTGCGGATTTCGCCGCCACGTTCCCTGATCAGGGCTTCGAAGGCGGCCAGCAGATTCCTGGCACCGCCCTTGACGATCGGCGCGCCGGCCGCCTCAAGCGCGAAGGCGATGACCTTGGCGATCTGGCCGGAGAACGCGTCCTCAGGCCCGAGGCCGGCATGCAGCACCCAGGGCGCCCACAGCGCGCGCATGGTTTCCGACTGGTAGGTGCTTTCCAGCCAACCGCGCGCCGGCACCAGCGCGCTGCCGAGAAAGGCGGCAAGGCCACGCGGGCCGCGCCGCCAGGCTTCACCCGCCAGCAGCCTGGCCGTCGGGTAGGACCACAGGCTGCCACCGAGCAGTCCGAACAGCAGACCGGCGTTGCGCTCGATCTCGCCGACATCGTTTGCGTGCCGGTCGCCGTCGCCCGCGGCAAGCGCATTGATCGCCGCTACATTGGCGATACGATCGGTGCGCAGGACGGCATGGCTGCCGTCCGGGCGCAGCACACCGGTCGGCGTGGAGGTGTTGCAAAACTCCAGGCCGTGCCGCGCCAGATCCTTGCCCAGCGCCGCATAGGCCGGCGAGGTGATGAACAGGACAAAGGTCGTCGCCATCACGTCGTGGATGAAGCCGGGCGCGGTGATTTCTTCGGTGCGCATGCAGCCGCCGATGCGGTCGTTGCGCTCGAGCACCAGCACCTTCGCCCCCTTGCCGCCAAGCATCGCCGAACAGACCAGCGCGTTGATGCCGCTGCCGACGACGATGTGATCGGGAGCGCTCATCGATGCGTGCTCCTAGCCGGCAGGAGTTCAATTGCAGAGATTGGCGCTCTACGGCGCCGTAGAGCCGCAGCTTTGCAAGGCTGCCGCTCCCACTCCGTCACCACAGTGCCACTTCCACACATGATCTTCTCCCGAAGACCGCAGCTACCCTATTGCCTTGGCACCAACGCCAACGCGCGGATCGGGCTGCCGGTGCCGTGCTCGATCTTGAGCGGCGCCGCGATCAGGATCGCGCCTTTCGGCGGCAGCCGGTCGAGGTTGCAAAGGCTGGCGAGACCGTAGCGGTTAGCCTTGTGCATCAGGCTATGCGCCGGGAACGGCGGCTCCATTCCCCCTGCTTTTCCAGCATCCGTGCCGATCGTCTCGCTGCCCCAGCCCTTGATGTCCTTGCTAATCAGATACTGGATGGCTTCGGCGGTCGGGCCAGGCGTGTGCGGTCCGGTCTCATTGGCGTTGAGGAACTCGGCTTCCGAGCCGTTGCGCTTATACCAGTCGGTGCGCATCACCACCCACTCGCCGGGGTTGATAGCGCCATGTTCGGCTTCCCATGCCTTGATGTGATCGACGGTGAGCAGGAAATCGTGATCGGCTGCCGCTTGCTTGGAACAGTCGATGACGTTGACGGGTCCGACGAAGTTCTGCGCCGGAATGGTGTCGGTGGCGCCGTCCGGATAATCCTTGCCGGTGATCCAGTGGTTGGGCGCGTCGAAATGCGTGCCCGAATGCTCCCCGAGCTTGAGCCAGTTCCACGCCCACCACGGACCGTTCTTGTCATAGGCGGAGATGGCGTGGATCTCGATCTTCGGCGTGTCGACCGCCAGTTCCGGCGGCAGCTTGATCAGCGGTGTGTCGGGCCCGAGCGGCGCCGTCAGGTCGACCACCTGAATGGCGCCTGAAAGCAGCTGGCCGGCGACTTCGCCTAAAAGTTGTTGTGTGTCCATGGTCTCTGTTCCCTCTTTCTCGATGGTGCTGAAGGCTCTCGCGGCCCTTAATATCCTACTAGACGAAAACATATGCATCTGCAATTATCTTTAAGCATAAAGGAAATGGGACGGGGCGTGAGCGAGTTCGACGCCATATTTGTCGGGGCAGGCCACAACAGTCTGGCATGCGCCGCGCATCTGGCGCTCAAAGGCTGGAAAATCGCAGTTTTCGAGCGTAATGCAACGATCGGCGGCGCCGTTCAGACGCGCGAATTGACGCTTCCGGGCTTCCGGCACGATTTCGGCGCGATGAATCTCAGCCTGTTCGCCGGCTCGGCCTTTCACAAGAAATATGCAAATGAATTGAAAACCCACGGGCTGGAATTCGTGCCGGTGGCCGACTGTTTTGCCAGCGCCTTCCCCGACGGTCGCTGGTTCGGCGTCAGCAGCGACCTGGAAGTGACCGCCTCGCGCATGGCCGCTTTTTCCGACGCCGACGCACAGACATGGCGCCGTCTGGTTGCGGCATTCCCGGCGGAGGCCGAGCATCTGTTCCGGCTGCTGGGCTCGCCGATGAGCGGCCGTGCGCTCGCCGGCACCGCCTGGAACCTCTGGCGCAAGAAGGGTTTTGCCGGCGCGCTCGATACAGGTCGGTTGCTGCTTTCGTCACCCCGCGCCTGGCTCGAGGATACTTTCGAGTCACCGCATGTCAGGGCGACGCTGGCCACCTGGGGCATGCATCTCGATTTCGCGCCTGACATCGCCGGCGGCGCGGTGTTCCCTTACCTCGAATCCATGGCCAACCAGTGCTTCGGCATGGTGCTCGGCAGAGGCGGCGCCGACACGATTATCCGCGCTTTGTCGGGCATGCTCACGGCCGCCGGCGGCAAGATCGTCACTGGGGCTGATGTCGCCGAGATCACGGTTTCGGCCGGCAAAGCGACCGGCGTGCGGCTCACTTCCGGCGAGACCCACACCGCCACCAAGGCCGTCATCGCCGGTGTCGCGCCCAAGGCGCTGACCGGGAAACTGTTGCCTAACGGATCCGGCGACACCGGCTTCGACACGGCCGTGAAAAAATTCCGCCACGCGCCGGGGACGTTGATGATCCATCTGGCGCTCGACGACCTGCCGGACTGGCGCGCCGGTGCCGAGCTTCGGCAGTTCGCCTATGTGCATCTGTCGCCGTCGCTCGATGCCATGTCCTGGACCTATCAGCAGGCGATGTCAGGGGTGCTGCCGGACGAACCGGTGCTGGTCGTCGGCCAGCCGACGGCCGTCGATCCCTCGCGCGCGCCGGACGGCAAGCACGTACTTTGGGTGCAGGTGCGCATGCTGCCAGCCGAGATTGCAGGCGATGCGGCGGGCACGATCGCGGTGGGTCACTGGGACGAGGCTAGGGAGCACTACGCCGAGCGCGTCCTCGACATTATCGAGCGCTATGCGCCCGGCCTTCGTCGGAAGATCCTCGGCCGCGCCGTGTTCTCGCCCATCGACCTCGAACGCGAGAACCCGAACCTTGTCGGCGGCGACCAGATCTGCGGCAGCCATCATCTGGCGCAGAATTTCCTGTTCCGGCCGGCGCGCGGTTACGCTGGCTGGAACACGCCGGTCGGCAATCTGCACCTGACCGGGGCGGCAACATGGCCCGGCGCCGGCACCGGGGCGGCGTCGGGCTTCATGCTCGCGCAACAACTTGGCGGGAGGTAGGCTCCATTTTTCATCTAGGGTGAAGGAGGACAAGGCGCGGTTGCCCAAGGAGCCTGAACCCACCGATTGACAACGACACCGCGCATAAAAGCAACAGGGGAACGACCATGACAATCAACAGACGAGAATTGCTCGGATATGGCGCGGCCGCACTTGGCGCCACGGCGCTCGGCCTGCCGCAAATCGCCAGGGCTGCCGGCGAACTGACCATCGCCTACAATGTCAATTTGCCGTCCTGGGACCCGACCACCGGGCCTTCAGCGGTCAACCCGACCATCCAGGGTCTGTACCAGTCGGTGTTCGACCAGTTCATCCCGCAGAAGCCGGATCTTTCTTTCGCGCCCGGCCTGCTCACCGAATGGGGCTGGAACGAGGGTCGCAGCAAGATCATGATGACGGTGCGCGAGGGCGTCACCTGGCATGACGGCTCGCCATTCACGGCCGAAGACGTGGTCTGGTCGCTGCAGCGGGCGGGCGATGAAAAAACCGGCAACCCGATCCAGTTCGTCTGGAAGAACGTCAGCAACTTCAAGATCGACGGCAACAAGATCACCGGCGACGTCGTGCAATTCGACCCGGTGTATTTCAAGTGGATGTCGTTCCTGACCGGCTACATCATGCCGAAGGCCTATTACGAAAAGGTCGGCGCCGAGGGTTTTGAGAAAGCCCCGATCGGCACCGGGCCCTACATGGTCGACAAATTCGAGCGCAACGCCTTCCTGCGGCTCAAGGCCAACCCGAACTACTGGGGCGGCAAGCCGGCCTTCGAGAACGTAACCATCAAGTTCGTTACCGATGCGGCGAGCCGCGTCGCCGAGATCGAGTCCGGTTCCTCGCAGGTGACGCTGGAAATCCCCTATGAGGAGTATGACCGCCTGATCGCCAAGGATGGACTTGCCGGCTCATGCAAGAACGTTTCCGACATCGGCATGATCTTCTTCAACGACATCGACGTGATGCTGGACAAGAACGTGCGCCAGGCGGCGGTGATGGCGGTCGACAAAAGGCTTTTGGTCGACCGGCTGCTGCGCGGTTACGGCCAGCCCATCGATACGCTGGAGACGCCGGAATACGCGGCCTACGATGCGTCGATCAAGGTGGAGCACAATCCGGACAAGGCCAAGGAACTGCTGGCCGCCTCCGGCTATTCGCCTGAAAAGCCGGTCAAGTTCACGATACAGACGACGAAGGGCTTCAAGCCCAAAGATTACGAGATGATCCAGGCGATCGTCGGCATGTGGCGCAAGGTCGGCATCGAGGCGACGATCGAGGTCTACGAGATCGCCAAGCACTACGAGCTGCGCGCCGCCGACAAGCTGGCGCCGGCGGCCTTCTACAATTGGGGCAATGCCATCGGCGATCCCACCACGTCGACCGGCTTTGCCATGTATGGCCCGAGCCCGCATTCGGTGTGGGACAGCCAGGACCTGATCGACATGATCAACCCGCTATGGGGCGAGAAGGACGAGGCCAAGCGCATTGCCGGCTGGAAGGCCGTCGACAAATACATCGCCGAACAGGCCTATGTGCTGCCGCTGATCCAGTATGCGCAGCCGATCGTGCATGCCAAGGGCGTCAATGTCGTGCAGCATGTGTCCGGCGCGCTGTTGCCGGCGCTGATGAGCCCGGCCTGAGATCAGCCCAGGACTAACGCGCGCCGTCTGCAACCACGGCGCGCCTTTTCCGCCAGGCATACAGGCGACCATGCTGCTGCAAAGATTCCTGATCCGTCTTCTGACCATGGCGATCACGCTGTTCGGCGTGGCGATCGTCGTCTTCATCGTCATCCGTGTCGCGCCGGGCGACCCGATCGCGATGATGCTGCCGCCCGGCGCGACCGATGCCGACATCGCTCGGCTGCGCGCGCTTTACGGGCTGGACAAGACCATCGTCCAGCAATTTTTCATCTGGCTGGCAGGTGTCGTCAGGGGCGATTTCGGCACTTCGATTTCGCTCCGGCAGGATGTTCTGGGCCTGGTCTTCAACCGCCTGCCGGCGACGCTGGAACTCGCGATCGTCGCGCTTGTGATGGCGCTGGCGATCGGCGGCACGACGGCGATCCTCGGCGCGCGCGAACGCGGCACCGCGGTCGAAGCCGGCATCGACATCGCCAGCGGTGCGGCGCTCTCGATTCCCGATTTCCTGTGGGGTTTGGTTCTGATCCTTTTGTTCGGCGTGCTGGTGCCTATCTTCGACATTTCTGGCCGGGTGTCGCCGCAACTCGATCTGCCCTTCGTCACGCAATTCTATCTGTTCGAAAGCATCGTACGGCTGCGCTTCGACCTGACCAGGGACCTGCTGGCACACATGCTGATGCCGGCGATTGCGCTGGCGCTGCCACTGGCCGCGATCATCTCGCAGCTGCTGAAACAGTCGCTGAAGGAAGTGCTCGACCTCGACTACGTCGTGCTGGCGCGGGTAAAGGGCTTTTCGGAAACGCAGGTCATCCTGCGCGAGGCGCTCAAGAACGCGGCCCTGCCGACGCTGACGCTGGTCGGCGTGCAGTTCACCTTCCTCATCGGCGGCACGGTCATCGTCGAACGACTGTTTTCCTATGAGGGTCTCGGCAACATGGCGATCGATGCCGTCATCAACCGCGACCTGCCGCTGATCCAGGGCATCGTGCTGGTGTTCGCGCTGTTGTTCGTGCTGATCAACCTCAGCGTGGACATGATGTATGCGCTGCTTAATCCGAGGCTGCGCCATGGATGAGGCCCGCATTTCGAGACATGGCTCGCGGGCACGCCTGTGGCTGGCCGGCGGCTGGCTGGTGATTGCGCTGCTGGCCGCGATTTTTGCGCCGTTGGTCGCGCCGCAGGACCCACTGGCGCAGGATTTGATGCTGGAGCGGCTGCCGCCGTTCTGGCTGAGCGGTGCTGAGCCCGGCTACTGGCTCGGCACCGACAGCCTCGGCCGCGATCTTCTGTCCCGGCTGATCTTCGGTGCCCGCATCGCCTTCATCGTCGCCTTCGCGGCAGCCCTTGCCGCCTGCCTGGTCGGCTCGACGCTGGGGCTGGTCGCCGGCTATTTCGGCGGCTGGGCCGACCGCATCATCTCGCGCATCGTCGATGTCTGGATGGCGTTTCCGCCGGTGCTGTTCGCCATCCTGCTGGTCGCCGTGCTCGGCACGGGCTTAAGCTCAGTCATCATTGCCATTGCCGTCATCGACTGGACGCGCTTCTGCCGGGTGATCCGCGCCGAGACGATGGGCCAGTCGCGCATGGACTATGTCGAGAACGCCCGCATCGCCGGCTACGGCCGCATCGGCATCATGCTGCGCGAGGTGCTGCCCAATGTGGTGCCGTCGATCGTCGCGCTGCTGTCGCTGGAGATGGGCATTGCCGTCATCGTCGAGGCGATCCTGTCCTTCGTCAATCTGTCGATCTCGACCGATGACCCGACCTGGGGCGGCATCATCGCCGAGGGCCGCCTGTCGATCCATCAGGCCTGGTGGGTGCTGGTGTTCCCGCTGGTGACGCTGATCCTGACGGTGCTGTCGTTCAGCCAGTTTGGCGAGGGCCTCAGGGCACGTTTCGATCCGGTGCTGCGATGAACGCGCTGGCGAAACCCTGCCTCGACATCCGCAGCCTTAGCGCGGTGCTGCCTAATGGCTTGCGCGTGCTGCGCTCGGTGTCGCTCGCCGTCGAGCCCGGCGAGGTGCGCGCGCTGGTCGGCGAGAGCGGCGCCGGCAAGACGATGATCGGCAAGGCGGTGCTCGGCGTGCTGCCGCCGAGCGTGCGCATTGTCGAAGGCGACATGCTGCTGGAGGGCGAGGACCTCGGCAAGCTTCAGCCAAAGGCAAGGCGCACGCTGATCGGCGCGCGCACCGCGCTGATCCCGCAAGACCCGCTGACCGCGCTCAACCCGTCACGCCGCATCGGCCCGCAGATGACCGACCGGCTGGTGCGCATCCTCGGCTGGAGCGGTGAGAAGGCCGATACACGCATCCGCCAATTGCTGGACGAGGTGCAGATCCGCGACCCCGAGCGTGTCCTCAAAAGCTATCCGCACGAGCTGTCCGGCGGCATGCGCCAGCGCGTGCTGATCGCCGCGGCGTTTGCGGCCGAACCAAGGCTGATCGTCGCCGACGAGCCGACCACGGCGCTCGACGTGACCGTGCAGAAGCAGATCCTGCGGCTGATCGCGCAGCTGCAGCGCGAGCACCGCACGGCGATCCTGTTCGTCACACATGATCTCGGCGTCGTCGCCAAGATCAGCCAGAAGGTCTCGGTGCTCTATGCCGGCAAGGTGGTCGAGGAGGCCGAAACGGCCGCTCTCTTCGCCGCTCCGCAGCACCCCTACACACGAGCTCTGATGGCCGCGACGCCACGCTATACCGACCCCTTCGCCTCGCTGAAGCCGGTGGACGAGGCGGTGCTGGCCGGGCTTGCTTCGGAGATCGCCGCCGCCGATCAGGCCTGGAGGCGCCCGCATGGCTGAGCCGCTGTTTTCCGTGCGTGGGCTGAAGGTCGCGCTGCCCGACATGACGCGCAAGCCGCTGATCGGCCGCGCGCCCTTGGCCGAGATCCTGAAAGGGCTGGATTTCGACCTGCCAAAGGGATCGGTGACCGGCATGGTCGGCGAATCCGGCTCCGGCAAATCGACGCTTGGCCGCGCGTTGGTGCGGCTTCTGGAGCCCAGTGCCGGCAACGTCATCTTCGACGGCCGCGACATCACCCATTTGCCTGAGGCCGAGCTCCGGCCGCTGCGCCGCAATCTGCAGATGATCTTCCAGGATCCGATGTCGTCGCTCAATCCGCGCCGCACCATCTTCAGCATCATCGCAGCACCGCTCAAGCAGAACGGGCTTGGCGACAATCTCAAGGGGCGTGTCGCGGAGGCATTGCAGCGCGTCGGCCTGCCGCAAAGTTTTGCCAGCCGCTACCGCCACGAACTGTCGGGCGGCCAGCGCCAGCGCGTCGGCATTGCCCGGGCGCTGGCGCTGTCGCCGAAATTCGTGCTGGCCGACGAAATCGTCTCCGGCCTCGACGTGTCGACGCAGGCGCAGATCCTGACCCTGCTGGAAAAACTCGCCGCCGAAATGGGCCTGACTGTCGCCTTCATCAGCCACGATCTGTCGGTCATCCGGCGGCTGTGCCGGCAAGTGATCGTCATGCGCGAGGGCGTGATCGTCGAGGCTAGTGCGACGGATACTTTGTTCGAGCAGCCGCAGCAGGGCTACACGCGCGATCTCCTCGCCGCCATTCCGCTGCCCGAGATCGATGATGCCTGGCTACTTCCCGCCGCAAAGGCGCCGGCATGAACACATTCCTATTCGCACGCTAAAGAGCGGGCCTCAGGCGTGCACCCGGCAAAATGTCCCGCGATGGAGGATGACTGACATGAAGAATGCAATCCGCTACGCAGTGCTCACCGCCACCGTGCTGGGAGGCATCGGCACGGCTTACGCCAGTTCCATTCCCGGCATGCGTGGCCACGACCACACCGGCGTCACCGTCCCCGACATGGAGCAGGCGGTCGATTTCTTCACCGAGGTGGTTGGCTGCAAGAAGGCGATGTCGTTCGGCCCGTTCGCCGACGACAAGGGCACATTCATGCAGGATCTGCTGGGCGTCGATCCCAAGGCGGTGATTGAGGAGATCACCCTGGTCCGCTGCGGACACGGGTCGAACATCGAGCTGTTCAAATACACCGCGCCGGACCAGAAGGACCTGACGCCTCGCAACAGCGACATAGGCGGCTTCCATATCGCCTTCTATGTCGACGACATCGCCGCCGCAAAAGCCTATCTTGACGGCAAGGGCGTCAAGACGCGGATGGGGCCGCTGCCGGTTACCGAAGGCCCGGCCGCCGGCCAGACCATCCTCTACTTCCAGGCGCCCTGGGGCTTGCAGTTGGAAGCGATCAGCTATCCCAATGGTATGGCTTATGAAAAAGATGCGGAGACGGTGCTGTGGAGCCCGAAGAACCCGGAAAAATAGCCCGGGGCGTCCCTGGCCTGCGCAAGCCGACTGCCGGCAAGCTGGGTTTCTGGGGCGGATTGTTTCAATCCTGAAACTTCAAGCTTGAATTAATCCGTCTCAGGCGTAAACTCGACAAACAGAAGCGAAGAGGAGATCGCACGATGAAAGTTGCGGTTCTCGGCGGCGGACCAGCCGGGCTCTACTTTGCAATCTCGCTGAAGCTCAGGGATGCCGCGCATGAGGTCACGGTGTTCGAGCGCAACCGTGCCGATGATACGTTTGGCTGGGGCGTCGTGCTGTCGGCCGAAACGCTGGAGAACCTGACCAAAAACGACCCGGTCAGCGCCGTCTGGATCCGCAAGCATTTCGCCTATTGGGACGATATCGCCGTCATCCATGACGGCGTGCGCACGGTCTCGACCGGTCACGGCTTTTGCGGCATTGGCCGCAAGCGGCTGCTCACGTTGCTGCAGCGGCGGGCGCGCGAACTCGGCGTCAAGCTGGTCTTCGAAACCGACATCGCCGATCCCAAGCCATATATGGAGACGCACGACCTGGTTGTCGCCGCCGACGGGTTGAACTCGAAAGCGCGGAGCGCCTTCGTCGACGTGTTCAAGCCCGATATCGACATTCGTAGATGCAAGTTCGTCTGGCTCGGCACCCACCAGAAATTCGACGACGCCTTCACCTTCATCTTCGAAAAGACCGAGCATGGCTGGGTGTGGGCGCATGCCTACCAGTTCGACAGCGATACCGCGACCTTCATCGTCGAATGCAGCGAGCAGACCTGGCAGCGCTTCGGCTTCGGCGCGATGTCGCAGCAGGAATCGATTGCCGTCTGCGAGCGCATCTTTGCCCGCCATCTCGGCGGCCACGCGCTGATGACCAACGCCAATCATATCCGCGGCTCGGCGTGGATCAATTTCCCGCGCGTCTTGTGCGAACGCTGGTCCTACAAGAACCTGGCGCTGATGGGCGACGCGGCGGCGAGCGCGCATTTCTCGATCGGTTCCGGCACCAAGCTGGCGCTGGAAAGCGCGGTGGCGCTGGCCGACTATGTCGAGTCCGAGCCAGACCTCGAGGCCGCCTTTAGCAAATACGAGGACGCCCGCCGCACCGAAGTGCTGAAGCTGCAGTCGGCGGCGCGCAATTCGCTCGAATGGTTCGAGGAGGTCGAGCGCTATCTCGGCCTCGATCCGGTGCAGTTCAACTATTCGCTGCTGACGCGTTCGCAACGCATCAGTCACGAGAATTTGCGGCTGCGCGATGCCGAATGGCTGGCCGGCGCCGAGGAGTGGTTCCAGCGCCAGGCCGGCGCCGGGGGCAACAATCTGCGTCGCGCGCCGATGTTCGCGCCGTTCCGGCTGCGCGGCATGGCGCTGCAGAACCGCGTCGTCGTCTCGCCGATGGCGCAGTACAAAGCGGTCGACGGCTGTCCGACCGATTGGCATTTCGCCCATTACGCCGAACGGGCCAAGGGCGGCGCCGGTCTCCTCTACATCGAGATGACGTGCGTCAGCGCGGAGGGCCGCATCACGCCTGGCTGCCCTGGTTTCTATGCGCCCGAGCATGAGGTCGCCTGGAAGCGGCTGGTCGAGTTCGTCCATGCCGAAACCGAGGCCAAGATCTGCGCCCAGATCGGCCATTCCGGTGCCAAGGGGTCGACCAGGCTCGGCTGGCAGGGAACCGACGTGCCGCTGCCCTCAGGCAATTGGCCCGTCATGGCAGCGTCTTCCGTGCCGTGGTCGCGGGAAAACCAGGTGCCGAAGGCGATGGACCGCGCCGACATGGATATGGTGCGCGACCAGTTTGCCGCTTCGGCCGAGATGGCGGCGCGCTGCGGCTTCGACATGCTCGAAATCCACGCCGCGCACGGCTATCTCCTGTCCTCCTTCATCACGCCCTTGACCAACCGGCGCACCGACTCCTATGGCGGCTCGCTGGAAAACCGCATGCGCTACCCCTTGGAAATCTTTCATGCGGTGCGCGCCGCGTGGCCGGCCGAGAAGCCGATCTCGATGCGCATCTCCGCCAATGACTGGCTGGGCATCGAAGGCGTGACGCCGGCCGATGCCGTAGAGATCGCGCGGCTGCTGCATGAGGCCGGCGTAGACATCTGCGACGTATCGGCCGGCCAGACTTCGGCCGTGGCAACACCGGTCTATGGCCGCATGTTCCAGACGCCGTTTTCCGATCGCATCCGCAACGAGGTCGGCATGGCGACGATGGCGGTCGGCAATATCTATGAGCCGGACCACGTCAACTCGATCCTGATGGCGGGCCGCGCCGATCTCGTCGCACTGGCTAGGCCGCATCTTGCCGATCCGTATTGGACGCTGCACGCGGCCGTAACGCTTGGCGATCGCGGCGTCAAATGGCCGGATCCCTATCTGCCCGGCCGCGACCAGCTCTACCGGCTGGCCGAACGCGAAGCGGCAGCGGGGTTGAAAGTATGAGTGCCGCGGCGACGATTTCGGGGCGTCATGCGCTGGTCACCGGCGGCGGCTCCGGCGTCGGCCGCGCGATCGCGCTGGCGCTGGCCGGCGGGGGCATTGACGTGACCATCTGCGGCCGGCGCGTGGAGCCGCTTGCCGAGGTCGCCGCGGAGAACAAGTCCATCTTCGCCATTGCCGCCGACGTCGCCGACGAGACGTCGATGGCGTCGCTCTACGAGGCAGCGGAAGCGGCACGCGGAGCGTTCGACATCGTCGTTGCCAATGCCGGCATGTCCGGCAGTGCCCCGGCGCAGCGGACCTCGCTGGCAGACTGGCAGCGCACGCTCGACGTCAACTTGACCGGTGCGTTCCTGACGGTGAAGCCGGCGTTGGCCGGCATGGCAGTGCGCAAGACTGGCCGTATCATCTTCGTCGCTTCCACCGCCGGACTGAAAGGTTATCCCTATGTCGCAGCTTACGTTGCCGCCAAGCATGGCGTCGTCGGCCTGATGCGGGCACTCGCCGTCGAGACCGCCAAGTCCGGCATAACAGTGAATGCCGTGTGCCCAGGGTTTGTCGAAACCGAGATGCTGGAGAGCACCGTCCAGCGCATCGTCCAAACGACCGGCCGCTCGTCCGAGCAGGCACGGACAAGCCTAGCGGCGACCAACCCGCAAGGCCGCTTCATCCAGCCGGAAGAAATTGCGGCCGCGGTACTTTATCTGTGTGGCGACGCCGCCCGGTCGATTACCGGGCAGACGATTTCGATCTCCGGAGGTGAGACATGGTAGCCGGTCCCCTGCCCGCCCCGTCCGGACCCGGCAAGGACCGCCTGCGGCTGTGGATACGCCTGCTGCGCGCCTCGCGCACCATCGAGGCCGAGCTGCGCGAACGACTGCGGCAAGAGTTCAACACAACGCTGCCGCGCTTCGACGTGATGGCCGCGCTCTACCGCGCGCCGGAGGGCATGCTGATGAGCGATCTTTCGCGCTTCCTGCTGGTGTCCAACGGCAATGTCACCGGCATCATCGACCGGCTGGTCTCGGAAGGGTTGGTGATGCGGGCCCGACGCAATGGCGACCGCCGCACCTCGATGGTGCGGCTGACGGAAGAGGGATCGAAGATTTTCGCCGTGATCGCCGCCGCGCATGAGAAATGGGTCGGCGAGTTGCTGGGCAATGTGAGCGAGGATGAGGCGCGCCGGCTGACCGGCATGCTGACCTCCTTCCGCAGCAATTGGGAGGGACGGGAATGACGAAGCTGGCCGGCCGCAAGCCGAAGCATTTCCACTGGCAGGTCGAAGGCAAGATCGCAAAGATCCGGCTCGATCGACCGGAGCGCAAGAACCCGCTGACTTTCGACAGTTATGCCGAATTGCGCGACATATTTCGCGACCTTGTCCACGCCGATGATGTCGATGCTGTGGTGGTCCTGCCCAATGGCGGCAATTTCTGCTCGGGCGGCGATGTCCACGAAATCATCGGCCCACTGGTCAAGATGGACATGAAGGCGCTGCTCGCCTTCACCCGCATGACGGGCGATTTCGTCAAGGCGATGCTGAATTGCGGCAAGCCGATTATTGCGGCGGTCGATGGCGTGGCGGTCGGCGCCGGCGCGATTATCGCCATGGCCTCCGATATCCGCATCGCCACGCCCCAGGCCAAGACAGCATTCCTGTTCACCCGCGTCGGCCTTGCCGGCTGCGACATGGGGGCCTGCGCGATCCTGCCGCGCATCATTGGCCAGGGCCGCGCCGCCGAGCTGCTCTATACCGGCCGCACGATGAGTGCCGAGGAAGGCGAGCGCTGGGGCTTCTACAACCGGCTGGTCGATGCCGCAACGCTTGAGGCCGACGCGCTCGACATGGCCGCGCGCATCGTTTCCGGCCCGACCTTCGCCCATGGCATGACCAAGACGCAGCTGAACCAGGAATGGTCGATGGGTCTCGACCAGGCGATCGAAGCGGAAGCACAGGCGCAGGCGATCTGCATGCAGACCCGCGATTTCGAGCGGGCGTACACGGCTTTCGTGGCTAAGGAGAAGCCGGTGTTCGAGGGAAATTGAGATGATCGCTTCCACGCTGGCGGGACAGCACCCCCCTCTGGCCTGCCGGCCATCTCCCCCTCAAGGGGGGAGATTGGATATCAGGCCCGCTTTCGCCAATCTCCAACATCGCAGGGAGAGCCGTGGCAGCGAAGCCGCCAATCGCCCCCCTAGAGGGGGAGATGTCCAGCAGGACAGAGGGGGGCGCCGTGGAGCGCCAGGGCCGGAGAATTGTGGAGGCAGCAATGCCTGACCGTTCCTTCCTCTCCTGGCCGTTCTTCGAGGATCGCCACCGCGATCTGGCGGAGCGGCTGGAGGCATGGTGCGCCAAGAACCTGCCGGTCGCGCATGACGATGTCGACGCCGCCTGCCGCGAGCTGGTGGCCAAGCTCGGCCAGGACGGCTGGCTGAAGCCGACGGCGCTCGACACCGAAAACCCCTCGCCGCTCGACGTGCGCACGCTCTGCCTCACGCGCGAGACGCTGGCCCGGCATGATGGGCTGGCCGATTTCGCCTTCGCGATGCAAGGGCTCGGCACTGGCGCGCTCAGCCTGTTCGGCTCGCCCGACCAGCAGAGCTGGCTGGCGAAGACACGGGCCGGCAAGGCGATTTCGGCTTTCGCACTGTCGGAGCCGCGCTCGGGCTCGGACGTTGCCAATATGGAAATGACGGCTACACGTGACGGTGACAGCTATCTCTTGTCCGGCGAAAAGACCTGGATCTCCAACGGCGGTATCGCTGACTTTTATGCTGTCTTTGCCCGCACCGGCGAAGCGCCCGGCGCCAAGGGGCTTTCCGCCTTTGTCGTGCCTTCCGACACCGAGGGGCTGATCGTTGCCGAGCGGCTGGAGGTGATCGCGCCGCACCCGCTCGCCCGGCTGTCCTTCGACAATGCACGCATTCCAGCCTCGGCGCTGATCGGCAAACCCGGTGACGGTTTTCGCATCGCCATGTCCGTGCTCGACGTGTTCCGTTCGACCGTCGGCGCAGCGGCGCTCGGCTTTGCCCGGCGCGCGCTGGACGAAAGCATCACAAGAGTGGCCGAGCGCAGGCTGTTCGGTGCGCCGATGGCCGAGCTGCAGATGGTGCAGGGCCACATCGCCGACATGGCGCTGGATGTCGATGCCGCCGCGTTGCTGGTCTATCGTGCCGCCTGGACCAAGGACATGGGCGCGCCTCGGGTTACCCGCGAAGCCGCCATGGCCAAGCTGTTCGCTACCGACAAAGCGCAGGAGGTGATCGACAAGGCTGTGCAGCTGCATGGCGGCGACGGCGTCCGCAAGGGCCATATCGTCGAAAGCCTGTATCGCGAGATCCGGGCGCTGCGCATCTACGAGGGAGCGTCCGACGTGCAGAAGGTGGTGATTGCACGGCAAGTGATGGGAGCGGCCTGAGACAGGAGTTTGCGTGAAAATTATTGTCTTCGAGTTTTGAACGACCGGATTTGAGCATTGGGAGGTTTTGACATGCACACCATCCTGCAGCCGGAAGGCTGGGCGAAACCCGTCGGCTACGCCAATGGCGTCGCCGCGCGTGGGCAGCTTGTCTTCGTCGGCGGGCAGGTCGGCTGGAACGGACAGGGCCGCTTCGAGACCGATGAGCTTGTCGGCCAGGTGCGGCAGACGCTGGCCAATATTGTTGCTGTGCTCGCCGAGGCCGACGCCAAGCCGGAACATATCACCTCGATGACCTGGTACTTTACCGACAAGGCGGAATATTTGGCCAATCTCAAGGGGATCGGAGAGGTCTATCGCGAGGTGATCGGCCGGCATTTTCCGGCGATGGCCGCCATGCAGGTGATGGCGCTGGTCGAGGATCGCGCCAAGGTTGAGATCCAGGCCACGGCGGTTATTCCGGAGTGACGGCAACACGTGGCAATTTTTTAAGCTTAAAACTTTCGCCTTGAAAAGCGCGGCACTTTGGATAGCATCCGATGTCTTGCGACTGCCGTGCCGGGAGGGCTTTCCGGCAGTCCCGTCACTTGGCGCATCAAAACCGTGCGGGGCCAAACCCGTCCGATCACAACCAGAGGGAACGAAAATGAACTTCACCCGTCGCAACCTGCTGCTTCTTGCTGCTGCCATCGGCATCGCCGGCGGCCCGGCCTACGCCGAAGGCACGCTGAATGTCGGCGCCTATCCGACCAATCCGCCTTTTGAATACAAGAACGAGAGCGGCACGTTCGAGGGTTTCGAAGTCGACATCATCAATGAGGCGGCAAAGCGTGTCGGCATGACCACAGATATCGCCGATCTCGGTTTCCAGGCGCTGTTCGCCGCCACCACCTCGAAGCGCATCGACGTCGCCATCTCGTCGATCACCATCACGCCGGAGCGGCTGAAGTCTCAGTCGTTCACGCAGCCCTACTATGATTCCGACATGGGCATCGCCGCGAAGGCCGACAGCCCGATCAAGGCCGAGGCCGACCTCAAGGGCAAGATCGTCGGCGTGCTGTCCGGCTCGACCGGCGAAGCCTGGGTCAAGGCCCACCAGGAAGCGGACGGGTTCAGTGACGTCAAGGGCTACGACACGCAGCAGAATTTGCTGCTCGATCTCAGCTCCGGCCGCGTCGATGCGGCGGTCAGCGATATTCCGGGCCTGGAATATTCTTTCACCAGGATGAAGGATCTCGCCGTAAAAGAGCGCATCAAGACCGGCGAGCAGTACGGTCTGATGATGACCAAGGACCACCCGCTGCTCGGCAAGCTGAACGACGCGGTGACCGCGATGAAGAAGGACGGCACGCTGGCCGCGATCCACAAGAAGTGGTTCGGCAGCGACGCACCTGCCGATTCCTCGACCGTCAAGGAAATGCCTATGCCGAAGGCCTGAGCGGCAGTTCGCGCTTAAATGTCGTGCCGGCTTTCGATGCCGGCACGATTTCGGATTTCGGGCTCGGGCTCGAGCGTCGCGGGACGCCAAACGTTTCGGAAATGCTGCGATGTCGCTGCTGGACACCTTCTTCAACGCCGACGTCATGGTCTCCAGCCTGCCGGCGCTGCTGCGCGGTTTCCTGAACACCCTGCTGCTCGGAATCATGAGCATCGGCATCGGTATTCCCGTCGGCCTCGCGATCAGCCTGGTGCGGCTCTATGCGCCAAAGCCGCTTCGGCTGCTGGCTGTCGGCTACATTGACATTTTCCGGGCGATGCCGGTGCTGGTCGTGCTGATCCTGATCTACTATGCGCTGCCGTTCCTCGGCATTCGCCTGTCATCGTGGACGTCCGCGGTGATGGCCTTCGCCATCATCATGGCGGCCTATTCGGCCGAGGTGTTCCGCTCCGGTATAGAGAGCATTCCGCGCGGCCAGTTCGAGGCGGCGCAGGCGCTCGGCCTGCCGTTCTTGCTGACCTTGCGCAAGGTAGTGCTGCCGCAGGCGATCCGCGTCGTCATTCCGCCAATGACCAGCAATTGCGTTTCGATGTTCAAGGATACCTCGCTCGCTTCCACCGTGGCGCTGCCCGAACTGCTGAAGGAAGCGACCAACGCGCAATCGCTCTATGCCAATCCTTCACCGCTGATCGGCGCGGCGCTGGTCTATCTCATCTTTCTCTGGCCGATGGTCCGTCTCGTCAGCCTCCTTGAACGCCGCTTTCAAACCGAAAAGACCCGCTAATCTGTCAGCGCACTTCGCAGGAGACGACCTTGAACCAGCATCAGATTTCGAAAACCGGCGATGCCGCAGCTTTCCCGGTCGAGACGATCCGCGCCATGTTTCCCGCCTTGCAGCAAGCCGGGGACTTCGTCTTCATGGACAATGCCGCCGGCGCGCAGATCCCGCAAAGCGTGCTCGATGCGGTCACCAACCATTTGGTCGCGCATAATGTGCAGCGCGGCGGCCGCTATGGCCGCAGCGTCACCGTCGACCAAGCCGTCGCCGGCGCTCGCGAAAGCGTGGCCTTGCTGATCAACGCCACCAACCCGGCGGAGATCTGCTTCGGCATGAACGCCACTTCGTTCATCCGCCTGGTCAGCCTCGGCATCGGCCAGATGCTTTCCGAGCGCCCAAACGGGGAGCGTGACGAGATCGTCATCACCGACATGGATCACGACGCCAATATCGCGACGTGGCTGGCGCTGGCGCCCGCCGGCGCCAAGTTCAAATGGTGGCGGATGCGCGACGACGGCAATCTGCATGTCGACGATTTGCGCCCGCTGGTCTCAGAGCGCACCCGGCTCGTCGCCTGCACGGTAACGGCGCATTCGATCGGCTCGATTGTCGACGTTGCCTCCGTGGCTGCGATTGCGCATGCGGCAGGCGCCGAAGTGTTCCTCGACTGCGTGCATTACGGGCCGCACGGGCTGATCGATGTGCAGGCCTGGGATTGCGACTATCTCGTCTGCTCCGGCTACAAGAATTTCTCGCCGCATATGGGCTTCCTATGGGGCCGCTTCGAAACACTGAAGCGCTTGCCGACCTTCCGCGAGGATTTCATCCCCGACGAGCCGCCCCACAAAATCGAAGCCGGCACGTTCATCTACGAGAACGTCTCCGGCATGGATGCCGCGGTACGTTACCTCGAATCGATCGGCCGCAATTTCTTGTCCGAGAATAACCGGTCGCGCCGCGACAACATCGTCGCCGGCATGAATGCAATCCGCGACTACGAACAGGTGCTGGCGCGCGAAATGCTGGCGGTGCTCAAGGATTGCGGCGCGACGATCTACGGCGTGGCCGAAGAGGCACGCCTCAGCGAGCGCGTGCCGACCTTCTGCTTCAATGTCGGCACGCTATCGCCGCAGAGGATCGTCGAGGAAATGGCCGAGATGCAGATCGGCATTCGCGACGGCCACATGTATGCGCCGCGTCTGATGAAGCGGCTCAACCTCGGCATGGACAGCGGCGCCGTGCGCGCCTCGCTGGTGCATTACAATACGATCGAGGAAGTCCGGCGCTTCGGCGAGGCGCTGCGCACCATCATCGCCCGGCTGTCCTGATCGGAGTGGGCGGCGGCGCCGGCGCGATCCTCGTGAAGCGCAAAGGCGGTCGCACCCGGGTTCTCCAAGCCGGGGCGCAATTGCATGCTTGGGATCAAGTAATCGCCGCCATTCTGCTGCCGATAACGAATGGGCCGGATTGTCTCGAGCGTTCGCATCCTTTCGCGCAGTCGCTCCGCGACAGGCTCGAAATCCGCCTCCCCGAAACGGTCCACCCTGTAAACCACGAACGGCGGAAGCACGTCGTAGCCCGGATAGTATAGAATCCCGTGATTGATCGGGAACAGCAGGTCGTCGATCGGGCCGTTGACGCCGCGGGCGGAGTAATGCTCTTCCCAGCCGCCTGCGGTCACGATCAGCATTGCGCGCTTGCCGGCGAGCGTTCCCTCACCAAAGCGGTCACCCCACCGCTTGTCGCTGTGCTCGCCAACGCCATAGGCGAAGCCGTAGGCGTACACGCGATCGACCCAGCCCTTGAGGATCGCCGGCATGGCGTACCACCACAGCGGGAACTGGAGGATCAGGGTGTCGGCCCATAGCAGCTTGTCGATCTCGGATTTGACGTCATCGGTCAGAGTGTTGGTCGCAAAAGCCTTTTTGGAGGCGCCGGCCGGCAGCAAGCGTGCTTCGGGCGGCCACGACGGAAAGTCGGCACGGTCCACCTCGGCTTTCCAGCCGTCGGCATAGAGGTCCGACACCCGCACCTCGTGGCCTTGGGCCTCGAGTTCCCTGATGGCGACGTCACGCAGCGCGCCGTTGAGCGAACGCGGTTCAGGATGAGCAAAAACAAGCAGGACTTTCATGGGTCTACTCCGAAGAAGGACGATAGGCACCAAAGGTAGCCAGCCGCGGAATGATCCACTATATGTAGGAAATGTATAAGATAATGCCGAATAATGGATAGATCGGACGTCACTCTCGAGCGCATGCGCACCTTCGTTCGCGTCGCCGAGCGCGGCAGCCTCTCGGCGGTGGCGCGCGAGCTCGGAGTTGGGCAGTCGACGGTCACACGGCATTTGCGAGAACTCGAGGAGGCCGTCGGAGTGCCCTTGCTCAGCAGGACCACCCGGCGTGTGACGATGACTGATGAAGGCAGCCGTTACTATGCCGACAGCGTCCAGGTCCTGCGCCTCGTTGAGCAGGCCGGCGATGAGGCGCGGGGCACGCGCGGCGCGTCGGCCGGCACGATCCGGATATCCTGCACGGCGGCGCTCGGGGTCTTGCACGTCAGCCGGCTGATCTTCGCCTTTCAGGACCGCTATCCCGATATCGGCATCGATCTTAGCCTCACCGACGAGCGCATCGATCTTGTGCGGGAGGGCGTCGACATTGCGCTTCGCCTGGGTCCGCTCACCGACAGCTCAATGAAACTGCGGGCGCTCGGGCAATCCCGGCGTCTGCTGGTGGCGGCGCCGGCCTATCTGGCGGCGCGGGGCAGACCGGCTGTCCCGCAGGATCTGCCTGGCCATGAAGGCATCCGGATGTCGAACATCGCGGGAAGCGACACACTCGCCCTGCAGGAGCCGGTCGGCAAACGCTTTGCGGTGCCCTTTGGCGGTCGATTTCGCGTCGACCATGGGCTTGCCGCGCGCGAAGCCATTGTCGCCGGACGCGGTATCGCACCCGCCCACCATTGGCTTGTCGACGATCTCCTGGCGGCCGGCCGGCTGGAAGTGGTCCTGCCGGGCTATTTTCCGCCTCCCGTCCCGCTGAGCATGCTGATCGTTCCGGAGCGTGCGGGCATTGCCCGGGTGCGGCTGCTGGTCGACTTTCTCGCCGAGCAGATCTCCGGCATTCCGGGGATCGAGAAGCGGTAGCCGGCCGGCAAACCTCGCCGGATCAGGCGGCCTTCTTCTTCGCCAAACGTGCCTTGATGCTGGCAACGTCGGCACGTGGCGTCGCAGCGAACAGCGTCCTGGTGTAGCTGTGTTTGGGGTCGGCGAAGACCTCGTCGCGCGAGCCGTATTCGACCGCTTCGCCGAAATACATTACCATCACGTCGTCGGCGATGTACCGCACCACCGACAGGTCGTGGCTGATGAAAACATAGGTTAGCTGAAACTCGTCCTGCAGGTCGGCGAGCAGGTTCAGCACCTGCGCCTGCACCGAAAGATCAAGTGCCGAGACCGGCTCGTCCAGCACCAGAAGGCTGGGGTTGAGCATCAGCGCGCGGGCGATGGCGATCCGCTGGCGCTGGCCGCCCGAAAACATATGCGGGTAGCGATTAAAGTGCTCGGGGCCGAGACCGACCTTCTTTAGCATCTTCATGGCAAGATCGCGCCGCTCGTCGGCCGTGCTGTCGGTGTTGATGAGCAGCGGCTCGGCAAGCACGTCGCCGATCTTCTGGCGTGGATTGAGCGAACCATAAGGGTTTTGGAAGACGATCTGGACCTTGCGGCGCATTTCCTTCGACAGACCGTTCCTGCCGATGTCTACCCTCTTGCCGTCGATGAAAAGCTCGCCGGAGGTCGCCGGGTCGATCAGGGTGATGATGCGGGCGAGTGTTGACTTGCCGCAGCCGCTCTCGCCGACGATGGCCAGCGTCTTGCCCTTGTCGACGCTGAACGAAACACCCTTGACCGCATGAACCGTACGGGAGGGGCGGAAAAGCCCGCCACCGACATGATAGTCGCGCACGATGTTCTTGCCTTCGACTACCGTCACGCTCATGAGGCGGTTCCTCCTGCGGACCGGGCTGCGACTACAGATGGGGCCGGCTCAAACAGCATGTCGGAAACAGTAGGCAACCGGTCGCCGACGGCGTTTTCGGGCAGCGCCGACAGGAGCGCGCGCGTGTAGTTGCTCTTGGGGGACTCGAACAGCGACAGCACGTCGGCCTCTTCCATCTTGCGGCCCTTGTACTGGACGATGACACGGTCGGCGGTCTCGGCAACCACCCCCATATTGTGGGTGATCATGATCAGGCCCATGCCATATTTGGCCTGCAGGCCGACCAGCAGATCGAGGATCTGCTTCTGGATGGTGACATCGAGCGCCGTGGTTGGCTCGTCGGCGATCAAAAGCTTGGGATTGCAGGCGATGGCGATGGCGATCATGACGCGCTGACACTGACCACCCGACATCTGGTGCGGGAAGGAGCCCAGCCGTTCCTCGGGGTCGGCGATGCCGACCAACTTCATCAATTCGATGGCACGCGCCCGGCGCTGGGCGCGGTCCATGCCCATATGGAAGCGCAGCACCTCCTCGATCTGGAAGCCGACGGTGAAGCACGGGTTGAGGCTGGCGACCGGCTCCTGGAAGATCATCGAAATGTCCTTGCCGACGATCTTGCGCCGCTCGGATGGGCCGAGCTTGAGCAGGTCGATGCCGTCGAAGGCCATGCGGTCGGCCCTCACCGTCGCGGTGTTGGGCAAAAGCCCCATCACCGCCAGCATCGCCACCGACTTGCCCGAACCGGATTCGCCGACGATCGCCAGCACCTCGCGCGGTTCGACCGACAGGTCGATGCCTTGTACCGCCATGAATGGTCCAGCGGCGGTGTCGAAGGAAACGGTCAGGTTCTTGATCTCGAGAAGAGGCATTGGATTATGACCTCTTCAGCTTGGGATCGAAGGCATCGCGCAAGCCGTCGCCGATCAGATTGATGGCAAGCACAGTGATCAGGATGGCAAGGCCGGGGAAGGTCACCACCCAAGGCGCGCGCAGGATGAACTCGCGCGCCGAGGCGAGCATCGTGCCCCATTCCGGCGTCGGCGGCTGCGCACCGACACCGAGGAAGCCGAGCGCCGCAGCCTCGAGAATAGCGTTGGAGAAGGACAACGTCGCCTGCACGATCAGCGGTGCCAGGCAGTTCGGCAGGATCGTCCTCACCATCAAGCGAAGATGACCGGCACCAGCCACCTTGGCGGAGATGACATATTCGCGGTTCTTTTCGGCCATCACGGCGGCGCGGGTGAGGCGCGCAAAATGCGGCTGCAGCACCAGCGCGATCGCCAGCATGGCATTGAAAAGGCCGGGGCCGAGGATCGCCACCAGCACCAGCGCCAGAAGCAGCGACGGGAAGGCCAGGATGATATCCATGATGCGCATGATCAGAGTGTCGACCCAGCCGCGGAAATAGCCGGCGAGCACGCCAAGCACGATGCCGCTGGTGAGCGAGAAGACAACGACCACCAGACCGATGAACAGCGAGAAACGCGCCCCGAAGATCAACCGTGAAAGCATGTCGCGGCCGACCGCGTCGGTGCCGAGCAGGAACATCGATTTGCCGCCTTCCTGCCAGGCAGGGGGTGCCAGCAGCGCATCGCGAAACTGCTCGTCGGGCGAATGTGGGGCGACGAACGGCGCAAAGATTGCCACCAGCACCAGCGCCGAAAACACGACAAGGCCGATGACCGCGCCGGTGTTCATCGAGAAGTAGTGCCAGAACTCGGCGAAAGCCCGTTGCCTGCCGCCTGTCGGGATGGAGGCGGCGGTAGCTTCGGCGGCGGATTCGTCGGTCATCTCACTGCACCCGGATGCGCGGATTGATGACGGCGTAGAGCACGTCGACGATCAGGTTCACCGCCATGACGATCAGCGCGATGATCAGCAATCCGCTCTGGACGACGACATAGTCGCGCTTGCCGATGGCATCGATCATCCATTTGCCGATGCCCGGCCAGGAAAAAATGGTCTCGGTCAGAATGGCGCCCGCCATCAAGGTGCCGACCTGCAGTCCAATGGTGGTGACTACCGGGATCAGCGCGTTGCGAAAAGCGTGCAGACCGATGACGCGGCGAGGCGCCAGGCCCTTGGCGCGCGCGGTGCGGACATAGTCCTCGCCCAGCACCTCGAGCATCGCCGAGCGCGTCTGGCGCGCTATGACGGCAAGCGGGATCGTCGCCAGCACGATCGACGGCAGGATCAAATGGCTGACGGCAGATTTGAAAGCGCCGCTCCTGCCGGAGATCAGGCTGTCGATAAGCATGAACCCGGTCGTCGGCCTGAAGAAATACTGCAGGCCGATGCGGCCGGAAACCGGCGTCCAGCCGAGATAGCCGGAGAAGAAGATAATGAGCAGCAACCCCCACCAGAAGATCGGCATCGAATAGCCGGTCAGCGCGACACCCATCGTAGCCTGGTCGAACCACGAGCCGCGCTTGACCGCGGCGAAGATACCGGCAGGAATGCCGAGCAGGACGGCGATGATCAACGCCACTGTCGCCAGTTCCAGCGTGGCTGGAAACAGCGCCTGGAATTCGCCGAGCACTGGCCGCTTGGTGGCAATAGATATGCCGAAGTCGCCGGTCAGGACCCTGCCGATATATTCCAGGTATTGGATGACATAGGGCCGGTTGTAGCCAAACTGCTCGATGAGCTGGGCGTAGCGCTCGGGGCTGACGCCGCGCTCGCCCGCCAGGGCCAGGATAGGATCGCCGGGCAGAAGCCGGACGAAAGCAAACGCCGCCAGCGATATGCCGAACACGGTCGGGATGATCAAAGCGAGCTTGTGGAGGAGATAACGGAGCATCTTGCTTCATAGAACGGCGGCGCGGGAAGTCCAGCGCCGCCGTTCAATTTCTCAGGACTTATTCGGTGACGTCGACGCCGTCAAACCGATGAATGCCGAGCGGGTCCATAACGAAGCCCGACACCTTCTTGTTCATCGGCATGAAGACCTTGGAGTGGGCGATGGTCAGCCACGGAGCCTCACGCTTGAACACCACCTGAGCTTCCTCGTAGATCTTAGTGCGCTCGGCGACGTCCGTCGTCGCCTTGCCTTTTTTCAGCAGGGCTTCGAATTCCTGGTTGCACCAGATCGCATAATTGGACTGGCCGATGGCATCGCAACCGAGCAGGAAAAAGAAGTTGTCCGGATCGCCATTGTCACCGGTCCAGCCCAGTTGGAAGGCGCCGTCGCGATCCTTAGCCTTGCCTCGCTGGCGATACTCGGTCCATTCGTAACTGACGATCTCCGCCTTGACGCCGACGGCGGCATAGTCGGCCTGGATCAACTCGGCGACGCGCTGGGCGTTCGGGTTGTAGGGGCGGCTGACCGGCATAGCCCAGATCTTCATCGACAGATCCTTGACGCCTGCATCGGCCAGCATCTTCTTGGCCGCCTCCGGATCATAGGGATCGTCCTTGATGTCCTTGTTATAGGACCACATGGTCGGCGGGATCGGGTTGATGGCCGGCGCGCCGGCGCCCTGATAGACCGCGTCGATGATCGCCTTCTTGTTTACCGCCATGTTGAGGGCCTTGCGGACCTCGACCTTGTCGAAGGGCGGCTGCGTCGTGTTGTAAGCCATGTAGCCGATGTTCAGGCCTTCCTGCTCGTCGACCTTGAGGTTCGCGTCAGCCTGCAGTCCGGCAATGTCGGCCGGCGCCGGGTATGACATGATATCGCACTCGCCCGCCTTCAGCTTCTGCGCGCGTACGGCCGGATCGGGCGTGATGGCGAAGATCAGATCGTCGATCTTCTGTCGCCCGCCATAGTAGCCGTCCCATGCTGCATAGCGCACGACCGCATCGACCTGATAGTCGACGAACTGGAACGGACCAGTGCCGACCGGCTTCTGGGTGAACTGCTGCCTGGTGCCGGCCTTGTCGAGTTGGTCGGCATATTCCTTGGAGACGATCGAGGCGAAATCCATGCCGAGGTCCGGCAGGAACGCGACTTCAGGCTTGTTCAGCACGAATTTCACCGTCAGGTCGTCGACCTTGACGATTTCCTTCAGGAGATCGGGAAAGCCCATGCCGGTGAAATATTCCCAGCCGGTGCCTTCCAGATAGCTGTACCACGGGCTTTCTTTCTTCCACTGGCGTTCGAAGGAAAAGATCACGTCGTCGGCGTTGAGGTCGCGCGTCGGCGTGAAATAATCGGTCGTCTGGAATTTCACACCCGGGCGAAGCTTGAAGGTGTATTCGAGACCGTCGTCGGAAACCGTCCAGCTCTCGGCCAGGCCGGGCGAGATGGTGGTCTTGCCATGCTCGAACTCGACCAGGCGCGAATAGATGGTGCGCGACGAGGCGTCGAAGTCGTTGCCGCCGCTCCATGGCGACGGGTCGAAGCCGGCCGGCGAAGCCTCCGAGCAATAGACCAGTTGTTTTGCATTGGCCATGCCGCCGAGGACGCTTGCAGCCAGCAACGCGGCTGCAAAAGTCAGTTTCTTTTTCATTGAGCACTCCCTGATGTTCTTCCAAGCCCCTCTATCAGGCTCGCGAAGGCCGCATATAAGCACCGTTTTTCTAGCTTTGGAACTGCTTGTTTGCCTAACCCACGGGAAGCAGAAAAAAATTCCGGCACGCGGCAAATTGTGGAAAAAACGAGCCGAATCCGCAGATCACGACATTATTAGCGACTTCAATTTTTTGTTGATCGGCGATGCCGCCAATTGTAGGAATCGAGCCGTTCGGTTCAAGAGATGCGCATCCGAAAACCGGTCGCGGCCGAGAGGTTTGACGGCAAGTCTTACCGCACTCCAGGTGGCGAGGCTTGCACGGCCGTCGCTTGTGGCAATACATAGATAGGTGGGCAGCGTGCCGGAATTTCCCACGTTCCGGACATTGCGGCAAGCGTGGGATATCGTTGTGATCAGGGCGGTGGTAGCGCGCAAGCATGCCGAAACAATAAGAACGATTGAGGGAGCGACAGGTGGCAAAACCGGCAAAGACAACCAACGCGGCGAAAGCAAAGGCCGAGGCAACATCGAAAGCAGTCAAGTCAAAAGCGGCCGCCGCCAAGCCGACGGCCACCGCGAAGGCAAGCGCGAAGCCGGCGGCGAAGACCACGGCTGGAGCGGCTGCTAAACCGGCAACCGGCAAGACGGCGCCTGCTGCAAAGTCTGCCGCCAAGCCGGCGGCGAAGGCAGTGCCGACAGCGCCACGACTGCCGGCAGGTCCGGCCAAGAGATTACCAAAGGCGATTACGTCGCTGGCCGCCGGCCTGCCGGAAAAACCGTGGCTCAAGAGTTATCCAAAGATCGTGCCGGCCGAGATCGGCGCCCTGCCCTCCAGCTCGATCGGCGACTTTCTCGTCACCGTGTGCAAGCAGTTTGCAAGCCGGCCGGCTTTCGTCTGCATGGGCAAATCGATCACCTATGCCGACCTCGAGCGACAGTCGGCCGCCTTCGGCGCCTATCTGCAATCAACGGGGCTGCAGAAGGGCGCGCGCGTCGCGCTGATGATGCCGAATGTGCTGCAATATCCGGTGGCGATGATGGCAGTGCTTCGCGCCGGCTATGTCGTGGTAAACATCAATCCGCTCTACACGCCGCGCGAGCTGGAGCACCAGCTCAAGGATTCCGGCGCTCAAGCCATTGTCATCCTCGAAAATTTTGCCTGCACCCTGCAGGCGGTGATCGCCAGGACCGCGGTCAAGCATGTCGTGGTCGCCTCGATGGGCGACATGCTCGGCGGGCTCAAGGGAACGATCGTCAACTTCGTTGTACGCCGCGTCAAGAAGATGGTGCCGGCATGGTCGCTGCCCGGCCATGTCAAGTTCAACGCCGCGCTGAAGGCGGGCACCGGCAAGGCCTTCAGGCCCGCAAGGGTCGCGGCCGACGACATCGCCTTCCTGCAATACACGGGCGGCACGACCGGCATCTCCAAGGGCGCGATGCTTTTGCACAGCAACATTTTGGCGAACGTCGCGCAGAACGCGCTGTGGGCCGAAGACGCTTTTACCGTCAAGCCGAAGCCGGCGCATCTGAACTTCCTCTGCGCGCTGCCGCTCTATCACATTTTTGCGCTGACGGCGAACGTGCTGGTAGGCATGCAGCAAGGCGCGCAGAATGTCCTCATCCCCAATCCGCGCGACATTCCCGGCTTCGTCAAGGAGCTGCAGAAATACCCGATCCACATCTTTCCGGGCCTCAACACGCTGTTCAATGCGCTGCTCAATAATGAGGATTTTCGCAAGCTCGATTTCAAGCCGCTGATCCTGACGCTGGGTGGCGGCATGCCGGTGCAGAGGGCCATCGCCGAACGCTGGAAGGCGCTGACCGGCTGCCCGATCAGCGAGGCCTACGGGCTCACCGAGACCTCGCCGGGAGCAACGATCAACAAATTCAGCGACGGCGTTTACACCGGCACGATCGGCCTGCCGCTGCCCTCGACCGAGATCGCGATCCGCGACGACGACGGCAACAATTTGCCGCTCGGCGAAGTCGGCGAAATCTGCATCCGCGGACCGCAGGTGATGGCCGGCTACTGGAACCGGCCGGACGAGACCGCCAAGGTGATGACCGAGGACGGCTTCTTCAAATCGGGCGACATGGGCTTCATGGACGAGCTTGGCTACACCAAGATCGTCGACCGCAAGAAGGACATGATCCTGGTTTCCGGCTTCAACGTCTATCCGAACGAACTCGAGGAAGTGGTGGCGCAGCATCCAGGCGTACTCGAAGTTGCCGCGATCGGCGTGCCGGACGAGCATTCGGGTGAAGTGCCGAAGCTGTTCGTCGTCAAGAAGGACCCGGCAGTGACCGCCGACATGCTGACGGCTTATTGCCGTGAGAACCTGACCGGCTACAAGCGTCCCAGGTATATTGAGTTCCGCACCGAGCTGCCGAAGACACCGGTCGGCAAGATCCTGCGACGGGCGTTGCGGGGCTAGGCGCAGCTTGAGCGATTGCATCGCCGGCGCCAACGCCGTGAGCATAGGTTCGCGCCCGGACCCGGCACAGTTCATCCGGGCGAACATGCGGATCGCCCCCGTGCCCGCGCTTCCCGAAATTCGGCTTTACACCGCCCATCCGGGAAGCGGGCTCAGGCGGCTTCTCGAATGGAACCAACATGCGACCGAAGAAGACGGACCTGAACCGGAGCCACCGTACTGGGCCTATGTCTGGGCCGGCGGCGCGGTGCTCGCCCGCTACATATTCGACCGGCCGGAGACCGTGGCCGGCCGTCGCGTGCTCGACCTCGGCGCCGGCTCCGGCCTCGTCGGCATCGCGGCGGCGAAGGCCGGAGCCAGCGCGGTGATCGCGGCCGAGATCGATCACAACGGTGTGGTTGCGCTCGGCCTCAACGCGACTGCGAACGGCGTCACTATCATGATCATTGGCGAAGACATCGCCAGCGGTCCGCCGCCACCGGTGGATGTCGTGGTGGTCGGCGACCTGTTCTACGCCCATGATCTCGCCGGCCGGGTCGTCCCCTTCCTCGACCGCTGCCTTGCAGCCGGCATCGCCGTGCTGATCGGCGATCCGGGCCGCGCCTATCTGCCCCGCTCGCGGCTTCGCCTGCTGGCCGAATACGAGGTGCCGGATGTCGGCGAAGGCAGGAATGCGGCGATGAAACCGAGCGGCGTGTTCTCGTTCGGACTAGCTAGCTGCGAGTCTAGACTGTCTCGCTGACCCGCGCCGAAAGAAAATCAGGCAGGTCGGCCACCGAATCCAGAATGACGTCGGCTATCTGGGACAGCGATTCACGTGTGCCGGTGCCGGACAGCACGCCGACCGCCAGACCGCAGCCGCCCGCCCGCGCCATTTCAAGATCGTGACGGTTGTCGCCGACCATGGCGATTGCCGAGGGCCTGAGCCCCGTCAGATCAGAGAAGGCAAGGATCGTATCCGGCGCCGGTTTTGGATTGGCCACCGCGTCGTAACCATAGGCGGCGTCGAAAAGCTGCGCGACGCCCAGCGTGACCAGGGTCTTTTCCGCGCCGCTGGTCGAGTCGTTGGTGGCGACACCAAGCCGGTAGGATTTTCTGTGAAGCAGGCCAAGCGTCTCGACCACGCCCGGCAGCGCCACCGCCATTGCCGATCCTTGCGCCGAGGTGATGGCGTTGAAGCGGGCGACGGCAAGCATCTGGTCCTCGTCGGACAGCCGTGGAAACCACAGCTCGACGACGTCCATGTTGGTGCCGGAGGCAAAAATCGAATCCGGCTTGAAGCGCTTGGTGGCGAAGTCGAAGCCCGCCGCCGCAAGCAGCCTGTCTGCTTTCCAGCGATCGCTTTCGGCCGCATCCATCGCCATGAAGTCGGCGATGCCCAGCCATGTCGCGTTGAAATCTACGAGCGTGCCGTCCTTGTCGAACAATATTCCCTTGATGTCCGCCAAGCTTTTCACTCCGGGCCGCGCAAGCGGTGGATGTATTCCACCAGTCCAGCAGTCGAGGCATCCCGCTTTGCGGCGTTCTCCTTGCCTTCAACGACGGGCAGCAGCCCGGTCGCCAGTTCCTTGCCGAGCTCGACGCCCCACTGGTCGAAGGAGTTGATGTTGAACAGCGTGCCTTCGACGAAGACGCGGTGTTCGTAAAGCGCAATCAGCCGTCCGAACGTGTGGGGGTCGAGTTTCCTGTAGAGGATCGTCACTGAGGGGCGGTCGCCGGAGAAGACGCGGTGCGGAGCAATCCTGTCGACATCGGCCGGCTTCATGCCTTTCGCCAGCATCTGCGCTCGGGCTTCCTCAAGCGTGCGGCCCTTCATGAAGGCTTCCGACTGCGCCAGGCAATTGGCAAGCAGAAGGTCGTGGTGATGCTTCAGTTCCGGCTCGTGGCCGACGGCAGCGGCGAGGAATTCGACCGGAATGAAATCGGTGCCCTGATGCAGAAGTTGGAAGAAGGCATGCTGGCCATTGGTGCCGGGCTCGCCCCAGACCAGCGGGCCGGTCGGCGTCGTTACAGCGCCGCCGTCCAGGGTGACGCTCTTGCCGTTCGATTCCATGTCGAGCTGCTGCAGATAGGCCGGCAGCCTGGACAGACGCTGATCGTAGGGGATGACGGCGCGAGCGGGGTATTTGCAGATCACGCGGTGCCACCAGCCAATCAGCCCCATCAGCGCCGGCAGGTTCTTCGCCAGCGGGGCGGTGCGGAAATGCTCGTCCATCTCATGGGCGCCGTCGAGAAAGGCGCGAAAATCCTTCGGGCCGATGGCGATCATCACCGGCAGACCGATCGCACCCCAGACGGAATAGCGCCCGCCGACCCAGTCCCAGAAGCCGAAGACGCGATCGGGCGCGATGCCGAATTTGGCGACCAGGTCGAGCGCCGTCGAGACGGCGGCGAAATGCTTGCCGACCGCTTCCTTGCCGAGCGCCTTCTCGACCCATCTGCGCGCGGTTTCGGCATTGGTCATCGTCTCGACCGTGGTGAAGGTCTTGGAGGCGATGATGAACAGGGTGGTTTCGGCGGAAAGACCCTTCAGCGTGTCGTGGATATGGGCACCGTCGATATTGGATACGTAATGCGCGCGCGGCCCGTCATGATAGGGCGCCAGCGCCAGCGTCGCCATGGCCGGGCCGAGATCGGAGCCGCCGATGCCGATGTTGACGATGTCGGTGATCTTCTTGCCGGTCGCGCCGGCCGCCTTGCCGGAACGCACCGCGTCGGCGAAGGCACCCATCGCGTCGAGTACGGCAAGGACTTCCGCCTTCACGTCCTGGCCGTCGAGCACGATGCCCTTGCCGGTCAGGTTGCGCAGCGCCGTGTGCAGCACGGCGCGGCCTTCAGTGACGTTGATCTTCTTGCCGGCAAACATCGCGTCGCGCCGGCCTTCGAGGTCAGCGGCCTCAGCCAGTTTCTCCAGCAACTCCATAGTCCGCGCATCGACCGCGCATTTCGACCAGTCGAGCAGCAGGTCGCCGTCACTGGCGGAGAATTTCTCGAAGCGCTGCGGATCGGCAGCGAAAGCCTCGCGCATCGAGCCCGATTTGGCCGCACGGTGATCGCGCAATGCGTCGAGCTGCTTTTGAAAGGACGATTGATCCACTGCTTCGCTCCGGTCTCTTGAGATGCATCTTATCAGGCCGGATGTTTCCGGCGCGTGTCGTCGCGGCAAACTATCGGGTCGAATTCCATCTGTTTCAATGCGCAGCGATGCCGCAGCGCAGCGTGGCCGGCTCAAAGGATCACTGGCATAAATCCCAGCGATCAGAAAAATTGATTGGCGCAACACCTTGTGCCACCGGTACATTCGACTGGTCCAGCCATGTGAAAAAAGCTGGCCATCGAGGAACATCTCCCATGCCACAACGAAACGACACGGCCATATGGTCCGGCCTGTTCCGGATTTCGGCGGAATCCGGTCAGACCCTGCAGGCGCAGATCCGCCAGGCGATCGTCGCCGCCATCCTCGACCGGCAGATCGCGGCTTCCATGCCGCTTCCGTCCTGCCGGATTCTTGCCGAAAAACTCGGCGTGGCGCGCGGCACCGTGGTGCTGGCCTTCCAGCAGCTGGTCGACCAGGGCTTCCTGGTGGCGCGCGAGCGCCGCGGCCATTTCGTCAATCCCGAAGTGCTGGCGACGCCGGCCAAGCCGCATCAGAAGGCGCCCGACCAGGCCAACGAGATCGACTGGAAGGCGCGTCGGCAGATCGCGGCGAGCGACATGCCGCCGCCGGCCAAGCACGACAACTGGATCAAGTCGTCATACCCCTTCGTCTATGGCCAATTCGACCCGGCGCTGTTCCCGACCGCCGAATGGCGCGAGTGCAACCGCATGGCGTTGGCGGTGCTCGAAATCCGCAACTGGGCATCCGACATGGTCGACCGCGACGATCCGCTCCTGATCGAGCAGATCCAGGCACGGCTGCTGCCGCGACGCGGCATCTTCGCCAATCCGGACGAGATCATCGTGACGTTGGGCGCGCAGAACGCGCTTTATATGCTGGCAACGCTGTTGATGACCAAGGGCTCCAAGGTGGCGATGGAGGACCCGGGCTATCCCGATGCACGTTCGATCTTCCGGCTGGCCGGCGCCGAGATCCAGCCGGTTCCGGTCGACCACTCCGGCATCGTAACCTCGGCCATTCCCAATGATTCCGGCTTCGTCTTCGTCACGCCCAGCCACCATTGCCCGACCATGGTGCCGCTGTCGGCGGAGCGGCGGCAGGAGCTTTTGGCGCGCGCCAACCGGCACAACCAGATCATCATCGAGGACGGATATGACAGCCAGCTCCTGGACGAGGCGCCGCAGCAGGCGCTGAAGAGCCTCGATCGCTCCGGCCGCGTCGTCTATGTCGGCTCGATGTCGAAGACTCTGGCTCCCGGCCTCAGGCTCGGCTACATCGTCGCCTCGGCCGGGCTGATCTCCGAGCTTCGGGCGCTACGCCGCTTCATGCTGCGCCATCCGCCGGCGAACAACCAGCGCGCCGTGGCGCTCTTCCTGTCGCTCGGCCATCACGAGGCGCTGGTGCGGCGGCTGTCGAGCGCCTTCGACGAGAGGCGCAAGCGTCTGGTCCATGCGATTTCCGCCTTCCTGCCGGAGTGGCGCTCGACCGATTCGGCCGGCGGCACGTCGCTCTGGCTCGAGGGGCCGCGCGGCACCGATTCGCGCGGGCTGGCGGAGGCCGCGGCCTCGCGCAGCGTCATCATCGAGCCTGGCGACCGCTTCTTCGACCGCACCGAAAAGCCATCGCGTTTCATGCGCTTGGGCATTTCCTCGATCGCGTTGCAGCACATCGAACCCGGCATCCGCGAACTGGCGACGGCAGCTGGACGCAGGCCGGCAGCGGCCTGATCTCCCTTCCCCGACCGGAGCCTGGCGCATGTGGTGCGGCTCCGGTTCTTTAGCTCCTTGGCATATTCGACGGGACCGGCTGGCACATAGGCTGTGCCAATGCCGGCGGCATAGTCGCTGTGTAGAGGGACGAAGCAGGCCGATGGTGGACCAACCGCCGCGAGTTCCTGCCGATGAAGGTGGAGTGCTTCCATGCCAGTGGCTGTCGAACAGCAGGACACGCCGGCGAACCGTCGTCCACAGCGCTCCGGTCTTCGCGAAACAGGACATGCCATGCGATCAGCTCCTCTGATGGAGGACACCGGACCACGACACCAGGCCATCGAGGGCGGCAGCTACGGGCCGCTGCGCGGGGATGACTGCGAGCGCATCCACGAGGGCGTGCTGACGCTCCTGGAGACGGTGGGTTTCGCCAATGCCATCCCTTCCTGCATAAAGGTGCTGACCAAGGCGGGGGCGGTCCATGGCGACGACGACCGTGTGCGCTTTCCGCGCGCGCTAGTGCTCGACACCATCAAGCGGGCGGCACGACATTTCACACTTCATGGCCAGGACGCCAGGCACGACATGGTGGTCCAGGGCAAGCGCGTGCACTACGGCACGGCAGGTATCGCCGTGCACCTGGTGGATCTGGAGAAGCGCGAGTACCGCGAATCCAAGCTGCAGGACATTTATGATGCTGCCCGCATCGTCGATGGGCTGGACAACATCCATTTCTTCCAGCGGCCGATGGTGGCGCGCGACATCGCCGATCCGCTCGAGATGGATTTCAACACGCTCTATGCCTGTGTGATGGGGACATCGAAGCACGTCGGAACATCCTTCACCGTGCGTGAGAACGTGAAGCCGGCGCTTGAAATGCTGTACGCCATCGCCGGCGGCGAGGAGAATTTCCGCGCCCGGCCATTCGTTTCTAACTCTAACTCATTCGTCGTGCCGCCGATGAAGTTCGCGGAGGATGCCTGCGGCGTGCTCGAGGCTTGCGTTGAAGGCGGCATCCCGATCCTGCTGCTCTCGACTGGCCAGTCCGGCACCACAGCACCCGCGGCGATGGCCGGCGCCGTCGTGCAAGCGGTGGCCGAAGTATTGGCCGGCCTGGTCTATGTCAATGCGCTCAAGCCGGGCCATCCGGCGATCTTCGGCGCCTGGCCGTTCATGTCGGACCTGCGTACCGGCGCCATGGCCGGCGGGTCGGCCGAGCAGTCGGTGGCAACCGCGGCCTGCGCCCAGATGGCGCAATTCTACGATCTGCCCGGCGGCTCGGCCGCTGGCATGACGGATTCGAAACTGCCCGACATTCAATCCGGCTACGAAAAGGGCATCACCAATGTGATGGCCGGCCTCTCCGGCCTCAACCTCGTCTACGAGGCGGCCGGCATGCATGCCTCGCTGCTCGGCTTCTGCCTGGAGAGCCTGGTCATCGACAACGACATGCTCGGTCATTGCCTGGGCTGCGCACGTGGCATCGACGTGACTGACGAGGCCTTGTCGATCGACAACATCGCCGAGGTCTGCCTCAAAGGCCCAGGCCACTATCTCGACAACGAACAAACGCTCAAGCTGATGCAGACCGAGCATTTCTATCCCGCCTTCGCCGATCGTTCCTCACCGAAGGAATGGAACGAAAAAGGCCGACCTGATATATTGCTGCGTGCGATCACCGAGAAGAAACGCATTCTTGCCGAACGATTTCCGCGCCACGTGCCAAAACAGGTCGACGACAGATTGCGTGCCCGCTTCGGCAGCCTGATCCACCTGCCGCGTACGCATATGGGCGGCTGACCGGAGACGAGTTCGTGCAGCCATACAGCCACCACCCAGAGCCAATTCCGGACGGAAAACCGCTTCACAGTTTTCCTGGAATTGCCCCAGGACCAACCATCGGGCAGAACGACAAATGAGTGCGCATCCTATCCTGCAAGCCCACACCGACGGCGACGCGATCGATCGGCTGGTGGCGTCTCACCGGCCCGGCCACGGCCTGGTGCGTGCCTTCTATCATGACCCGGCGATCTTCGAGCGTGACATGGAACGTGTCTTTCGCCGCCACTGGCATTGCCTGGCCCATGCCAGCGTTATCCCGAACCCCGGCGATTTCGAGCTGTTCAAATTGGGCGACGAGGCGGTCATCCTGACGCGCGGCATGGATGGCACCGTGCATGCCATGCTCAATGTCTGCCGCCACCGCGGCGCCGAGGTCTGCACCAAGGAGAAGGGCAACGCGAAGATGTTCGTGTGTCCCTACCACGCCTGGACCTATTCCAATGACGGGTCGTTGCGCGCTGCCCGCCTGATGCCGAAGGATTTCGACCGCACGGCGCACGGGCTGAAGAAGCTTCATGTCCGCGTTGCCTCCGGGCTGGTTTTCATTTCCTTCGCGGAGACGCCGCTCGATTTCGATCCAATCGAACAGTCTCTGCGCACAAGCTGCGGCCAGTATGGCTGGGGCGACGCCAAGGTGGCGTATCGCCAGTCCTATCCGCTCGACGCCAACTGGAAGCTCGCCGTCGAGAACTATGTCGAATGCTACCATTGCGGGCCGGCGCATCCGGAATATTCGCAGACGCATGCGCTGGAAAAGCCGGCCGAGATGATCGAGCAGCTCAACGCGGCGATGGAGCAGCGCACCTGCGCGCTCGGCATCGAGATCGGCAGCGCCAACCGCTGGCAGAACTCGGCGGCCGGTCAGGAAGCAATCCATACCTTCCGCTATGCGCTCTATGATGGCGTTTCGAGCGGCAGCCAGGATGGCTCGCCGGTGGCCCCGCTGATGGGCCGATTCACCGACTATGACGGTGGCGTCACCTCCATCCATCTCGGCGGCACGACCTTCCTCGTCTGCTATCCCGATCACGGCATGATCTACCGCTTCATCCCGAAAACGGCGGGCACCTGCGAGATGGAGCTGATCTGGCTGGTGCGCGGCGACGCGGTCGAGGGCCAGGACTACGATCTGGAGAAGCTGACCTGGCTGTGGAAGGTCACCACCCAAGAGGACAAGAAGATCATCGAGCACACAGCGCGTGGCGTGCGCTCGCACTATTTCGTGCCGGGGCCGATCGCGCCGATGGAATACAACGAACTGCGCTACATCGGCTGGTATCTTGAGGAGATCAGCCGGGCTTGATCGACTCGGCTGCCGCGGGGGGATCCGGCAGATCTTGCCTATCGCGTCATTCCGCGCTGAGCCCGTATCGGTCGACGACTTCGGCGTTGATCAGCTTGGCATGCAGCGTCATCAGCACGATCTGTGCGTCGAAGCTGTCGCCGGCCTCAAGTGCCGCCTCGATGCGGCGCTCGGCTTCCAGCGTCCGTTGATGGCCATTGGCTTGCTCGAAGGTTTCGGGACCCGCGATGCAATAGCTGCACAATTGTGCCACCGACGCATAGATGCCCGGCGGCGGCTCGTCGGGCCAGTGATCCTTCATCAGATTGACGATCGTGAGTTTTACCCCCTCCGGCACAAGGGCGGGATGCAGATCGGCGCCGCGCAATGCATCGTCGAGCTGCCTCAAGTCGCCCGAGCGACCGAACATTCCAAGGAAGCCGAGGGAAGAACGCCGTTGCGCCATAATGGTCCAACCGTTCCCAACCAGTTAGGTGGTTCACAAGCGGAATACAAACGCAGCGGCATTCAAAGCGTCGCGTTTAAGTAGATTCAGGCGATGCGCTTCAAGTCCTTGCAGGCATCAGCTACTTACCGCCAGCAACAAGACACCGGCCAGCGCCGATCCGGCAAGCGTCGGCAGCATACCGATCTTCAGCTTCAGAATGGCGATCATCGAGGCACAGGAAAGCAGCGCCGCGCGCCAGTCTATCGATGAAAGCACCGGCACGTCCATTCCAAGCCCGACATTGCGCACTTCGCCGAAGATGACGTGCAAGCCGAACCATAGAGCGAGATTCATGATGACGCCGACGACGGCGGCGGTGATCGCACCGAGCGCCGCCGACAGCGCCTTGTTGCCGCGCAGCGCTTCGATGTAAGGCGCGCCAAGGAATATCCATAGGAAACATGGGGTAAACGTCGCCCACAGCGTGAACAGCCCGCCAAACAGTCCGGCAAGCAGCGGCGCCAGCAAGCCCGGCTGGCGGAACGCGGCAACGAAGCCGACGAACTGCAAGACCAGGATGAGCGGACCCGGCGTGGTTTCGGCAAGTCCAAGGCCGTCGACCATTTCACCGGGTGCCAGCCAGCCGAAGTACTCGACCGCTGCCTGCGCGACATAGGCAAGGGCTGCGTAGGCGCCGCCGAAGGTGACGACCGCCATGACACTGAAGAAGCCACCGATTTGCGTCCAGACGCTGGCAGGGCCGGTGAAAGCCCAGACCAGCAGAACAGGCCCCAGCCAGATCGGCAGCCAGATCGCCAAAGTGCGCGGCGCGTGCCATCGCGTCGGCCTGACGTGGGTCAGTTCACCGCGCTCGAACATCAGATCCACCGCGCCCTTGATGTCGGGAACATCGCCCTTGCCCTGCGATGCGGCTGAAAAAAATGCTGGCGCACTACGGTTGCCGATCCAGCCTGTCAGGCCGGCAAGCAGGACGATCAGCGGAAACGGCACGTTCAACGCGTAGATGGCGATGAAGGCAGCGAGTGCGATCGACACCATGATCGGGTTTTTCAGCGCGCGTCTGCCGATCCGGATCACCGCCTCGATGACAATGGCGAGCACGGTCGCCTTGACCCCGAAAAACAGCGCCGCGACGAGTGGTACATCGCCATAGAGCGCATAGAGGCTGCTCAGGACGAGCATGACAAGCGCGCCCGGCACGACGAAGAGAATGCCGGCAACAAGGCCGCCGGCCGTTTTGTGCAGCAACCAGCCGATATAGATGGCGAGCTGCTGGGCCTCGGGGCCAGGCAGCAACATGCAGTAGTTCAACGCATGCAGGAAGCGCTGTTCGCCGATCCAGCGCCGTTCCTCGACCAGTTCCTTGTGCATGAGCGCGATCTGCCCGGCCGGGCCGCCAAAGCTGAGCACGCCGATTTTCGCCCAGACCTTCACGGCCTGCCGGAAGCTCGGCACAGCGGGCTCCTGAATCTCCGCCGGCTTTTTCGATAGGACGGCGCTCACGATGGTTTGCCCGCGCTGACTGCGCCGGCGGCCGGCCAGTTATGCGTCTCCTCGGTGGCATCGCGGCACCAGCGGAAGAACATATCATAGAGCAGCATGCCGGCCTCGAGCTGCTCCAGATCGTTGCGAAACATCCGTGACAGGCCAAGCGAGGCGGCCAGGAACCCGGCCGCCTGTGGAACAAGATCGAGGCTCGCAGTATCGGCGGCGCGTATGATCGTGGCCAAGCGATCGAGTGCTTCGGATTTAAGCCCGAACTCCTCGATCATGGTGTCGAAGGTGCAGCGTTCGCCGCGGTGGCTCCAGAACACGTTCTCAATGTCGAAAGGCACGGCCTGAAAGCGATCGGCGACGGCCGACACTTCGGCCGGCTCGACGAAGAGAAAGACCGCGTGAGGATCGATGAAGCGCCGAATCAGCCAGGGGCAGGCGATGCGGTCGACCTTCGGGCGCGTACGCGTCACCCAAACGGTGCGGCCCTTGGCATCGCGGGGCGGTATCTTGCGGGCGTCAACAAGAAGCCCCTTGGCGTCGCGCCAGTCTTCAAACCCGCCGTCGAGCGATTCGGCGGCAATGCCCTCGTGGCGCAGCCATGCGGCCACGCCTTGCGAGAGCTTTTTTCCCTGTTGGCAGACGACTGTCACTTGCCAGCCGGCGAAGTCGGCAGCCCAGTTCGAGACAGTCCTGAAATCACGCCGATCCGACCCCGGCAGCAGTCGCGGGTCGGCGTTGTAGTCATCGTCGATGCGGACATCGATGATCGCGGGTGCACCCGGCAGACCAATCAGACGGGATAGTTGCGGTACGGTGATGGTTGTTGTCGACGGCATGGCGTCCACCTCCTGGAAAGAGAAGCTTGGACGCGAACATTGGGCTGACGCCTCACGGGGTCGTCGCGATTAACCCCTTGCGATGATCGTGGATTTGTCGCGCTCGCTTGTCAAGCATTGCCGTTCTCGCGGGAGCAATCGCTGTTGACAAATGACCGCGTCCAACCCTGTGCCGGGCATTTCTGCCCATTAGCGGCAGGCTATCGCAGGTGGAAAGCCGAGGCTTTCGCTCTGCGATGTGACCCCACCCCTACCCCTCCTGGCGCTGACCTCGGCAAATTGCCTGCACCGGCGGCTGGCTCATGCGACGGACCCTGGTCAGTGATTGTCCCTCGGCACCCCGCTTGTATGAGCCACATCCTGGTATTTTACCGCCGGCTTCAGCACCATGCCTTCGGAAAACTGGTCGACCATGCCGCGCTGGATCTCCTGCCACGGCGTCTGGTGCTTGGGATAGTGATAGCCGCCATTGTTCTGCAGTTCGGTGCGCCGCCGCGTGATCTCGTCGTCGCTGACGAGGATATCGGCGGTGCCCTTGCGCAGATCGACGCGGACGCGGTCACCGGTCTTCAGCAGCGCCAGCCCGCCGCCGATGGCGGCTTCCGGCGAGGCGTTGAGGATCGAGGGCGAACCCGACGTGCCCGACTGGCGGCCGTCGCCGATACAGGCCAGCGCGTGGATGCCCTTTTTGATCAGATAGGCCGGCGGCTGCATGTTGACGACTTCGGCGCCGCCCGGATAGCCGATCGGGCCGGCGCCGCGCATGAACAGGATGGTGTGCTCGTCGATGCCTTGTGCCGGATCGTCGATGCGGGCGTGGTAATCCTCGGGCCCGTCGAACACCATGGCGTTGCCCTCGAAGGCTTCGGGGTCCTTCGGGTTCGACAGATAGCGCTCGCGGAACTCGGGCGAGATGCCGCTGGTCTTCATGATCGCCGAATCGAACAGATTGCCCTTGAGATTGATGAAGCCGGCATTGGCTTTCAGCGGCTCGGCAACCGTGCGGATGACGTCGAGGTTCTCGTTGACGGCGCCCCTGCAATTGTCACCGATGGTCTTGCCATTAGCTGTCATGGCTTCCGGATGGGGCAGCAGGCCGCCCTTCATCAGTTCGGCGACCACGGCCGGCACGCCGCCGGCATGGTGATAGTCCTCGCCGAGATATTCGCCCGTCGGCTGCAGATTGACGATGAGCGGTATGTTGAGGCCGACCTTCTGCCAATCGTCATTGTCGAGCGGCACGCCGAGATGGCGGGCGATGGCGTTGAGGTGGATCGGCGCGTTGGTCGAGCCGCCGATCGCCGAGTTGACGACGATGGCGTTCTCGAAGGCCTTACGGGTCATAATGTCGGACGGCTTCAGATCCTCATGCACCATGTCGACGATGCGCTTTCCGGTCTCGTAGGCGATCTGGCCGCGCTCGCGATAGGGGGCGGGGATAGCGGCCGAGCCCGGCAATTGCATGCCGAGCGCCTCGGCCAGCGAATTCATCGTGGTGGCGGTACCCATCGTGTTGCAATAGCCGGTCGACGGCGCCGAGGAGGCAACGATATCCATGAACTCGTCATAGCCAATCTCGCCGGCCGACAGGCGCTGGCGCGATTCCCAGACGATGGTGCCGGAGCCGGTGCGCTTGCCCTTGTGCCAGCCGTTGAGCATCGGGCCGACCGAAAGCGCGATAGCCGGAATGTTGACGGTGGCCGCGGCCATCAGCATGGCTGGCGTCGTCTTGTCGCAGCCGATGGTGAGCACTACGCCGTCGAGCGGATAGCCGTAGAGCACCTCTACCAGGCTGAGATAGGCAAGGTTGCGGTCAAGTGCAGCAGTCGGCCGCTTGCCGGTCTCCTGGATCGGGTGGCAAGGGAACTCGAAAGGGATGCCACCCATCGAGACGATGCCTTCGCGCACGCGCTTGGCCAGTTCGATGTGATGGCGGTTGCAGGGCGACAGGTCCGAGCCGGTCTGGGCGATGCCGATCAGCGGCTTGCCGGACATCAGTTCGGCCCGCGTCAGCCCGTAATTCAGGTAGCGCTCCAGATAGAGTGCCGTCATGCCCGGATTGTCGGGATTGTCGAACCACTCCTGCGAGCGAAATTTCTTCTTGTGGGTGGGGGCGCCTGCCATCGTGGTCTCCGTATTTGTATGACAAATCGATATGACAACGCGCGGGAGCAGGCAAGGGGCACGCGCCATCCGAATCCGCTCTTTGGTACGAAAGACATACATCTGCCTCCGCGCCAGACGGGATCGTGGTTTGTCAGCCCGCTATCCCGGAGAGTTGGAGCGCGTCGCCGCGGACCCTACCTGACCCTTCCGGCCACCCTCCCCCTCAAGGGGCCCACTTGGGGAGGGACATCCGCATCACTCGAACACGATGCTCGGCACTGCAGCCTCGGCCGCGCCGCGCTCTTCATTGACGCGGTCCCAGACCTTGGCGGCGATGTCGCGATAGATTTTCGCCTCAGCGCCATCCGGCTTGGAGACCACCACCGGCGTGCCGGCATCGGAGCTTTCGCGGATGCCCATCTCGAGCGGCACTTCGCCAAGGAAGGTGACGCCGAGACGCTCGGCCTCGCGGCGGGCGCCGCCATGGCCGAAGATGTCGTAGCGTTTTCCCGTATCGGGGGCGAGAAAATAGCTCATGTTTTCGACGATACCCAATAGCGGCACGTCGACCTTTCTGAACATGTTGAGGCCTTTGCGCGCATCGATCAGGGCCAGGTCCTGTGGCGTCGAGACGATGACGGCGCCGGCCAGCGGCACTTGTTGGGCCATGGTCAGCTGGGCGTCACCGGTGCCGGGCGGCATGTCGACGACGAGCACATCAAGCGGTCCCCATTCGACCTCGCGCAGCATCTGCGTCAATGCCGACATCACCATCGGCCCGCGCCAGATCATCGGCGTCTCCTCATCGACGAGGAAGCCCATCGACATGACCTTGAGGCCATAATTCTGCATCGGCTTCAGGATCTTGCCGTCGACGGTCTGCGGCCTGCCACGAATGTTGAGCAGACGCGGCATGGAAGGGCCATAAATGTCGGCATCGAGCACCCCGACCCGCAGCCCGTTGGCGGCAAGCCCAAGGGCGATATTGACGGCGGTGGTCGACTTGCCGACGCCGCCCTTGCCGGAAGCGACGGCGATGATCGCTTCGATGCCGGGTACGCCGCGCTTGCCCTGGCTGTGCGAGGCGGGCGCCTGCGGCGTGGGACGCGCAGGTGCGGCCGGCGGAGCGGGCCTCTGAGCCGGTCTTTGCGGAACCGGCGCCTCCATGCCGCCGCCCTTCTTTTCCGCCGTCAGCGCGACCACGGCGCCGGCAACACCGGGGATCGCCTTGACGACACGTTCGGCCGCCGCACGCAGCGGTTCCATCTCCTGGGCACGGGCAGCGGGAACGGTTATCGAAAAGAACACCTTGGCATCGGCAATGAAAATCTCGGAAACCAGGCCGAGGTCGACGATATTGCCGGTGAAATCCGGCCCATTGACCGTCTTCAGGCGCTCGATAACGATTTCCTTGGTCACGTTTTCATTGGCGGCGGGCATGAGTTTTTCCTCTACTTTTCCGCTCCAGATAATGCAGTTCCGGAACAGAACCAAGCGATGGACCACCAATTGCAGCGGCGTATCGGGGAGGCAGCGAGCATATGACGGCATTTCCAGTGGGAGCAGCCGTCGCCAAATCGTCAGCGCAGCCTATTTCATGAGCATGGAATGACAGCCAGGGAAGGAGACGAATCATGCTCGCAAACAGCAACGCGACGGCCAATCTCGCCGTGAAGGACCTGGCCAAGGCCAGGGCATTCTACGAAGGGGTCCTTGGCCTGAAAGAGGTGCACAATGAAGGTGGCGAACTGATCGTCTATAAAAGCGGCGACACCAGCATCAACGTCTACCGTTCGAACTTCGCTGGGACCAACAAGGCGACGGCTGTGACATGGACGGTCGGCGACGAACTCGGCAAGATCGTTGAGGCATTGAAATCGAAGGGCGTGACCTTCGAGCATTACGACATGCCCGGGCTGACGCTTGAGGGTGACATCCATGTCGGTCACGGCATGAAGGTCGCATGGTTCAGGGACCCGGACGGCAACATCCTGAATCTTGTGGACCGGTAGTCGCCGCGCCAGAGGCGGCTCCAGGCGCCATGATGCTCACATCACCTTGCCAGACCGACCGCGAAGTAGGTGAGAGCCGCGATCGCCGCGGTTGCCGGCAGGGTGACGATCCACGCCACCACGATGTTACCGGCAATGCCCCAGCGAACGGCGGAGACGCGGCGGGCGGCGCCGACGCCGATGATAGCGCCGGTGATCGTGTGCGTGGTCGATACCGGAATACCGAGCCAGGTGGCGGCGAACAGGGTGATCGCTCCGCCGGTCTCGGCGCAGAAACCCTGCATCGGGTTCAGCCGGGTGATCTTCGAGCCCATGGTGTGGACGATGCGCCAGCCGCCGAGCAACGTGCCCAGCGCCAGCGCCGACTGACAGGTGATGACGACCCACAGCGGCACGTAAAAATTCGCGCCGAGCATGCCTTGCGAATAGAGCAGCACGGCGATGATGCCCATGGTCTTCTGCGCGTCGTTGCCGCCATGGCCGAGCGAATAGAGCGAGGCGGAAAAGAACTGCATGACGCGGAAGGTGCTGTCGACGGCGAACGGCGTCTGCCGCACGAACAGCCAGGAGACCGCGAGGATCAAGACAAGCGCCAGCAGAAAGCCTGCCGCCGGCGATAGCACGATGGCCGCCGTCGTCTTGCCCAACCCGGCCCAGACGATGGCACCGGTGCCTGCCTTGGCAACCCCGGCGCCGACCAAACCGCCGATCAGAGCGTGCGAGCTGCTGGACGGGATTCCGACGAGCCAGGTGACGACATTCCAGACGATGGCGCCGACAAGTGCTGCGAAGATCACTGCCGGCGTGACGATGCTGGCGTCGATGATGCCGGTTCCGAGCGTCTCCGCTACGTGGAGACCGAAGAACATGAAGGCGATGAAATTGAAGAAGGCCGCCCAGAACACCGCATAGTGCGGCCGCAGCACCCGGGTGGAGACGATGGTGGCGATGGAGTTGGCGGCATCGTGCAGGCCGTTGAGGAAATCGAAGAACAGCGCGACGACGACAAGGCCGACCAGCACGGGAAAGGCTATTGCGGCTTCTGACACTATACGTTCTCGATGACGATGCCGCTGATTTCGTTGGCGACGTCCTCGAAGCGATCGACCACCTTTTCCAGCTGGCCGTAAATCTCGCTGCCGATCAGATAGGCCATCGGATCGCTGCGGCCGTGCCGCTTGAACAGGTCCTTCAGGCCCTGCTCGTGCAGGTCGTCGGCCCGGCCTTCGGCGCGCATGACCTCCTCGGCGATGGCGTTGAGGCGCACCGTATGCGCCCCGACCTTGCCGAGCAGCGGGATCGCCTCGGCCACCAACTTGGCGGCCTCGACGATGACACCTCCCATTTCCTGCATCAGCGGGTCGAATTCCTTCTTCTCGAACAGCCTTACCGTCTTGACGGTTTTGTGCATCATATCGATGGCATCATCCATCGACTGGATCAGGTCCTTGATGTCGCCGCGGTCGAAGGGCGTGATGAAGGAGCGGCGCACGGCCAGCAGCACTTCCGCGGTGATCTGATCGGCTTCGTTCTCGAGATCGATGATCGTCTGGCACCAGCGCTCGATGTCGTTGCCCTGCAAAAGCTGCTGCAGTGCCTCGGCGCCACCGACCACGGTGCGGGAATGCCGCTCGAACAGGTCGAAGAAGCGATCTTCGCGCGGCAGCAGCTTGCGGAACCAGCCCAGCATGTTCGGTACTCCCGTCGTGTCCAGTCCACGACCCCGTCTCATCCACATAGCGCCGCATTCCATCGCGGGAAACAGTAAGCCGGCTGAAAGATGTGGATGCGGACGATTTACACAGGCGGCTTGCGGCCGAAGGCGATTTCCCCGACCTTGCGCGCTAAGATCGGACACAGCGTCCATGACAGGCTCCGACGGCATGATCGACAAGCTGGAATTCTTCATAGCACTTGCCAGGGAAGAACATTTCGGCCGGGCGGCGGAGGTGTGCGGCGTCACCCAACCGACGCTTTCGGCCGGCATCAAGCAGCTGGAGGGTCAGCTCGGCGTGATGCTGGTGCTGCGCGGCTCGCGCTTCCAGGGGCTGACGCCGGAAGGCAAGCAGGTGTTGGTGTGGGCGCGCCGCATCGTCGGCGATAGCAGGACCATGCGCGAGGAGATGCGGGCGGCGCGCCACGGCCTGTCGGGGCGCATCCGCATCGCCGCGATCCCGACGGCGCTGGCCATGGTGGCGCGACTGACGACGCCGTTTCGGGCAAAGCACCCCGGCGTCACCTTCTCGGTGCTGTCGCGCACCTCGATCGAGGTGCTATCGCTGCTCGGCAATTTCGACATCGACGCCGGCATCACCTATCTCGACAACGAGCCGCTCGGACGCGTCACCAGCGTGCCGCTCTATGACGAGCGCTATCAGCTGATCACCGCGGTCGGGAACCCCTATTTCGACCGCGACAAAGTGACATGGGCGGAACTCAGCCAGCTGCCGCTCTGCCTGCTGACGCCGGACATGCAGAACCGCCGCATCATCGACCAGCATCTGGCCGAAGCCGGCGTGCAGGTGCGGCCGACATTGGAATCCAACTCGATGATCGTGCTGTTTTCGCATATCCGCACCGGCAAATGGTCGTCGATCATGCCGCTTAATCTTGCGGAAACCTTCGGTTTTTCCGAGCCGATCCGGGCGATCCCGATCGTCGAGCCGGATGCCAGCCACACGGTCGGGCTGGTGGCGGCGCGGCGCGAACCGCACACGCCGCTGGTCTCGGCGCTGTTGGACGAGGCAATGGCGCTGGCGGACGATTTCCACGGCCGCCGCTAGTCTAGACAATGCTGGTGAACGCGAACGATAGAAAATTTCTATCGAGCAACGGATCGGCTTTATTGATTTGGCGGGTTTCCTCTGATTTCCTAACCACTTAGCGGAAGACCGCCACGACCAGGGAGGGCGCTGCATGACGATGCAGCTAGCAAGTACCGAGATCGCATCGCGCACGGCGGCGATCATCCACGAGCTGAAACACCTCGAAGGCCCGCTGTTGCCGATCCTGCACGGCATACAGGAAGAGTTCGGCTATGTGCCGCAGGACGCACTGCCGATCATCGCCGAGGCGCTGAACATCTCCAGGGCCGAGGTTCATGGCGTCGTCACCTTCTATCACGATTACCGCAGCCAGCCCGCCGGCCGCCATGTGCTGAAGCTCTGCCAGGCGGAAGCCTGCCAGTCGTTGGGCTCGGATGCGATTGCCGCCAAGCTCAAATCATTGCTGGGCATCGGTTTCCACGAGACAACCCGCGACGGTTCGGTGACACTGGAGCCGGTCTATTGCCTCGGCCTTTGCGCCTGCTCGCCGTCGGCAATGCTGGACGGGGAGGTGATCGGGCGGCTCGACGACGAAAAGCTCAACGAGATCGTTGCCGAGGTGCGCTCATGATCCCGCGTATCTATATTCCCGGCGATTCCGGCGCGCTGGCGCTCGGTGCGGAAAAGGTTGCCAAGGCGGTTCGTGCGGAATTGGCCGAGCGCGGCATCGAGGCCAAGATCGTGCGCAACGGCTCGCGCGGCGCCTATTTCCTCGAGCCTATGGTCGAGGTTGCGACAGCCACTGGCCGCGTCGCCTACGGGCCGGTGAAGCCATCCGACGTCAAAAGCCTGTTCGACTGCGGCTTCCTCACCGGGGGCCACCACAAGCGCTGGCTGGGCGCACCGGACAAGATCCCGTTCCTGGCAAGGCAGACACGGCTGACCTTTGCGCGCTGCGGCGTCACCGATCCGCTGTCGCTCGACCACTACAAGGCGCATGGCGGGCTGAAGGGCCTGCAGAATGCAGTGGCGATGACGCCGGCCGAGGTCGTCAAGCAGGTGACCGAGTCCGGGCTGCGCGGTCGCGGCGGCGCCGGCTTCCCGACCGGCATCAAATGGAAAACTGTGCTCGATACGTCGGCCGACCGCAAATACATCGTCTGCAATGCCGATGAAGGCGATTCCGGCACGTTCGCCGACCGCATGATCATGGAAGGCGACCCCTTCGTGCTGATCGAAGGCATGGCGATCGCCGGCATCGCCACCGGCGCGACCAAGGGCTTCATCTATATCCGCTCGGAATATCCGCATGCGGTGGCGGTGATGCAGAAGGCCGTCGAGATCGCCCGCAAGGCCGGCGTGCTCGGCGTCAATGTGCTCGGCTCGGCCAATTCATTCGACATGGAAGTGCGGGTCGGCGCCGGCGCCTATGTCTGCGGCGAGGAGACCGCGCTGCTCGACAGCCTCGAAGGCAAGCGCGGGCAGGTGCGGGCCAAGCCGCCGCTGCCGGCGCACAAGGGCCTGTTCGGCAAGCCGACGGTGATCAACAACGTCATCTCGCTGGCCTCGGTGCCGGTGATCATGGACAAGGGCGCTGCCTTCTACAAGGATTTCGGCATGGGCCGTTCACGCGGCACCATCCCGATCCAGATTGCCGGCAACGTCAAGTATCCCGGTCTCTACGAGGCGGCGTTCGGCATGACGCTGGGCGAGATCGTCGACGATATCGGCGGCGGCACGGCGACGGGACGCCCGGTCAAAGCGGTGCAGGTGGGTGGCCCGCTCGGCGCCTACTTCCCGCGCGCGCTGTTCGACACGCCGTTCGACTACGAAGCGTTTGCCGCCAAGGACGGGCTGATCGGCCATGCCGGCATCGTCGTTTTCGACGACAGCGCCGACATGCTGAAGCAGGCACGCTTTGCCATGGAATTCTGCGCCATCGAGAGCTGCGGCAAGTGCACGCCGTGCCGCATCGGCTCGACGCGCGGTGTCGAGGTGCTGGACAGGCTCGCCCAGAACGTCGAACCGGAAAAGCAGATCGCGCTGGTCACCGACCTTTGCAACACAATGAAGTTCGGCTCGCTTTGCGCTCTCGGCGGCTTCACCCCATATCCAGTGATGAGTGCACTCAACCATTTCCCGGACGACTTTCGGCCGACGCCGGTCGCCGAAGCAGCGGAATAGGAGCGGACAGCCATGAACGCGGCATTCGACATCAAATCGCTGGTCCAGGAAATCGACTACGGCACACCTGCCTCTGAAGCCGAGCAGCAAGTGACGCTGACGGTCGACGGCAAGTCGATAACAGTGCCGGCGGGGACCTCGATCATGCGCGCATCGATGGAAGCGGGCGTCGAAATCCCGAAACTGTGCGCCACCGACATGCTGGACTCGTTCGGCTCCTGCCGGGTCTGCCTCGTCGAGATCGACGGGCGCGGCGGCACGCCGGCTTCATGCACTACGCCGGTCGGCGAAGGCATGGTCGTGCATACGCAGACCGATCGGCTGAACGCCATTCGCCGCGGCGTGATGGAACTCTACGTCTCCGACCATCCGGCGGCGTGGGGCGAGAAGGCCGGCACTGGCGCCAGCGAGTTCGACAAGGTCGTCAGGACGGTCGGCCTGACCGAGAACCGCTATGGCGTGGACGGCCGCAACCACGTCAAGCAGGAAAACGGCGTGGCGCCCGGCCATGGCTCGCTGACTATCGATTACATCGCCCGCGATGAATCGAACCCGTATTTCACCTACGATCCGACGCAGTGCATCGTCTGCTCGCGCTGCGTGCGCGCCTGTGAGGAGGTGCAGGGCACGTTCGCGCTGACCATCGAGGGCCGCGGCTTCGAATCCAGGGTCTCGGCCGGCATGCACGAGGCGTTCGTCGATTCCGAATGCGTGTCGTGCGGGGCCTGCGTGCAGGCCTGCCCGACTGATGCGCTGAGGGAAAAGACCGTGCTGGCGAAAGGCCTGCCCGAGCGCTCGACCGTCACCACCTGCGCCTATTGCGGCGTCGGCTGTTCGTTCAAGGCCGAGGTCAAGGGCGACGAGGTCATCCGCATGATGCCCTACAAGGCAGGCAAGGCCAACCACGGCCACTCCTGCGTCAAGGGCCGCTTCGCCTATGGCTATGCGACGCACAAGGACCGGATCCTGAAGCCGATGATCCGCGAGCGGGTCAGTGATCCGTGGCGCGAAGTGTCGTGGGAAGAGGCGCTCACCCACACGGCGAATGAATTCCGCCGCATCCAATACCAGTACGGCCGCACCTCGATCGGCGGCATCACCTCCTCGCGCTGCACCAACGAGGAGACCTACCTCGTCCAGAAGCTTGTCCGGCAGGGCTTCCGCAACAACAATGTCGATACCTGCGCCCGCGTCTGCCATTCGCCGACCGGCTATGGTCTCGGCCAGACCTTCGGCACCTCCGCCGGCACGCAGGACTTCGATTCGATCGAGCAGACGGACGTGATCCTGCTGATCGGCGCCAATCCGACCGATGCGCATCCGGTGTTCGCTTCGCGCATGAAAAAGCGCATGCGCCAGGGCGCCAAGCTGATCGTGCTCGATCCGCGCCGCACCGACATCGTGCGCTCGGCCCATGTCGAAGCTCAGTTCCATCTGCCGCTGAAGCCGGGCACCAACGTCGCCATGCTGACCGCGCTTGCCCATGTCATTGTCACCGAAGGCCTGTTCGACGAAGCGTTCATCCGCGAGCGCTGCGACTGGGACGAGTTCCAGGACTGGGCATCGTTCGTGGCGCTGCCGGAAAACAGCCCGGAAGTGGTCGGCCAGCTTGCCAATGTCGATCCCGACGACATACGCGGCGCGGCGCGGCTCTACGCCCGCGGCGGCAACGGCGCGATCTATTACGGCCTCGGCGTGACCGAGCACAGCCAGGGCTCGACCACCGTCATCGCCATTGCCAACCTCGCCATGGCGACCGGCAATATCGGCCGGCCGGGCGTCGGCGTGAACCCGCTGCGCGGCCAGAACAATGTGCAGGGCTCCTGCGACATGGGCTCGTTCCCGCACGAGCTTCCCGGCTATCGCCACATTTCAGGCGACGCGGTGCGCGCCATCTATGAGAGCCTGTGGGGCGTCAAGCTCGACGACGAGCCCGGCCTGCGCATCCCCAATATGCTGGACGCCGCCGTCGACGGCTCGTTCAAGGGGCTCTATGTGCAGGGCGAGGACATCCTGCAGTCGGACCCCGACACCAAGCATGTCGCCGCCGGTCTCGCCGCGATGGAATGCGTCGTCGTGCACGACCTCTTCCTCAACGAGACGGCCAACTACGCGCATGTGTTCCTGCCCGGCTCGACGTTCCTCGAGAAGGACGGCACCTTCACCAATGCCGAGCGCCGCATCAACATGGTGCGCAAGGTAATGGAGCCGAAATGCGGCTATGCCGACTGGGAAGCGACGCAGGAGCTCGCCAAGGCGCTCGGCCTCGGCTGGAACTACACGCATCCGTCCCAGATCATGGACGAGATCGCCAAGACAACACCAAGTTTCGCCGGCGTTTCCTTCGACCTTCTCGACCGGGTGGGCTCCGTGCAGTGGCCCTGCAACGAGAAGTCGCCGGAAGGCACGCCGATCATGCACATTGGCGGCTTCGTGCGCGGCAAGGGCAAGTTCATCCGCACCGAATATGTCGCGACCGACGAAAGGACCGGACCGCGCTTCCCGCTGCTGCTGACCACCGGCCGCATCCTGTCGCAATACAATGTCGGCGCGCAGACCCGGCGCACCGACAACGTGGTCTGGCATAGCGAGGACCGGCTGGAGATCCATCCGCACGATGCCGAAAATCGCGGCCTGCGCGATGGCGACTGGGTGCGGCTGACCAGCCGCTCGGGCGAGACGACGCTGCGCGCGCTGATCACCGAGCGGGTGTCGCCGGGCGTCGTCTATACGACCTTCCACCATCCCGACACCCAGGCTAACGTCATCACCACCGACTTCTCCGACTGGGCGACCAACTGCCCGGAATACAAGGTGACCGCGGTGCAGGTGGGTGCATCCAACGGCCCGTCGGAATGGCAGCGCGACTATGACGAGCAGGCAAAGCAAAGCCGCCGCATCGCGAAGTTGGAAGCGGCGGAGTAGTCCTTGACCGCGCGCCGCAAAGCCATTGCGCAGATCTCGCGTCTCGCGCGCCGCGCCGGCGGCACTGCGGCCGCCAACCGCATGGTGCCGGAAGAGACGCCGGTGGCGTTCTCCTTTGCCGGCACCACGCATGCGGTGATGATGGCAAGCCCGGCTGATTTCGAGGATTTCGCGCTCGGCTTCTCGCTGACCGAAGGCATCATTGCCTCGCCGGACGAAATCGAAGCGATCGAAGTCGAGGATCACGGCGCCGGCATCGATATCCAGATCCGGCTGAAGGACCAGGCCAACACCCGCTTCGAAGCGCGTCGCAGACGCCTGGCCGGCCCGGTCGGCTGCGGGTTGTGCGGCATCGAATCGATCGAGGAGGCGATGCGCTCGGTAAACCCGGTCGGTGCGTCGCAACTTACACTTCAGGCCAATGACATCGTCCGCTCGGTCAAGCTTTTGTCGAAGCTGCAGCCGCTGCACGCCGAGACCGGTGCCGTCCACGCCGCCGGTTTTTACCTTCCCGGCAAGGGCATCGTCATGGCGCGCGAGGATGTCGGCCGCCATAACGCACTGGACAAGCTGGCTGGCGCGCTGGCCAAAGCCGGTATCGACGGCAGGTCGGGGGCCGTCGTCGTCACGTCGCGCGTTTCGGTCGAGATGGTGCAGAAGACCGCGGCGATCGGCTCGGCCGTCATCATTGCCGTCTCGGCGCCGACGGCACTTGCCATCCGCACCGCGAACGATTCCGGCATGACGCTGGTGGCGCTGGTGCGCGGCGACGATTTCGATATTTTCACCCATCCTGACCGCGTGGTTTCCGGAGTTGCCAAGCATGTCGCATGACGAGGGCCACCTCATGAGCACCAGCGAAAAGCTGGTTCGCATGGCCAACCAGATTGCCGCCTTTTTCCACTCAAAGCCGCGCGAGCAAGGCATTGCCGGCGTCGCCGAGCACATCAACAAATTCTGGGAGCCGAGGATGCGCCGGCAATTGTTCGAGATGCTGGACAGCGGTGGCGAGGGATTCAACGAGCTTGTCGTCGCGGCCGCGCCACACATCAAGCGGCCGGGCGCGCCGGAGGGCGCAGGTTTTAGCGTCGGCGGAGCGAACACCGAGACTGCCGCCGCGTCACAGAAGTAGGCGCCGCGGGCCCACATTCACACTCTCTGAAGTTTCATCTGCCGCAGGCCGCGCGCCTCTGCTATGATCCGGCGATAAGAAATCGTCGGGTCGGGCGGACAACTCGTGAGGCCGATCGAAACTCGATACGCGCTCAGTGGCGACGTGCGGATCGCCTATCAGGTGGTCGGCCAGGGATCGCTCGATCTCGTCTTCGTGCCGGGTTTCATTTCCAATCTCGACCTGCACTGGGAAGACGAGGGCTACACCCGGCTGTTGAAGCGGCTTTCCGCGTTCTCACGGCTGATCCTGTTCGACAAGCGCGGCACCGGTCTGTCCGACCGCGTCGATGTCCACCACCTGCCCAGCCTCGAAACCCGCATGGACGATGTACGCGCGGTGATGGATGCGACCGGCAGCGGCCGCGCCGCCTTGGTCGGCGCTTCGGAAGGCGCGCCGATGGCAATGCTGTTCGCCGCCACCTACCCGGAGCGGACGCGGGCGCTGGCGCTTTATGGCGGCTATGCGCATTTCCACAAATGGGTGATGCCGCCGGAACGCCTTGAGGCGTTCATCGCGACGGCGGAGACCGCATGGGGCACCGGCGCCACCCTGCCGCATTTCGCGCCCGGCCGCGTCGACGATCCGCGTTTCGCCACATGGTGGGCGCGCTTCGAGCGGCTGTCGGCGAGCCCGACCGCGGCAATCGCCCTGGCCCGCATGAATGCGGCTATCGACGTGCGCGGCGTGCTGGCGGCGATCAGCGCACCGATGCTGCTCATCCATCGCCGCAACGATGCGCGCGTCGACCCGGAGGCCAGCCGCTTCCTGGCAAGGAAGATCCCGAATGCGCGGCTGGTCGAGGTGGCCGGGCGCGACCACCCGATCTGGACCGGCGATGTCGACCGGGTGGCCGATCTGATCGAGGAATTCCTGACCGGAGCGCGCGCCGTTGCCGAGGCCGAGCGCGTGCTGGCTGCACTGCTGGTCACCCGGATCTACGACACGGCGCGGCTTGGCGACCGTATGTGGAGCGAGCGCAGCCGACGTTTTCAGGAAACATGGCGCCTGCTGGTCGGGCGCCATGGCGGCCGCCCGGCCGGCACGCATGGCGAGCTGATGATGGCGCGCTTCGACGGCCCGGCGCGGGCCGTACGCTGCGCGGCGGCGCTGCGCGATGCGGCGCAGGAGATCGGCGTCGCCAGCGCGCAGGGCGTGCATGTCGGCGAGGTCGAGTTGCGTGGGCCGCCGACGGGGTTGACGGCGCACGTGACGATGCAGCTTGCCGCGCATGCCGGGCGCGGTGACATCCTCGCTTCGCGGCTGGTCGCCGACCTCGCCGCCGGTTCAGGCCTTCATTTCAATGACGCCGGGCGCATCGCGCTTGACGAGCTGGATGAGCCGCTGGCGCTGGTGCAGGCGACCTCGGAACAGCACCTGGAGCCGGCCTGCCGGCCGAAGGCCAAGGCTGCCGAGCCGGCCGCACTGACGGCGCGCGAAAGCGAGGTGGTGAACCTCATCGCCGATGGCAAGAGCAATGCCGCGATCGCCGCCGAACTCGGGCTGAGCGAACACACCGTCAAGCGCCACGTCGCCAATATTCTGCTCAAGCTGGACCTGCCGTCGCGGGCGGCGGCGGCGGCGTTCTCGGCCCGGCACGCTGGCCCGCACGGGCCATAGGAGCCATGGCGCTTTCGGGCGAAGCGGCCAGGCATGCGTAAGCGCTATCACTTCGTCCCATGCAGGCCAGGCGGATGTCGCCAGGAAAGGTGCTGCGAAGGGAGGAATAAAATGCTGAAGTCGACACTCAAATCACTGGTGCTGGCGGCAGGCGTTGGCGCGCTGTTGGCGATCGTTCCTGCCAAGGCCGAAGACGCCTCGGCGACGGCTGCCTACAAGGACATCCAGGCAACGCTCGGCTCGGTACCGGACATGTTCAAGACGCTGCCGGACGTCGCCGTTGCCGGCGCCTGGGCCGAGATCAAGGGCGTGCAGCTCAACCCGAACACCGCGCTCGACGGCAAGACCAAGGAATTGATGGGCCTCGCCGTCGCCTCGCAGATCCCCTGCCAGTACTGCATCTATTTCCACACGCAGGCGGCCAAGCTCAATGGCGCCAGCGACGAGGAGATCAAGGAGGCGGTGGCGATGGCGGCGATCGTGCGCCACTGGTCGACGATGCTCAACGGCAGCCAGGTCGATCTCGCCACTTTCAAGAAGCAGTCCGACGAGGTGTTCGCGGCCGTCAAGGCGAAGTCGCAGTGAAGAAGCCACTGCCCGGCGGCGAGCGCCGGGCAGTACCTGATCAAGCAACCACCCGATCCGAGAAGACGGGCCTATGGAGGAAAAATTGCTGACCAAGACACAGACGATAGACGGCGCTGCGATCAAGAAGGCGATCGAGGGCCGTGATGGAAAATTGCTGGCGAGCTTCTATGCCGACGACGCATTGGTGCGGGTGATCGACCGCAACAACCCGCCGAGCAAGCCGCGCGAAATCCGCGGGCGCGCTGCGATCACCACGTTCTGGGACGATATCTGCAGCCGGGCGATGACCCACAAGGTCGACACCACCATCGCCGACGGCAACAATCTCGCCTTCACCCAGGCGTGCGCCTATCCGGACGGGACCAAGGTGTTCTGCGCGGCGATGCTGGAGCTGAAGAACGGCCAGATCGCGCGGCAGACCGTCGTGCAGGCGTGGGACGAGTGAGGAGGCGGCGATGTTCAGTGCCGGATGGCAGATCGACGCCAAGTTCGGCCACAAGCAGACCGTGCTCTGTTGAAGAAATGGGAACGCGAGATCGGCTCGCAGGTCGGTCTCGACGACCTCAAGTTCTAGATCATGACCGGATCGATCGGCGCGCGGGAAGCGACGATCGAGTCCCACCAGCAGGTCGAAAGCCTCGCCCAATTGGAGGCTTTCTTCGCCAAGATTGGCAAGATCGATGCGCACGCCAAATGAGGCAAGGAGATGGAGCCCTACGCGGTGTCGGGGCACCAGCCTGTGGAACATCTACCGTATCGTGGAATAGCAGTCCGGCTTACTCCCTTCTCCCCGTCACTTACGGGGAGAAGGTGGCGGCAGCCGGATGAGGGGCAGCGCGACGTCTGCAGGAGAGCTCTACTCGCTCTCGCCTTCCAGCGCCGGCACCGACACGCCGGCAAGCTCGGCCGCGAGCAGCCGCGACGCACCGGCGCGTGCGATCCGCAGCATCAGCGCCTTGCGCGTCGCCGCTGCCATGCGGTGCTCGGGCGCATCGCGCAAAATCTCGGCACCGTAGCCGTCGGAGAGAATGAAGCCGCACTCCTCCGGAAAGATCTCCTGGGGTACGCCGGGATGGGTGGCGAAGAAGAACCGGTCGGAATGCAGCCGGTAGTCCGGCCATTTGCGGTCGACCCTGAAATCCTCGACCGAGGACTTGATCTCGATGATCCAGATGTCGCCGTGGCGGGTCAGCGCGACGAGATCGGCGCGCCGGCCGGTGGCCAGCGACAGTTCGGGCAAGACATGCGCGCCCATCTGCCCGAGCAGCCGCTGCACGCCACGCCTGACCAGCATGGCACGCTCCGACTGGCGGCCGTCGATGAGCGGATTGAGGGGAATCGGTGAGATGATCGGCATGGAGGATACCATGGCAGATTTTGTTCACGGTTTGAACCGGTTTTTGCGGGCGATTACGCACTTTACAAACACGGCGATGTGCCTGATACCTTGAATCCACAGTAGGAATCCGGGTTATGAGTGTCCTTTTCGAGCCACACTTCCACAACGAAGAAGCTGCTTTCGAACGGCTGGAGACGGGCAAGAAGGCCCGTTAGGCAATGGCTGAGTCACAATGAGCGTCGTCAGCGGTGTGGTGCTTTGTACATCCGCTGCCGAAGACTGTTCGAGCCCGAACGGTCAACCCGTTCTTTTTGAGCGCATACAGGAATGGCTGGCGGAGCGCGGCCCCTTCCAACAACTTAACAGTGTCGAGGCTAGCTTTGGCGGCAGCAAGCACCCGCAAATGTTTGTAGCCGGCGGCGGCTTCAACCATTTCTCCGAAGACGACTTTGCGGCCTACGTGATGTCGCTGCCTTGGCAAAACCCAGAAAACGTTGTGTTGGTGATCGACCCCGAAGAGGGGGCTACCCGCGTCTTCAGACCTCCCTGTTTGTAAAGTACATAATCGCCTCGCGGCGATTATCTGGCTGACAAACCTAATCTGCAAAATACTGTGGAGCGGGCGCTACAAGGCCCGCCCTTCCACAAGGCGGGCCGCTCGCGTTATGAATGCGTTTCCTACTGGTGAGGGGAGCTATGTTTTCGCGAGGCGTCGCGGTTGATCTAATATTCACCGCTGCAGGCCCGATAGTGGTCGCAGCATAATCAAAAAGGTGGCGAAGCATGGTTACTGAGAATGCAAGTTTGACGGTCGAGCAGACTAGGCTCAATAGGATGCTCACGCGGGGCGTCGTATTTTCCGTCATTTGGCTCGCCGGTTTCGGGTCTTCTTATGCACTCTACCAGGGGCTTCTGGCGCGACGGATGATAAAAATGAATCCCGTGCTTCGGGGAAATGGCCGCGCCTGGTGGTGCATCATTGTGGGAGGGCTTGGGGCCGCAGCCTTATGTGCGATAGTTGGCGCCGGCATTTTCAACGCCATGACACAACCCTAGGTCACGCTGTAACACCGCCTGCCGATCTGGTGTTGGGTCATATTGATTTGTAGGTCCCGTTCAATGAGTGTTTCCGGCGTCATCCTCCCATCATTGGCCGTTTCCCGCCCGCAAGTTTAAAGCTTGCTGATTCATATCAGAATGCTCCTGTCCCGTCGCCGGGCCGCACCTGATATGGCAACTCAGACTTGCCATTGTCATCGACCCGACCTTCAGCTAACCGGCATCATCCCTTCCAGAGCAATAATTCTCGTCTTTGCGCAGCGTTCGCGGATGGCTTTGAGGCGGCCGTATTCCGGAGAGTCGTACCATGCCAGGAGGGACGCCATGTCCGGGAATTCGACAATGACGAGGCGATGAGGTTCCCAATCGCCTTCCAGAACTTTGGTGGCTCCGCCGCGAGCGATGTACCTCCCCCCATAGCGGGCTTCGGTTGCCGGCACGTCCCGGCGGTATTCCTCGAAAACGGCGGCGTCGGTTATGTCTACATCAGCAATGAGATATGCGGCCATTGACCTTACTCCCTGAAAAAAACATTGAAACAGGTCTATTAGCGGCCCCGCAACTAAGCCAGCGGTACTACGCCTCGGAAACGACTCGCGTTCTCCAGGATTGGGGCGCTTAACTGTCTTGGTGGGGGCAGCTCTGGGAGGAGACGAACCATGCCGATGTATCTCACGCGATTCAGCTACAGGCCCGAAACCTGGGCGCGCTTGATGGATAATCCCGAGGATAGACGCGAGGCTGCCCGTTCCTACATCGAGTCGGTCGGCGGAAAGCTGCACGGGTTCTGGTATGCCTTCGGAGAGTACGATGGCTGGAACCTGTGGGAGGCGCCGGACAACGTGTCGATGGCATCCGTCATGCTCGCCATCGGTGCGGGAGGCGCGCTCAGCTCGTACCAGACCACCGTGCTGTTAAGTGTCGAAGAGACGATGGACGCTCTTGGGAAAGCCAAGTCGATCCGGTATCGCCCGCCGGGATCGTGACCGCCGCCCGCGCTTTGCGGAGTGTCGAAGGCTGGTAACGCTTGCTCGCGAACTGCGCACGTTCCTAAACTTTTGCGCAAAAGAGTCCACTGCGGCTCTTGGCAGCGCCGGCAGCTTGCGCTTTCAATGTCGGCTACGGTCTTTTACGAGGAGCATTAGATGACGGAAGATGACGACCGGAAATCAGCGACGCCGGAGGAAATCCGCCCGGCCATCAGAGGATGGGCGGTGCTTGGGGCAATTATCGTTGCCGTGTTTGGTGCGGCCTACGTCATGATCGATAGTTGAATGGCCGACGGTCCTGGTCGCCCCGATGGACTGCCTGAAACGATCGGCACGGTCCTGGGTGCATTGGTGGTGATCGGCACGTTCGGGCTTCTGGCCTGGACCGTGCTTCGCGGCGTCCTTTATTAAACCCGGCCCGTCTGGACTTTCCCCTGCGGCGGCCGCGTCTCAGGCCGATCTCCTCGTAGCAACGGATGGTCTTGGCCGCAGGCCAGAGCGCCGGGCAGCGTCACCGATATTCATGGGTGATTTCTTCGTCTCCTGGTCCTTGTTCCTGGCCCCATTGATTTTGCAACATAATCCTGCGGGGGCTGTTGCCGAAATGCCATAGTCGCAGGTTTACCAGCACGCAAGCGCAAGGATATAGGCATCGCCCGCTTGGCAAGCAAAGCAAATGCCAGCATGAATGAAGATGAAAAAAGCGGCCGACTCGAGCCGCTGTTGTTTGGGCAGGCATCGGACCTTTTCATGCGCATGAAGTCACTTGCAATCGTCGCGGCCCTGGCGCTGTCGACGGCTGTCGCCGGTTGCAGCACCATCGGCTCGCAGATCTTCACCAACAACTACGGCGCGGTGACCGACGCCGGCTATCACCTGCCGCGCGTTCCGATCGAAAAGGTGCCGTTCAAATACCGCCGGCAGATCGTCGACTACGACACCAAGGAAAAGCCGGGCACCATCATCGTCGATACGCAGAACAAGTTCCTCTACTTCGTCATGGGCGACGGCGAAGCGATGCGCTACGGCATCGGCGTCGGCCGTGAGGGTTTCGAATGGCACGGCACCGCCCATATCGCGCTGAAGCGCGAATGGCCGACCTGGACACCGCCTTCGCAGATGATCAAGCGCCAGCCGGAGTTGGCCAAGTTTGCCGGTGGCATGGAGCCGGGGTTGAAGAACCCGCTCGGCGCGCGCGCCATGTACCTGTTCAACAAGGGCGGCGACATGGGTTATCGCCTGCATGGCAGCCCGGAATGGAATTCGATCGGCAAGGCGATGTCGTCGGGCTGCATCCGGCTGATGAACCAGGACATTATCGACCTCTACGACCGCACCTCGGTCGGCGCCAAGGTCATTGTGATATAAAACCCTTATACGCGGACCGTCTAGGCAACAACACAGACGTCGCAAACAGAAAACCGGGCACTTTGGCCCGGTTTTTTGTTGTCTATCGACGTTGACGATGGAACGGTGCGTCAGGAGACCTGTTCGACGTGCTGCACTTCCGGCACAAAGTGCCGGAGCAGGTTCTGGATGCCGTGCTTCAGCGTCGCCGTCGACGACGGGCAGCCGGCGCAGGCGCCCTTCATGTGCAGGAACACGGTGCCGTTCTCGAAGCCGCGGAAGGTGATGTCGCCGCCGTCCTGGGCCACCGCCGGGCGCACCCGCGTGTCGAGCAGCTCCTTGATGGTGACGACCAGCTCCTCGTCGGCCTTGTCGTAGAATTCGCCGGTCTGGCTGGTCTCGGCGGCGGGGCCGGCCTTGGCCATCACCGGGGCGCCGGACATGAAATGCTCCATGATGGCGCCGAGGATAGCCGGCTTCAGATGCTGCCAGTCGGGGCCGTCCTTGGTCACGGTGATGAAGTCATAGCCGAAGAAGACGCCGGTGACGCCGGGGATTTCGAACAGCCGGCCGGCGAGCGGCGAAGCCGTCGCGGCGCTATCGGCATCGCGGAAATCGGCGGTGCCTTCTTGCAGCACTTCCTTGCCGGGCAGGAATTTCAGCGTCGCCGGGTTTGGCGTCGACTCGGTCTGGATGAACATGGCCGTCTCCGTGCCCGTTTGGGGCAGCTAGTTTGGAATAATTCTAATTAGGCTTTATCCGCCCGACATTCAAGCGAAAGGCATCGCGGGGAACGGCTGGCTGGCGGAATGTTTTGCTAGCGCCCTGAAACGCTTGGAGATGTGTTGAGATTCAGGTCAGGCCGAGCCGAAAATGGTGGGTTCCGAGAACCGGAGCGGAGCGTACTTTTGGTACGTGAGCACCGGAAGCGCAGGAAGCCGCCAATTGCAGGCCGGCCTCACCTGAATATCAGCGCATCTCAGGCGAGGCTGTCGATCTCTTCGTCCGACAGGTTCTGCGGCACCACCGTGACGGGAATCGGAAAGGCGGCGCCCTTGCCGGCGACCGCGCCGACCAGCGGCCCTGGGCCTTCCTTGCCGGCGCCTGCCGCCAGCACCAGGATGGCGATGTCCTGGTCTTCCTCGATCAGCTTGTGGATCTCTTCGGTCGGCTTACCTTCGCGCACCACCAGTTCCGGCTCGATGCCGAGCTTCTGGCGCACCTTGTTGGCGTAGCTGTCGAGTGCGGCGCGCGCCGTGGCGTTCGCCTCCTCGCGCATGATCTTCTCGACGCCCAGCCAGTGCTGGAAATCATCCGGCTCGATGACATAGAGCAGCACCAGCACGCCGCCCGTGCTTTGCGCCCGCTTCGAGGCGTAGGCGACGGCGCGCTCGCATTCGGGCGTGTCGTCGATGATCGCCAGGAACTTGCGGCGATGACCGGCTTCGCGGCTGAGGCGTTTGGAGACCATATTCACCCTGTTCGATGGTTTCGGTCGCAATCTGCCACCGCCTCAGCCCGCCCGCAAGCGACCGGCGGCTGTGGCAATGCTGGTGCAGCTTAAAGCGCGTCGCGTTCGACCAGCGACGCGCTTCAGGTTCTTGTTTTATGCATGTCGTTATCGCAAAACCGCTGCACACTTTTGCGCGACATGCATTAGCCTTGCAGCAGGCCGATAATGTCGCGCACGGTCTTCATGGTCGCTTCGGCCAATGTGCCGGCACGCTCGCCGCCATCCCGCAGCACCGCGTCGACATAGGCGCGGTCGCTGGAGATGCGGCGCATCTCGCCGGCGATCGGCGCCAGTTTTTCCACCGCAAGGTCGGCCAGCGCCGGCTTGAACACCGAAAACTGCTGGCCGCCATATTCCTTCAGCACCGCCTCTTTCGAGATTTCGGCGAGGCCGGCATAGATGCCGACGAGGTTTTCCGCTTCCGGCCGGCCGGCAAGCCCGTCCAGTTCGCCGGGCAAAGCCTCCGGGTCGGTCTTGGCCTTGCGGATCTTCTTCGAGATGGCGTCGGCATCGTCGGTCAGGTTGATGCGCGACAGGTCCGACGGGTCCGACTTCGACATCTTCTTCGAACCGTCGCGCAGCGACATGATGCGCGCTGCCGGGCCGCCGATGACCGGCTCGGTCAGCGGGAAATAGCCGTTCACCGTCTCTTCGCCGACCTCCATCTCGACGCCGACGCCAAGCGCTGCGATGCGGTCCGAAAAGTCGTTGTTGAATTTCTGCGCGATGTCGCGGGTCAGCTCCAGATGTTGCTTCTGGTCGTCGCCGACCGGCACGTGGGTGGCGCGGTAGACGAGGATGTCGGCGGCCATCAGGGAGGGATAGGCGAGCAGGCCGAGCGAGGCGTTCTCGCGGTCCTTGCCGGCCTTGTCCTTGAACTGCGTCATTCGGTTCATCCAACCGATGCGCGCCACGCAGTTGAAGATCCAGGCAAGCTCGGCGTGCTGCATCACCCGCGACTGGTTGAAGACGATGTGCTTGGTCGGGTCGATGCCGGAGGCGAGAAACGCCGCGGTGATCGACCGCGTCTGGTCCTGCAGATCCTCATGGACGAGCTGTGCGGTCAGCGAATGCAGATCGACGACGCAATAGATACAGTCGGAGGTGTCCTGCAGGGCGACGAATTTCTTGATGGCGCCGAGATAATTGCCGAGATGCAGATTGCCGGTTGGCTGGACGCCGGAAAAAACGAGCGGTTTGAAGGGGGGCTGATCGGTCATGGTGTTTCCCTGGCTTGTGGAGGGCCGTTTCGCGCGCGGCGAAAGTCTTGCGACGGCGCGCTTATGGACGAGAGCGAGGAGACGATCAAGAGGGGCGTTGGCCAGGGCGCGCAGGCTTTGACGTCGGCCGAACAGAAGGCTGTTTGAGGGATGGCGCCGACCAGAAACAAAAACCCGCCTCGGTGGGCGGGTCGTTGGAGCCAATTAGCACCATACCGAAATTAATAGCATAGCTGCCGGCACAAAGCAAGAACAAAATTGGCGCTGATGAATTTTCCCCCTCACGGATCCGGAGATTGCTCCTTGACCGGCTGGGAGCCCTTGCGCCCGATATTGCGGCGGATCATGCCGAAATCGGCACCGCCGGTGGCGAAGGCGGTGACGAAGTAAAGCAGCGCCCCGCCGGCGACGAGCGCAAGCAGCGTCACCGCCTTGATCACCAGCGGCGAGCCGGAGCCGAGACTTGCGGCGAACCAGTGTTCGGCAAAATAGAGCGCCGCGGCCATCACCGCCGCCGACAGCACCAGCCGCGGGATGCGTTTCATGAGCGGCACGTCGCGGCCCCAATGGCCGCGCCGGATCAGCACGGCGAGCAGCATCGCCGCATTGACCCAGCCGGCGACAGCGGAGGCAACGGCAATGCCGGGCGCGCCCATCGTCGGAAACAGCGTCAGTGCCGTCGTAATGTTAACCGCCACCGAGATGGCGGCGAAAATCATCGGCGTGCGCGTGTCCTCGCGAGCGAAATAGCCTGGGGTGAACGCCTTGATCAGCACGAAGGCCGGCAGGCCGAGCCCGAAGATCGCCAGGATTGCCGCGACCGTCGGCGTCGAATTGTTGGCGGCAAAGGCGCCGCGCTCATAGACCAGCCGCACGATCGGCTCGGACATGACCAGCAGCGCGGCCGCCGCAGGCAAGGTCATGAAAAGGGTAAACTCGACCGAGCGGTTCTGCAGATTGGCGGCCTCGACCAGATTGCCCGATTTCAGCGCCCGCGACAGTTCCGGCAACAGCACGATGGCGACGGCGACGCCGACGACGCCCAGCGGCAGCTGGTAGACGCGGTCGGCATAGGCCAGCGATGACACCGCGCTGTCCTGCGCCGACGCGATCGCCGTGCCGATCAGCTGATTGATCTGGGTGATGCCGCCGGTGATCGCCGCCGGCAGCGCCAGGATCAGCAGCCGCTTGACGTTCGGCGTCATCTTCGGCCGCCGGAAGCCGATCGAAATGCCGGCATGGCGCACCGCCGCCCAGACGATCGCCAGCTGCACCAGGCCGGCCGCCAGCACGCCCCAAGCCAGGCCGAAACCAACGGTGCGGGCGTCCGAACCCTTGTACCAGGCATAGGCAAGCACGGCGATAAGGATGACGTTGAGGAACACCGGCGCCACCGCAGCGGCGAAATAGCGGCGCAGCGAATTCAGCATGCCGGCCATCATGGCGCCGAGCGACATGCAGATCAGGTAGGGGAACATGACGGTCGCCAGCGCCACCGTCGTCTCGAATTTTCCCGGCGTGTCGGCAAAGCCCGGCGCCACCAGATAGCGCACGATCAGCGGCATCGCCAGTTCCATGGCGATGGTCAGCGCCAGAAGCGCCGTGAACAAGACGCCGAACACCTCTTCGGAAAAGCGCTTGGCGCCGTCGGTGCCGTGTGTCTCGATCTCCTTGGCGAACAGCGGCACGAAGGCGGCATTGAAGGCGCCTTCGGCGAACAGCCGGCGAAAGGTGTTGGGAAACTGGAAGGCGGCATTGAAGGCGTCGGCGATCGGCCCGGTGCCAAGTGCAGCAGCCATCAGCATCTCGCGGCCGAAACCGAGGGCGCGGCTCATCAGCGTGCCGGAAGCGACCGTGGCGAATTTCTTGACAAGGCTCATGCGCTTGAAGACTGCCTGTGCGATTGGGGCAAATGGAAGGTAACAGTCACTCGGCGGCCGTTTTGGTCTTGCCGCGCTCGGACGCCGTGCCCTCGAGCACCGCGATCAGCCTGTTGCGGATGGTCGCCGTACGCGACGGGCTGTCGATCTTCTGGCCGGTGAGATCGGTGACGTAGAACGTGTCGATGACTTTTTCGCCGAAGGTGGTGATGTGGGCCGAGGCGATGTCGAGCGACAGGTCCGACAACATGCCGGTGATCTCCGACAGAAGGCCCGGCCTGTCCAGCCCCTCGACCTCGATCACCGAGAAACGGTTCGACAGCGTGTTGCGGATCTCGGCGCGTGGCGGAATACGGAAAACCTTGGCGCCGCGCCGCGGCTTGGTCCGCTTCTCGATCATTTCGGGCAGCCAGCTCTTGCCCGACAGCACGTCCTCGATCAGCCGGCCGACGCGCTCGGCACGGCGGCGCTCGTCCTCGTCGCGGTCGAACTCCCTCGAGATCAGGATGGTGTCGAGCGCGCGGCCGTCCGAGGTGGTGAAGATCTGCGCGTCGACGATGTTGCCGCCGGCCGCGGCACAGGCGCCGGCAATCACCGAGAGCAGGCGCGGATGGTCCTGCGCCAGCACGGTGATCTCGGTCACCGCCTCGAACTGGTGGGTTTTGACCATGGTGGCGAGCTTCTTGCCGGCGTGATCGGCCTCGCGGATGAATTCGGCATGGCGGAGCTGGTCGGGAAGATCGACCGCCAGCAGATAGTTCTCGTAGTGCTGGCCGACATAACGCTTGCGGGCCTTTTCCGGCCAGTCGGCAAGCGCCTCGGCCAGTTGTTCGCGCGCCGCCGCCGTCCGTTTGGCGCGCGACACCTCCGAAAACCCGCCGGTCAACAAAAGCTCGGTCTCGTAGTAGAGCGTACGCAGCAACTGGCCCTTCCAGCCGTTCCAGACCCCAGGCCCGACGCCGCGGATATCGCAGACGGTAAGCACAAGCAGCATCTTCAGCCGTTCGACCGACTGCACGATGGCGGCAAAATCCTCGATCGTCTTGCGGTCGTTGAGATCGCGGGTCTGCGCCGTCATCGACATGACGAGGTGGTTCTCGACCAGCCAGGCGACCGTTTCGGTGTCGGCCGGCGAGAGCCCCATATGCGGGCAGATGCGCCGGGCGATCCTGGCGCCGGCTTGCGAATGGTCCTCCGGCCTGCCCTTGGCGATGTCGTGCAGCAGCACGGCGACATAGAGCGCCTCGCGGCTCTTCTTCAGCCCCGGCATCAGCGAGTGGGCGAGTGGATGGATCTTTTCGCCGTCGCCGCGCTCGATCTCGGCCAGCACGCCGATGCAGCGGATGAGGTGCTCGTCCACGGTGTAGTGGTGGTACATCGAGAACTGCATCATGGCGACGATCTTGCCGAAATCCGGGATCAGCTTGGCAAGCAGTCCGGCCTCATTCATGCGCCGCAGATTGAGCTCGGCGTTGCGATCCGAGGTCAAGATATCGAGGAACAGCCGGTTGGCCTCCTCGTCGCGCCTGAGCGCCTTGCCGACGAGGCCGAGAGAGCGGGTCAAAAGCTTCAGCGCATCGGGGTGAAATTCCAGGCCATGCTTGTCGGCAAACCAGAACAGCCTGAGCAGGTTAACCGGATCGCGCTCGAACACCTCGTCGTCGGCAATGTTGATGCGGTGGTTGTCGACGATGAAATCGGCCGTGCCGGCGAGCTTACGCTTGCGGCGCGAAAAGGTCAGAAAGATGCGGTTGAAGCCCGGCACATGCTTGGCCTGCTCTTCTTCCAGCGCGGCGCAGAAAATGCGGGTCAGGTCGCCGACATCCTTGGCGACGAGGAAGTAGTGCTTCATGAAGCGTTCGACCGCCGACAGGCCGGGATGGGTGGTGTAGCCCAGCCGCTCGGCAATGTCGCGCTGGATGTCGAAATGCAGCCGCTCCTCGGCCTTGCCGGTGAGGAAATGCATGTGGCAGCGCACCGCCCATAGGAAATCCTCGGCCTTCTGGAATTCCCTGTATTCGGCGTCGGTGAAGACGCCCTTGTCGACCAGTTCCTCGCCGGTGCGCACGCGGTAGAAATATTTGGCGATCCAGAACAGCGTCTGCAGGTCGCGCAGGCCGCCCTTGCCGTCCTTGACGTTGGGTTCGACCAGGTAACGGCTCTCGCCGGCCTTGGCGTGGCGCTCGTCGCGTTCGGCGAGCTTGGCCTGGACATATTCGGGGCCGGTGGTGCGCACCACCTCGTGGTCGAAGCGCTGCAAAAGTTCGTCATAGAGCTTTTGCTCGCCCCACAGGAAGCGCGCCTCCAGGATCGAGGTGCGGATGGTGATGTCGGTGCGCGACAGCCTGAGGCACTCGTCGATGTTGCGGGTGGCGTGGCCGACCTTCAGCCCCAGATCCCACAGCATATAGAGCATGTATTCGACGATCTGCTCGCCCCACGGCGTCTGCTTGTAGGGCAGCAGGAACAGCAGATCGATGTCGGACCCGGGCGCCAGCGTGCCGCGGCCATAGCCGCCGACGGCAACGACCGCCATGCGCTCGGCCGATGATGGGTTTTTGACGCGATAGACATGGGTGGCGGCGAAATCGTAGAGCGCGCGGATGATCTCATCCATCAGATGCGACAGCCGGGCGGCACAGGCGGTACCGCTGCCATCGTCCATCAGCATGCGTTCGGCGACCGTGCGGCCGTCGGCGAGTCGGCTTTTGAGAAGCTTGAGAACGCCGCTGCGCGCGGCCTTGCCGGAGCCGTCGCCTGCCGTGGCCGCGGTCAGTTCGGTCATCTCGCGGCGCAAGGCTTCGCCGTCGATCAGTTCCTCGAGCTTCAGGGATATTCTTGCCATAAATGCCGTTCGGCCTCGCCGTTTCGGCGGCGTCTATAGCGCGTTTTCGCGGCGCTGGGTATGGGGCGGACGGACGCGTTCTCCGCAGCCGTGGAACGGGACGATCGTCTCATGCCCGCGGCCGGTTCGGTTAGGGACTGGCCACGAAAAATCGAAATCGGCCCTTGACCTTCCAGTTACTGGAAGCACTACCTCCGCCGCAACATCGAAATACAGGGGCTTTCGGCATGACGCATTCCGATCACCATCATCACGCCCATGGCAGCTGCTGCTCGGCAAAAGGCGCACCCTCTGCCGCGGACGCCGTCGTCCGCGATCCGGTCTGCGGCATGACCGTCGATCCGGCTGTCGGCAAGCCGACGGCCGAGCATGACGGCCATCGCTATCATTTCTGCAGCGAGAGCTGCCGCGCGAAATTCGTCGCCGAGCCGGAAAAATACCTGACCGCTAGCGATCCCGTCTGCGGCATGAGCGTCGATCGCGCCACGGCCAGGCACTTTTTGCGGCACGAGGGCCGGGGCTTCTATTTCTGCTCGGCCGCTTGCCAGGCGAAGTTCGAGGCCGAGCCGGCAAAATATCTCGGCGACAGGCCGGCGCCGCAGCCGATGCCCAAGGGCACGCAATACACCTGCCCGATGCATCCGGAAATCATCCGCGACAAGCCCGGCTCCTGCCCGATCTGCGGCATGGCGCTGGAACCGATGGGCGTGCCGACCGGCGACGAGGGGCCTAACCCGGAACTGGTCGACTTCACCAGGCGCTTTTGGGTGAGCGCGGTGCTGTCCGTGCCGTTGCTGGTCATCGCCATGGCACCGATGCTCGGCCTGACGTTCCAGGCCTTCATCGACGACCGCGCAAAGGTCTGGCTGGAGCTGGCGCTGGCCAGCCCGGTGGTGCTGTGGGCGGCATTCCCGTTCTTCCACCGCGGCTGGGATTCGATCCTCAACCGCAGCCCCAATATGTGGACGCTGATTTCGCTCGGCGTCGGTGCCGCCTATCTCTACAGCGTCGTCGCCACCCTGTTTCCAGGCCTCTTTCCGCACCAGTTCCGCGGCCATGACGGCACCGTGCCGGTCTATTTCGAGGCGGCGGCGGTGATCGTCGCGCTGGTGTTCCTTGGCCAGGTGCTGGAATTGCGCGCCCGCGAGAAAACCGGCTCGGCGATCCGCGCGCTGCTCGACCTGGCGCCGAAGACGGCGCGGCTGATCGGCGCGGACGGTTCCGAAAACGACGTGCCGCTCGATACGGTCAAGGCCGGCGACCGCCTGCGCATCCGCCCCGGTGAGGCCGTGCCGGTCGACGGCATTGTGCTCGAAGGACGCTCTTCCATCGATGAATCGATGATCACAGGCGAGCCGCTGCCGGTCGAAAAGATCGAAGGCGACAACCTCACCGGCGGCACGCTCAACAAGAACGGCTCGCTGGTCATGCGCGCCGAAAAGATCGGCGCCGAAACGACGCTGGCACGCATCGTCGAGCTGGTCGCCAAGGCACAGCGTTCACGCGCGCCGATCCAGGGGTTGGCCGACCGCGTCTCGTTCTACTTCGTCCCGGCCGTCGTGCTGGTCGCGATCATAGCGTTCGTCGCCTGGGCGATCGTCGGACCGGAACCCAGCCTGGTCTTTGCCATCGTCTCGGCGGTCTCGGTGCTGATCATCGCCTGTCCGTGCGCGCTCGGCCTTGCCACGCCAATGTCGATCATGACCGCCACCGGGCGCGGCGCGCATGCCGGCGTGCTGATCAAGGAAGCGGCGGCGCTCGAGCGCTTTGCCTCGGTTGATACGCTGATCGTCGACAAGACGGGAACGCTGACCGAAGGCCGGCCGCGACTGACCGACGTCGTCGGCGTCGAGGGTATGCCGCAGGACGAGCTGCTGGCGCTCGCCGCCGGGCTGGAAAAGGGCTCGGAGCATCCGCTGGCCGAGGCGATCGTCGAAGGCGCCCGCGAACGCGGCGTGAATATTCCCGATGCCGGCGGTTTCGAGGCAGTCACTGGCAAAGGCGTTTCCGGCACGGTCTCGGGGCAGAAGGTGGCGCTCGGCAATGCCGCGATGATGGCCGATCTCGGCATCGACACGGCGTCGGTCCTGGCCAGTGCCGGGGCGCTGCAGGCCGACGGCAAGACCGCGATGTTCGTTGCTGTCGGCACCCGGCTCGCCGGCCTCGTCGCCGTCGCCGACCCGATCAAGGCGACCACCGCCGAGGCGATCAAGGCGCTGCATGACAGCGGGCTGAAGATCGTCATGGCGACCGGCGACAACGAGCGCACGGCGAAAGCCATCGCAGCCAAGCTCGGCATCGACGAGGTGCGTGCCGGGCTTTTGCCCGAGCAGAAGGGTGCGCTGGTCGAGGAATTGCGTGCCGGCGGTGCCGGCGTCGCCATGGCCGGCGACGGCGTCAACGATGCGCCCGCACTCGCCGCCGCCGATGTCGGCATCGCCATGGGCACCGGCGCCGATGTCGCGGTCGAGAGTGCAGGGATCACGCTGGTCAAGGGCGATCTCAACGGCATCGTCCGAGCCCGCACGCTTGCCCAGGGCACGATCCGCAACATCCGCCAGAACCTGTTTTTCGCTTTCCTCTACAACGTGCTTGGCGTGCCGGTCGCCGCCGGCGTGCTCTATCCGCTCACCGGCACGCTGTTGTCGCCGATGATTGCGGCGGCGGCGATGAGCCTATCGTCGGTTTCGGTGATCTCCAACGCGTTGCGGCTCAGAACGTTGAAACTCTGAGTCGACTGCCCAGATAGACCCTGTTCAAAAAAGGAGACGATGAATGACCTTGGCCAAGAAGATCGTGCTGCTGATGATGGCGGCGGGAATGCTGCTTGCCGTTTTCCTCGAAAGCGTTCCGGCGCAAGCCGAGGAGATGAAACACGACATGGGCGCGATGGGCGCGCAGGGCCCTTCGACCGAAGGCTACAAGGCGGCGATGGACAAGATGCACGTCGACATGATGGCGATCGAATATTCCGGCAATGCCGACGTCGATTTCGCCCGCGGCATGATCCCGCATCACCAGGCGGCCATCGACATGGCCAAGATCGAGCTCGCCAATGGCAAGGATCCGGAAATCCGCAAGCTGGCGGAAGCAGTGATCGCCGCGCAGCAAGCCGAGATCAAGCAGATGCAGGACTGGCTCGCCGCCCATCCGGTGAAGTAGGCGTCACGCTGTCGGGGAATCCGGGCGAGAGGCTTCACCTGGATTTCTGCTTCACCTGGATTTGCCTTGGCGACTGTGGTGCTATCCGGGCCTCGGACTGGAGCATGCCATGCCATCGACGATAAGAACGACCACCCTGCCCTGCGGCGAAGCCGTGCCGGTGCTCGGCCAGGGCACCTGGAAGATGGGCGAAGACGGCCGCCGCCGTGGCGACGAGGCCAATGCCCTGAAGCTCGGGCTGGATCTCGGCATGACGCTGATCGACACCGCCGAAATGTATGCCAGCGGCGGTGCCGAGGAGGTGGTGGCGGAGGCCCTCGCCGGTCGCCGCGACGAGGTTTTCCTGGTCTCCAAAGTGCTGCCGTCCAATGCCTCGCGCGCCGGCGTGAAACGGGCATGCGAGAACAGCCTGAGGCATCTCGCCACCGACCGCATCGATCTTTATCTGCTGCATTGGCCGGGCAGTGTGCCTTTGATGGAAACGGTAGAGGCGTTCGAAGCGTTGAAGGCGGCCGGCAAGATCCGCCATTGGGGCGTCAGCAATTTCGATACCGATGAGATGGAAGAGCTGGTTCGGTTGCCGGCCGGCGGCAACGTCCAGACCAACCAGGTGCTCTACAATCTGTCGCAGCGCGGCGTCGAGTTCGACCTCGCCCCGTGGAGCCGGCAACGCGGCATGCCGCTGATGGCCTATTCGCCGGTCGATCAGGGGGTATTGGCACGCAACGCCAGGTTAGATGCCATCGCCGCCCGCCACGGTGCGACGCCGGCGCAGATCGCGCTTACCTGGGTGATGGCGCAGGAGGGCGTGATTGCCATTCCGAAGGCCAGCCGCCCGGAGCATATCCGGCAGAATGTCGCGGCGTTGGACATCGAGCTCACGAGCGAAGATTTCGCCGAAATTGACCGCGCCTTCCCACCACCGAGGCGGAAGTCCGGCTTGGCGATGATTTGAGGGGTGGGGCGGAAGGCAAGCCAAAGCAGCGTTCCGTCACACCCCCCTCTGTCCTGCCGGACAGTCCGGCAGGACAGAGGGGGGTGCCGTAGAGCGCTATCGGACGAGCACTACTTCCCAGCCAGCCCCTTCAGCCGGTACAGCGCTTCCAGCGCCTCCCTTGGAGTCATCTCGTCGGGATTGATCTCCGCTAGCGCCGCGCCCAGCCCGTCACTCTTCGCCGGCTTCGACGCTTCCCGCTGCGCCGCCACGGAAAACAGCGGCAGGTCGTCGACCAGACGGTTGGCCTTGCCCGAGACCTCGCCTGCTTCAAGCTGGTGCAGCACTTCCTTGGCCCGGCCGACGACGGCCTCTGGCAGGCCGGCCAGCCGCGCTACCTGGACGCCGTAGGAACGGTCGGCCGCACCCTTGCCGACCTCGTGCAGGAAGACCACGTCGCCCTCCCATTCCTTGACCCGCATGGTGACGTTGGAGAGCCGCGGCAGTTTTCCGGCCAGCGCCGTCATCTCGTGGAAATGCGTGGCGAAGACCGCCCGGCAGCGGTTTTTCTCGTGCAGATATTCGACCGCCGCCCAGGCGATCGACAGGCCGTCGAAAGTGGCGGTGCCGCGGCCGATCTCATCGAGGATGACCAGTGCGCGTTCGCCTGCCTGGTTGAGGATCGCCGCCGTCTCGACCATCTCGACCATGAAGGTGGAGCGGCCGCGCGCCAGGTCGTCGGAGGCGCCGACCCGCGAAAACAGCCGGTCGACGACGCCGATATGGGCTGATGCCGCCGGCACGAAGGAGCCGGTCTGGGCGAGGATGGCGATCAGCGCGTTTTGCCTGAGGAAGGTCGATTTGCCGCCCATATTGGGGCCAGTCAGCAGCCAGATCGCGCCGGCCTTGGCATCGCCTTGCGGCGACAGATCGCAATCATTGGCGACGAACGGACCTTCGCCGGAACGCCGCAGCGCCTGTTCGACCACCGGGTGGCGTCCGCCCGAAATCTCGAAGGCAAGGCTCGCATCGACCAGCGGCCGGCACCAGCCCTCGCTCTCGGAAAGCAAGGCAAGCGCGGCCGAAACGTCGAGCACGGCGAGCGCTTCGGCGCCGGCGCGGATCGTGTCGGCGTGGCCGACCACTTCTGCCATCAGCGCCTCGAAAGCGGCAAGCTCGATCGCCAGCGCCCGGTCGGCGGCGTTGGCGATCCTGGTTTCCAGCTCGGCGAGTTCGGTGGTGGTGAAGCGCATGGCGTTGGCCATGGTCTGGCGATGGATGAAGCGCGCCCTGGCGCCGTCGCTGCCGGTCATCAGCGCATGGTGGTTGGCGGTGACTTCGATATAATACCCCAGCACATTGTTGTGCCTGATCTTCAGCGAGCGGATGCCGGTCTCGTCGATCAGCGAACGCTCCAGCCCGGCGATCACCTTTCGCGACTCGTCGCGCAGTGCCCGCATCTCGTCGAGTTCGGCGTGGTAGCCGCCGCGGACGAAGCCGCCGTCGCGCTTGAGCAACGGCAGCTCGTCGCTGAGCGCCTGCGCCAGATGCGTCGCCAGTTCATTAGGCAGTGCCTTGATAGCTCCCAACGCCGTGCTCAGTTCGCCCGGCAAGGCGGTTTGGCCGAACAGTTCGGCGATGGCGCCGGCTGCTTCGAAACCGGCGCGCAGCGCGCCGAGGTCGCGCGGGCCGCCGCGGTTGAGCGCCAGCCTGGACAGCGCGCGCGGCATATCGGCAACGCTCTTCAGGCTTGTCCGCACCGCCTGGCAAAGGCGCGTCTCGGAGCGGAAGAACGACACCGAGTCCAGCCTTGCGGCGATTGCCGCCGGATCGGTCAGCGGCGCCATCAGCCGGTCGGCGAGCAGCCTTGCACCGCCGCCGGTCACCGTGCGGTCGATCGCCTTGAACAGCGATCCGTCGCGGCTGCCGGACAGCGTGCGCAGCAGCTCCAAATTGGCGCGCGTCGCCGGGTCGATGAACAGCGTCGAATCCTGCTCCTCGCGCTGCGGCCGCGACAGCGGCGGCCGCTCGGCTTTCTGCGTCTTCTCGACATAGGCGATGACGCCCGAGATTGCCGACAGCTCGGCGCGCGAAAACGAGCCGAAACTGTCCGGCGTTGCCACCTCGAAGAAGCGGGCGATGCGGCCGGCGGCCGAAGCCGAATCGAACAGCGACGGCGGCTGCGGGCTGGCGACGCGGCCGAGCACGTCGAAGACCGGTTTCAGCTCCGGGTCGTAAAACACCGGTTCGGCGACGATCAGCTCGCGCGGATCGACGCGGAAGACATCGGCGAGCAGCCGGTCGGCGGTTGTCTCGGCGACGCGGAAGACACCGGTCGAGATCTCGATCCAGGCTAGGGCGAAACTTCCTTGGTTCCCTGTCGCGCTGCCGCGCTCCCCGCCTCTTGTATCGCTGCTGCCGCCCTTGACCCGTCCCAACGCCATCAGAAAACTCGATTCCGACGGCGCCAGCAGTTTGTCCTCGGTGATGGTGCCGGGGGTGACCAGCCGGACGACGTCGCGGCGCACCACCGATTTGCCGCCGCGCTTCCTGGCCTCGGCCGGATCCTCGATCTGTTCGCAGACGGCGACGCGGAACCCCTGGCCGATCAGCTTTTGCAGATAGTCGTCGGCGGCATGCACCGGCACGCCGCACATCGGGATGTCGAGCCCCTGGTGCTTGCCGCGCTTGGTCAGCACGATGCCGAGTGCCCGGCTCGCCTTCTCGGCATCGTCGAAGAACAGCTCGTAGAAATCGCCCATGCGGTAGAACAGCAGCGAATCCGGGTTCGCCGCCTTGATCTCGATATACTGCTCCATCATCGGCGTCGCCGGCGCGAAGGCCGGCGTGGCGTTGTCGCTTCGAATGGGCGTCTCGTCGTTCAAGAAGCTGCTTCCAAAATTTTCCAAGCCATGCTTGGCGGTTTACAGCGGCGAAGTGTAGCCTTAATCCCGAACCTTCCACAAAAGAAAGCATGCGCACCCATCTCAAGCGGTGCCGTACGGGCGAGGAAACCAAAAGTACCATGGCCAAGAAAACGGAAAGCAACGGGCCCTCCGTCAGCGCCCAGGAGGCGCTGGAATTCCACGCCATGGGCCGTCCGGGCAAGCTGGAGATCGTCGCCACAAAACCGATGGCGACGCAGCGCGATCTCAGCCTTGCCTATTCGCCGGGCGTCGCGGTTCCGGTTCTCGCCATCGCCGAGGACCCGAGCCGCGCCTTCGACTACACGGTTCGCGGCAACATGGTCGCCGTCATCTCCAACGGCACCGCCATCCTCGGCCTCGGCAATCTCGGCGCGCTGGCCTCGAAGCCGGTGATGGAAGGCAAGGCGGTGCTGTTCAAGCGCTTCGCCGATGTCGATTCCATCGACCTTGAGGTCGACACCGAGGATGCCGACGAATTCATCAACTGCGTGCGTTTCCTTGGACCCTCCTTCGGCGGCATCAACCTCGAGGACATCAAGGCACCGGAATGCTTCATTATCGAGCAGCGGCTGCGCGAGCTGATGGACATCCCGGTCTTCCATGACGACCAGCACGGCACCGCCATCATCTCGGCTGCCGGCCTGATCAACGCGCTGGAAATCACCGGCCGCGATATGAAGACCACGAAAATGGTCTGCAACGGCGCCGGTGCTGCCGGCATCGCCTGCATCGAATTGATGAAGGCGATGGGCTTTGCGCCTGAGAATATCATCCTTTGCGACACCAAGGGCGTGGTCTTCCAGGGTCGCACCGAAGGCATGAACCAGTGGAAATCGGCGCACGCCGTGAAAACCGGTGCGCGCTCGCTGGCCGAAGCGCTGGACGGCGCCGACGTGTTCCTCGGCCTCTCGGCCAAGGGCACGCTGACCACCAGGATGGTGCAGTCGATGGCCAAGAACCCGATCATCTTCGCCATGGCCAATCCCGACCCCGAGATCACGCCGGAGGAAGTCGCCGAGATCCGCACCGACGCCATCATGGCGACGGGACGGTCCGACTATCCCAACCAGGTCAACAATGTGCTTGGCTTCCCCTACATCTTCCGCGGCGCGCTGGATGTGCGGGCGACCACCATCAACGACGACATGAAGATCGCCGCGGCCAAAGCGCTCGCCGAACTGGCGCGCCAGGACGTGCCCGACGACGTCGCCGCCGCCTATCAGGGCATGCGGCCGAAATTCGGCCCCAACTACATCATCCCAGTGCCGTTCGACCCGCGCCTGATCTCGGCCATTCCGATTGCGGTGGCCAAAGCGGCGATGGACTCCGGCGTCGCGCGCAAGCCGATCCTCGATCTCGACCGCTACGCGCAGGAGCTTTCCGCCCGCCGCGACCCGATCGCCTCGACGCTGCAGCGCATCTACGACCGGGTGCGCCGCCAGCCCAAGCGCATCGTCTTTGCCGAGGGCGAGGAGGAGCAGGTGATGCGCGCCGCCGTCTCCTATGTGAACCAGCGGCTCGGCACCGCCATCCTGCTCGGCCGCGACGACATCATCAAGGAAAACGCCAGGAACGCCGGCATCGACCTCGGCAAGCAAGGCATCGAGATCATCAATGCGCGGCTGTCGCGGCGCAACTCCGTCTACACCGACTATCTCTACGAGCGCATGCAGCGCAAAGGCTTCCTGTTCCGCGACTGCCAGCGGCTGATCAACAACGACCGCAACCATTTCGCCGCCTGCATGGTGGCGCTGGGCGATGCCGACGGCATCGTCACCGGCGTTACCCGCAACTATTCGACGGCGCTCGACGACATCCGCCGCGTCATCGACGCAAGGCCCGGCCATTGCGTCATCGGCGTGTCGATCGTGCTCGCGCGCGGTCGCACCGTCCTCGTTGCCGACACCGCGGTGCACGACATGCCGGATGCCGTCGAGATCGCCGACATCGCCGAGGAGGCCGCCGGTTTCGCCCGCCGCATGGGCTACGAGCCGAGGCTCGCCATGCTCGCCTATTCGACCTTCGGCCATCCGCAGGGCGAGCGCTCCGAGCGCGTCCAGGAAGCGGTGCGCATCCTCGACAAGCGCCGCGTCGATTTCGAGTATGACGGCGAGATGGCCGCCGACGTGGCGCTCAACGCCCGTGCCATGGCGCAGTACCCGTTCATCAGGCTGACCGGCCCGGCCAACGTGCTGGTCATGCCGGCCTTCCACTCGGCCTCGATCTCGACCAAGATGCTGCAGGAGCTCGGCGGCTCGACCGTCATCGGCCCGCTGCTGGTCGGCCTGAACAAGCCGGTTCAGATCGTCTCGCTGAATGCCAAGGATTCAGACATCGTCAACATGGCGGCGATCGCGGCGTATAGCGCGGGAGCTTGACGAGCGGGGGCAGCAGCAGCGCCTCTCCCTTCTCCCCCTGTGGGAGAAGGTGGCCGAGCGAAGCTCGGTCGGATGAGGGGTGTTCCAGCTTGGCACCGGCAGCACTCCGTCCAGCACCCCTCAACCGTCTCGGCGCTGCGCGCCGATCCACCTTCTCCCACAGGGGAGAAGGAAGAGATGCCGCTACAGCAGCCCCGCCTGCTCGGCCTCGCGGCGCAGATTCTGCCGTGGCCTTGGGCCTATCTGCTGGATGACCAGCCCGGCCGCCAGCGAGCCGAGATCGCCGCACTGCTTCAGGCTGCGGCCTTGCGTGTAGCCATAGAGGAAGCCGGCGGCATAGAGGTCGCCGGCGCCGGTGGTGTCGACCAGCTCGCGGATCCTGGTCGCATTGATGGTCACGGTCTCGTCGCCGCGCACGATGACCGAGCCCTTTTCCGAGCGGGTGACGGCGGCGATCTTGCAGTCCTTGCGGATCCGCGCCAGCGCTTCGTCGAATGACGCGGTCTGGTAGAGCGACTTGATCTCGTGGCTGTTGGCAAAGACGATATCGACGGTGCCGGAGCGCATCAGATCGAGGAATTCGTCGCGGTAGCGATCGACGCAGAACGAGTCCGATAATGTCATCGACACTTCGCGCCCGGCGGCGTGGGCGAGCTTAGCCGTCTGCCTGATCGCCTCCTTGGCGCGCGGCGGGTCCCACAGATAGCCCTCGAAATAGGTGACGGCGGCGCCCGACGCCTTGTCGGCCTCGACGTCCTCCGGGCCGAGCTCGACGCAGGCGCCGAGATAGGTGTTCATCGAGCGCTCGCCGTCCGGCGTGACGAAGATCATCGAGCGCGCCGTCGGTGGCTCGCCGCTGAGCGGCCTGGTGTCGAAGGCGACGCCCTGGGCATGGATGTCGTGCGCATAAATTTCGCCGAGTGCGTCGTTCGAGACCTTGCCGAAGAAAGCGGCGCGGCCGCCGAAGGAGGCGACGCCCGCCGCCGTGTTGCCGGCGCTGCCGCCCGAGGCTTCAATGGCCGGGCCCATGCGGCTGTAGAGCAGTTCGGCGCGCCTCGTGTCGATCAAATTCATCGCGCCCTTGATGATGCCGTTGGTCTCCAGGAACGCCTCGTCGCACTGGGCGATGATGTCGACGATGGCATTCCCTATACAAAGCACGTCATAGTCCGGCATCAATTCATCTCTCCGCCAAAAACCCACCGGCTTTCTGCCACGCCGGGCGCGGGCGGGTCTAGCGGTTTGATGCGGCTTTGCCTAGGCCGCGAGTTATAAATCCGGGCAGAACACAGATGCTTCGTATCGCGCGGTTTGCGCTTGTCTCGCGACCTGTCTCCGCCTATCCCGAAATATCGCCCATGGGCCTCGTTTGACATGGAATTGGAAACGCCGTGATCCTCGACGCCGCCCGTGCCGCCTTGAGCCGGCTGTTCTCGCCCGAATTCCGTTCCGTGTTCCTGAAGACGCTGGCGCTGACCTTGCTGGCGCTGGCGGCGCTTTGGTTCGGGATCAAGAGCCTGTTCGAATGGCTGGCCTGGCCGTGGATCGATGCATGGCTGCCCGCCCTACCCTCCTGGGCCGGATGGCTGGGCGCCGTCGTCGCCGGCATCGGCCTTGCGCTGGGCTTGGCGCTGCTCATCGCGCCGGTGACGGCGATCATCGCCGGCCTGTTCCTCGACGACGTCGCCGAAGTGGTCGAGCGCACGGATTATCCCAACGATCCGCCCGGCCGCGCCGTGCCGGCGTTGCGCTCGCTGGTGCTGGCGATCCGGTTCTTCGGCGTCGTCATCCTCGGCAATATCGTCGCCCTGCTGCTTCTGCTGGTGCCGGGCATCAACATCGCCGCCTTTTTCATCGTCAACGGCTATCTGCTCGGGCGCGAGTTCTTCGAATTCGCCGCCATGCGCTTTCGCCCGGAGGCCGAGGCCAAGGCGCTGCGCAGGAAATATGCCGGCACGGTGTTTCTCGCCGGGCTGCTCATTGCTGCTTTTCTTGCCGTGCCGCTGCTCAACCTTCTGACGCCGCTGTTCGCCGCCGCCATGATGGTGCATCTGCACAAGGCGATCTCGGCACGGGAAGGGAGCTAGCGCAGCAGAAAGCCGCGCCCCAGTTCGTCGTCGTCCTCGACGATAAATTCGGCCCGCCCTGAGTAATAGGCGCGGCCGCCGACGCGGGCGATGATGGCGTCATGCGGCCCGGCCGTGGCCGTGCGTACGACGGCGCCGGAAAAGCGCGAGCCGGCGATGCTCTCGAACAGCCGCGTCCGGCCAATCTCGATTTGCCCCTTGGCGTGCATGGCCGCCAGCCGCGCGGTGACGCCGGAGCCGGTCGGCGAACGGTCGACCTCGGCCTCGGCGAAAACGCAGATGTTTTTGGTCGGCGTATCGGAGAACGCATCCTGTCCGTCGGTCAGGATGGTGCCGTAGAGAAAGGCGAGATCGGCATGGTCGGGATGCAACAGCGGCAATTCGGCCTTCAGCCTGTCAGTCAGCGCGGTCGCCGCATCGACGAAATCGCGCACGCGGTTCCTGCCAAATTCCAGCCCGAACTGGCGGCAGTCGGCCACTGCATAGAAGGCGCCGCCATAGGCGATGTCGAAGCCGACCGGACCATAGCCCGGCAGCTCGATCCGCTGGTCGCCGACGAACAGAAACGCCGGCACGCTTTCGAAGGACACCGCGCCGGCCTTGCCATCCCTTACCTCGACTGCAGCCGAAATCAGCCCGCATGGCGCCTCGATATTGACGGTCGTCAGCGGCTCGCGTGGCCCCACCAGCCGCTCGTCGACGGCGTAGCGGCCGAGCGCGACGATGGCGTGGCCGCACATCGTCGAATAGCCCTCATTGTGCATGAACAGCACGGCGAGATCGGCGCCCGGCAGGTCGGGCTCCACCAGCAGCGCGCCATACATGTCGTAATGGCCGCGCGGCTCGAACATCAGGATCTTTCTGAGATGATCGAGATGGTCGCGCACATACGCACGCTTTTCGAGGATCGTGCCCTTGGGAATATCGGGGTAGCCGCCGGTGACGATCCGCAGCGGCTCGCCGCCGGTGTGCATGTCCACGACCGTGAGGGTCATTTGCCGGGCCCGACCTAGGCGGAAGGTCTGGCAAACAGCGCCTGCAGCTTGCCGAACGGCATGGCGGCGCGGGTGAAGCCGAAGGTGCCATCCTGCTGGATCTCGCGCGCCGCGGTCTCCAGCATGCCGAAGGCGAAATTGGTCAGCCACGGACCGAGCGAGACGCGCTTTACCCCCGCCATCGCCAGGTCGGCGATGGTGAAGCCGGGCCTGGCCATGACGTTGACCGGCTTGGTCAGCGCCGAGCAGACGGTTCGCACCATCTCGATGTCGTCCAGCCCCGGTGCATAGAGCACGTCGGCGCCGGCCTTCTCGAAGGCCTGCAGCCGCTTGATCGTATCGTCGAGGTCGGGCTTGCCCCACAGGAAATTCTCGGCTCGCGCGGTGAAAACGAAATCGCGTTTCAGTGCCCGTGCCGCTTCCGCCGCCGCCGCGACGCGCTCGACGGCATGCGCAAAATCATAGATCGGCTTGTCGGGCTCACCGGTATGGTCCTCGATCGAGCAGCCGGCGAGGCCAGCCGCCTCGGCGGCGAAGATGGTCTCGCCGGCACTTGTTGCGCTGTCGCCCTTGCCCTTTTCGAGATCGGCCGAAACCGGCAGCCCGGTCGCCGCCGACACTTCACGGCAATGATGGATCATCGCCTCGAACGTCACCGCGCCATCGGGCAGGCCGCGCGAAAAGGCAAAGCCGGCGCTGGTCGTGGCCAGCGCCTTGAAGCCGAACGAGGCCAAAAGCTTGGTCGTGCCGACGTCCCAGGAATTGGCCATGACGAAGATCGAGGCATGCAGGTCGCGAAAAATCTTGCCCTTGTCCATGGATGCTCCCCTCCAGTGCAGAATGTGAGGCAAATTCTAGCCCGGCGGCAGGCGCCGGGCAAACAAATGCGGTTGGCTCAGAAGCGTTTGGCGTTGTCATCTGCCAATCGATCCAGCGCGTCGGAATCCTTGACATAGCGCGAAGCATTTTTGTCCCAATGATAGGTGACGGAGATGTCGCGCGAAGACGCCTCTGGCGGCGGCTGGCCGTCGCAGCTTTCTTCTCCCGGCAGCGTCGCGTCGGTCACCGTGACCTTGATGGCTGCATAGGGCTGGCCGTCGGCGATCACCTGGAACGCCGCATTCTGTGTCCTCCTATGAGTGCAGAGGTTTTCGTCGAATGTATAGATCATGTCGATCAGCTCGAAGCTGTCGTTGCGGACCATGACCAGCGGCGTGATCCCATAGCCCTGGCTCGAATTGAAATGCATGCTCATGCTGATGATGGCGTCATCGCCGGGCCCGATCGACAGCTTGCCCGGATCGCGAAAGTAGGTGCTGCGGTCGACGGCAACATTGACCGCGTCGAGCAAGGCCGGCTTGCCGGTGATGTCGTAGAGTGCCAGCACGGCATAACCCTCGGCGCTATCAGGCGAGTCGCCGAGGTCGAGCAGCATCGCCAGCCGGTCCTTGCCGCCGGTCTTGATGTCGAGCACGTCACCGCTGGAAAGACCCGACGTCGCCGGCGGCGAGCCGTCGTAGTCCGGTCCAGCGATGTGGCGCATCTCGATCGGCATCGAACCTCGGAAAAAGCCGTCCTTGTCCGCCGCCAGATCGGGAATGACCATCCTGGCGAGATCGAGATAGGTGACATCGCCGTGGCCGGGGACGGCGCCGCCGAGCTCCGGGAAACTGACGGCCTCCGCGCTGGCCGTCGTCCAAAGACAGGGCAGCAGCAGGCAGGCAAAGATGAAACGAAGCAGGGAGAAGGTCATGCGCGCGCGCTCGTTATCTCGGGCGCGCGCAAGCTAGAGCATTTTGCGACCAAGAGGAAACACCTGGCGTTGCCTCACTATGTTGGCTTGGCTTGGCTCGCCAGGGTCTGCTGGAAAACCGGCACCAGCTGATCCATGGCGGCTGCGAGCCACGCGCCGAGTTCGTCGGGCAGAGTGTCGTGGATCCAGACCAGGCGGCTCCGGCCCTCGCCCTCGGCAAAGACCTGCATGGAGGTATTATCGTGGGTGACCTCGTCGCCGAGCCATCCCCACACGATCCGCCGGCTCTGCTCGTCGCGGGCGATGAGCCGCTCTCGCACAATCTTGCCGTCGGCGAAAGTAAGGGCCCGTACGTCGCCCTCATCCACCCGGCAGTCGACGAAAACGCCTGGGGCTATCCGTTGGGCGCCGCCGGCGAAGTCGCCCACCGTCCCGTCGCATCCTCGATACGGCGACCGCACTGTTTTCTCTGGAGGGGGTCCGTGCAGTCGGGATCGACCGCATCATCGCCGAGGCCGGCGTTGCCAAGGCGACGTTCTATCATCACTTCGCGGCCAAGGACGACCTCGTCCGCGCCTATATCGAGGAGCTCAGCAAGGGAGGACGGGCGGCAATCGCGAGCCTTGGCCGGCCACCTCGCCAGATGATCCTTGCCATATTTGATCTCATCGCCGACGCGGCGGATCAGCCGGGCTACCGCGGCTGCCCGTTTCAGAACGCCGCTGCTGAATATCCGGACCCCAGCAGCCCGGTTCGCCAGGCGATCGATCAGCATCGTCACTGGAAGTGGGGCACCCTCAGGGACTTGCTGATCGCCGACGCAGATCCCGATCCGGACCGCACCGCGGACGCGCTAACGGTGGCGGCCGACGGCCTCCTTGTCGTCAGTCATCTCGACAGGCCGGCCAATCTGCGCAGTCTCATACGCGACACGGTCGACCGAGTACTTGGGGCGCCGCGCCCGGTCTGAGATCGGGCGCGCATGCAGGCTGCGCAAAGGCGATCAGTGGATCGGCACCAGCCCGGCCAGTTCACGCATGTCGTCGAACAGGATGCCGCCGGCTTCGATCAGCCCGTCGCGGTCGGAAAGCGGGTCGCCGTGGTAGGAATAGACGCGCATGCCGGCGGCGATGCCGGCTGCCGTGCCGGCGACGCTGTCCTCGATGACGATGCAGTCGGCGGGTGCGAAGCCCATCGTCGCTGCCGCATGCAGGAAGAGGTCGGGGAACGGCTTACCGCGCGAGACCATGGTCGAGCTGAACAGCGCATGCTCGAACAGCGGCAGCAGCCCGGTCTGACCGAGCGTGATGTGCATTTTCGATACCCGTGCCGACGAGGCGACGCAGGTGGCGATGCCGGCGGCGTGCACGGTTTCGATGAACTCGCGAACGTAGGGGATGGCCTCGACGCCATGCGCAAACAGGTCCGGCAGGCCGGCGTTCCAACGCTCGACGAAATCGGCGCCGAGGCTGACGCCGGTCGCCTCGACTTCCTTCTGCACCGAGACCATGCTGCGGCCGGAGAAATTCTTGCGGCAATATTCGAAGCTGGCCGGAAAGCCGGCCGCGGTCAGCCACTCGGCGAGGCGCCGATTGGCCAGGTTCTCGGTGTCGACCAGAACCCCGTCGCAATCGAAGATGACGAGCTTGGGTATTTTCATCAGGCCGTGCCGGTCGATCCGAAGCCGCCCGAGCCGCGCGCCGTACCGCCAGCCAATGTGCGCTCCTCGACGGTCGCCTGCGTCACCGGGGCGAAGACGATCTGGGCGATCCGCATGCCCCGCGTCACCGCGAAATCCTCGTCGCCGAGATTGATCAGCAGCACCTTGACCTCGCCGCGATAGTCACTGTCGATGGTGCCCGGCGTGTTGAGGCAGGTGAGCCCGTGCTTGAAGGCGAGGCCCGAACGCGGCCGGACCTGGCCTTCGACGCCCTCCGGAATTTCCAGGACCAGCCCGGTCGGCACCAGCGCGCGCTTTCCCGGCAGGATCAAAAGCGGCCTGTCGTCCGGGACGGCGGCGCGCAGGTCCATGCCGGCGGCGCCCGAGCTTTCATAGGCCGGAAGCGGCAAGCCCTCGCCATGCGGCAGCCTGACGAAGCCGACAGCCGGACCGATGACGGAGGTGGGATAAAGTGCTGCGCGCATGAGGCTGATCCTATCGTCGCGAACGCCGGCTCAGTCAACTCGGCGGCAATGCTATCAACGGCTTTCTTTCAGTGCGGTTCCGCCTCAGCGCAGTTCCATCGGAATGACCGTGGTCTCCTTGATCTCCTCCATGACGAAGGAGGCCGAAACGTCGGATAGTGCCACCTTGGCGATCAGCCGTTGATAGAGCCGGTCATACGCCTTCACATCGGCGACGCGGGCGCGCAGGACATAGTCGAGATCGCCGGACATGCGGTAAGCGCCGGTGATCTCGGCAAAGCCGGTCACCGCCGCTCGGAATCTTTGCAGCCAGTCGGGATCGTGGTTGGAGGTGCGGATCAGGATGAACACCGAAAGGCCGAGCCCAAGCTTGTCGGCATCGACCAGCGCCACCCGGCCGGTGATGACGCCGTCCTCCTCCAGCCGCTTCACCCGGCGCCAGCAGGCATTGCGCGACAGCGATATTCTTGCCGAGAGCTGGTCGACGGACAGCGTGCCGTCGCGTTGCAGCTCGGCCAGCAATCTCCGGTCTATTTCGTCGATTTCCGGCGCCATGTGGGATGTTTGTCCCAAAATTCAGCCTTTCACAAGGACAATTTGAGACCGATGAACCGAACACCCATGCCAGTATACTCATCGCCGGCTCTTCATGCCGGCAGGAGGGATCGACATGACCGCACGGCTCGCAAGACTTTTCACCTCTCACCCGGCCGCGGTCGGCGAGAGTTATTTCGGCCATATGGCTTTCGCCGCATGGTTCTCGTCGCGATTGTTCATGGCGGCCTTTGCCGCGCTCGTTCATGCTTTCTTGCCGTTTCTGTTCGAGACCACGGCAAGCGGCATCATCCGTGAGCTCTATGAGCGGACGCACAACAGAGGACGGTAAGCCGTAGAGGTGCCGATCGCGGCGAGGCCGCTGGACAGCGCCGCCCCTCAACAGGCCCCGCAGCGCAATCCCGATCAAGCGCCGCCATCGTCGAATGCCGAGCCAGGCTTGCATCCACGCGCCAATCCGCCATTTTGAGGATCGCGGCGCGATAGCCCGGAGCATTCACCATGGATATCGTCTTTTCCTCGACCACCAAACTGGCCGCGGCCATCCGCGACCGTACGGTTTCCGCAATAGAGGTGCTGGACGCGCATCTGGCGCAGATCGACAGGCACAATGAGGCGGTCAATGCCGTCGTAACCCTCGATCGGAAAGGCGCGCGGCAACGCGCCGTCAAGGCCGACGACGCGCAGGCGCGCGGCGAGGCCCTTGGGCCGCTGCATGGCGTGCCGTTCACACTGAAGGACACGCATGAAACCGCCGGCATGAGAACCACCGTCGGCTTCCCGGCCTTCGCCGACTATGCTCCGAGGGCAGACAGTCCGGTCGTTGCCCGGCTGAAGGCGGCAGGCGGCGTGCTGGTGGGCAAGACGAACGTGGCGACGATGCTCGGTGACTGGCAGTCTGACAATCCACTGTTCGGCCGCACCGGCAACCCCTGGAAGCTCCAGCACACCGCCGGCGGCTCCAGCGGCGGTGCGGCGGCGGCGCTCGGCACTGGTATGACGCCGTTCGAGGTCGGCACCGACATGCAGGATTCGATCCGGCTGCCGGCCGCCTTTTGTGGCGTCTACGGCCTCAAGCCGACCGAGCACCGCGTCTCGCTCGCCGGCGCCTTCCCCGACCCGGGCGGGGCGCCGCGCAGCGTGCGGCTGATGTCCTGCCTCGGACCGCTGGCGCGCAGCGTCGAGGACCTGGCACTGATCTACGGCCTCATTGCCGGGCCGGATGGAAGCGATACCGACCTTGCGCCGGTACCGGTCGAAACCATGCCGGAGCTGGATCTCAGAAATTTGCGCATTGCCGTCGCGCCGTCCTTTCCGGGCTTTCCGGTGGCCGGCGAGATCAGCGCGGCGGTCGAAAGTCTGGCAAAGGAGCTTCAGTCGGCAGGCGCCATCGTCGAGGATGCCAAATTGCCGGAGCTTGACCTGCACGACGACCTAGCACAAGGCGGTGCGCTGATCGGCATGATGCTGGAGGCGGCGCAGCCCAAACCACCGGAGAAGCCGACGCCGGTCTCGCGCTGGTTCGAGGCGCTCGCCCGCCGCGACCGCTCCATCCTGGCGTGGGAACGGTTCTTCGACGGCTGCGACGCCTTGCTGTGCCCGGTCGCCATGGCCACCGCCTTCCCGCATTGCGAGCCGGGAACGCCGATCGGGGTCGACGGCAAGACGCAAAGCTACTGGATGCTGCCGGCCTATGGCGCGGTGTTCAACTACAGCGGCCATCCGGCACTGTCGCTGCCCTGCGGACAAGATCGCGACGGCCTGCCCATCGGACTACAGCTTGTCGGCAAACGCTGGTCGGAGCGGCGCCTGCTCGGGATCGCCAGGGCAATCGAGCCGCTGGCCGGCGGCTTTCGCCGCCCGCCCGGTTATTGAGTAAACCGCGCCAGTCCGTAGGGATCAAGCAGCGGATCGCGCTCGCCGTCGAGGATTTCGCGGGCGGCGAACAGGGCGACGGCCGGCGCCAGCGTGATGCCGGAATGCATGACCGCAACATAGACGCCGCTCGTGCCTTCGGCGCGGCCTATGATCGGAAAGCCATCGACCGGGGTCGGCCGGTAGCCAATGGTGTGGAAATCGAGTTCCAGCCCATCCGCGCCGCGCAGCATCGCCTTCATCGCCGCAAACAGGTCGCGGGCGGTGGCCGGGGCATCCATGCCGGGATCGGCGCCGCCGAAATCCGAGCCGGCGATGACGCGGCCTTCCGCCGTCTGGCGCATATGCAGGCGGTCGCCGATCACCAGGCCATTGAGCAGCTTTTCGTAGGGGCGCGAATGCACGATCAGGCCGGGCGGCGTTTCGATCGGCAGTTCTATCCCGGCTGTGGCAGCGATTGCCGGAGAGCCGGCTCCGGCCGCGATCACCACCTCGTCGGCAGCAATCCGCCCGCCGGATGTATCGACGCCGGCAATCCTGCCGTTGGCTTGCACCAGAGCGGTCGCGGTAACTCCCGTCAGCAGCCGCGCGCCGCGCCGCTCGGCGTCAACCAGCAGTGCTTGCGTGGCAGCGACCGGCTCGGCAACGCCTTCCCCAGGCACATAAAGGGCGAAATCGGGAAGCTCGGTCAGATTGGGCTCGATGCGCGCCGCTCCGGCACGGTCGACACGCTCGATGCCGTAGCCCCAGGCGGCGTGCTCGGCCGCATAGGCCTCAAGTTCGGCACGCGGCAGGTCCCAGCACAAGCCACCGCACCATTGCAACGGGATGCCGGGCACCTCGTTCGCCAGTCGCGTCCATTCGGCCATCGACCGAATGCGCAGCCGGAAATAGACCTCCGGATTACCCCAGCTGGCATTGATCCAGGCAAAGGAATTCGGTGTTGCGATGCCGCCGGCGCCGCTCCCGGCAATGACCGTCACCTTTGCCCCGGCCCTGGCCAGGTGCCAGGCGATGGAGGCGCCGATGATGCCGGCGCCGATGACGATGACTTGTTTCGCCGCTGTCATGCTTCACTCCTCGTTCCGACGCCCCCACTGCGATGCCATTGCCCGTGGGTTCTGCCAAGTGCGCACGGTATCAAATATTCTCTTGACTTTAATACGTACGTACGTATTGTCTCAATATGGCCAGACATTCACTTCGCGAAAAACTTCTCGACGCCGGTTTCAAAACCATCTGGAATTCCGGCTATTCGTCCGCCGGCGTACGCGACATCGTCGCCGCGGCCGATGCCCGCCCGGGGTCCTTCACCAATCATTTTGCCTCCAAGGAGGCGTTCACCGGCGAGGTGCTGGACCGCTATTTCGCCTATGTGAGCGGTTTGGTGGAGCAGGCCCTCGCCCGGGACGGCACGCCCCCGGTCGGGCGCTTGCGCCGCTATCTCGAAATCATCACGTCGAAGCTGGAGGCGCATGATTGGGCACGGGGCTGCATGATCGGCAATCTCAGCCTCGAGACGGCGGCTCACAGCGAGGCGCTGAGGCTGCAACTCGTCGCCATTTTCGAACGCTGGCGCAAGCCCTTCGCCGAATGCATCGCCGAGGGCCAGGCGGCCGGCGACATCACCGACGCGTTCGATGCCGAGGACCTCGCCGATTTCCTGTTGAGTTCCTGGCAAGGCGCGATGCTGCGCATGAAGGTGGAGCGCAGTCCCGAACCGCTCGAGCGTTTCAAGAACATCGTCTTCAAAACAGTCTTCGCAAAAAAAAGGAGCTGATCCGATGAACCCGAAACTCGAAAAGCGCACAATGTTGCCGCGCTCGCAAGTCGCGGTACTCGATTCCACCATCTCCTATGTCGAGGCAGGTACTGCCGGTCCGACTGTGCTCTTCCTGCACGGCAACCCGACGTCGTCCTACATCTGGCGCGACATCATCCCGCATGTGGCGCCGCGCGGCCGCTGCATAGCGCCCGACCTGATCGGCTATGGCCAATCCGGCAAGCCGGACATCGACTATCGCTTCTTCGACCACATCCGCTATCTCGACGCCTTCATCGAGACGCTTGGCATCACTGACGTGGTGGTCGTCGCGCAGGACTGGGGCACCGCGCTCGCCTTCCATCTCGCGGCCCGGCGGCCGCAGCGGATCCTCGGCCTCGCCTTCATGGAATTCATCCGCCCCTTCGAGAGTTGGGACGATTTTCACCAGCGTCCGCAGGCGCGCGAATTGTTCAAGGCAATGCGCACGCCTGGCGTCGGTGAGAAGCTTGTCCTGGAAGACAACGTCTTCGTCGAAAAGGTGCTTCCGGCTGCGGTGCTGCGCACGATGAGCGATGAGGAAATGGCCTCCTACCGGGCACCGTTCCCGACGCCCCAATCGCGCAAGCCGATCCTGCGGCTGCCGCGCGACCTGCCGATTGAAGGCCAGCCCGCCGATGTCGCTGCCATCAGCGAGCACGACCATCGGGCGCTCCGGCTCTCCTCCTACCCGAAGCTGCTTTTCTCAGGCGATCCGGGGGCCCTCGTCTCGCCGCATGCGGCACGGGAATTCGCGGCCGGCCTGAAGAACTGCCGGTTGATCGATCTCGGACCCGGCGCGCATTATCTACAGGAGGACCATGCCGACAGGATCGGCGCCACAATTGCCGAGTGGATTCCGGAGGTGGCCTTCGAGAGCCGAGCGACCGAATCGGCCTGACGTCGGGACGTGAACCGGCGGCAGCCGGAGAGGTCGACAGCTTAGCTCTGCCGGTGCCAAGCGATGGAGGCGCCAATGATGCCGGATCCAATGACGATGATGTTCTTGCTCACGGCCGTGTACCTTCAAACGCCCAGGACTTCTTGCCCTCATTGCCACCATGCTACAGACTTACCAAGGGCGTTGCCGGGACCGCTCTCGAAGCGGGTCGATGACGATCGCCTCACTGGAAACGTTCAGCTCAATCACATGAGGGTCATTTGCGCCGCTGGATAAAAGGGTTGGTTTTTGCTGCAGCCGGAGCCGCCATTGTCTATGCCGTCTTCTTTGGCCCGCTGCCGTTCGTTCGATCTTGGTGGCAGGACGACAACTGGCTGGATCCTTTGCATAAACGCCATCGGATCGCTGACGGTTTGGTGCTGACCGGGGCGTTGGTTGGGAAATCGCGGGCAGAAGTTGTTGCCATGCTCGGCGAGCCGCCGAAGACGGACTATTTCGAGGACTGGAGTCTGGTTTATATTCTTGGTTCGGAAAGAGGATTTTTTTCGATCGACTCTGAATGGCTGGTTATGCGCCTGGATGACGTTGGCTCGGTCACGCAGGCGGCTATCGTCAGAGACTGAACCTGCTGCCGGGGTATCAGCGGTGTTTCCGTTCGACAGGCTGGAAAAGCGCTGCTAGAAGCCCGCGCCACAGACAGGATTCCATGAAATTGGCTGAAGACATCGAACAAGCGGTATCGCGCCGCCGCACTTTCGCGATCATTGCCCACCCCGACGCCGGCAAGACGACGCTCACCGAAAAACTGCTTTTGTTCGGCGGCGCCATCCAGCTTGCCGGCGAGGTCAAGGCCAAGAAGGACCGCATCCAGACCCGCTCGGACTGGATGAAGATCGAACGCGAGCGCGGCATTTCGGTGGTCACCTCGGTGATGACCTTCGAATACGAGGACACCGTCTTCAACCTGCTCGACACGCCCGGCCACGAGGATTTCGCCGACGACACCTATCGCACGCTGTCGGCGGTCGACAGCGCGGTCATGGTCATCGACGCCGCCAAGGGCATCGAGCCGCGCACGCTGAAACTGTTCGAGGTCTGCCGGCTGCGCGACATCCCGATCATCACCTTCGTCAACAAAATGGACCGCGAAAGCCGAGACCCATTCGACATCCTCGACGAGATCGAGCAGAAGCTGGCACTGGATACAGCGCCGATCACCTGGCCGATCGGCCGCGGCAAGACCTTTTCCGGGACCTACCATCTGGCGCTGAACGCGGTGCGCAAGGGCGACGCCGAAAAGGAGCGCACGCCGGTCAATGGACCCGATTCCAACCGCGTCGCCGGCCTGTTGCCGGAGAACGAGCGCGAGGCCTTCATCGAGGAGCTGGAACTGGCGCGCGCGGCCTGTCGCCCGCTCGACCTCGATGCCTTCCGCGAGGGCCATTTGACGCCGGTCTATTTCGGTTCGGCGCTGCGCAATTACGGCGTGCGCGACCTGATCGAGGCGCTCGGCGCCTACGGGCCGCCGCCGCGCGCGCAGGAGGCCGACAGCCGCAAGGTCGAGGCGACCGAGGACAAGATGACCTCCTTCGTCTTCAAGATCCAGGCCAATATGGACCCCAACCATCGCGACCGCATCGCTTTCGTCCGCGTCTGCTCCGGCAAGCTCGAGCGCGGCATGAAGGCCAAGCTGGTGCGCACGGGAAAACCGATGAGCCTGTCGGCACCGCAATTCTTCTTCGCCCGCACCCGCGTCACGGCCGACGAGGCGTTCGCCGGCGATGTCGTCGGCATCCCCAACCACGGCACGCTGCGCATCGGCGACACGCTGACCGAAGGCGAGGAGATCCTGTTTCGCGGTGTGCCGAATTTCGCGCCTGAAATCCTGCGCCGCGTTCGCCTCGGCGATGCCATGAAAGCAAAGAAGCTCAAGGAAGCACTGCACCAGATGGCCGAGGAAGGCGTCGTGCAATTGTTCTCGCCGGAGGACGGCTCGCCAGCCATCGTCGGCGTCGTCGGCGCCCTGCAGCTCGACGTCTTGAAGGAGCGGCTAAACTTCGAATACACACTGCCGGTCGATTTCGAGATGTCGCGCTTTTCCGTCTGCCGCTGGATATCGGCCGACGACAGGGCCGAACTCCAGCGCTTCATCGAGGCGCATCGCGGCGACATCGCGCGCGATCTCGACAACGATCCGGTGTTCCTCGCCCAGCACGCCTTCTCGCTCAACTACGAGGCCGAGCGCTGGAAGGCGATCCGCTTCACCGCGGTCAAGGATTATCAGGTCCGCGACAGGGCGGCTTGAGCTGTTGGTTTTCCCTTCTCCCCTTGTGGGAGAAGGTGTCGCCGAAGGCGACGGATGAGGGGTGTTCCAGAAAACACCAACGTCTCATTCCGTCCCACACCCCTCAACCGTCTCGGCGCTTCGCGCCGATCCACCTTCTCCCACAGGGGGAGAAGGCAAGATCGCGTTCGTTCACCCTTTCGCTGCCTCTTCGATCTTGGCGATGTCGATCTTGCTCATCTGCATCATCGCCTGCATCACGCGGCCGGCCTTTTCCCTGTCGGCGTCCAGCAGCAGCCTGGGCAGCTGCTCGGGAACGACCTGCCAGGAGAGGCCGAATTTGTCCTTCAGCCAGCTGCACTGGCTGGGCTGGCCACCGCCCGCGATGAGCCTGTCCCAGAAATAGTCGACCTCTTCCTGCGTCTTGCAGTCGATGGAGAGCGAGACCGCCTCGGTGAACTTGAATTGCGGCCCGCCGTTCAGCGCCTGGAACTGAACGCCGTCGAGCTCGAATGAGACCATCAGCACCTTGCCCTCATTATCGCCGCTGCCCTTGGGCCAGCGCATCACGCTCAGCACCTTCGAATTCTTGAAGATGGAGACATAATGGTTCATGGCCTCCTCGGCCTGATCGTTGAACCACAGGCAGGGGGTGATCTTTTGCATTCTCTTGCTCCTCGGGCTGGTTTTGGCTTTGTTTTCACTCGCAAAACGGCTGGCTGGCAATTGATGCCCGGTTCCGCCGTCTGCCCAAGGACGCTCGAACGAGACCCGATCCGACAGCACCTCTGACTTTTTTACGGTCTGGGCCGGCTGCGTCTTTGGCTGGCCGCTCGTTCCGCACCCTGGCGCAGCGCAAAATTGTGGCCAGACCAGAGTGTGCCGTCTATAAGGCCTGCGGCTCAATTCCGGTTTTCCGCACCTTTGGGCGCGACGCAGACAGCAAGGACAGTTCAATGCCCGCCTACCGTTCCCGCACCACCACCCATGGCCGCAACATGGCCGGCGCCCGCGGCCTGTGGCGCGCTACCGGCATGAAGGATTCGGATTTCGGCAAGCCGATCATTGCCGTGGTCAATTCCTTCACCCAATTCGTGCCGGGCCATGTCCATTTGAAGGATCTCGGCCAGCTGGTTGCCCGCGAGATCGAAAAAGCCGGCGGCGTTGCCAAGGAGTTCAACACCATTGCCGTCGATGACGGCATCGCCATGGGCCATGACGGCATGCTCTATTCGCTGCCGTCGCGCGAATTGATCGCCGACTCGGTCGAATACATGGTCAACGCGCACTGCGCCGACGCGATGGTCTGCATCTCGAATTGCGACAAGATCACGCCCGGCATGCTGATGGCGTCGCTGCGCCTCAACATCCCGACCGTCTTCGTCTCCGGCGGGCCGATGGAGGCCGGCAAGGTGGTGCTCGCCGGCAAGACCCAAGCGCTTGACCTGGTCGACGCTATGGTCGCAGCCGCCGACGACAAGGTGTCCGACGAGGACGTCAGGATCATCGAGCGCTCGGCCTGTCCGACCTGTGGCTCCTGCTCCGGCATGTTCACCGCCAATTCGATGAACTGCCTGACCGAGGCGCTCGGCCTCTCGCTGCCCGGCAACGGCTCGACGTTGGCCACGCATGCCGACCGCAAGCGGCTGTTTGTCGAGGCCGGTCATCTGATCGTCGATCTCGCCCAGCGCTATTACGAGCAGGACGATGACACCGCGCTGCCGCGCAGCATCGCCTCGAAGGGCGCCTTCGAGAACGCCATGACGCTCGACATCGCCATGGGCGGCTCGACTAACACGGTCCTGCACATCCTCGCCGCAGCACATGAGGGCGAGGTCGACTTCACCATGGAGGACATCGACCGGCTGTCGCGGCGGGTGCCGGTGCTGTGCAAGGTGGCTCCGGCCAAGGCTGACGTCCACATGGAGGATGTCCATCGCGCCGGCGGCATCATGGCCATCCTCGGCCAGTTGGATAGCGCCGGGCTGATCAACCGCGACCTGCCGACGGTGCACGCCGCAAGCCTCGGCGAAGCGCTCGATCATTGGGATATTTCGCGCACCACCAGCCAGAATGTCCGCGAATTCTTCCTGGCGGCACCCGGCGGCGTGCCGACGCAAGTCGCGTTCAGCCAGGACCGCCGCTGGGACGATCTCGATCTCGACCGCGAGAAGGGCGTCATCCGCTCGGCCGAACATCCTTTCTCCAGGGATGGCGGCCTTGCCGTGCTGAAAGGCAATCTGGCACTCGATGGCTGCATCGTGAAGACGGCGGGCGTCGATGAATCGATCCTGAAATTCACCGGTCCGGCAAGAGTGTTCGAAAGTCAGGACGCCAGCGTCAAGGCGATCCTGTCGAACGAGATCAAGGCCGGCGATGTCGTCGTCATTCGCTATGAAGGGCCACGCGGCGGACCCGGCATGCAGGAAATGCTCTACCCGACCAGCTATTTGAAGTCGAAAGGCCTCGGCAAAGCCTGCGCACTGATCACCGACGGTCGTTTTTCCGGCGGCACCTCCGGCCTGTCGATCGGCCATGTCTCGCCGGAAGCCGCGGAAGGCGGTCTGATCGGGCTGGTCAGGGAAGGCGACACGATCGAGATCGATATCCCCAACCGCACCATCAGGCTTGCTGTCGACGACGCCGAACTCATCGCCCGTCGCGCCGCGATGGAGGCCAGGGGAACGGCTGCCTGGAAGCCCGAAGAAAAGCGCAAGCGCAAGGTGACGACGGCCTTGCGCGCCTATGCGGCGATGGCGACAAGTGCCGCCAAGGGGGCGGTGCGGTACGTGCCGGAATAGAGGCTTTTCCTTCTCCCTTTGTGGGAGAAGGTGGATTGGCGCGCAGCGCCAAGACGGTTGAGGGGTGCTGGACGGAGTGCCGCCGGCGCCAAGCTGGAACACCCCTCGTCTGGCCGCTTCGCGGCCACCTTCTTCCACAAGGGAAGAAGGGAAGGGCCGCGCCTGAAGGTTCCGCCTTGCGGCAGCACGCTGCATGGAAAGAAACGGCTTTTTTGAACGAGGTGGCGCTAGATGGATTTTGACCTTGTGGTGCGCGGCGGGACGCTGCCCGACGGCAGGATCGCGGATATCGGCATCGTCGGCGAAACGATCGCAGCGATAGAGCCCGAGCTGAACGTCAGCGCCGGCACGGCGATCGATGCCCATGGCAATCTGGTCTCGCCGCCCTTCGTCGATCCGCATTTCCATATGGACGCCACGCTTTCGCTCGGCATTCCGCGCATCAATGTCTCGGGCACGCTGCTCGAAGGAATCTCGCTTTGGGGCGAGTTGAAGCCGCTTTTGACCTACGAAGCGGTGCGCGACCGTGCGCTCGCCTATTGCGACTGGGCGGTGTCGATGGGCCTGCTCGCCATCCGCACCCATGTCGATGTTTGCGACGACCGCCTACTGGCGGTCGAGGCGCTGCTCGACGTGAAGAAGACGGTTGGCCCCTATATCGACCTGCAGCTGGTCGCCTTCCCGCAGGACGGGTTTTACCGCTCGCCGACGGCGCGCGACAACACCATCCGGGCGCTCGACATAGGCGTCGATGTCGTCGGCGGCATTCCGCATTTCGAGCGCACAATGGCCGACGGCACGCGCTCCGTCACCGAGCTCTGCGAAATCGCGGCGAAGCGCGGCCTGATGGTCGACTTGCATTGCGACGAGACCGACGATCCGCTGTCGCGCCACGTCGAGCAGCTTGCCTATGAGACGCAGCGGCTCGGGTTGCAGGGCAGAGTGGCCGGCTCGCACCTGACATCGATGCATTCGATGGATAATTACTACGTTTCGAAGCTATTGCCGCTGATTGCCGAGGCCGGCGTTTCGGCGATCCCCAATCCGCTGATCAACATCATGCTGCAGGGCCGCCACGACACCTTTCCCCAGCGCCGCGGACTGACGCGGGTCAAGGAGATGCTGGCGCAAGGCATCCGCGTCGGCTGGGGCCAGGATTGCGTGCTCGACCCCTGGTATTCGCTGGGCACCGCAGACATGCTCGACGTTGCCTTCATGGGCCTGCATGTCGCGCAGATGTCGAGCCCGGCCGAGATGGCGCGCTGCTTCGATATGGTCACCAACGTCAATGCCGCCATCATGGGCCTCGACCACCTTGGCCTGGCGGTCGGCAAGCGCGCCAGCCTGGTCGTTCTCGATGCCGGCAACCCAGTCGAGGCGCTGCGGCTGCGCCCCGAGCGCCTCTGCGTCATCGCCAGAGGCAAGGTGGTGGCCGAGCGGAGCCGGCAGGACACGCGGCTTTCGATCGCCGGAAGGCCGGGCACGGTGAACCGGCGCCACGCTTAAAGCGCGTCGCGTTTGAACGGACCCACGCGACGCGCTTTAAGGTCTTGTTTTTAAGCGTGTCGTTATCGCAAAACCGCTGCACACTTTTGCGCGACATGCATTAGTCCAGCCGATTTCCGGCGCTGGTCTTACCGAATTCTCGATTTTCGCCTCGTCATGGCCGCAGCTTGCGACTACGACGCGGGTCACCGTACCCCACGGCGAGGAACCGGTAACGGCATGGCGCGGCCCGCAGACCAGTACTCAACGATCATGAACGTGCTGCTGGCGGGCATCCTGCTGATGCTCGCCGGCGATTTCCTGTTTGCGTTGAACGATGCGATGGGCAAGTGGCTGGTCGCCAGTTTTTCCGTCGGCCAGGTCGTGCTGATCCGCTCGATCGGCGCGTTTTTCATACTCGGGCCGATGATTGCACATCAGGGCCCGGCCAAGCTGTTTCGCATGGAGCGGCCGGAGCTGCAGCTGCTGCGCGTGGTGATGACGACGCTCGACACGGCGCTGTTCTACGCGGCGGTCGTCTATCTGCCGCTCGCCGATGTGATGAGCTTTTACATGGCCGGGCCGATCTATGTCGCGGCGCTGTCGCACTTCCTGCTCGGCGAAAGGGTCGGCTGGCGCCGCTGGGCGGCTATCCTGGTCGGTTTCTGCGGCGTGCTGATCATGCTGAAGCCGTCCTCGGCCGCGTTCTCGCTGTCGTCGATGTTCGCGCTCGCCGGCAGCATTTCCTTTGCCTTCGCCATCATCCTCAATCGGCGGCTGCGCGGCACCAGCGACACCTCGCTGGTCACCTGGCAAACCATCGGCACGCTGCTGGTCGGCGCTGCGTTGACCCTCGGTAGCTGGAAGACGCCGTCCTCGCTCGATTTCGGCGCCATGCTGCTTCTCGGCATCGTCTCCTGCGGCGCGCATCTGATGATCACCCGGGCGTTGAAGCTGGCGCCGGCCTCGACCTTGGCGCCGCTGCATTACAGCCTGCTGTTGTGGGCAGTGGTCTTCGGCCTCGCCTTCTTCGGCGATGTGCCTGGGCCGCGCATTCTGATCGGCTCGGCCATCGTCGTGCTGGCCGGCCTGTTCATCTTCCACCGCCAGAAGGTGGTCGACACGGTACCGCCCGAAAACGTGCCAAAGGGCGTGAATTAACCCCGGCGCGCTGCCGCGAGATGCCGCGAAAATTCCGGCATCTCCATCAGTGCCTTGCAGCGCGCAAACCGGCCGTCGGCATAGGCGCGAAAGTCGTCGGCCGGATTTTTGTTGGCAAGCTGGATCAAGCCCCAGAGCGTCCACAACAGGTCGCACGTCGCCTTGTAGATGACGATGCGGCCGCGCTCCGCCGGTCTCGGCTCGCCGCCGAAATAGGCGCGCATCATTTCTTCGTCCTGGGCCTCGTCGAATTGCCCTTCGACCGAGAGGTCGCCGAGATCCCAGAGCGGATCGTTCATGCCGGAATATTCCCAGTCGACGATCCACATCCTGTCGCCCGTATCGAGAAAGTTTTCGCAGAGCGGGTCGCAGTGGCAGGCGACGATCGGCAGAGGTTGAGCCGCAAGTGCTGAGCGCACTGCCTCCGCCTCGCGGACCACATCGTGGTAGCCGCCAGGCAGGGCGACGTCCTTGGTTGACAGCACTTTCAAATAGTCGTCGATCATCGCAAACAGCTCGAAGCGGGAGGGGAACACCGCGCCGGATGTGTGCAGTCTGCGAAAGGCCTTGCCGGCGCGTGCCGGGCTGCCCGGCCGAGTCTTGAACTTTCCCGGTGACATCGTCTCGGCACCGGCAACGAAGCGGGTCACCAACACGCCGGTCTCGGCATCGACATGCAGCACATGGGGACTGACGCCGGCCTTCGCCGCTTCCCGCGCCGCCACTGCCTCGTTGGCGCGGTTGATGTATTCCTCGGTACCCTTGCCGGGGATACGCAGGCAGAAATCCTTACCGCTGAAGACGAGGTTGGTGAGACCGCCGAGCCGTTCCAGAGGGCCGTCATAGCCGGCCAGCATCGGAATGGCCGCAAGTGCGGCGCGCGCCCGGTCGTCCGCCATGGATTTCGCTCCTTTCCCCGTGTTATTGGGACGACGACGGTTCCACAGTTTTCGCCGTTTGGCTATGATCGCGTTGCGGATCGATACCAGGCGACGGAAAGCGATGACGGACAGCAATCAGCAGAGCGCACTCGCCGCAGCCTATGCGGCGAAGCGGCCGGAAGACATCGCGGCTCTTTACGACAGGTGGGCCGGCACCTATGACGCCGACATGTCGGCGGCTGGCTATCGCCATCCCACCATCTGCCTTGCCTTGCTGGCCCGCCATCTGGCGCGCGGCGCCGCTCCTCTGCTCGATGCCGGCGCCGGCACCGGGCTCATCGGCGAATGGCTTGCCATTACCGGTTATCCGCAGGTCGAGGCGCTCGACATCTCGGAAGGCATGCTGGCGCAAGCCGCGCGCAAGGGCGTCTATTCAGCGCTGCACTGCCTGGCGCTTGGCGGACCGCTGCCCTTCGTGGACGACGCCTATGCCGGGATCATCTCAGCCGGCGTCTTCACGTCCGGCCATGTCGGGGCCGAGGGTCTGGACGAGCTGATCCGCATCTGCCGGCCGGGCGGAGTGATCGTGCTGACAGTGAAGAACACGCTGTGGGATGCCGGGTTTGCCGCGCGGATCGCCGAGCTCGAGGCGCAAGGCACCGTCACGCGCGCCGAAGAGACGCCGCCCTATGTTTCGATGCCAGGCGAGGCCGATACCGTGCCGAGCCGGGGGCTGGTGCTCATCGTGAACTGAGGCTGAAACCGGAAGGCTCTATGCCTTCACCTTTGCTCCTGCCGGATCGTAAAGCGGCTCGAGGTGTATCTTAGCCGGTGTCCGTTCCATTGCCACCACCAGCTCGTAGTTGCCGGAAGTGAGGAAATCATCGTTGACGCCATCGGCATTGCGCACATAGCCGTAGCCGATGTTCTTGCCGATGGTGTAGCCATAGCCGCCGCTGGTGAGATAACCGACCGCCTCGCCGTTGCGCAGGATGGTTTCGCGCCCGAGCAGCACGACGTCCGGATCATCGACGGTGAAGCCGGCAAAGCGTTTGCTGAGCGTCGAGCCATCGAGCTTTTCAAGCGCCCGCCGGCCGAGGAAATCGGTGTTCTTCCTGAGCTTCACCGCCCAGCCGAGGCCGGCCTCCTGCGGCGTGTCGTTGGGTGTAATGTCGGCGCCCCAGGCGCGGTAGCCCTTTTCCAGCCGCAGCGATTCCAGCGCCCGATAGCCGACCGGGCGAATGTCGTGGACAGCGCCCGCCGTCATCAGCGCGTCGAAAACCTCGCCCGTCGCCGCGATCGGCGCATGCAGTTCCCAGCCGAGTTCGCCGACATAGGTGACGCGCAGTGCCCGGACGGCGTGACCGGCAATGGCGATCTCGCGAACATGGCCGAATGGAAAGGCGGCATTCGAGACGTCGGCATCGGTCACCGCTGACAGCACGTCACGGGCGCGCGGCCCCATCAGCGATAATGTGCCGAAATCCTCCGTGACGTCGGTCAGCGTCACGTCGAACTCCCTGCCGATATGATCGGCAATCCAGGAGAAATCATGCGTGCGGAAACCGGTGCCGGTGACGATGTAGAATTTTTCCTCACCGAGCCTCGCCACGGTCAAATCGGCCTCGATGCCGCCGCGCGTGTTGAGAAGCTGCGTGTAGGTCAGCCGGCCGACCGGCTTGGCGACGTCGTTGGCGCAGATCCAGTCCAGCGCCTTCAGCGCGTCGGCTCCGGTCATTTCGTATTTGGCGAAAGACGACTGGTCGAAAATACCGATCTTTTCGCGCACGTGGCGGTGCTCGTCGCCAACCGCCGGGAACCAGTTCTGCCGGCCCATCGAATAGACGTCCTTCGGCTCGATGCCTTCCGGCGCGAACCAGTTCGGCCGCTCCCAGCCAAGTTTCGAGCCGAACACGGCGCGATGTTTTTGCAGCCGCTCGTACAAAGGCGAGACGATGCGCGGCCGGCCGCTGACATATTCCTCATGCGGGAAGCCGATCGTGTAGTGCTTGCCATAGGCTTCCAGCGTGCGGTCGCGGACCCATTGCCGGTCGCGGTGGAGATCGGAGAAGCGGCGGATGTCGACCACCCACAGATCGAGCGGCGCCTCGCCGTCGACGACCCATTGCGCCAGCACCCAGCCGGCGCCGCCGCCGGACGCGATGCCAAAGGCATTGAAGCCGGCGCCGACGAACATATTGGCGCATTCCGGCGCCACACCGAGGATGAAATTGCCATCCGGCGTAAAGCTCTCCGGCCCGTTGATCATCTGCTTGACGCCGGCATTGGCGAGCGCCGGGACACGCTCGATCGCCTGGCTCATATGCTGCTCGAAATGATCGTAATCATCGTCGAACAGCCGGAACTCCCAATCGTCCGGCACATCGCCGCCCGGCAGACCGGTCGTCCACGCCTGCGGGTTCGGCTCGTAGCCGCCCATCACCAACCCGCCGACCTCCTCCTTGAAATAGGTGCGGCGATCGGGGTCGCGAATTGTCGGCGCGTCGGTCGGCAGGCCATCAATCTTTTCGGTGATGATGTACTGGTGCTTCACCGGCTGCAGCGGCACGTTTATCCCGGCCAGCGCACCCACCTGCCGCGCCCATTGCCCGGCGCAGTTCACCACCTTGTCGCAGGCGATATCGCCTTTGCTGGTCTTTACCGCGGTGATGCGGCCGTCTCTCATTTCGAAGCCGGTGACTCGCACCTCCTCGAACAATTTTGCGCCATGCATGCGCGCACCCTTGGCCAGCGACTGGGTGATGTCGGAAGGGCTTGCCTGACCGTCGGTCGGCAGCCAGGACGCGCCGACGAGGTCGCCGGTTTCCAGCAGCGGCCACATTTCCTTGACCTCGGCCGGCGACAGCAGATGCATGTCCATGCCGAAGCTCTTAGCCGTCGTTGCCAGCCGCTTATACTCGACCCAGCGGTCGCCATTGGTGGCGAGGCGCAGGCAGCCAGTCATCTTCCAACCGGTGGCGAGGCCGGTTTCGGCTTCCAGCCCCTTGTAGAGATCGACCGAATATTTGAGCACGCGCGTGATCGACGCCGACGAGCGTAGCTGGCCGACCAGCCCGGCAGCATGCCAGGTCGAACCCGAGGTCAGTTTGCCCTGTTCGAGCAGCACGATTTCGGCCTTGTGGTCGCGCGCCAGATGATAGGCCGTCGAACAGCCGATGATGCCACCGCCGATGACGACGATCCCGGCCTGGGCGGGCAAGGTCATGTCCGCGTCCCGTATTTTGTCCTGTAGTTTTCCAGGGCGGCTTCGAGCCGCGCCAGGTTTTCGTCGGCATAGGCGGCGTAGTCGACACCGGGCGCGTCGAGGTAAAGCTCGGAAACCATGCCCCACATCGCCTCACGCAGCAGCGACGCGCATTGCATGGCGGCGTGCGAGCGCCGTATCGCCGGGTCCGGCTCCTTCATGAAATAGGCGGTCAGGAAGGCGAAGGACTCCTCGTCGCTCATGCCTGCATTCGACGCCGCGCCGGCAAGGTCGAACATCGCGGTGTTGAAGCCTGCATATTCGAAATCGATGAGCCACAGCCTGTGACCGTCGTCGATTATGTTAGCCGGCAAGAGGTCATTATGGCCGAAGACGATCGGCAGCAGCTTTTGCGCGCGCTCGAGCTCGTCCGCCAGCGTCAGCAGGCGCGGCAGTTCGCCCAGCTTGCGGCTGCGGCCTTCCTCCAGCGTGCGCGCATAGTCGCGAATGACATGGAATACCCAGAACATGAAGCCGGCGCCGGAGACATGACCGGGCATCTCCCGATGGAAACCGCGCAGCAACGCGGCAACGCGGCCGAGATCGGCGCGCACGTCCTGCGCGACATAGGCCTTGGCGCCGAGATACTCCGTCACCATGACGCCGGGTCCAGTGTAGTGGACGGCCGGAGCGAAGCCTGCCGCGTGCGCTGCCCGCGCCGTCATCATCTCGCCGTAATGCTCTCGTCGGCTCTCTGCAGGTAGCGTTGAGGCCGTATTCTCGCGAAAGACATGGTGGAACGGATAGTCCTGGCCGAGCCGCACGACGTGCCGCCCGGCCGCGTCCTTGACCAGATAATTGGCATTGCTCAGCCCGCCCGGCAGCGGCGCGATGTCGATGCTGCCGGTCCAGCAAGGCAGCGCACGGATGCGGTCTTCGACAGTCACGATCTCGTCCAACATTGGGTCAATTTTCCACGCATGTCACGGCTGGCCAGCGATGACAATCGGACGGAGGAATGGAGGCAACGCGAAGATCTCGTCGGTGCAGATCTCGGGATCGGTATCCCGCACCGCACCGACGAGCCCCTTTGTGCCGGGTTCTTCGACGCCGGCATCCGCCCCCGCGGATCCTGAATTTCGGCACCCTTGCACCCGACGATCTCCCGGGCGTTCGGGCAGCGATTTTTCGTGCGGCTCAGCCGTCGTCCTCCGTTCCGAGCCTGTCACAGCGATAATGTCGCGCCACGCTGGAGGCGTTGTCAACGCGAAATTGTGGTATTTTCTGGTTTTTTGCCCGAATTTTGCTAAATTCCTTGGAGTTAGTGGCATTTATGCCGTAGAAGCGGTCAGCGGTGCAACAATCCGACCGGATGGAACCGATGGTCCACTCGAAGCGGCATGGCGAAATCCTGCGCCTCCTCAAGGAGGAAGGCACCGTGACCATTGCGAGCCTGGCCGACCGGCTGGGCGTCTCGCTGGAGACAGTACGCCGCGACGTCAAGCCACTGACCAGCGACGGTTCCATCCTCAAGATGCACGGCGCCGTCGGCCTGCCGTCGATTGCCGGCGAAGCGCCGTTCGAGCGGCGCATGCGCGAGAACGCCGATGCCAAGCGGGCAATAGCGCGCATGGTCGCCGCCACCATCCGCGACGGCGAATCGATCATGCTCGACACCGGCACCACCACCTCTTTCCTGGCCCGGGAACTGCTCGGCCACCGGCGGCTGACGGTCGTCACCAACTCCTCCGACATCGCCCGCACACTGGCCACCGTCAACGGCAATAAGGTCTACATGGCCGGCGGCGAGCTGCGCAGCGATTCCGGTGCTGCCTTCGGCGTCTCGGCCATCGAATTCGTCAGCCGCTTTTCCGTCAGCCATGCAGTGATATCGACCGGTGCGGTCGATGCCATAACCGGCGTCATGGACTATGATCTGGAAGAGGCCGAATTCGCCCGCATGGTGCTGTCGCGCGGCCAGCGTTCGCTTGTCGTCACCGACCATAGCAAATTCGGCCGCCAGGGCCTTGTTCAGGTCTGCGGCTTCGGCGGCTTTTCCGAACTCGCGACCGACCGTCCGCCGCCGCACGACATCGGCGCCGCCCTCGCCCAGGCCGGCGCACGGCTCAGCATTGCCGATGGCGGAAGCGAGGGCTGAGCTCTATCGTGAGCTCTGTCGGGAGATCTGCTCCAGCACCCACTTCCCAGCGCCGCGTCTGCCGTGTTTAGTCCGGCCATGGCTTTCACCATCCGCCAATTGCAGTTCTTCATCGCCGTCGCCGAGCAGGGCACGGTGTCGGGCGCCGCCCAGAACCTGTCGATCTCGCAATCGTCGGTCACCGAGGCGATCAAGGAGCTGGAGCACGATCTCGGCGTCGAGCTGTTCGAGCGCCACCCGCGCGGCTTGAACATCACCCACAAAGGCCACCAGTTCCTGCGCCATGCGAGAAAGATCCTGGCCGACGTTTCCGATGCGCGCCGCGCCTTCTTCGGCGAACAGGCCGCGGCAAGCGGGCGGCTGCAACTTGGCGTCACCTCGCTGGTCGCCGGCTATGTGCTTTCCGATCTTCTTGCCCGCTACCGCCGCGCCTATCCGGGTGTCGAGGTCTCGGCGATCGAGGACAATGGCGACTATCTCGAGCACCTGTTAATTGGCGGCAAGCTCGACATTGCCGTCATGGTCACCTCGAACCTGCGCGACCGCACGGCACTGCAGTCCGAAATCCTCGAAGTCTCGGCCTACCGGCTGTGGCTGCCGCTCGGCCACCCCTTGGCCGGTGCCGACATCATCGGCATCGGCGACATCGCCTCGGAACCGCTGATCATGCTGACCGTCGACGAGATCGAGGAGAATACCGGAAAGCTGCTGACGGCAATCGGCGCCAAGCCGCATGTCGCCTTCCGCACCCGCTCGGTCGAAGCGGTGCGCAGCCTCGTCGCTACCGGCGCCGGCGTGGCGCTGCTGCCCGACCTCGTCTACCGGCCATGGTCGCTGGAAGGCGACCGCATCGAATCGCGCGATATTTCGGGGTCGTTGCCGGTCGTCCAGGTCGGCATGGTCTGGCGGCGCGGCTCCGGTCTGCCGCAGGCGGCGCGCGACTTCATCGGACTTGCCCAGTCGCAGCGCATGGTGCGCCAACGGCCCGAGAAGATTGGCCGCTGACGTATCGGAAAAATCGATATCGGCTTTCTGATAAATGAATTTGCGAAACCGGAAATTTCGCAGCACTTTTCGGTCAGGGAACAAAGCTGCCGTTAGAGCGACGTGCGTCCAATTGGACGCACATAGTACGCTCTAAGACTTTTAGTTTTCGCATCGGGCTTTCCGAAAATCGATTCCGATTTTCGGGTCGATGCGAGGAGCACGGCCCTTCAGAGCCGCGCATCCAACGTTTTTGAACGGGCGCATGATCTTCTTCCGAAACCCGAAACCGGTTTCGAGGTCATGCAAAAATGGGAGATCGACGATGAATTCATTGCTGAAATCATGCACTGCCTTGACGGTCGCGCTGAGCTTCTCCGGCCAGGCCATCGCCCAGGTCAAGGAGCTCGGCAAAGGCGAAGGCGAGGTCAATATCGTCGCCTGGCCGGGCTATATCGAGCGCGGCGAAACCGACAAGGCCTATGATTGGGTCACTTCGTTCGAGAAGGAAACCGGCTGCAAGGTCAACGTCAAGACCGCCAACACCTCCGATGAGATGGTCTCGCTGATGAACGAGGGCGGCTTCGATCTCGTCACCGCCTCGGGCGACGCTTCGCTGCGCCTTGTCGCCGGCAAGCGCGTCCAGCCGATCAACACCGACCTCATACCGAGCTGGAAGACGGTCGACAACCGGCTGAAGGATGCGCCCTGGTTCACCGTCGGCGGAGTCCATTACGGCGTCCCCTATCAGTGGGGGCCGAACGTGCTGATGTACAACACCGAAGTGTTCAAGGAGGCGCCGAAGAGCTGGAACGTGGTCTTCGAGGAAATGAAGCTTCCCGACGGCAAGTCGAACAAGGGCCGCGTCCAGGCCTATGACGGGCCGATCCACATCGCCGACGCCGCCAATTACCTGATGGCTCACAAGCCGGAGCTCGGCATCAAGGATCCGTACGAACTGACCGAGGATCAGTACAAGGCGGCGCTCGACCTGCTGCGGGTCCAGCGTACGCTGGTCGGACGCTATTGGCACGACGCCGCCATCCAGGTCGACGATTTCCAGAACGAAGGCGTCGTCGCCTCCGGTTCCTGGCCCTATCAGGTCAACACGCTGATCGCGGCCAAGAAGCCGGTCGCCTCGACTATCCCCGAGGAGGGCGTCACCGGCTGGGCCGATACCACGATGATGGAGGCCGATGCTGCCCACCCGAACTGCGCCTACATGTGGATGGAGCATTCGCTGTCGCCAAAAGTGCAGGGCGACGTCTCCGCCTGGTTCGGCTCGCTGCCGGTGGTGCCCGCCGCCTGCAAGGGCAACGAACTGCTCGGGGAGGAAGGCTGCAAGACCAACGGCTACGACAATTTCGACAAGATCAAGTTCTGGAAGACGCCGGTCTCGAAATGCGCCACCCAGAACGACCAGTGCGTGCCCTATTACCGCTGGGTGTCGGACTATATCGGCGTCATCGGCGGGCGGTGAGTTCGCCTCACCTACGAAGCTCGGCGCTGCCCCTCACCCTTACCCTCTCCCGGTGAAGAACCGGGGGGTCGCCAGCGTTGCAGCGCCTCCCTTCTCCCCGTCCACTATACGAGGAGAAGGTGCCGACAGGCGGATAAGAGGCAGCGCTATCGCCTGAAATTTGATGAGCCTGACAGATCAGGACAGCCCCATGACCTCCGCCGTTTCCTTCCAAAACGTCTCTCGCCATTTCGGCAGCGTGCGTGCCGTTGACGCGGTCGATCTCGACATCGTGCCGGGCGAGTTCTTTGCCATGCTCGGGCCTTCCGGCTCGGGCAAGACGACGTGCCTGCGCCTCATCGCCGGTTTCGAGCAGCCGACGGCGGGCTCGATCTCGATCTTCGGCGAACGCGCCGAGGGCGTGCCGCCCTATCGCCGCAACGTCAACACAGTGTTCCAGGATTATGCGCTGTTCCCGCATTTCAACGTGCTCGACAACGTCGCCTATGGGCTGATGGTCAAGGGCGTCGGCAGACCGGAGCGGCAACAGGCGGCGGAAGAAGCGCTGGCGCTGGTGCGGCTTCCCGGCTACGGCGCCCGTCGCCCTGGCCAGCTTTCCGGCGGCCAGCGCCAGCGCGTCGCGCTCGCCCGTGCGCTGGTCAACCAGCCCAAGGTGCTGTTGCTCGACGAGCCGCTCGGCGCCCTCGACCTCAAGCTTCGCGAAAACATGCAGGAGGAGTTGAAATCGCTGCAGAAGGCGCTCGGCATCACCTTCGTGTTCGTCACCCACGACCAGGGCGAAGCGCTGTCGATGGCCGACCGCGTGGCCGTCTTCAATGACGGCAAGATCATGCAGGTCGGCACGCCGGAAGACATCTACCAGCGCCCCAAGACCCGCTTCGTCGCCGATTTCGTCGGCTCGTCCAACGTGCTGCCGCCGGATTTCGTCCAGCGCTATGCCGGCCAGTATCGCTGGGGCAGCCTGCGGCCCGAATCCATCCGTATTGGCCGGGCCAACGGCGAAGGGGTTGCCGCCCGCCTGGTCTCGACCAACTATCTCGGCGCCACGACAAGACTGGCGCTCGATGCAGAGGGCTTGCGACTGCATGCCATCGTGCCGGCGGGTGCTGTGCTGCCGGGGGAAGGCGAGGCGGTGGTGCTCACCTTCAAGCGCGAGCATTTGCATTTGATGGACGAGCTCGGATGAGCCTCGACACCGTCATGCCGCGCGCCACGCCGCCCGCCATCCTGCCGCGAAGCGGCGGCCTGCGTGGCGCGGTGTCGGATATTTTTTGGCGACAGCCGAAGCTGCTGTTGCTCCTCATGCTGCTGCCGCCGGTTTTGTGGCTCGGCATCGTCTATATCGGCTCGCTCTTCGCATTGCTTTTGCAGAGCTTCTTTTCGATCGACGAGTTCTCCGGCCTGATCAACCGGCAATTCACGCTGAAGACCTATGGCGACCTGCTGCAGGCCGCCAATCTCGACATTATCCTGCGCACGGTGACAATGGCGGCGCTGGTGACGCTGGCGGCGGCGGTCATCGCCTTTCCCATCGCCTATTATGCGGCGCGCTATGCGCGCGGCCGTTGGAAGGCGCTGTTTTATCTCGGCGTCATGCTGCCGCTGTGGTCGAGCTACCTGGTCAAGATCTATGCCTGGAAGCTGATTCTCGCCAAGGAAGGCATCCTGACCTGGCTGCTGGCCAAATTGCATCTTCTGTGGCTGCTTGATGCCTGGCTGTCGCTGCCGGTCGTCGGCGGCAACTCGCTGTCGGTCTCCTCAACCGGTACCTTCATCGTCTTCGTCTATGTCTGGCTGCCGTTCATGATCCTGCCGGTGCAGGCCGCACTCGAGCGCGTGCCGGGCAATTTGGTCGAGGCTTCGTCCGATCTCGGCGCCTCGCCCGGGCAGACCTTCGGCAACGTGCTGTTCCCGCTGGCGCTGCCCGGCATCGTCGCCGGCTCGATCTTCACCTTCTCGCTGACGCTCGGCGACTACATCATCCCACAGATCATCGGCACCTCGCGGCTGTTCATCGGCCAGGCCGTCTATTCGCAGCAAGGCACCGCCGGCAATATCCCGCTCGCCGCCGCCTTCACCGTGGTGCCCATCGTCATCATGGGCTTCTACCTCTGGGGCGCCAAGCGCATGGGGGCTTTCGATGCGCTCTGACCGTGGCCCATCCGCGCCGATCGGCCTGAAGCTCGCTGCCACCGGCGGCCTGCTTTTCCTGCATTTGCCGATCCTGCTGATCTTCGTCTATGCCTTCACCACCGAGGAGAAGAGCTTCGTCTGGCCGCCGCCGGGCCTGACCACGCAATGGTTCGCCGTCACCTGGAACCGCCCCGACGTCTGGCAGGCGCTGTCATTGTCTGTGCGGGTCGCGGCGATCTCGACTACCATCGCGCTGGTCCTGGGCACGCTGTGCGCCGCTGCCGTGTCCCGCACAAAATTCTTCGGCCGCGAAACCATCTCGCTGCTGGTCATCCTGCCGATCGCGCTGCCCGGCATCATCACCGGCATCGCGCTGCGCTCGGCCTTCGCGCTGGCCGAAATCCCGTTCTCGTTCTGGACGATCGTGCTCGGCCACGCCACTTTCTGCGTGGTCGTCGTCTACAACAATGCGGTCGCCCGCTTCCGCCGCACGTCCGGCTCGATGATCGAGGCGTCGATGGATCTCGGCGCCGATGGTTTCCAGACCTTTCGGCATGTCGTGCTGCCCAACATCGCAACCGCGCTGCTGGCCGGCGGCATGCTTGCCTTTGCGCTGTCCTTCGACGAGGTCATCGTCACCACCTTCACCGCCGGCCAGCAGCAGACGGTGCCGATCTGGATGCTCGAAGAATTGATCCGTCCGCGCCAGCGTCCGGTCACCAATGTCGTGGCGATGGTGGTAGTGCTGGTGACGCTGCTCCCCATCCTCGCTGCCTATTACCTGACCCGCGACGGCGACCAGATCGCCGGTTCGGGCAAATGATCTCGTTCACAAGGGAGAGACTTCCATGGACACGCAGATGCTGATCGGCTCGAAATTCGAAAAAGGCACCGAGACCGAGGAGCCGATCCTCAACCCGAAGACCGGGGCGACCATCCTCAATCTGCCTGAGGCCAGCCCAGCGCAGATCGAGGCGGCCGTGCTTGCTGCCGAAAAAGCCTTCGTCACCTGGTCCCGCACAACACCGGCGCAGCGCGCCGGCTATCTCCTGAAGATCGCCGATCGCATCGAGGCTGCTGCACAGGATTTCGCGGCGCTCGAGGCGCTGAACTGCGGCAAGCCGATCAATGCCGTGCTCAATGACGAAATCCCGGCGATCGTCGACTGCTACCGTTTCTTTGCCGGCGCGGTCCGCTCGATGCCCGGCCAGGTCGCCGGCGAATACATTCCCGGCCACACCTCGATGGTCCGCCGCGACGCCATCGGCGTTGTCGCGTCGATCGCGCCGTGGAACTATCCGCTGATGATGATGGCCTGGAAGCTGGCGCCGGCGATTGCCGGCGGCAACACCGTCGTCTTCAAGCCGTCGGAACAGACGCCGCTGACCGCGCTGAAGCTGGCGAAAATCCTTGCCGAGATCCTGCCGGAAGGCGTCGTCAACGTCGTGCTCGGTCGCGGCGACAGCGTCGGCAACACGCTGATCAACCACCCGAAGGTCAACATGATCTCGATCACCGGCGACGTCGCCACCGGCAAGAAGGTGCTGCAGGCTGCCGCCAAATCGGTCAAGCGCACGCATCTCGAGCTCGGCGGCAAGGCGCCGGTCATCGTCTTCGACGACGCCGATCTCGGCGCGGTGGTCAACGGCCTGCGCGCCTTCGGCTATTACAATGCCGGCCAGGACTGCACCGCGGCCTGCCGCATCTACGCCGGCAAGAAGATCTACGACAAGCTCGTCGCCGACCTCTCCACTGCGGTCTCGACCATCAAGTATGATCGCCCCGACGATACCGAGAACGAGATCGGCCCGCTGATCTCGCGTCGCCAGCGTGACCGCGTCTCGAGCTTCGTCGAGCGCGCCTCTGAGCTCAAGCACATCGAGATCACCACGGGCGGCAAGCCGGGCGAGGGCTCCGGCTTCTTCTACCAGCCGACCGTCGTCGCCGGCGCGCTGCAGGAGGACGAGATCGTGCGCCGCGAAGTGTTCGGTCCGGTGGTCTCGGTCACCCGCTTTTCCGAAGTCGACGAAGCGGTGAACTGGGCCAATGATTCTGACTACGGCCTGGCGTCGTCGGTGTGGACCAAGGATGTTTCGCGGGCCATGGCGACGGCCGCCCGGCTGCAATATGGCTGCACCTGGATCAACACCCATTTCATGCTGACCAACGAGATGCCGCATGGCGGGTTGAAACAATCCGGCTACGGCAAGGACATGTCGCTCTACGCGCTGGAGGACTATACCGCCGTCCGCCACGTCATGGTCGCTCACGGGTAGCGCCCGCGAGGAGACGCCTATTCTTCCGCCTCCTCCGCCTCGCCTGCGGCCGGCGCGACCAGCAGCACTGCGGCGCCTAGGAGCGCGGCGATGAAAGAGCCGGCGAGGATGCCGACCTTGACCGCGTCCTGCAGGGCGGCGTCGCCAGCGAAGGCGAGCAAGCCGATGAACAGGCTCATGGTGAAACCGATGCCGCAGAGCAGCGAAATGCCGACCATGTGCAGCCAGCCGGCATTGACCGGCAGATCGGCGAAGCCAAGCCGGATGGCAAGCGCGGAAGACCCGAACACGCCGACCAGCTTGCCCAAGACGAGGCCGGCGGCGACGCCGAGCGTCAGCGGCTCGGCCAGGGCGGCAGCGCTGAGACCGGCGAGCGAGACGCCGGCGTTGGCAAAGCCGAAAATCGGGATGACGAAAAAGGCGACGACTTTGTGCAGGCCGTGTTCGAGCCGGTGCAGCGGCGAATGGTCGAGATCATGGCCGCTGCCCGGCGATATCTTCAGCGGTATGGTGAGGGCCAGCGCGACGCCGGCGAGCGTCGCATGGACGCCCGATTTGAGCACCAAAACCCACAGAACGATCCCGAGCAAGATGTACGGCAGCAGCGTCAGCACCCGCATGCGGTTGAGCACCACCAGCAGCGCGATCACGGCGAAGGCGGCGCCGAGATAGGCGAGCGAGAGGCCGCTGGTATAGAACACCGCGATGATGAGCACCGCGCCGAGATCGTCGATGATGGCAAGCGCCGTGAGGAATATCTTCAGCGAACCCGGGACGCGGCTGCCGAGCAGCGACAGCACGCCGAGCGCAAAGGCGATATCGGTGGCGGTTGGGATCGCCCAGCCGGACAGAGCGGCTGGATTGTTGCGGTTGATGGCGACGTAGACCAGTGCCGGCGCTGCCATGCCGCCGGCGGCGGCGATGCCGGGCAGCACGCGGCGCGGCCAGGTCGACAGCTGGCCGTCAAGCATTTCGCGCTTGATCTCGAGACCGACCAGCAGGAAGAACACCGCCATCAGGCCGTCATTGATCCAGTGCGAGACGCTGAGCGGTCCGAGATAGGCATGGAGGGCGGAGAAATAAGCCTCGCCCAGCGGCGAATTGGCGACGATCAGGGCCAAGGCCGCCGCAGCCATCAGGATGAGGCCGCCGGCCGCCTCGCTGTCGAGGAATTCGCGCAGCATGGAGACCAGCCGCTTTTCGTCCTGCATGTCGCCTCCGTCGTATCAGCGGCAAGGTCCGACACCGCCAAGCGATGATGCGCAAACAGCGCTGGCCGGGCAAGCCTGTAATGAGAGCCCTTTAGCGCGGCGCGCGCTTGGCGAGGATGCGTTGCAGCGTGCGGCGATGCATGTTCAGGCGGCGTGCGGTTTCCGAGACGTTGCGGTCGCACATTTCGTAGACGCGCTGGATGTGTTCCCAGCGCACGCGATCGGCCGACATTGGATTTTCTGGCGGCGCTGCGCGTTCACCCGCGGTGCGGGTCAGGGCGGCAAAAATATCGTCGGCATCGGCCGGCTTCGACAGATAGTCGATGGCGCCGAGCTTTACCGCTGTCACCGCGGTGGCGATGTTGCCGTAGCCGGTGAGGATGATGGCGCGGGCATCGTCGCGCTTCTCGCGAATCGCGGCGACGACGTCGAGGCCGTTGCCGTCGGCCAGCCGCATGTCGACCACCGCATAGGCCGGCGGATTGGCGCGCGCCTTGGCAACCGCCTCCTCGACGCTCTCCGCCGTCTCGACCACGAAACCCCTGGTTTCCATGGCGCGGGCAAGCCGCGTCAGGAACGGCTTGTCGTCGTCCACGATCAGCAGCGAGGTATCCTCGCCTTCGACCATTGCGCCAATCGTTTCGTCAGTACTCATCGTGCTGAAAATCCTGCTGCCTGATTTTTACGCAAATATAGTTTCGCAACGCTATTGTCCAATTTAGGCCGTGTCGAACATGGTGGCCGAAGCCTGCTCGGGATTGAGGAAGACGCTGCGCGGCCACGATATCTGCACGATAGCGCCCTCGCCGGGCTCGCTTGAATTGCGGAAATCGAGCGTCGCGCCGGAGCGTTCGAGCAAGGTCTTGGCGATGAATAGGCCGAGGCCGAGGCCGCCGCCGGCTTCGGTGCCTTGTCGCGTCGACATATAGGGTTCTCCGATACGGTCGATGATCTCCGGTGGAAAGCCCGGCCCGTCGTCGATGATCGAGAAGCTGACGGCGGCCTCATTCCAGTTCCAGCGCACTGTCACGCTGTTGCGGGCGAAGTCGACCGCGTTCTCGACCAGATTGCCGAGGCCGTAAATGACGCCGGGATTGCGCCGGCCCACCGGCTCCGGGCCGATGCGCTCGCCCGGCCGAAGCTTGATCGAAATGCCGAAATCGCGGTGCGGCGCCGTCACCTCCTCGACCAGCGAGGTCAGCGGCAGGCGCGAGAGGTGCACCTCGCTCTCGGAGGACAGGCTGGTCAGGCGCTTCAGGATTTCGCGGCAGCGCTCGCTCTGCGAACGCAGCAGCTTCACGTCCTCGCCGTATTTCGGATCTTCGCCAAGCGCCTTCTCCATCTCCTTGGCAACAAGCGTGATGGTGGCGAGCGGCGTGCCGAGTTCGTGCGCGGCGGCCGCGGCGAGGCCGTCGAGGGCCGAGAGATGCTGTTCTCGCTGCAGCACCAATTCCGTGGCGGCAAGCGCGTTGGCAAGCAGCCGCGCCTCCTCGGCCACCCGGAAGGCATAGATCGCGGTAAAGGCGATGGAGCAGAACACCGCCATCCACATGCCGGCGACATAGATGAACGGCATCGCCAATGGCGCCCCCTCATGCCAGGGCAGCGGCAGGTGGTAAAAGACCAGCAGCGTCGCCGCCACGATCACCAGCGCGCCGAGCATGGCGGTCAGCCGCAGCGGCAGCGACGTCGCCGAGACGACGACGGGCACGGTCATCAGCAGCGAAAACGGATTCGTAAGGCCGCCGGTCATGTAGAGCAGGCCGGCAAGCTGCAGGCTGTCGAAGGTCAGGATGGCGAAGGCCGAGAACGGGGTAAGCCGATGCGCCGCCGGATAGCGGAAGGTCAGCAAAAGGTTCATCCAGGCCGAACAGGCGATCAGCGCAAAACACATGCTGACCGGTAGCGGAAATTTCAGCCCGTAAGCGACGACAAGCACGGTCAGGCTCTGGCCGACGATGGCAAGCCAGCGCAACCTGATCAGCGTGTTGAGGCGCAGCCGCTGGCTTTGCTGGAAGTCGGGTGCGTGCAGGATGTTTATCATGGGCAGTGATTATAGAGGGGAAACAGCCGGAGGTCTTTTCCGAAAACCGCCGAAGCTGGGCCTCGGTTCGGGATGACAGTCTGGAAGCATGACAGTCTGGAAGCATCAGGTACCGCGCGGCTTGGCGCGGCTAGTGGCGGCGGCGAGAAGCGGGTTCTCCGGCCAGACATGCCTGGGATAGCGGCCGCGCATCTCTGCCCGCACATCGGCCCAGGAGCCGCGCCAGAAGCCGGGCAGGTCGCGCGTCGTCTGGATCGGCCGGTGCGCCGGCGACAGCAATTCGAGCGTCAGCGGCACAGTGCCGTTGGCGATCGCCGGATGCCGGTCGAGGCCGAACAGTTCCTGCACGCGGATCGCCAGCACCGGCCATTCGCCGTCATAGCGGATCGGCAGCCGGCTGCCCGACGGCGCGTCGAAATGGGTCGGCGCCAATGTGTCGATCTTGCGCTGCAATTCGTGTGGCACCAGCGTCATCAGGCCTTGCGAAAGCACGCTGGGATCGATTGCCGCAAAGAATGCCGCGCCGGAAAGGAACGGCAGCAGCCAGTCGTCGAGGCGCTCGAGGAGCGCGGCATCGGAGACATCGGGCCATGGCACGCCGAGGCCGCGATGCAGCCAGCCGAGCCGCTGCCGCAACGTCTCCGCCTCGCTGTTCCACGGCAACAGGGACAGGCCGTGTTCGCGCAAGGCGTCGAGGATGGCGCGATCCGCGTCGGCACCGGTCGGCGCCGGCAGCATGCGTTCGGACAGCGTGATGGCGCCGAGGCGAACCGTTTCGCGCACCCGCACCGCGCGCCTGTCGCGGTCGAAGCTCACCTCGCGGCGGGCCTCGATCTTTTCCGCCAGCGCCGTGCGGATGTCGGCCTCATCGATGGCTGCCGCTGCGGTGATGCGGGCGTTCTGCGCCTTGCCCTGCAGGTCGGCGACGACGAGCCAGGTCTCGCCGGCCAGCGGATCGGAGGCGTCGAGCATGGCGCCCGAGCCGTTGGCAAGCACGAAGCGGCCACGCTCGCCGCGCGCTTTGGCGACCCGATCCGGCCAGGCATGGATGAGGAGAGCGCCGGCTGTGCTGCCCTCCCCCTTGAGGGGGTCGGAAGGACGGGCGAGACCCGTGGCTCGCCCCGGCGCGTCGATCCGCGTACCGGATAGGGGTGGGGCCGCTTCGGGCACGCCATCGACGACCCCGCCCCGTCTCGCTCGTCTCGCTGCGCTCGGCTCGCTTGCCGACCCTCCCCTAGAGGGGAAGGGTGAAGCCTGCTTTGCGAGCCTCTCAGCCAGCTGCCGGGCGGCGGTGGCGCGCGGCGATCTTTCGGCGCGAAAGCGCAGCAGCCGCCGTTCGAGATCGGCACCATCGCCGCCAAGGCCACGCTCGGTCAATAATACGGCGAGCATCGCCGCCTCGAGCGCCTCTCCGGTCCTTGCCGCCTCGGCGACCATATGGGCGAGCCGCACCGGTAGCGCCAGCCGGCGCATCGCGGCACCGGCATCCGTCAGGCGTCCTGCCGCATCGACAGCATCGAGCGCACGTAGCAGTACCCTCGCCTCGGTGAGCGCCGGAGCCGGTGGGGGGTCGAGGAAGGATAGACTGGTCGGATCGGCGACGCCGAACGCTGCGCTATCGAGCAACAGGCCGGAAAGATCGGCCTCGAGGATTTCCGGCGGCGTGAAGGCCGGCAGCGCCGCTGTCTGCTCGGCCCGCCACAACCGGATGGCGACGCCCGGCTGCGTGCGTCCGGCACGGCCGGCGCGCTGGTCGGCGGAAGCGCGGGAAGCACGTACCGTCTCCAGCCGCGTCAGGCCGCTCGCCGGTTCATAGCGCGGCAGCCGCGACAGGCCGGAATCGATGACGACGCGGACGCCGTCGATGGTGATGGAGGTTTCGGCGATCGACGTCGCCAGCACGACCTTGCGGCGGCCGAGCGGCGCCGGCTTGATCGCCGCGTCCTGCGCCTTGTTGTCGAGCATACCATAGAGCGGCACGATGTCGGTATCGGCGCCGACCTTGCCCGCCAGCCGCTCGGCGGTGCGCTCGATCTCGCGCTGGCCGGGCAGGAAAGCGAGCACGCTGCCCTCCTCCCCGGCAAGCGCCGAGCGGATCGCCTTGGCCATGGCGTCCTCGATCGTGACGCCGGCCGGCCGCTCGTCATAGCGGATGTCGACCGGGAAGGCGCGGCCCGCGCTCTCGATCACCGGCGCGCCGGACAGCAATTTTGCGACACGCGCGCCGTCGAGCGTTGCCGACATCACCAGCAATCTGAGTTCGGGCCTCAGCGCACCCTGCACGTCAAGCGCCAGCGCCAACCCGAAATCGCCGTCGAGCGAGCGTTCGTGGAACTCGTCGAATAGCACCGCCGCGACACCAGGCAGTTCCGGGTCGTCGAGGATCATGCGGGACAGCACGCCTTCGGTGACGACGAGAACCCTGGTCTTTGCGGAACTGCGGTTTTCCATGCGCACGGCATAGCCGACGGTTTCGCCGGGCTCTTGGCCGAGCAATTCGGCCATGCGGCGGGCGGCAGCGCGGGCGGCGAGGCGGCGCGGCTCGAGCAGGATGATCTTTCCGGCACCGAGCCATTCAGCGTCGAGCAGCGCCAGTGGAACCAGCGTCGTCTTGCCGGCACCGGGTGGCGCCACCAGCACGGCGCTGTTACCATGGCTCAGCGTTTCATTGAGCGCCGGCAAGACAACGGAGACCGGCAGGTCCGGCAAGGGTTTTGTCGTCATTGTGCTATGCTGTGCAGCCAGTTGGCAGCAACCGCATATCAGCGGTGGCGGTCGCGGCGCAACCTCGGCGCCGACTCAAAGCCTGGTCCGCGAAAACGGGTTCCAGCGCACCGTGCCGAGCCGCACCTCCTCGCGCACCATGGTCAGCAGGCCGGAACCGCCGACCACGGCCAAGCCGACCAGCGACAGAAAATCCGGATATTCCCTGAAGAACAGCGCACCCAGAACCACCGCCCAGACGATCTGCGAGTAATGCGTCGGCGCGATGCGGTTGGCCGGCGCGTATTTGACCGCCAGCAGATGCAACAGCTGGCCGCCGGCGGTAAAGCCGCCGGCCAGTACCAGCCAGGCCCATTGCCTGCCATCCGGCAGCGAGAACGAGGTAGCCGCCGCACCGGCGCCGTTGAAGAGCAGGCCGTAGCCGATCAGCACGCCGAGCATCGTCGTGCGCTTTTCCTGCGCGGCGAGCGAACGCATCAGGATCACATTGGTGGCGGCCAGGAAGGCGATGATGAACGCCGCCAGATGACCAAGATGCAATTCGCGAAACCCCGGCCTGACGACCAGCATGACCCCGGCAAAGCCGGCGACCACCGCCAGCCACCGCCACGGGCCGACCTTCTCCTTGAGGACCAGCGTGGCCAGGATAGTGACGAACAGCGGCGCCAGAAAGATGAGCGCATAGACTTCCGCCAGCGGAATGGTGGTGAAGGCATAGACGCTGAGCACGCCCGAGGCGATGCCGGCCCAGGCCCGGGCCTGTACCGCCCAGGGCCGGTTGGTGCGCCAGAAATCGAGCCAGCGCTCGCCTGCCGGCCTGGCAAAGAGCAGAAAGCAGCCGGCAAACAATGTCGAGAAGAAGCCGATCTCGAAGACGTTGAACTGCCCGCCCAGGCTTTTGACAACCGCGTCGCTGCACGAATAGCTTGCATAGGCGATGAGCGCGAGCAGAATTCCGTTGGGCACGTTTTTCCATTTCCGGGAGAGATGAGAGTGAAGATATTGGCGCTTGGCGCGCATCCGGACGACATCGAGATCTTCATGTTCGGTACGATGGCCGCCTATGCCGCGCAAGGCGCAGAACTCTTTTTTGCCATAGCCACGGATGGCGCCAGGGGCGGCTATGGCGATCCGGCCGCACTTGCCCGCACGCGCCGCAAGGAGGCGACGGCGGCGGCCGGCCTGCTTGGCGTGACGCCGCGCTTCCTCGACTTTCCCGATGGCGGGCTGGTCGCGGATGCCGCGCTGATCGGGGCGCTCAAAGCACTGATCGGCGAGATAGGGCCGGATCTGGTGATAACGCATGCGCCGAACGACTATCATGGCGACCACCGCGCGCTGTCGGATGGCGTGCGCATCGCAGCGTCATTCTCGGTGCCGGTGCTACATGCCGACACGTTCGGCGGCACCGGGTTTTCGCCAACGCACTACGTCGACACCTCCAGGCATTTCGATCTCAAGGCGGAGGCGATCAGGGCGCACCAGTCGCAGGATCCCGAGCGTTTCGTCGACGCGGCGCGCACGCAGAACGCCTTTCGCGCCGGCCAGTGCAACGGCCCGGCCGGATCGTTTGCCGAGGCCTTCCGCTTCGAGCCAGTCTTCCCCTTCGCCGATATCCGCGCGCTGCTGCCGCCGGCCCCAGTGATCCGTCCGGTGGCTGTCAGCAACAAGACGGTGACCTAGACAGGTCGCCGCAACTTCTCACGTTGCTTTCCTGTCCAGCATGCTGCGGTGCAGCAACGAATTCGCTTGCTTTGTTTAGTAAAAATTGCATCACTAAACAAATTACTAAACATCCGGTGCGCCGCCGCGTCGTTGTGTTTGGGCCCCGGAGGAGGGGTTTAGCGGGCTCTTGAAACCGTCATCCGGACGTGTTTCGCAAATGGGAGGAAGGCATGAAATCGACCTTGAAATTGGCGTTGGGACTGGCATCGACACTCTTTGCGTCGACAGCCGTTTCGAATGTCGCGCGGGCAGAAGATCTGACGCTTTGCTGGGCAGCCTGGGACCCGGCCAACGCGCTTGTGGAATTGTCCAAGGACTTCACCAAGGAAACCGGCATCGGCATGAAATTCGAATTCGTGCCGTGGACCAACTATGCCGATCGCTTTCTCAACGAGCTGAATTCGCACGGCAAGCTGTGCGACCTCATCATCGGCGACAGCCAGTGGATCGGCGGTGCCGCCGAGAACGGCCATTACGTCAAGCTGAACGACTTCTTCGACAAGGAGAAGATTAGCATGGATGATTTCGTGCCGGCGACCGTCGTCGGCTATTCGGAATGGCCGAAGAACTCGCCGAATTACTGGGCGCTGCCGGCCATGGGTGACGTCGTCGGTTGGACTTACCGCAAGGACTGGTTCTCCAAGCCGGAGCTGCGGAAGGAATTCAAGGAAAAGTACGGCTGGGATCTCGGCCCGCCGACGACCTTCGACCAATTGAAGCAGATCGCCGAATTCTTCCAGAAGCGCGACATCGACGGCAAGACCGTCTATGGCGCGTCGATCTACACCGAGCGCGGCTCGGAAGGCATCACCATGGGCGCCATGGACGTGCTCTACAGCTTTGGCTTCCAGTACGAAAACCCGAAAAAACCCTACGAGATGGAAGGCTTCGTCAACTCCGATAAATCGGTGAAGGGCCTGGAGTTCTACAAAGCCCTCTACGATTGCTGCACCCCTCCCGGCGCCTCGAACAGCTACATGGGCGAAGGCGTTGATGCCTTCAAATCCGGCCAGGTGGCGATGCACATGAACTTCGCCTTCACCTGGCCAGGCCTGCAGAAGGACGAGAATGTCGGCGGCGACAAGATCGGCTATTTCGTCAATCCCAAAGGTCCGGACGGGGACCAGTTCGCCCAGCTCGGCGGCCAGGGCATCTCGGTGGTCTCCTATTCCGACAAGCAGGAAGCCGCGCTCAAATACATCAAATGGTTCGCCAACAAGGACGTGCAGTCCAAATGGTGGTCGCTCGGCGGCTATTCCTGCCTCAACGCGGTCGTCAAGGACCCCGCCTTCCCGGCCAGCCAGCCCTATGCGCAGACCTTCCTCGACTCGATGGCCATCGTGAAGGACTTCTGGGCCGAGCCGAGCTATGCCCCGCTGTTGCAGGCATCGCAGAAGCGCTTCCACGACTATGTCGTTGCCGGGCAAGGCTCGGCCAAGGATGCGCTCGACGGCCTCGTCAAGGACTGGACCGAGGTCTTCCAGGACGATGGCAAGATGTAAACGGCTCCTCCCGAGCCCATGACCGAACCGTCCCGTGCCACTTGGCACGGGACACAGTTCAGATAAATTCCATTGTCGAGACGAGCCAAGTGACCGAAGCAGGACTGACCATGCTCAATCGGACGGCGGACAGCGTTGCCCGGGCTACGCCCGAGCCGTTGGCCCGCAAGGTCCGGGGCATCAGCGACAAGGGCCTCGCCTGGCTGTTCATCTCGCCGACGATCCTGTTGCTGTTAGCTATCAACATCTTTCCGCTGTTCTGGGCAATCTATCTGTCCTTCACCAATTTTCGCGCCAATCGGCCCAACGAGGTTGTGAAGAACCTCGGGCTGGCCAACTACAAGCGCATCCTCGCCGACCAGGACATCTGGATCGCCATGCAGACGACGGCGCATTTCGTGTTCTGGACCATCCTGCTGCAGACGCTGATCGGCTTCACTCTGGCCTGGCTGATCGACCGCAAGTTCCGCGGCCACGCCTTCTGGACGACCATCATCCTGGTGCCGATGATGCTATCGCCGGCGGTGGTCGGCAATTTCTGGCGCTTTCTCTACGAGCCGCAGATCGGGCTGTTCGCCTACGCCGTTTCGTTCGTCACCGGCATTCCGGCAACCGAGATCAGCATGCTCTCCAACGTGTCACTGGCGCCATGGTCGATCATCATCGTCGACACCTGGATGTGGACGCCTTACGTAACGCTGATCTGCCTCGCCGGCCTGCGCTCGATCCCCGAATACATCTACGAAGCGGCCGAGGTCGACCGCGCCTCCAACTGGCGGCAGTTCTGGTCGATCACGCTGCCGATGGCGCTGCCCTTCATCATGCTGGCGGTGCTGTTTCGCGGCATCGAGAACTTCAAGATGTTCGACATGGTCAATTTGCTCACCGGCGGCGGGCCGGGATCGACCACCGAAGTGGCCTCGATCACGCTGAAGCGGCAGGCCTTCGAAAGCTGGCGGACGGGCTATTCCTCGGCTTTCGCCATCATCCTGTTCGTCGCAGTGTTTGGCCTCGCAAACATCTACGTCAAGGCGCTCAACAAGGTGAAGCAGAGATGAGCCTGACGTCAGCCCATTCCGTTGTCGCGCCGTCGGCCACGTCGAAGCGCGTCGCCGGCGCCATCATCGTCGCCTACGCGCTGATCTCGATCGTGCCGCTGCTGTGGATCTTCGCCACCAGCTTCAAGACGCCGCCGGATTCGATCGCCTATCCGCCGAAGATCCTGTTCCAGCCCAGCCTCGAGGGCTACTGCAATTTGTTCTCGACCCGGACTCGGCAAACACCGGAATACATCAACTCGCTGGGACCGGCGACGGGCCTGTGCGACGAGACGGTGCGCAAGCGCAATATGGTGATCGCCGGCCCGTCCAACTTCATGCCGCGCTTCGTCAATTCGCTGATTATCGCGTTCGGCTCGACGTTTTGCGCGGTTTTCCTCGGCACGCTGTCGGCCTATGGTTTTTCGCGCTTCAAGGTGCCGCTCGCCGACGACCTTCTGTTCTTCATCCTGTCGACGCGGATGATGCCGCCGATCGCGGTCGCCATCCCGATCTACCTGATGTACCGGGAGCTTGGCCTGTCGGACACGGCTCTCGGCATGATCCTGCTTTATACGGCGGTCAACGTGTCCTTGGCGGTGTGGCTGCTGAAAGGCTTCATCGACGAGATCCCGCGCGAATATGAAGAAGCGGCGATGATCGACGGCTACACCAGGCTGCAGGCGTTCTGGCGCACGGTGCTGCCGCAGGCGACCACCGGTATTGCCGCAACCGCCATCTTCTGCCTGATCTTTGCCTGGAACGAATATGCCTTCGCTGCGCTGCTGACCTCGGGCACGGCGCAGACCGCGCCGCCCTTCATTCCGACCATCATCGGCGAAGGCGGTCAGGACTGGCCGGCGGTCGCGGCCGGCACGACGATCTTTCTGGTGCCGATCCTGGTCTTCACCATCCTGCTTCGCAAGCAATTGCTGCGCGGCATCACCTTTGGCGCGGTGCGTAAATGAGCATGACCGCAAAACGCAAATCGCGCTGGCCCGTCTGGGCCAGGCGCGGGCTGATGGAAAACGTCGCCACCGCGATCATCGCCATCGGCTTCCTGATGCTGTTCCAGCCCTTCGCACTGGTGCTCTACACCTATTCCTTCATCACCATGCTTGCGGGCACGGCGATGTTCATCATCGTCTCGAAATTTCCGGAGTAGACGATGGCCGAGATCAGGGTCGAACATCTGAGGAAGGCATTCGGCGATTTCGTCGCCGTGCAGGATTCCAACTTCGTCGTCGAGGACGGCGAATTCTTCGTCATGCTGGGGCCGTCCGGCTGCGGCAAGACGACGACGTTGCGCATGATCGCCGGGCTCGAACTGCCAACCGGCGGCAAGATCCTGCTTGGCGGCGAGGACGTCACCATGCGGCGTGCCCGCGAGCGCGACATCGCCTTCGTCTTCCAGCTGTTCGCGCTCTATCCGCACATGAATGTGCGGAAGAACATCGGCTTTCCACTGCTGGCGCAAGGCGTGCCAGGCGCTGAAATCCGGAGCCGAGTGGAGGAGACGGCGAAGCTTTTGCGGATCGACCATCTGCTCAACAAATCGGTCTCCGGGCTTGCCGGCGGCGATCGCCAGCGCGTGGCGCTCGGCCGCGCCATCGTACGGCGGCCAAAATGCTTCCTGATGGATGAGCCGCTCGGCACGCTCGACACCGAATTCCGCGACCTGATGGTCCATGAATTGCGAGAACTGCACAACCGCATTCACGCCACCACCGTCTATGTCACGCATGACCAGATGGAAGCGATGTCGATGGCCGACAAGATCGCGGTGATGAACCACGGCGTCATCGAGCAGTTCGGCACGCCGCGCGAGATCTACGACCGGCCGGCGACGATGTTCGTCGCCGACTTCATCGGCTCGCCGCCGATGAATTTCCTCGGCTTCGGCGGCGGGCTTTCAAAGGGCGCCAGGGAAATTGTTGTGCAAGGCGCGAAGGTGGCCGTGCCGGAGATCCGCGAGGACGTCGCGCCGGCCGAGATGGCGCTTGGCATCCGACCGGAGCACATCCGCTTCGATGACGCTTCGAAGCTGCGCGGTGCTATTTACGGCACGGAATATCTCGGCACCACTCAGATCGTCGCGGTGGAGACAGCGGACGGCATCATCAAGGCCAGGGTGCCGGCCGAAATCCGGCTCAATCCGGGCGATCATGTGGGCCTGGCGCTGAGCAGCGCGCGGCTGTCGCTGTTCGCAAAAGGATCCGGGCGTGCGGTGCGCACCGAAATCCATGACTCGGCCTCCCAGGGGAGAGCACATCATGGCTGACGTTCACATCAAAAGCGTGACCAAGGCTTTTGGCGAGCATGTCGCCGTCGACAATCTCGACCTGCATATCGCCGACGGGGAATTCGTCGTGCTGCTCGGGCCGACCGGCGCCGGCAAGACGACGACGCTCAGGCTGATCGCCGGGTTGGAGCGTCCGGAAGCGGGCTCGATCCATATTGCCGGCCACGACACGACGACGCTGTCGCCGGCCGAGCGCGACACCGCTTTCGTATTCCAGCAATATTCGCTCTATCCGCATCTGTCGGTTTACGACAACCTCGCCTTTCCGCTGCGCTCGCCAGCACGGAAAATGCCGGAGGATCAGATCCGCCGCCGCGTCGAGGACGTGGCCAAGATGGTGCGCATCCACCACAAGCTGAATAATCGCTCGACCAAACTCTCTGGCGGCGAGATGCAGCGCGTCGCCATCGGCCGCGCCTTGGTGCGCAAGCCGTCGATCTACCTGATGGACGAGCCGCTGTCGTCGCTCGACGCCAAGCTGCGCGCCGATCTCAGGCTAGAGCTGAAGCGCATCCAGGCGGAACTCGGCGCCACAATGCTCTACGTCACGCACGACCAGATCGAAGCGATGACCATGGCCGACCGCATCGGCATTCTCGCCGACGGCGTGCTGGTGCAGATCGGTTCCCCGCGCGCGATCTATTCTGAGCCGGCAAACCTACACGTCGCCGCACGGCTCGGCCAACCGGCAATCAATTTGTTGCCGGTCGGACTGCTGCCGGATGGCGGCGCGCCGGCGGGAACAAAGACGATCGGTGCTCGCACCGAACATCTTTCGATCGAGAAGGCGGCGAACGGCCATGCCGACGGCGTCGTCGATTGGGTCGAGCATCTCGGCGACCAGAACCATCTGCATGTGACGGTGGGGACCAGGAAGCTGGTGACGCTAACCGACCCCGACACCGACCTGGCTCAGGGCGACAAGATCATGATCCGCTATCGCTCGCCGCTGTATTTCGGCCCCGATGGGCGACGGCTGATGTGAGCGCTGCGCGAGTGTTTTCCTGGCACCTTTCAACCGGCAATTTCGGGCACCGGACTGGACCAATTCGATGAAGCATTTTTTCAATCGCAGGGATACGATCGTAACTGAGGCCCTGGACGGCTTCCTCGATACTACCGGCGCCGGCGATCTCGCTCGCCTCGACGGCTATCCCGAGATCAAGGTCATTCTCCGCGCGGACTGGGATAAGACCAAGGTTGCGGTCATTTCCGGCGGCGGGGCCGGGCACGAACCTGCCCATGCCGGCTTTGTTGGCATTGGCATGCTGACGGCGGCGGTTTCGGGCGAGATCTTTGCTTCGCCGAGCGTGGAAGCGGTATTGGCCGCCATCCGCGCGGTGACCGGTCCCGCCGGGTGTCTGCTGATCGTCAAGAACTATACCGGCGATCGCCTCAACTTCGGCCTGGCAGCCGAGAAGGCGCGCGCCGAAGGCTTCCGGGTCGAGATGGTGATTGTCGCCGACGATATCGCCCTGCCGGACATTGCCCAGCCGCGTGGCCTGGCCGGCACCTTGTTCGTGCACAAGATCGCCGGCCACCAGTCGGAAGCCGGCATTGACCTGGCGGCGATTGCCGGGGCGGCGCGGGCAGTGGCGGCGGATATCGTTTCGCTCGGCATATCGCTGTCATCCTGCTCGATCCCCGGCCAGAGCCATGAAGAAAGATTCGGGGCGGACGATGCCGAACTCGGCCTCGGCATCCATGGCGAACCGGGCGTTGAGCGGATTGCGGTGCAAAGTGCCGAAAGGCTGGTTGCGATCATGTCGGAGCGCCTTGCCGCGCGGCTTGATCCGGTCAGCCACTACGCCTTGCTGATCAATAATCTCGGTTCGGTGCCACCGCTGGAAATGTTGCTTGTCGCCAATGCGGTACTGGCTTCACCGCTGGCGCAAAAGGTGACGCTGACAATCGGGCCCGGGCAGCTTATGACCGCGCTCAACATGAACGGCTTTTCCCTGTCGCTGATCCGGCTCGATGCGTCGCGCGAAGCGGCGTTGCGGGCGCCGGTAGGCCCCCACGCCTGGCTGCCGGCAAGAGCCGTTCGCCAAGCCAGCGTCGTGCCGATGGCCAAAGCCGCCGGCCCGAACAACGCGTCGAAAGCCAGCCAGGACGCACGCACCGACCGGTTGGTTGTCGCGGTCTGCGAACGGCTGATCTCGCTTGAAGGCTCGTTGAACGGACTGGATGCCAAGGCGGGAGACGGTGACACCGGATCGACAGTGGCGGCCGGTGCGCGCAGTGTGCTTGGCCGCATTGCAACACTGCCGCTCGCTGACCCTGCCGCAACGCTCGCCGTCGTCGGCGACATCCTGAGCGCCAGCATGGGCGGCTCTAGCGGCGTGCTGTTGTCGATCTTCTTCACCGCCGCCGCGCAGGCGCTGGAGTCTGGCGAAACGCTTCCCAAGGCGCTTCTCGCCGGCCTCGATCGGATGTCCTTCTATGGTGGAGCGAGGGTCGGCGATCGCACGATGATCGATGCCCTGGAACCCGCCTTGAGGGCGCTGGATAGGGGGAGTCTGGAAGATGCGGCGGTCGCGGCGCAACGCGGCGCCGAGGCCACCGCTGCCATGCGCAAGGCCAAGGCCGGGCGGTCCGCTTATATTGGCAGCCAGCTCGACGGCGTGGTCGACCCCGGCGCCTTTGCCGTCGCCGAGGTCTTCACTGCCCTCGCTGCGTTGCTCGAACCCGCTTGACTGGGGAAAAGAATGCTTCAATTGCCGGATATGCAATTTTCTCGTACTGCCGGCAGCGCAGGGGCCAGGAGCATGGGTGATATGGCGGCAGCGGATATTTCCAGGCTGATCGAGGCGGCGGCAAACACGATCGCCGCACATGCCGACGAGCTGACCAGTCTCGACCAGGCCATCGGCGACGGCGACCATGGGCTCAACATGAGACGCGGCTTCGAGGCAGTGCGGGCCGAGGCCGGCGCGTTTGCGACAAAGCCGTTGCCCGAGGCGCTGAAGGCGATCGGCACCAAACTGGTGATGACCGTCGGCGGAGCCTCCGGTCCGTTGTTCGGCACGCTGTTCATGGCGCTCGGCAAGGAGATTTCCGCCGCGCCGGGTCGCGCCGACCTGGCGGCGGCCTTCGGCAAGGCGATCGAAGCGGTTGCCGCCAGAGGCAAGTCGCAGGCCGGGCAAAAAACCATGTTAGATGTGCTGCAGCCGGTGCATGAGGCCCTGCTGCAGGGAAAGACGGCAGCGGACATCGTCGAGATCGCCGACAACGCGGCCGACGCGACCGTGCCGATGAAGGCGCTGCGTGGGCGCGCCTCGTTCCTTGGCGACCGTTCGATCGGTCATATGGATGCCGGCGCACGCTCGACTGCGCTTCTGGTGCGGGCCGTAGCCGAGGCAATCGAGAGGCGCGCATGAGCAATGTCGGCATCGTCATCGTATCGCATTCGCCGCTGGTCGCCGAAGGCACCGCCGACATGGTGCGGCAGATGGTCGGCAACGAAGTGCCGCTTGCATGGTGCGGGGGAAACGGCCATGGCGGGCTGGGAACCAATGTCGAGGCGATCATGGACGCCATCGACAAGGCCTGGTCGGAGGCGGGGGTCGCGATCCTCGTCGATCTCGGCGGTGCCGAGACCAATAGCGAGATGGCGGTCGAGATGATCGGCGAACCACGCGCCCAGAAGATCATTGTCTGCAATGCGCCGATCGTCGAAGGCGCGGTGATGGCGGCGACCGAGGCTTCCGGCGGCGCCTCGCTCAGGGAAGTGGTGGCGACGGCGCACGAATTGTCGCCGTCGTGAACGAACGGGAATTTTGACAAGCATGTCCGCAGCAGCCGAAGCCAGCGTCCTGATCACCCATGAGGTGGGACTGCATGCGCGTCCTTCGGTGAAGTTCACCAAGCTTGCCAAGACGTTTTCGGCCGACGTCGAGATTGCGCTCGCCGCCAACGGGCCATGGTTCGACGCCAAGAGCATCGTCAAGGTGATGGCGGCGAAAGCGCCGAAAGGCACTGTCCTGCATATCAGAGCCAAAGGGGACGGCGCCGGCGAGGCGGTCGGCGCACTGGTCGAGCTGGTGCGGCGCGATTTCGACGAAGGCAAGGACCATGCCCGAACCGCTTAGGCTGCAGGGCATTTCGGCATCGGCCGGCTATGCCGAGGGGCCGCTGTTCAATCTGGACCAGGCTGCTGTGCGTTATGTCCGCAAGGCGACTGCCGGGGACGAGAAGGCGGCGCTTGAGGCCGCCATTTCCATTGCCGCAGGCCGGCTCGCGACATTGATCGAAACCAGCGACAGCGAGGCGGCCGGTATCCTCGAATTCCAGCTCGCCATGCTGGAGGACGACGCGCTGACCGGCCCGGCCTTTGAGCGAATTGCCGAGGGCATGGCTGCTGATGTGGCTTGGCGAAAAGCGCTCGACGCCGAGATAGCCGGCTATGAAACATCCGAGCAGGACTATTTCCGGGCGCGCGCGGCCGACATGCGCGACATACGCGACCAGGTGCTACGCGCGCTTGCCGGGGGCGGCGACATTGCCGCGCCGGCAGGTGCGATCTTCTACGGCGAGGATATCGCACCGACGCGCTTCCTCGAAACCGACTGGAGTGCCGGCGGCGGCATAGCACTTACGGCCGGAAGTGCCGCAAGTCATGTCGCAATGCTGGCACGCTCACGCGGCGTGCCAATGGTGGTGGGGTTGGGGCTCGTAGCGCGTGGGGTAGCCGGGCCCGGTGCTTCGCCGGCTCACCTTGCCGGAATCGCACTGCTCGATGCCGAACATGGCGGCATCGTGTTGGCGCCTTCGAAAGTGGAGATCGACGCATTCCGGCGATCGTCGTCGTCTTTCGCGGCGCATCGCGACAAAGCGGCAGCCTATTTGACAAGGCCGGCAGCAACGAAGACCGGCATAGCGGTCCACGTGCAGGTGAATATTGCCGATCCGTCCGATGTCGACCGCATCGATGCTGCGGCGTGCGACGGTGTCGGGCTGATGCGGACCGAATTCCTGTTCGGCAAGACGCTGCCGGACGAGGAGACGCAATATCGCGCCTACCGTAGAGTGCTGGAATGGGCAGGCGACAGGCCGGTGACGATCCGTACTGTCGATGCGGGCGGCGATAAACCTGTGCCGGGCCTGACCGTCGAGGAAGGTAATCCATTCCTTGGCCTGCGCGGGATCAGGCTGTCGCTGATGCGTCCGGAGATCTTTGGTGTGCAGATCCGCGCCTTGCTACGTGCCGCCATGCACGGCAATCTGAAGGTGATGTTCCCGATGATCGCCGTTCCGGAAGAGTATGAACACGCCACCGCGCTGTTCGCTGAGGAGCAGGCTGACCTTTTGGCGCGCGGCATCGCGCACAAAATGCCGCCGCTTGGCATCATGGTCGAGGTGCCGTCGGTGGCCATCGCACCGGAGGCATTCGCCAAGGCCGCTTTCTTCTCGATCGGTTCGAATGATTTGACCCAATACGTGATGGCCGCCGCGCGCGACAATGCGTCGGTCGCACATTTGAATTCCGTCAGGCATCCGGCCGTGCTCCGGCTGATCGCCTCGGTTGCCGCCTTCGGCCGCGAGCATAATATCCCGGTCAGCCTGTGTGGCGATGCCGGCGGCGACCCCGCCTCGATCCCGGCGCTGCTCGAAACCGGCCTGCGTGACCTCTCCGTCGCTCCCGCCCAACTCGCGATGGCCAAGGCGGCCATCGCGGACGTTTCGATCTAGGCCCCGGTATGGCAGACAAGGCGTCGCAATCCGGCCCCGAAGAGGCGATCCGCGCCTACAAGACGATCCTGTCGCAGGTGATCGACCAGCGCCCGTCCGGCATGCGCCAGCGCCTCGCCGATGCGCTGGGCAAGCATCGCAGCTTCGTCACGCAGATTTCCAGCCCGGCCTATTCGACGCCGATCCCGTCGAAGCATTTGCCGGTTATCTTCTCCGTCTGCCATTTCAGCCCGGCCGAACGCGATCATTTCCTTGAGGCCTACCATCGGGCGCATCCGGGAAAGATGTCGCTGGCCGCAGGCTTGCGCAAGACACGCCATGTCTCGCTGATCGTTCCCGATTTCGGCGACGACAAGCAGAACGCGGCGCTCGACCGGGCGGTCAACGATTTCATCCAGAAGATCACCAGCATTGCCGGCAAGGGCAGCTGACGCTGGGCTATTTCGGGAGGACGGCCATGAAGAAATTTTTGAATTCGGTCGATACGGTGCTGACCGAGAGCCTCGACGGCTTCGTTGCCGCGCATGCCGATATCCTGGCGCTTGGCGCGGAACACAGATTTGTCCGCCGCAAGCTGCTCACACCGGGCAAGGTGGCGCTGATCTCCGGCGGCGGCTCGGGTCACGAGCCGCTACATGGCGGGTTCGTCGGGCACGGCATGCTGGATGCGGCCTGCCCCGGCCAGGTATTCACCTCGCCAACGCCTGACCAGATGATGGCGGCGGCCGAAGTCGTCAATACGGGCGCCGGCTGCCTGTTCATTGTCAAGAACTACGAGGGCGACGTGATGAATTTCGACATGGCCGCTGAAATGTCGGAAGGCGTGATGCAAATCGTGACCAATGACGACGTTGCGGTCGAAAACTCGTCCTACACCACCGGCCGGCGCGGCGTCGCCGGCACGCTGGTGGTCGAGAAAATCGTCGGCGCGGCGGCCGAACAAGGCATGGCACTGGAGCCGTTGAAGGCGCTCGGCGAGCGCGTCAACGGCGCGACGCGCTCGATGGGCGTGGCGCTGACCAGTTGCACCGTGCCGGCGGCGGGCAAGCCGACCTTCGATATCGGCGACGGCGAGATGGAGTTCGGGGTCGGCATCCACGGCGAGCCTGGGAGGCGGCGCGACACATTGAAAAGCGCCGATGCTATCGCCGAGGAGATCTGTACCGCAATCCTGGGTGACCTGGGCGACGGTGCCAGAGGCCAGGCGCTACTCTTCGTCAACGGCTTTGGCGGCACACCGTTGATGGAGCTTTATCTGATGTACAACAGCGCCCGCAAAATCTTCGAGAAGCACGGCGTGACGGTGATCCGGTCGCTGGTCGGGTCCTATGTGACCTCGCTCGATATGGCCGGCTGTTCGATCACGCTGAGCATGCTCGACGACGAGGCGGCTATTTGGTGGGATGCACCGGTACATACGGCCGCGCTGCGCTGGGGCATGTAGCGGCGGAGAATGCCCCAGAAATAGTCGGTGACAAGACCGGTATCGGCAACGCCGCGCATCGCCAGACAGGTTGCCCTCCTCACCCTGCGTAAGATAAAGAATCTGCGGGTTTGGGGAGTTCGAGCATGCGTTACAATTGGGATCGGGCGCCGACGGGTTTCGAGCGCCATGGAAAGGTGCTGGCAGCCGCCTTGCTGATCGTCGGCGGGGTCGGACTTATGCTCGCTGCCCTCCCGCTTTAGGGACAACAAACTCGGGTAGCGGACTACGTCTCAGCGCGTTGCCTCAGTGCGCCTGGCCAGTCACGGCGATGAAACGGCGGTCGCGCCCTTCAAATCCCTGGCTGAAGCGCTGCACGAGCACCGCAAGCACGCCCGGTTTTCCATCCGGGGTGAATGCGTAAGATTCCGACAGGCTGTAGGAAGTCGGGCAATTCCTCGAACCGGGCACCGCCTTGTCCTCATGCAGCAGCTTGATCGGCTTGCCGTCCTGACCCTGCAGCGTCAGGCGAAAGCCGAGCGCCTTGCCGGTCGTTTCGCCTTGCAGCGTCGCGTCGAAACTCGCTGAACAATCCGCCGTGCTGTCGGCACGGATCTGCTCGAGCTGGATGGTGCCAAGCTCGTCATAGGCCGGCGAAAGCCATTTTTGCGAAACCTGCTCGAGGCGCGCAATGTCATTGTAGGCGACCATGTCGTCGGGAAAGGTGAACCTGTCCAAGGCAGTCCGCTCGCCGCGCGGCGCGATGGCATATTTGGCCAGCAAGGGCGCCGCCAGTTCGGCGGCCTGTGCCCTCGCCTGCGCAAGCGTCAATGTCGAATCCTCCGTCTCGTCGGCGATGACGATCGGCTTGCCGCCGACGAACTCATCGGTCCGCGTGTCGATGATGTCGATCTCCGACCAGCCCGAATCCGAAGCACCGGCATCGAGCGTGCCGTACTGTTCGAAGGCGAAGTAGTTGCCGTCTGGCGAAAAGCCGATGACGCGCCGAGCCGCCGCGTCGCCTGCCTGAGCAGCTGAAGCGAGCACCACCGCCAGCGTCGCAACCGCGGCAAACCCAAGCTCATATCGCAATTTCATCGCGCCCTGCCCCTAATGCCGAAAATTCGAACGATACCGGCCCCCAGACCACCATGACCCGCACTTGCGGCCAAGTTAGAACGACGGCAAACGAAACGCACAAATACATGGTTACACAAACCAGCATACGCTATTTCAAGGACAGCAAACATTCCTGGGGAGGAAGCTGGATGGCGTCACGCTACCACGAGGTCTATGACGACTGGAAACGCGACTCGGAAAAATTCTGGGCCGATGCCGCGGGCGAAATCGACTGGTTCTCGCCCTTTGAGACGGTGTTCGACGCCAATGCCGGCGTCTATGGCAGGTGGTTCATTGGCGCCTCGTGCAACACCTGCTTCAATGCCGTCGATCGTCATGTGGCGGGCGGCCGTGCCGACCAGATCGCGTTGATCCATGACAGCGCGATTTCCGGCACAATCAGGAAGTTCACCTATACCGAGTTGAAGCGCGAGGTGATCGCGCTGACCTCGGTGCTCAAGAATCGTGGCATCCAAAAAGGCGATCGCGTCATCATCTACATGCCGATGGTGCCGGAAGCAGCCTTCGCCATGCTTGCCTGTGCGCGGATCGGCGCCGTGCATTCGGTGGTCTTCGGCGGCTTTGCCTCGCATGAGCTCGCCACCCGCATCGACGACGCCAAGCCGAAGCTGATCATCTCCGCTTCCTGCGGCCTGGAGCCAGGGCGCGTGGTTGCCTATAAGCCGCTGCTCGACAAGGCGATCGAGATGTCGCGGCACAAGCCGGAAAGCTGCCTTATCCTGCAGCGCGACCAACTGCGCTGCGAACTCAGGGAAAACCACGATATCGACTATGCCGACGCCGTGGCGCGGGAGCGGGCCGCGGGTGCCAATGTCGACTGTGTTCCGGTGCTTGCCACCGATCCGCTCTACATCATCTACACGTCGGGCACGACCGGCCAGCCGAAGGGAATCGTGCGTGACAATGGCGGCCATATGGTCGCGCTGAAATGGTCGATGGAAAACGAGTTCGGCGTCAAACCGGGCGAAGTGTTCTGGGCGGCTTCCGATGTCGGCTGGGTGGTCGGCCATTCCTATATCGTCTACGGCCCGCTGCTGCATGGCTGCACAACGATCCTGTTCGAGGGCAAGCCGGTCGGCACGCCCGATGCCGGCACCTATTGGCGTGTGATCGCCGAGCATGGCGTCGTCGCGCTGTTCACCGCGCCAACCGCCTTTCGCGCCATCAAAGGACAGGACCCGAAGGGCGAATTCGTCCCGAAATACGACCTGTCCAAATTCCGGACGCTGTTCCTCGCCGGCGAGCGCGCCGATCCCGAAACCATCAAATGGGCGGAGCAGAAATTGACCGTGCCGGTGATCGACCATTGGTGGCAGACCGAGACCGGCTCGCCGATGACCATCAACCCCGCCGGAATGGGCCTGCTGCCGGTCAAATACGGCTCGCCCGGCGTGCCGATGCCCGGTTATGACATCCGCGTGCTCGACGATGCCGGGCATGAGGTCAAGCGTGGTACGCTTGGAAATGTCGTGGTGAGATTGCCGTTGCCCCCCGGCTGCCTGCCGACGCTGTGGAATGCCGACGAGCGGTTTCGCCAAGCCTATCTCGACGAGTTCCCCGGCTTCTACAAAACCGCGGATGCCGGCATGATGGACGAGGACGGCTATCTCTATGTCATGGCTCGCACCGACGACATCATCAATGTCGCCGGCCACCGGCTATCGACCGGCGCCATGGAGGAGGTTCTGGCCGCGCATCCCGACGTCGCCGAATGCGCCGTCGTCGGTATTGCCGATGCTATGAAAGGCCAGGTTCCACTCGGCTTCGTCGTGCTGAATGCCGGCGTCGACCGCGACGCCGGCATCATCGAAAATGAGGTTGTCACCCTGGTGCGCGAACGGATCGGCCCGGTCGCTGCCTTCAAGACGGTGGTGACGATCAAGCGCCTGCCGAAGACGCGCTCCGGCAAGATCCTGCGCGGCACCATGCAGAAGATCGCCGACAAGGAGGAATGGGCCATGCCGGCAACGATCGACGACCCGGCCATCCTCGACGAGATCACCGCCGCGCTGAACCGGCGCGGCATCGGCCTGTAAGGGGCGCCGAAGCCGAGTTGCGTCCGAAGCTCCGGTATGGAACGACCGGCGCCGGACGTGGTATCCACGCGCGGTGTCGTCAAGTTGTTTCGGAATCGAGACGCACCCACAGCCATGCGAGATGCCATACGTGACCCTGTTCCAGCGATCGAGAAAGCCCCAGGCCGCGGCACGCCAGCGGCTGGAGATCGATATGCGGGGTGCAGTCGTCTATGCGATCGGCGACGTGCATGGCTGCTACAAGGAACTCCGCGCCCTGGAGCAGAAGATCCTGCTCGATTCGGCGCCCTTCGAAGGGCGCAAGCTCATCATCATGCTTGGCGACTACGTCGATCGTGGACCCCAGTCGGCGCGTGTGCTCGATCATCTGCTGGCGCCGCCGCTCCAAGGCTTCCAGCGCATCTGCCTTGCCGGCAACCACGAAGTCGTGATGCTGAACTATCTCGACGGGATCATTTCGAGAGAGTCGTGGCTGGCAATAGGCGGCCTGCAAACGCTGTTTTCCTACGGCGTCGACCCGTCGCGCATGGCCGATCTCTATGGGTCAAGCGAGGAGGTCGACAAGCGCATTCGGGAAGTCATTCCAGCCGACCACATTAGCTTCATGCGCGCGCTGCCGGTCATGGTCTGTTCGGCGAAATTCGTGTTCGTCCATGCCGGCATCAGGCCCGGCATCGACCTCGCCGCGCAGGACGAAGACGACCTGCTGAATATCCGTTCGGACTTCTTCGACGCTGCGCATCTTCTCGACCGCTATGTCGTGCACGGACATACGCCGGTCGACACTCCGAAGCTCGAGGGACGCCGGCTTGGCATAGACACCGGCGCCTTCCAAACCGGCCAGCTGACCGCCCTCAGGATCGTCGACAACCGCGCCAGGTTGATATTTTCCTGAGCGCGATGTCGTCGCTCAGGCGGCTGCCTTGGTGCGCGCTTCCGATTTTTCCAGATAGTAGCTCGAATATTTGTCGAAGAATTTTTCCGAGCCGCCGATCGCGCCATATTTGGCCAGCTTCTTCAGTTCGACCTTGTTCAGCACCGCGCCAATGATCTTCTTGGCGATGTAGGGCTCCGAGCTGAGCATGGATTGCACCATCGCACGCGGCGTGCGTCCCCATTCGGTGACCAGCACGAAGCCGTCGACAAGCGGAGCGAAGGCCTTGGCGTCGACGACAGGCCCGAGCGGCGGCAGATCGACGATGATGTATTCGAAGGTTTCCTTGGCGTTATCGATGAAACGCCGCATGCCGGCTGAAGACAGAAGCTCGCTGGTATGCGAAAACTGGCCACGCAGGACGGCCGGGATGATAGCCAGCTTGGTCTGCCGGTCGATCTTGCCGACCGACTGCCATGTCTGCCCGCTCACCACAGCTTCCATCAGGCCCTGCTCGGCCTCCATACCGAGGCTGCGGCTGAGGCCGGGATTGCGCAGGTCGCCGTCGATCAGCAGCGTTTTCGATCCGTTGACGGCAAGCAGCCCGGCAAGATTGGCCGCCACCGTCGACTTGCCCTCGCCGGGAAGCACCGAGACCACGCCGATGACCCGGCTGCCCTGGCCTTCCATGACGACATCGAAGGCGATCTTGGCGTTGCGCAGCGTCTCGGAGAACATCGATGCCGGGGCATCGACGGTTACCCGCATCCGCGCACGTTTTTCGGCTGCCGACAATGTTTTGGAGGGCTGGGACTTGGAGGACTTGGCGGTCTTGGATTCAACGACTTTGACGTCAGGCTGACCGCCATTGCGCTGGTCATCCTTGCCAGCCTTGCCGATGACCGGCAGGTAGCCGAGGAATTTGAGGCCGACCCGGTCGCGCACATCCTCGCCGGTCCTGAAGAAGCGTTCCCTGAATTCATTCAGGCCACCAACCCCTGCCCCCAGCATCATGCCAAGCGCCAGCGAAAGCCCCAGCACGATGGCTGTGCGGGGGGTTGCGGCCGACTGCGGCATCGTCGCGTCCGAGATGACCCGGATCTTGCCGACCGGGAAGGATTGCTGCTGGGCGGCCTCCTCATAGCGGTTCAGGAACGTCTGGTAGAGCGTCGACAGCGCCGTCGCCTTTTGGTCCAGCTCACGCAGCTTGACCTGCGACTGGTTGTCGATGGAGCTCTTGCCAGCCGCCAAGGCGACATTTGCGCGGAGCGCGGTTTCGCGCGCCAGAGCGACCTCGTATTCGTTGCGGTAGCTTTCGGTCAGTTGCTTCAGCTCGCCGAAAATCTGCGCCGATATGTCGGCCTTCTCCTTGGCGAGCGCGACGGCCTGCGGATGTTGCGGGCCGAAATTGGCTTCGACATCCTGCTGTCGCTTGGATACGGTGAGATAGCGGTTCTTCAGCGTCGTGATGACCGAGCTGCTCGGCTGGTCGTTCGATATCGCAGCGTCCTTGAACGCGTTGTCCGAGCCGCTTTCGACGATCGACTTGTACTGCTGATAGCGGGCGCCGGCACGTGCTGTATCGGCCTGCGCGACGATCAACTGGGTGTTGAGATCGGACAATTGCTTGTCGCTGATCAGCTGGCCGTCATTGACGGCCAATCCGTGTTCGGCCCTGAACTTTTCGACCGCCAGTGCAGCCGCCTGGGAGCTCTCACGAAGCTCGGTCAGCCTGCCTTGCAGCCAGACCGCCGCCCGCTCGGTCGCGTCGAAGCTGGCATCGAGTTGATCGGCTAGATAGGCATCGGCATAGGCCTTGGTGATGGCGGTCGCAAGCGCCGGATCCGTCGCCTGGAAGGAGATGCTGATGACAAAGCTCCGGCCGATCCGCTCGGCATCGAGTTGGGTCTGCAGTTTGAAGATTGCGTAGTCACGGGGCGATGAGGATGCGGTGATCGCGTCACGCGTCGCAGCATCAAGCTGAGTGACATCGGTTGTGCTAGCGGCGCGCTTGGGGCGGACAGACTGGACGATACCGCGCACAAAGCCAGCAACCTTCGACAGGGCCGACGTCGGAGGGTTCATGAAAGCGTCGTTCTGATCGAGCTTCAGCTTGTCGACGACCACCCCAGCCAGCCTGGCCGACTGTAGTATTTCGATCTGGCTCAGAACGGCGGAGTCGGTCTGCATGCTGACCGACGCCGCCGAAATGTCGTCGACGACCTTGTTCAATCCTTCGTCGATCAGCACGCTGCTCGTCGCCACATAGGTAGGAGGCGTCGTCTGCAAATAGAGCACGCCGAGAAAGAGACCGATGACGGCGCAGGCGGCAACCACTTTCGCCTGCCGCGCGGCCATGCCAAGCAGGCGCTCGATGTCGATGAAGTCTTCGGCGTTTGCCGCATTAGAAGCCGGCAATGGCGTCCTCTTGTCGACAGGAAAATTGGCATAGTTCATCTTCGGTCCAATTCTAGTTTGCAGGCGCTACCGCCTCGAAGGTCGGGACATAGGGTGCAAACCTTGCGCCGGACACAGTGCGCGTTACGCGCGGCGCAACGGCCTGTCCTGCGTCATCAGCCGCACCCACAATGCCTCGAAAAAATGGACATTATGCGGCTTCTTCCCGACGCTGATGCGACCGGACGAATTCCTGCAGCATCTCGAAGATCGGGCCCTTCATGTCCTCCCGCGCCAGCGCGAAAGCGATATTGGCCTGGATGAAACCCTCCTTCGAACCGCAGTCGAACATGCGGCCGTCGAAAGGCTGGGCGAAGAAGGCCTGGGTCTGTGCGAGACGCACCATTGCGTCGGTCAGCTGGATCTCGTTTCCGGCGCCGCGTTGCTGGCTGGCAAGCAACGAGAATATCTCGGGCTGCAGGATGTAGCGGCCGTTGATGTAGAAGTTCGACGGCGCGTTGGCAGGAGCCGGCTTTTCGACCATGGCCGTCACCTCGAAGCCCGTGCCGACATCCGCGCCGCGCCCGACAATGCCGTATTTGCTGGTCTCGGTCGGGTCGCAACGCTCGACGGCAATAACGTTTGCGCCAGTCTGCGCATAAAGATCGGCGACTTCGGCGAGACAGCCGCGCCCGCCAAAGGATACCATGTCCGGCAACAGCAACGCGAAGGGCTCGTCACCGATGACTTCGCGCGCGCACCAGACGGCATGGCCGAGGCCTTGCGGCGACTGCTGGCGGATGAAGCTCGTGGCGCCGGCGACGGGAAGCAGGCTTTCAAGCGATTCGAGTTGCGCCTTCTTGCCGCTCTGCTCCAGGGTTCCGATCAGTTCAGGATGCAGGTCGAAATAGTCCTCGATCACCGCCTTGTTGCGGCCGGTGACGAAGACGATGTGCTCGATGCCGGCCTCGAACGCCTCGTCAACCGCATATTGCACGACAGGCCTGTCGACCACCGGCAGCATTTCCTTCGGCATGGACTTGGTCGCCGGCAGGAACCGCGTTCCGAGCCCCGCCACCGGTATGACTGCCTTCCTGACTTTTTTCATTGCATGTTCCTTCTGAGGAGATCGATTTCAACCCTGTCGCAGGCGGCGAAACTGTCTTCATTCACCTGCAGCCCTTCACCTCCCCGCCACCACGGCAAACTGTGCCGCTACCCTTCGCAGCCGGACGGCGATCGGCATGCTCATATGCCGAACCGCCGCCGGATCGCTGAGCGCCGTCCATATCGCCTTGAGCGGGGACCGCGCCTTGATGTGCTGGACCAGCGACAGGAATGATGCCGCCCGGCGCAGGCTGCGAGCGCGCCTGGCGAACGCCGCCTCGGCCGCAGCATCCATGGAATGGGTCGCGGCGAAGGTGGCATCGGCCCTGCGCATCGCCTCGACGTGATGAAGTTCGAGCACCCGGGAGATGGAACCGGTGCGAATGTGGTAGATATAGCCCGTCGTCGGCTCGACGACGCATTTGCCGCCTTTAGCCAGAGCACTGGCCAGGAGGATATAGTCTTCGCCAATGATCAGGCTTTCATCGTAACGAAGCCCGTTCTCGTTCAGGAACCGGCGCTGGAAGATCGGCTTGAGGTAGCCGAGATTGAACCTCGATTCGAAGAGGACGTTACCGCCGATGAAATCCGCCAGCGAGATTGAACCGAGGCCTTCCAGATAGTCGGCCGGGAACATCGTCTCTTCGGCAACGCCATCCTCGCGAACGACCTGCAGATTATCGACCGCGATCTCGGCGCCCGCTTTCTCCGCGCGCTCGATCATGGTGCAGATTCGCCCGGGATAGACCGCGTCGTCCGAATCTAGGACCGCGACCCACCTGCCGCGGGCAAGCTCAAGGCCGGCATTCCTGGCGCCGCCGGGGCCACGGTTTTGCTCAAGCGCGACAACGCGTACGATGTCTTCGGGGTAGGATCTCGCCAGGTCGAGCGTCCGGTCGCGCGACTTGTCGTCGACGACGATGACCTCGACGCTGATATTGCGCTGGGCGACGGCGCTGGCAATCGCCCGATCGATGGTCGCCTCGGCATTGTAGGCGGCAATCACGAAGCTCACGTCAGGCTGCACGCTTGCCCCCTTGCTGCGGCGAAGACAGGCCGTATTGGCGGATTTCACGAACCCCGACGAGGCCGCTGACGACGCCGACATGCATAATGCCGCGAAGCACGCTGCGGTTCCGACGTACGGGGTCGATGGCGACCGGAATTGCCGACAGGAAACTGTAGGCGGCCTTTGCCGCGGCAATGCCGACCTGCTTGAGCCGGGCAAGGCCGTGTGCGTTGCGCCCCAGAAGATGACCATGCGTCTGCCCAACGCGGAACCGGCGGCGGCCGAGCCAGTCGAATGCCGCCCTGGCAGGTGGCACCGCTTCGTCGACCCAAGCCTCCGGCGAAAAGGCGATGCGGCCGCCGGCCTTGACCATCTGGTCGAAGAATTCCGTATCTTCGCCGCCGGTCTGGCCACGTGCCAGGCTGAAGCGCCGGCCGCGCAGGCTCTCAGCGCCAATCCTGAGCAGGACGTTGCAGGTGTAGCCGGTGCGGATTTCGCCGCTCACCCAGACCGGCAAGGTCGAGTGGAAATCGCCTTTGCGCATCCAGGCGGGCGCATCCGGCAGGTAACGGGCTTGCACCGGCCCAAGCACCGTCGCAGCACCTGTTGCTTCCGCCGTCGCCACCAGTTCGGCAAGCCAGCCAGCGGTGGCCGTCTCGTCGTCGTCGATAAAGGCGACGAAATCCGCCGCACTGGCATCGAGGCAAGCGTTGCGCGCTATCGAGATGTTGCGGGCCGGGGCGTGCCGGTAGGTCATTGGCAGCTTCAACTCCGCAGCCAGCGTCGTCACCATCTGTTCGGCCGTCGGCGTATCGTCGTTGTCCGCGATGATAACACCGACGTCGAATCCCGCGGGCATATCCATGGCCGCTATGGAGCGAAGCGTGTCGGCAAGCTCCGGCCGGCGAAATGTGCAGACGCAGATATCGATGCTTCGATTTTTCCTGACCGGGTCCATCACGCTACCCCGCGCTGCGGTCGCGGTGCGAGCAGTTGCAGCCAGAAACCGACCGACCAGCCGAAATGCATGACCATTGCCGAGACGCCGGCAAGGGCAATGTCGGCTTTGCGCTGGCTGAGAGCGGTCCAAAAGCCGTAGCCGAGGCAGACCGACGCCCATAGCAAAAGCGGCACGGCCGCCAGCCAGTGGACGAAGGAAAAGGCGGCGAGAAGAACCACGGGGAACACTAGAAGCGGCACCATCTGCCGGATCTTCGGGATCATGCGGTGCTTGAGAACGTTCTTCGCCCGGCCACGGCCATAGCCGAGATACTGAAAATAGAGGCCCTTCAGCGAGGAACGCGGGTAGTAGACCATTTGCGTCTTGCCGGTCATCCAGATGCGGTAACCGGCCTGGCGGAGCCGATAGTCGAGTTCGGCATCCTCATTATGGCTGAACGTTTCGTCATAGCCGCCGACCGCGGTGAAGGCCGATATCCGTATCAGTGCGTGGTGGCCATGATCGACCCATTCTCCCGCCGAAAGATGCCGGTGCTTGGAACCGCCGGTGCCGAGCCTGGAGTTCTGCGCCGCTGCCGCTGCTTTCTGAACCATGCCGCTGCCACTGGTCAGCATCGAGACGACGACCGAATCCGCACCGGTGGCCTGCGCTTCTTCGACCAGCCGGTCGCAATAATCCGCAGGATAGCCGCCATGCGCGTCGATGCGAATGAGATAGTCGACGCCTTCCCCGAACCTGGCGACGGCGAGATTGATTGCCGCGCTCTGCAAGCGCTTTTCATTGTGCAGCAGGATCACCCGCTGATCTTTTGCGGCGATGTCCGCGACGATCGTCCTGGTGCCGTCCGTGCTGCCGCCATCGGCAACGATGATCACGGCGCCCAGCCTCTCGGCCGCAGGGCGGAGCTCTCGAAGCAACGCGCCGATATGGGCCGCTTCGTTCAGGCACGGAACCACGATCGTGCAGGATGGAATTTCGGTTTGCGTCATCGGCAGTCCTTCTATGCCAATGCTTCGGCAGCATATGGACCGGGAGCCGCAGTCAGCCCGCGGAGCTTTTCGACGAGCGCCCGACAATCGGCGCGGTCGTAGCTCCAGGTGCGCGGATTGCGGGCGAGAACACGCGCCCTCAATGTCCCGAACCGATGCTGCTCCATCGTGCCGACGGCGGCTTCGAGCGCCTCGGGCGTCGCTTCTGGCAAAAGAACCCCTATGCCTTGCCGGTCGAGGAACCGGCCGGTTTCGGTGGCTCCCATCGAAATCGGCACGGCTCCGAAGCGGCAGCCCTCATAGAGCCGGTTGGGCAGCAGCCATTCGGAGTTCAGGCCCTGCTCAAAAAAGTCGATGGCCCAGGAAAAGTGAACCTCGCGGTAGATCGCCGCCATATCCTCGGGATTGCGGTAGGGCCCGCCAAACGAGAGCCAGGGTTCCGATTCGACGAAACCGTGGAAATCGGGAAATTCGGACAGCGCCGGGCGGCCCCTGAGGACGATTTCAAAGCGGCCGTCGAGGCGGCGCGAAAATTCGGCCAGAAGCTCCAGGGAGCGACGGCAGCGAAGCGCCCCGAACCAGCCGATCCGCCAAGGCGGCGCAACGGGGTTCTCCGGTGCCGCGCGGTCATCCAGCGAGGCCGCGGCTGGCTCGAAATACTTGTTTTCGAGCAGTTCGACCGGGGCGGCAATCTGCCCGAACGGCTTGAAATAGTTGGCGATGAAGGCCGGAGAGCTGGTCACCAGAAGCTTCACATCCCTAGCCAGGAAGCGTTCTGCGCCGCGCATCGCCCATCCCAGCGGATCGTCGCGAAGCAGCAGGCGATGGATATCCAGGCACTCGTAGACGATCGGCACCGTTGCCTGGAAAGCCGACCTGGCGCGGCGGGCAAGCGCCAGCATTTCCAGATTGCGCGCGACAATGAGGTCGGGCCGTGGCATTGAGCTCAGCTTCGAGCCGGTCGAGACAACTGCCTTCATGATCGCGGCCAGACGTTGGGCGAATCGGCCATCACGAGTCGGCCCGAGATCGATCGGCTGCAAGCCCTCGACATCAGCAACTGCGCTTGCCGTACGACGAAAGCCCGCCAGCGTAACCTGGGCGCCGCCTGCCTTGAGCATTATGATCCGCCGGCGCACTGCCGGGTCGGAGACGTCGTGTACCAAGTACAAGACATGCAGCATGAAAACTCGACCGCTGTTGGCCCGCCCGCGACAATGCTAGTACAGCTCTTGCTGCATCGCAACATTTTTGGTTGCAGCGTAGCAAAAATCCTCGTTTTTTGTTGCACTGCAAAATCGATGGGTTAATCTCGCTCTGCTTGGGCCACATGGACCGCGCGTTGGCCTGCCATCGGGCTGCGCGCCAATAATCACGACGCGAGGACCATCCTTGGCGTGCAGCATTTTCGGCCAACCCGCCTGCAATCGCCCTTCGCACCCGTCGATGGAAGCACGGGACTACTCACGAAATGAGGTCATTCCATGAAGATCGCGGTTGAAAACACCGTCTGCCTGAATACCGGGGATGCAGCGATTCTCCTGGCGATCCGCCATGTTTTCAAGACGATCGTGCAAGACGATATCCAGTTCTACGTCTTCGACAGCCAGCCGGAGGTGGCGGCGAGGCTCTACACGAAGAAAGAGTATCCTGATCTCGAATTTCACAAGCTGCTGTCGGAATCTCTGTTCCGCTACAAATACGGCAGCGGGCTGAAGAACCTGTTCAAGCCGATCTACAATCGGCTCGTCCTCAATGCCCTGCGGCGGTTCGGCACCCGCGGCGTTCTCGGGCGTTTGTTCAGCTCAAGCAATCGCCGTGGTCTCGATATCTACAAAGACGCCGACCTCGTGGTCACGACAGGCGGAACCTATCTTGTCGAGACTTACAATCTGGAACGGCGACTTAATCAATTCCGGATCGACGCGATTCTGGGCAAGGACCCCGTCTTCTTCACGCAATCGCTCGGCCCGTTCAACAAAAGTTACAATCGCCAGGAGTTGAGCCCGATCTTCGACCGGAGCCCGCTCATCCTGCTGCGCGACGAACGTTCGCGAGGCCACATTGTGGACATGGTGAAAGACCCCGGCAAATGCCACGTCGTGGCCGACGCCGTCTTTGCCCTGGCCGATACTGACAGGATCGGAAAAATTCTGGCCTCCTGCCAGTCGGCGACCGTCACCGGCCGCGTCGCCATTTCCGTCCGTCACTGGAACTATGTCAGCGACGGCGAGGGCGGCATGCGCCGCTACATCGACTCGATCCGCGCGATCGCGACCATCCTGGTCAGGGACCACGCCAAGGAGGTCACCTTCGTCTCCACCTGCCAGGGCGTGCCGGAATACGCCCATGATGATTCCAAGACGGCGCGGGCTATCGTTGCCGAACTCGATCCGGAGATCGCCAAGCATGTCAGCGTGGACGCTTCGTTCCACACGCCGGAGCAACTGATGGCACTGGTGAAAGGCTTCGACTTCGTCGTCGCAACGCGCATGCACATGATGATCATGTCGCTCTGCGTCGGCACGCCGGTGCTGCCGATTGCCTATGAATTCAAGACCAAGGAACTTGCCAAGCGGATCGGCGTCGCCGACCTGCTGCTCGACATCGACACGGTGACGCCCGAGGAAGCGAGCGCGAAGCTCGGCAGACTTACCGCCAATCTCGACCTCTATCGCAGGACGAGCCTTCAGGCAGTGCTTGAGGAGCATGCGTCGGCGATGTCGGCAGGTGAGCTTTTGAGGCCGGTGATTGCCGGCCTAGCGGGCGTTGCGCATGGCGCTGGAAAGCGTGGTGAACAGGGCGCTGCGCGACTGGCGAAGGGCGAGCATGAGGACCAGGCCGATCGAATAATTGAGGGCACCCGCCAGGACCACCGCGAGCAGGTCTGACTGGCTGGTCAGCGATGCCGGCAACTCGCGGTACACGGACCAGGCAAGCAGCGACGACGCGATGAATAGTCCCTGCATGACCAGGAAGTCGGCTGCGGTCACCGGGCCGACCCGGTGGACAAGAACGGCAAGTACCGGGACGCGCAGCACATAACCGCTGATCGCGTAGGCCGCCGCGACACCGACGGCGCCCCAGTGCAGGCCGATGATGAAGGCGGCGACCGTCGTCAGCGACGAGTAGATGCCCCAGTGGAACATGGTCTTGGTCTTGCCCTGGCAGATGAAGATCCAGCCGGTGGTGCTCGAGACGGACTGGATCAGGCTGGCGATGCCCAGCCAGGCGAAGATCGGCGCCACCGCCGTCCAGCGCTCGCCGAAGAGAAGCCCGACGACCTGGTCCGACGTCAGCGTCAGCGCCGCGATGCCGGGCATAGTGATGGCCGCCAGCATCCAATTGGTTCGCACATAGATGTCGCGAAACCGCGCCTTGTCCTCATGGATGCGACTCAGCAGCGGCACCATCACGCGTGTCAGCGGCTGGTTGATGTTCTGCAGCGGAAACAGCAGGAGCTTGTAGGCGCGGTCATAATAGCCGAGCTCGATCGCGCCCGAATATTTTCCGATCAGGATGTTGTCGAGATTGCGCGAGAAGAAGTTGGCCAGATTGAAGCCGGTCAGATTGGCGCCGAAGGACAATATGTCGGTATCGACCTTCAGGTCCGGCCGCGACGGCGTCCAGCGCGCCACCTGCCATGCCGCGGCCAGCGCGACAACAGCCGAAACCGCCGGGCCAATGACCAGCGACCAGTAGCCCAGCCCCGCATAGGCGGCGATTGCGGTAGTCGCAAGTCCGGCAGCGGCGGTTATCACGTCGTTCAGCGCGAGTTGGCCAAAGCGCAAGTGACGGTTCATCAGCGCCAGCGGCACCGCGGCGAGGCTGCCAAGCAGCAGCGGCAAGGCAGAGCCGATGGTGATCCCGACCATGCGTTGATCGCCATAGAAGGCAGCGATGGCGGGCGCCAGGCATGCAACCACCACGGCACTGCCCATCCCCACCAGCGCACTGATCCAGAATACCTGGTTGAGCTGCTCGGTGCTGATATCCTTGCGCTGGACCACAGCCTGTTGCAGGCCAAGATTTTGAAGCAGCCCGACAAAGGCCACGATCGGCCCGACGGAAGCCACCAGGCCGAAATCCTCGGGCACGAGCAGACGGGCAAGCACGATGACCGAGAGAAACTGGATCGCCATCTTGAAGCCTTGCGCGCCGATCGTCACCATGCCGCCGCGCAGGGCGACGCGACCGAACTGGGGGGGCGGGTTGGCGTTCATGCCGGCTGCCTGGCTTCGGCCAGTTGAGCAACGATCTGCGCAAAACGTTCGTTGAGTACGTCCGCGTTGAAATCCTGCTCGATCTTGCGGCGCGCCGCATATGCGATGCGCTCGCATTTGTCCGGGTTCTCTGCCACCCAGACAAGCTTGCGGGCCAACGCCGCAACGTCTCGCTCCGGTGCGAGGAAGCCTGTCTCCTGATCCTCGATCAGTTCGGGGATGCCCGAGTGATAGGTGCTGACGACGATCAGCCCGGCGGCCATAGCTTCCATCAGCGCCACCGGAATACCCTCGAGATCGCCGTCTCGCGCGGCTACGCTAGGCAGCAGGAATACGTGGGCATTGCGCAGGCGCTGCTTGACCTCGGCATGCGGACGCGGCCCGAGGAAAGTCACCCGGTCGGCAATGCCGAGATTTGCGGCGAGCTTCTTCAACTCTTCCAGCAATTCGCCGCCGCCAATCACCGAATAGACCCAGTCGCGCCGCGGCAGGCTGGCGAGCGCCCGAAGGGCGAATTCGATGCCCTTCTTTTCGGTCAGCCGGCAGACCGAGATGAAGGACAGCGTGTCCCGGTCCCAGGAACGCCAATGGTAGCCGATCTCACCGGGCCGCACGCCCATATGGTGAACCATGACTTGCGCCGGGGGTGCGCCGACGCCGATCAGGGCGTCGCGGAAAAACGCGTTCACCGGGAGCTGGAGAACGCCCTTGTCGAAGACAACCTTGTAGCGCGTGAGCGTGTTGTCATGCAGCGGTTCGCCGACATCGCGGCCGTGGAATATGGTCACCAGCGGAGCGGAAATCCGGCCTCGTTTCATGGCGCGGGCGACGCGCATGCCGTTATTGCCGAAATGCGCGACGATCACATCGGCGTTCTGCAACTTGCGCGCAAAAGCGATGTCGACAGCGGTCGAGAGCTTATCCCAGAACCTGCCCGACCATCTCCTGAGCGTCGGGCGAAAGCGCCCCAGCCCGCCCCACCAGCAGACGACCTTGCCAGGGAGACCCTGCCAGCGGCGATCGTCGATGTTGCTGTCCTTGCCGAAGGACGTCTCGTTGCAGACGACGCCGACTTGCATGCCGCGCTCGAGGCACCCTTCTATCTGGTCGAGGACGAAGGTCTCCGACAAAGAGGGGAACTTATCAACTACGAAGCAAATCTTCATCGAATGGACGATCTTTCGAGGCCGGTCGGCGATCTGCTCGCGCGGATGAGGGATGACGCCCGTCGCCGCCGTGCGAGGCGCCTCAAGCGTCTGGGGTTGTGCGTGTCGTTGTCCCAAAGCAGCTCCCACCCTGGTCAGGCGCGAGAGCCGGCTTTTAGGCGACATGCATGGCGTTGGACGAAATACATCAGGCGGCACGCTCCAGCGCGCCTTGCCTGGCGCGGTCGAGAACGCCGAGAAAAGTCGCGAACTGGCTGTCGGGGTTCATTTGCGGCCGCTCCGAAAACAGCTGCGCCGCCGCCGACAGACGGTCGTACTCGGCCTTGTCGCTCCATAGTCGCCTGACCGCGGCGACCCAGTCGTCGAGCGGTGCGTCATAGTCGAGCACCACGCCGCCGGCGCCAATCGCTTCCGGCAGGCCGCCGCGACGGGACCCGACGACTGGAATGCCGCTGCAATGGGCCTCGGATGCCACCCGCCCCCAGGCCTCTTCCCATTTGCTGGGCGCCAGCAGGATCTTGGTGCGGCCATAGACGGTCTTCATGTCGCTGGTGCGGCTTTCCAGCCTGACGTTGCGCAGCGGGGCGATGATCTGTTCGATCTGCGCCCGATGGTCGTCGTCGAGCTTCCAGCTTTCGACGAACAGGAACGGAATTTCGGGGCATTGGCCGGCGATGCGCACGGCGAGTTCGAACCCTTTTTCGTTGTAAGGATTGATCAGCGTGACGAATTCACCGGTGGTCGGCGTGCTGTAGAGCCCGGGATTGATGGTCGGCGGGATCACGGTCGAGTCGATGCCGAACCTTTCCTTATAGGTGCGCGCGGTGAATTCGGAATTGGCGATATAAAGCGCCGAATGCAATTCGCGCAGGTCGCCGGCCAGTTCGTGGAATTCGACGTTCCGCAGATAGACCACCAGCGGTAGTCCGAGCGCCTGCAGCGCCTTTCCGATCGGCACCGATTTGTGGCACTGCACGACGGCGACATCGGGATCGAGCCGTTCGACCGCGAAGCGCGCCGCCTCCCAGGGAAACCATGCCCGCACGACCGGATAGCCGGGATAGCTGTCGATGACCGCTCGCTGGCGAAGCAGCTTCATCTTGGCGCGCGCCTTGAAGCCGAACATGCCGTCACCGAACAGCGCCGCCAAAACCGAGGCGTCATGACCGTGCTCGCGCAGCTGCTCGACCAGATGATGCGTGCTCGACTGAACGCCACCGCTGAACTGCGGCGTGTAGCCGTTACCGCCCGCAAACAGAACTTTCATGGACCTGGCTCCTTGCTGGACCGCCCTAGCGTCACGCCGCCATTCTGCCGATGCTGTGGTATTCGATGCCGTGGCGGGCGATGACCTTGGGGTCGTAGAGATTGCGTCCGTCGAAGATAACGGGCGTGGTCAGCGCGTTCTTCAGCGCATCGAAAGACGGCGCGCTGAAGCTTTTCCACTCGGTCACGATCAAGAGCGCATCGGCGCCTCGCAGCGCGGCCTCCTTGGTGCCGCACAGTTGCAGGTCATCGCGGAGCCCGTAGATCGCCTGGCATTCCTGCATCGCCTCGGGATCGTAGGCCTGGACATTGGCACCGGCGGCCCAGAGCGCTTCCATCAGCGTGCGGGCCGGGGCCTCGCGCATGTCGTCGGTATTGGGTTTGAAGGCCAAGCCCCACAGCGCAAATGTCTTGCCTTTGAGATTGCCCTTGAAATAGCGGTCCACCTTCTCGAACAGGACCGACTTCTGCTGGTTGTTGCGCTCCTCGACGGCACGCAGCAGCTTGGCGTCGAACTTGACGGCCTCGGCGGTCTTGATCAGGGCACGCACATCCTTCGGGAAACACGAGCCGCCATAGCCGAGGCCCGGATAGATGAAGTGGTAGCCGATCCGCGGGTCGCTGCCGATGCCCTTGCGGACTTCCTCGATGTCGGCGCCCAGTTGCTCGGCCAGGTTGGCCATTTCATTCATGAAGCTGATCTTGGTCGCCAGCATGCAATTGGCCGCGTATTTGGTGAACTCGGCACTGCGCACATCCATGACGATCATCTTTTCGTGGTTGCGGTTGAACGGCGCGTAGAGCTCGCGCATCACCGCCTCGGTGTCCTCGTTGCTGGTGCCGACGATGATCCGGTCGGGCTTCATACAGTCGCTCACAGCGGACCCTTCCTTGAGGAATTCCGGATTGGAGGCGACGTCGAAAGCCAGATCCTCGCGCCCGCGCGCCTTCAGCGTTGCGGCGATCCTGGCCTTTATCCTTTCGCAGGTGCCGACGGGCACGGTCGACTTGCCGACGACGATCTTGGGCTCGTCCATCTCACGACCGATGGCCTCGGCGACGGCCAGCACATATTTGAGGTCGGCCGAACCATCCTCGCCCGGCGGCGTGCCGACGGCGATCATCTGGATCTGGCCATGCTTGATCGCCGCGGCGGCGTCGGTGGTGAACTTGATGCGGCCGGCGGCATGGTTCTCCTTGACGATGTTTTCGAGCCCAGGCTCGAAGATCGGGACATGACCCTGGTTGAGTCGCTCGACCTTTTTTGCATCGATGTCGACGCAGACCACCTGATGGCCGACTTCGGCAAGCACCGCCGCCTGTACAAGACCGACATAGCCGATTCCAAAGACAGTCAAATTCATTCGGTTCATCCCTGTTCAAGGCTTCGGGCCTGTTCGAGCTTCGGTTTTCCGACCACCTTCGGCCCGGCCGGTTCAGATGCGCTTCTAGTTTGTGTTGCATGCCAGCGATTCGGGGAATTGGCAGGGCTGGCCAAGTGCGGTGAATGCAACACGATCCACCTGCATGGTGAGCTTGCGGCCCGGATCCGAGAACGGCCCCATCCACCCCTTCATCGTATCGCTGCCCCACAGGCTGAAATAGATCCTTTGCGAATGGGTGGGCAGCTTCGCCGGATCGGTGATCTCGTGGACAAGCTTGCCGTTGACGTACCAGCGCAGCCGGTCCTTTTCCCAGACGAAGGCGTAGTCGTTGAAGGCCTTGTCGGTGCCGCCGGCGACGTCGACCAGTTTCTCGTTCTTGCCTTTGCCGGCTATGTAGGCATTGACCTGGACCTTGGACGTGTCCTTGGTCAGCACCTCGAAGTCGATTTCATCATGCGGCTGCTTGTCGGCATCGCCGACGAAGCTGAAGAATGCCGCGTTGACGCCAGAGCCCGTGTCGGTCTTCATCCGCGCCTCGTAGGTGCCGTAGCCGAAGCGCTGCTTGGTCTGGATCTCGGCGCAGGCGAATTCGCGATCCTTCAGCTTGCGCTTCTCGAAACCGAGCGTCAGCATGCCGTCGGAAAGCTCGATCAGGCTTTTGGACCAGGTGCAGTTCTGATGCTTGCCGTTCGTCCAGCCGTCGGAAATGTACCAGCGCGCGCGACTGAGGCTGGTGAAATCATCGACAAAGGACGGCGCGGTTGGGAGATCCTGCGCGCCGGCGGGCACCAGGCCCGCAACCAGACTGCCGAGAACGACCAGCAGAAACGCGCCGTCTGAACGGAGCCGCCGCAGCTTGCCTGGGATCGGGCGCGTGAACGGGGTGCCTCGGGTTGCCGGGGCGGGCGTGCTTTTAAGATCTGCGTTCATATCAAACTCACCTTGTGCTGTGCGCCCCCAAAGCGATCGTTCGAACCGTGACGAAACAACCTGATCTTGACCTCTGTCGCTCCCAAGCTCCGTGTTGTGCCTAAAACCATTGCGCCGACCCGGGTGTTCGCTCAGCCTGTGCCGGAATCGGCGGGCTTCACAAAATCGGTCCTTATGTCGGGACCGTTCTGCCGCTTCTCTTCGAAGATTTCATCCAGCGAATGACGGAGATCCTTCATCTTCTGCATCTGGCGCGACAGCGCTGCGATGCGCCGCTCGCAATTCAGGATCGACCTGGTCAGTTCGCCGACTTCGGAAGACCTGCGAGAGGAGACCGTTCCGTTCTCCATCGCCTCAACCAGAAAGGCGGCATTGGTAGCCGTTGTCCTGTAGCGGTTCTCAAGGCCGCTCTTCTCCGCCTCGACTTCGGCCGAGATCTGGTCCAGCAGCTTTGCCAACCGATCAAGGCGCGAGGTGTCGGTCTGCGTGTCGCGCGCCGGATCTCTCGACCGGAAGCGAAAGATCGAGGCCATGCAGTCAGCGCCCCATCATCGTCGAGCTGGTGAACGGCCTTAGTGCCCGTCCACATTCAAAAGACATTTCTTGCATCGTCCAGCTCCTCCGACAGGGTATGTCTCGGGCCAGTTCGGTTGGCCGTCCAAAATTGCTGCACCGCAACATAGATTGCCATTCCCTGCGCGCATAGGCAACCACCTAGATCGTAAACTCATGAATCTCGTTGAAATGGTGCGAGCCGACCGAAGGGTAAGGGAGTGGCTACCGCCATCGCACGTTGACGTGCCTAGCTTTCGTTGGCCGTGCTGGTTCCGGCCATGAGGAAGCGCAGCGGCGGCACATGCTGACGCTTCGCAGCGAGACCAGCGCGGCGAAACAGCGCATCCAGCTTGTCGGAGGCAACGCCGCGGACGACGGCTGTGAGGTTGGACGAGCCGGCCAAGGCGTAGGCCGCGGCCGGGGCCAACCCGCGCTCAGCCTTCACGTCTAAAAACTTCCGCAACCGGTATTTGTCGCGGATGTGCCGCTCGTGCCTTCTCAGCGCAGCCTTCGATGCCTCCGGCAAACTGTCGATCGCAAGCAGTGCCAGGTCGGCATCGGCCAGATGCTTCAGGTCCTGGGTCTTGTGCCGTCCGCTCAGCGAATCGGCGCGCACGATCGCGCCGTAGCCACAGGATTTGATGACCTTGAAGCGCGCGCCAAGGGCAACCGCACGCGCATAGAGTTCATAGTCTTCACCCAGGCGCAGCTTCTCGTCGTAGCGCAGCCCATGCCGATCGAGGAAGGCGCGGCTGATCACGGGTTTGAGGAACCCCAGTTCCCCTCGTTGCACACGGCGCCTGGAGATGTTGGCGTCGATGAAACCCTCGAAATCGAGGAATTCCGGCTCGGGCGAGAACGGTGGAGCCACGATTTTCGAAACGTCGGTTGCCGCGTCATCCCTGACAAGCATGATGTTGTCTGCGGCGAAATCCCAATCGGTGCTGGCGAACAGTCTGTGAAACCTGCCTTCGAAAAAGAAATCATCAGCGTCCAGAATGCTGATGAACGGCGACCTGGAACCGGCAATCGCGGCGTTGCGTGCAAAGGATGGGCCGCGATTGGCGTCGAAGCGGATGACGGAAAGACGGCCCGTGCCGTCGCCGGCCGCGTGGGCGACTTTCGCGGTATCGTCGGTGGACGCGTCGTCGACGACGACAACCTCCGCAACCTCAGGCTCGCGTAATGCCGATGCAATGGCAGCCGGGATTGTCCGCGCCGCATTGCGGGCGGCGATGATCACGCAGACCTGGAATGATGTCATAGACATGCCTCTCGGTTGCAGAAGCCGTTGCGGATTTCCTCGCCCCGTCCGCTCAATGCCCCACCGCCCATCCTGAAATGCATCGGCCCAAACGCCTATGCTGCAAGTGCGAAGCAAGCATCGCCAAAATCATCGGCGCCGTCCAGTTTTTCATTTTGCTGGGTGTCATGGCCCGGTTGGGTAGGCGGCGAGCCTCAATCGGGATGGCTCCAGAAATGCGCCGCTTGGCAGAGCCGTTCCTACACGCTCCATCAGAGCGCTCGACTGGCAGAAACCAGTTGCTGATCCTCGCCGACCGGACGGCGGCGGGGCGGAGCGAGCGCGTCGAGGCCCGCAGTGTCGTCGAGGCCCGCAGTGTCAAGGAATTGAAAGAACAGGAATGCCGACTGCCGGTGTTGTTGAGGCGAGCAATTCGTCAGAGGACCGGCGAGCTTAACCACAGGTCACATGGACATCGCAGACCGCGACCAGGCCCGAAATCAGTGAAGGCCTCTCCTGGCGCTGAGTTTCTCGCCTTCGGCCGCTTCGTTCGAACTCAGCTTTCGTTCAGCGTCGCGGATTTTGTCGGCCGGGGTCGGGGCATTTCTGGCAACCATGGCAAAGACCAGCAGAAAATAACCCAGTTGGATGACTATAGCGCAGCCGATGACACGAAACAGCGTCGTACCGAGCGAGGCGCCGCCCAAATAGGACCAGACGATCACGATCGCCAGCGCAAAACACATTCCGATAATGAACTTTGGCAGTGACATACCCGATAGCCCGTCAACCGGCTCGGGAAAAAATGTCGACAAGCCCACCCCGAGCACCTCCCTTAAACTCTGCGAGCTTATTTAGGTTGCCCGCTTCTGGCCGGTTGCTTCCGGCCTAGCCCAATCTGTCCATAGTCCGACAGAAACAATTTGCAACTCTATTGAGCCGCGCAATAGGCGGCAAGGGCAGCTGCGGAATAAATTTTAAACGAATCCTCGGGATCGACTCTACCATGGTGCAACGCACACGTCGGCATCACCACTGATTGCCGGATATCGACTCACTCCAGTAAGATTTATAATATTGAATAGATTTTAGCATAACATCAGTCATTATCTTGAAATTCTAAATGACGGCAAAGCTCCACAGGAGGGTATAAAGAGCGATTCGCCTAAAATCAGCCCCAAAATAGGACTAGTTTTTCCAAAATTGCCCATAATCTGTCTCTTTTGCGACATAAAGGCGAAATTTTGTGCAGGACGAGTTTATTATTTAGTCAGTTCATGACGCGACTATTACAGCCGTCTGGGAAATTGTGTGTTGCGCTGCAACATTTTTTTGGTATCGTGCGGTAAACCATCCGTTCAACGTATGGAGTTTACGCATGAGGGACGTAGCCAAGCCGGCCGATGCGGATTTTTCGCAGGCCGGCGTCGATTTTCCGCCACCGATTGGCGGCCTGCTCAAACGCAGCTTCGATATTGTCGGTTCGCTGATCGGCCTGGTCGCTCTCAGCCCGCTGTTCGTGATGATAGCGCTGCTTGTCAGGTTTTCCGATGGCGGGCCGATTTTCTATGGTCACAGCCGGATCGGCCGCGGAGGACGGATTTTTCCGTGCCTCAAGTTCCGCACCATGGTTCCAGACGGCGAGCGGGTGCTTGCTGCCTATCTCGCCGCGAATCCGGAGGCCAACGCCGAATGGATAGCGACCCGCAAGTTGAAGAACGACCCGCGGATCACGCGCGTCGGAGCGGTGCTGAGGAAGCTCAGCCTCGATGAGTTGCCGCAGATCATCAACATCCTGCAGGGGGATATGAGCCTGGTCGGGCCTCGTCCCGTGGTGCGCGATGAGCTGGAGATTTATGGCAATTCGGCCGTCTATTATCTTAAATCGCGCCCCGGCCTGACAGGGCTGTGGCAGGTCAGCGGACGCAACGATGTTTCGTATGACAGCCGCGTCGCATTCGACAGGCACTATGTCGAGAACTGGTCGATGTTCGAAGACATCCGCATCATCATCAAGACCGTACCCGCGGTCTGGATGTCGCGAGGCTGCTACTGACGGCCGCTTGCTGGCCGTGCATCGAGGAGCGACTGTCCAGAATTCGGGCCTGGAACTCAGGCCCCTAACTCAGGCATCGGCAGCTCATCGGGCGGGGCAAACCAGATCGGAAACGCTCAGTTGAAAGCAGATATAATCGATATTTTTTGCACCGGTATTCTCTCCAGACGCATGCGGCGAGTACGGCTTTTGACGACTTGCCTTACAATGGCGACCGGCCTGACGCTGTCGCTCGCCTTGCCACAGTTTGCCTTCGCCGACGACTATCGCCTAGGAGCACAGGACAAGCTGACCATTCGCGTGGCGGAATGGCAGACCGTCGAAGGCACGTTCCGTGACTGGTCGGCCATCAATGGAGAATACACGGTCGGGCCCGCTGGAACCTTGTCGGTTCCCTTCGTCGGCGAGATGCCCGCATCCGGCAAGACGACTTCGGAGATCGCCGCATCGCTCGGCGAGGCGCTGCAGCGCAAGCTCGCTCTGGCCGACAAGCCGGAGGCTTCCGTCGAAATGGCACAGTACCGGCCATTCTACATCTCCGGCGAGGTGCAATCGCCCGGCCAGTATCCTTGTGTGCCTGGGTTGTCCGTGCTGAAAGCGATGAGCATTGCCGGCGGAGCCCGGCGGAACCCGGAGAGCGGGCAGCGCTACGACCGCGACCTGATCAATGCGAAGGGCAATTTCGACGTATTACAAGACCAATTGGTCAGGCTGACCGTCAAGCGCGCCCGCATCGAAGCGGAACTGGCGGACAAGCCGGCATTCGTGGTTCCGAAAGAGGTGGCCGACGATCCGAAGCTGCCCAGCATCGTTGCCGATGAGACGGCGATCCTGGCGGCCGACCAGAAGAAACTCAAGCTGCGCTTGCAGGCGCTCGACGATTTGAAGGCGCTGCTGCAGAGCGAGATCGATTCGCTGCAGAAAAAGATCGTCAACCAGCAGAAGCAGGTTGATCTGGCGAAGGAGCAGCTCAACGGCATCGGCTCGCTGGCGCAAAAGGGCCTGGTCGTCAACACGCGGGTTTTGAACTCGCAGCAAACCATCGCCGACCTCGAGGGCCAGATCCTGGATTACGAAACGGCGATTCTCACGGCCAAGCAGTCGATCAGCAAGGCCACCCAGGACGCCATCGATCTCGAGAACACCCAAAACTCCAGCCTCGCGACCGACCGGCAACAGACGGAAGCCGATCTCAACGAGGCGACGCTGAAGCTGAATATGGAAAAGGCCTTGATGTCCGAAGCCTTGTCGGGCAGCCCCATGCCGCAATTCTACGGCAACAACGAACCAGCGGCCTTATCATTTTCCCTGGTGCGGGTGGTCGACGGCAAGACCAGCGAAATCACCGCCGATGAAGACACGCCGGTGCTGCCAGGGGACGTGATCAAGGTCAAACCGGCGCCCCTGGCCATCCAGTAGCTTCTTTCCACCGGAGCAAAGCACCGACCCCGCAGGCAGCGGTCTGCGGGGTTTTTGCGTTTGGGATCTTATGGATCAGAAAACAAGCCGGCCTTCGGGCAACGAACCGCCTGGATCCGCCCGCTCTAGCCTCGCACGGCGTCCGGTTCCTCTAGATGGTTCACGGCGCTCCACCGGGAAGGAGCGACGGCCGGCACCCTCACCAGCTTGAAGTAGCTGTAGTACAGCAGGAACGATCCCATGATGTAGGGATTGAGGGTCTCGACCTCGACGAAGGATCGGATGAACAGAAGCACCATGACGCCGGCAAGAATCACGGACTCGGCTTGCCATGTCCTGAATATCAGCGCCGAGACGTGACCCCAGAGCGTGCGCAGGATGATCAGCGAAAGCAGTGTCGCGCCGACGAAGCCGAGTTCCACCAAGGTCTCGATGTAGGTGTTGTGGAAGTGGAAGCCGCTTCGCGCGGCGATATAGAATTCGTTCCACAGCCGCTCGGCCTCGGAGAAGCCCTGCACCCAATAAGCCGCGTAGCCGACGCCGAGGATGGGCGATTGCTGCGCGGCATTCCAGCCCTGTTGCCAGAGGTAGGTTCGTCCGGTGAGCGTCGAATCCTTGCCGAAAAGGCCAAGGACAAAGTCCATCAGCCCGAGATTCAGCGCAATCACGGTGCAGGCGACCAGCCCGCCCGCACCGATCATGAAAATCACCCGGCGATGGCGGAGCGAAAGCAGCTTGCCGATGGAAAGCAGGGCGACAAGAGCGAGAACCGCGGGGGTAGATGCCATCGAAGTGGCGGAATGCGACACCACCAGCAGATAGCCCGATAGAAGGACAATCGGTATGATCAACAAACAGCTTATCCGTCCGCGCCTGAGAAAGGCGAGGTAGACAACGCAGAAATAGATGCCAAGCGATGCGACAAAGCCGATCTGGTTCTTGGAACTGAACGCGCCGACGAAATTATACGTCCCATCGAGAACGTCGTAGGAATAGCTCGCGACCTTGAGCGAGTAGAGCAGGACGACGAAAATCCCGATCAGGGCGCCTATCGTCAAGGTCCGGACGCTGACGGTGCGCGCGGCAATGTAGGCGCAGGCGATATGGGAGCAATATTGGACGGCCGTCCTTGCCGTGGTGCCGGGAGCTGCCGACCAGAACACCGAGAAGCAGACATAGGTTGCGAAGGCCAGCGGAAGCCAGGCGCTGGAAGCGTGCCTTAATATCTTGCGGTAGTCGACCAGGATGAGCGGTAGCCAGACCGCATAGTAGGCCAGGATCATGGCCTGGCCGAAAATGGTCGAGTAGGAAAACGCCCAGATCGAGACGGCAACGGCAAAGCTGCCATAGACCGTGTTCTTGTCCGGATCGATCAACAGAGATTTTGGAATCTTCATCTCGATAGCGGTTTTCCGTCCTTGCAGCTCAATGCCGATTTCATGGGCCGCTCGTGGGCCGATCCGTCGGATCGATGGGAGCCTCGCCTGCAGGCGCTCGCATTGTGCAGTGCAATATAACCCATCCGGCGCCGCCTGTCACCCGGATGCCAACCGGGCGCGTCGTTCCAGCCGTTCTCTCCGTATCGGGCTCTCCATACGGGCGAGACGATTTGGCCAGAAGGCAGTGCCGTACAATTGACCGGTTCTGGCCCATCATAAGCTGTTCTGAGGTTGCAAGTCCGCGCTTGAACTTGTCCGCCGTTGACTTCACATTCGCCGCCCATTGGGAGGAAGACACATGCCGATGAGTTTCGCGGGACGATTTGCCGGACGATCTGCTGTTATCACCGGCGGCGCCTCAGGCATCGGCCTGGCCGTCGCGCAAAGGATCACCGACGAAGGCGGGCGTGTTTCGGTATGGGATCGCGATGCCGCCCAGATCGAGCAGGCCAAGGCCATTGTTCCAGGCCTGCACAGCGTGACCCTCGATGTTGCCGACCCCCTAGCCGTCGAAGCCGCCGCCGGAGAGACGATCGAAGCGCTTGGCGCAGTCGATGTCCTTGTCACCAGTGCTGCCATCACCGGACCGAACATGACGACCTGGGAGTATTCCGTAGAGGATTGGCGCCGGGTCATCGACATCAACATCAACGGCGTCTTCTTCTGCAACAAGGCGCTGGTCTCACATATGCTCGAACGCAATTACGGCAGGATCGTCAACATCGCCTCGATTGCCGGCAAGGAAGGTAACCCGAACGCCTCGGCCTACAGCACCTCCAAGGCGGCGGTGATCGGCATGACCAAGTCGCTCGGCAAGGAACTGGCCAAGACCGGGGTGACGGTGAACTGCGTCACGCCGGCGGCCGTGCGCACCGCGATCTTCCAGCAGATGAGCCAGCAGCACATCGACTTCATGCTGTCCAAAATACCGATGGCGCGGTTCGGCGAGGTCGATGAGGTGGCGGCGCTGATTTGCTGGATCGCGTCCGAGGAATGCTCGTTCACGACGGCTGCCGTCTTCGACGTCTCCGGCGGCCGGGCGACCTACTGAGGCAGGCCGGACGCAAACCGCGCGACCGGATCGCGGCGCCTTAGTCGTGAAGCTCTCGCGAGATCGGCGGGCCGATCGAAAAATCGCTGAATGTCACCTCGAAGCCCTCGCGCTGCGGCGAACAGCACATCATGCCGACATCGACCGTTTTCGACGGCGGGAAATAGGCAAGCCGCACCGGTTTCCATTGCTTGTCGGACACGTCCAGATACTGGACGCGGATCGTCTCGGCATGGCGGGTCAGGCGGATCCTGACCCCGTCCGGATCGGCCGGAATGCTGGCCAGCGACCAGTCGGAGGCATCGTTGGTGACGACGACAGAAAAATACATCAGCCCGTCGGTGTATTCGATGCCGGCCTTGATCCAGTGCGTCTCGCTCAGGCGGACCATAAGCCCGGCCTGATCGTAAAGCACCTCATAGTGCCCCTTGACCGTGACTTCGGCGCTGAAATCGCCCTCGACCTCACGATAGAGGAAATGGCCATTGTCGCGCCAGAAGCCGTAGAACGTCTCGCGCCAGAAGTCGGTCTCCTCACCGGTCCGTACATGCACCGTATTGTTGCCGAAGGCGTGGTGCGGCGGCGGATTGAGCCAGGTCAGGTCCGTATTCTCAGATGCCATCGACTTGCTCGCTGCCTGGCTGGTCTGCCGCCTTTTCTTAGCCGGCAAACGTGTAAGCGGTCTTCACCGTGGTGTAGAACTCTGCGGCATAGCGGCCCTGCTCGCGCGGGCCGTAGCTCGATCCCTTGCGCCCGCCGAAAGGCACGTGGAAGTCGACGCCCGCCGTCGGCAGATTGACCATGACCATGCCGGCTTCCGAATTGCGCTTGAAGTGCGTGGCATGCTTGAGGCTCGAGGTGCAGATGCCGGAGGTCAGGCCGAACGGCGTGTCGTTGGCCACCGCCAGCGCCTCGTCATAATCCTTGACGCGGATGACGTTGGCGACCGGTCCGAAAATCTCCTCGCGCGAGATGCGCATGGCGTTGGTGGTTTCGGTGAACAGCGCCGGCTGCAAATAGAAGCCGCGGGTTTCACGATCGAGCCGCTCGCCGCCGAAGGCGAGATCGGCACCTTCCTGACGTCCGATGGCGATATAGTCCTCGTCCTGTTTGAACTGGCTCTGGTCGACAACCGGCCCGATCTGGGTCTTGGCATCGAGAGCGTCGCCGACGACCAACTTGGCCATGCGGTCCTTGAGCGCCTCGACGAAGCGGTCGTGAATGCCGTCCGTCACCACCAGCCGGGACGACGCCGTGCAGCGCTGGCCGGTCGAGAAGTAGGCACCGTTGATGGCGCAGTCGACAGCGACGGCAAGGTCGGCATCGTCGAGCACGACAAGCGGGTTCTTGCCGCCCATTTCGAGCTGAAACTTGCGCATGTGCTCGACGCTGGCGGCGGCGACGCGCTTGCCGGTGCCGACCGATCCGGTGAAGGTGATCGCGTTGAGGTCAGGACTGTCGAGCATGGCCTGGCCGACCACCGAACCTTTGCCCATCACCAGGTTGAGCACACCCTTGGGCAGCCCGGCGCGGTGCAGGATGTCGACAATAGTCCAGGCGCTCTCCGGAACGAGTTCCGCCGGCTTGAAGACGATGGTGTTGCCGTAGGCCAGCGCCGGAGCGATTTTCCAAGCCGGAATGGCGATCGGAAAATTCCACGGCGTGATGATGCCGACGACGCCGACCGCTTCACGGGTGATCTCGACGCCGACGCCGGGCCGCACGCTCGGCACCAGCTCGCCCGACAGGCGCAGCGTCTCGCCGGCGAAGAAGTCGAATATCTGGGCGGCGCGGACAGTCTCGCCGATGCCCTCGACCAGCGTCTTGCCTTCCTCGCGCGCCAACGCCCGGCCGATTTCATCTTTCCGCGCGGTGATCTCGTCCGACGCCTTCCTCAGCACCGCATGGCGGGCCAGCAGGCCCGATCGGGACCACGCCGGAAATGCCGCCTTCGCCGCCGCGATGGCCTGCCGGGCGTGCTCGGCGCCTCCCGATGCATATTCGCCGACCACGTCGTCGAGATTGGACGGGTTGATGTTACGGGAGCCGGCATCGCCTACCCACTCTCCATCGATGAGGTTCTTTCGAAACGGGATCATGTCGCTGTCTTCCTTGTCGTCCTTCGATCGCCGTCTATCTGGACCACCGACCGCCGCACCGCAAGGCCGAAGCCAGGCAAACTTCTCCTCCTCGACAGGCATGTGATAGGTGTCGGGGCGGGAAAGACGATTCCAGTGTGGTGCGACGCGGATCGCACGGGAGGAAAGCATCATGTCCAACAGCGCCTTGCCGCTGGTGATCAGCGCACCCGAACCGCGCACGCTCGACCTGATCTTCACGCCGGCTGCGCTGGCGAAATTTCGATCGAAATACCGCATCGTCGAAATATCGCCCGAAGCGGTGGCGGCGCTGCCGGCCGATATCCTTGCCGAGGCGCGCTATATCGTCGGCCAGCCACCTATCACGCCGGAGACGCTGGAAAGAATGAAGGCGCTGCGCTGCATCTTCAATGTCGAGAGCAACCTCATCAACAACATGCCCTACGAGACGCTGTTTTCGCGCGGCATCCATGTCGTCACCACCGGGCTGGTGTTTGCCGAACCGGTGGCCGAGCTCGGCCTTGCCATGGCGCTCAACCTCGCCCGCGGCATCGTCGACGCCGATCTCGCCTTTCGTCAGGGCAAGGAGCTGTGGGGCGGCGACGGCAACCGGACGGCACGGCTTCTTTCCGGCGCGGATGTCGGCATTATCGGCTTCGGCGATCTTGGCCGTGCGCTCAACCGGCTGCTGTCAGGCTTTCGCACGCGGACAAAAGTCTTCGACCCGTGGCTGCCGCCGTCGATCCTGATCGAAAACGGCGTCGAGCCCGCCTCTCTCGACGACGTTCTGTCGAACAGCGATTTCGTCTTCGTCGTCGCTTCCGTGACTAGCGAAAACCAGGGCTTCCTCGGCGCCGAGGCGTTTGCCAGGATGCGCAAGGGAGCCGCTTTCATCCTGCTCAGCCGAGCCGGCGTGGTCGATTTCCCGGCGCTGATGGACATCGTCCGCAGCGGCCATATCGTCGCCGCCAGCGATGTTTTTCCTGAGGAGCCGCTTGGCCAGGATCACCCGGTCCGCACATTGCCGGGGTTCCTGCGCTCCGCCCACCGGGCCGGTGCGCTCGACATCGCTTTCAAGCGGATGGGCGACATGGTGCTGGAAGACATGGACCTGGTCGACCGCGGCCTGCCGCCGATGCGTTCGAAGCGGGCCGAGCGTGAGACCGTTTCGCGAATGCGTTCGAAGCCGGTCGACAAGAATTAGGCCGTCTGCCCGACGGGTCGCACATGCTCAGATGGTGAAGGACCAAAACAGGCAGGCCAGTGTCGCTGCGGCGAAGACGACGAAGAACAGGCTTCGCAACAGGATGTTCCGGCGCAGCTCGTTGATGAAGAGATGGCATCCGACGACGGCTGCGACAAACAGGAACCGCCAGTTCAGCAGTGCCGGGAGCACATCGCGCTGACCGAAAGCAAATCTCGCGGCGAGACATCCAACGATGACCGCAAACAACAAGATGACCGTCCAGAAGATCGCATCGGCGGCATGTGTCAGGACGATGCCAGCGAGCCTGATCGGCAGAACCATCATCAGCAGTGCGCTGAAAAAATAGATCGCCGCGAGCGGAATGAACGTCCCCGCATCGGCGATGTCGCTCAAGCGCTTGGCACCGATCGCGCCATAGGGATAGCCATGCCTGGCCACCATCAGGCAGAGCGCCATCAGCAAGGCCGCCAGCGCGGCGGCAAGCGCGAATGAGGTCAGGGCTTTGCTCATGAGGCTCCCGTTCCGAGCGAATCGAAGTCAGAACGTTGGTAGCCCATGGTTTGTAAATTGCTAGTAAGCATCATGCGGCGGCACGGCAGAGTTCTCGGCGCATTCACTCCGCAGCTTGCAGACGCCGCCCGTCGATAATGGTCTTGATCTCGGCGCGGCAAGAGCCGCAATTGGTGCCGGCGTGAAGGACGGCGCCGATTGCCGCGACGCTGGTACAGCCGCCGCGTACCGCTTCCGCGATCTGGTTGGCACCAACCCCGAAACAGGCGCAGACGATGGCACCGCGGTCGACGCTGTTGCCGCCCGGCCGCCCGGCGACAATCGCCAGCCGCGCCTGCCGATTGGCATGGTCAGCGCCAAGTTGTTCGACTGCCCAGCCGCGCGACACCGCCACCGGGGTTGGCGCAAGATAGAGCGCGCCGACCAGCCTATTGCCTGCGAAACGGGCGAAGCGATGGTGCCCGCCGGCGATGTCGTGATAGGCGAGCGTCTCGCCTTCCATGCCTAATAGCGCGGCGGCAAACCCGGTCCAGTCGCGGCTGTCCTGCAGCGCAATTTCAAGCCGCCAGCCGGCGGGGCCGCGGGCGAGGCTCCAGTAATCGGCGTCGATCGATGCGGGCCGTTCGGCAAGCACGGCGAAGCCGAAGGCTGTGGCGGCGAACCGCTCGATGCGGGCGGCAACATTCTTCGAGGCCGGTTGGCCTGAAATCGCATCGGTCGTCGGCGCGACCAGTGCATCGACGCGCGCGCGGCCGGAGAACTGATCGGTCCAGTGCATCGGAACGAATACAGAGCCTTGGCGTTGGCGCACCGTCACCAGGGCGCGGACCAGCACCTCGCCATGGGCAGTCGAGACGCGGACGATCTCGGCATCGCCGATGCCGAAGTGCTGCGCATCCGACGGGTGGATTTCGACGAACGGTTCGGCCATGTGCTGCGACAAGCGCGGGCTCTTGCCGGTCCGCGTCATGGTGTGCCAATGGTCGCGCACGCGCCCGGTGTTGAGCACCAGCGGGAAGTCCGGGCTGGTGCGGGTTTGTGCGGCTGGGCGGATGGCAATGAAGCGTGCCTTGCCGTCGGGTGTGTAGAAATTGCCGTTGGCGAAGAAGCGGGTGCTTTTGTCCTCCAGCTGGCGCCGCGCGCGCCCCTCTGGCCTGCCGGCCACCTCCCCCTCAAGGGGGGAGATTGGCGGTTTTGCCGGCTGCGCCCACTCATCAACCTGGGAGACTGGCGACAGCCGAGCAGCAGGCTGATCTCCCCCCTTGAGGGGGAGATGGCCGGCAGGCCAGAGGGGGTCATCTGCGACGGCCTCCACCTCGGTGGGGCGACCCGGAGAGGTCGAGACTTCACCACTGACCCCACCCCGTCCCGCTTGTTTCGCTTTGCTCAACGCGCGTGCCGACCCTCCCCTCAAGGGGGAGGGTGAGGCCGGCGCTGGCCATTGGAACGGCAGAAGATCCTCATAGGCCTCTGCACCGATATCGCCATACGTGCCTATATCAAAATCGCGCGCGCCGTCATTCTCGAAGCCCGACAACGCGGCATGCTCGGCGAAGATGTCGGCCGGCGACACATGCGAAAAAGCCTCGCCGAAGCCCATCCGCTTGGCGACTTCAGCGATGATCCACCAATCTGGCCTTGCCTCGCCGGGCCTGGCCAAAAAAGCGCGCTGGCGCGAGATGCGGCGCTCCGAATTGGTGACGGTGCCATCTTTTTCGCCCCATGCGGTGGCCGGCAGCCGGACATGGGCGTGGCGGACCGTGTCGGTCTCGCCCAGCACGTCCGAGACCACAACAAACGGGCAGGCCTTGATCGCCGCTTCGACGGCATCGGCATCCGGCATCGAATCGACCGGATTGGTGGCCATGATCCACAGCGCCTTGATGCGTCCGTCGGCCACCGCTTGGAACATCTCGACCGCTTTCAGGCCGGGTTTTTCGGCGACGGTTGGGGCATTCCAGAAGCGCTGCACGCGTTTGCGGTGCTCGGGGTTTTCGATCTCCATGTGGGCGGCCAGCATGTTGGCCATGCCGCCGACCTCACGGCCGCCCATGGCGTTGGGCTGGCCGGTCACCGAGAACGGCCCGGCGCCGGGCTTGCCTATGCGGCCGGTGGCTAGATGGCAGTTGATGATGGCGTTGACCTTGTCGGTGCCCGCAGACGACTGGTTCACGCCCTGGCTGTAGACGGTCACCGTCTTCGCCGTCGCGGCAAACAGGCTGTAGAAGCGGGCCAGTTCGTCCTCACTGAGACCCGTGGCAGCCGCGATGCCGGCAAGATCGAGCGCCGAGGCGGCGAAAAGCGCTTGCCCGAAGCCGGTCGTGTGCGCCGTGATATAGGTGCGGTCCAGCGCGTTGTGCTGGCCGAGATAGGCGAGCAGCCCGGTGAACAAAGCGACGTCGCCATCGGGCGCGATCGCCAGATGCATGTCCGCGATGTCTGAGGTCATGGTGCGGCGAGGGTCGACCAGCACCACCTTCATCTCGGGCCGCTTTTCCCGGGCAGCGGCAATGCGCTGGTAGAGTACCGGATGGCACCAGGCGAGATTGGAGCCGACCAGCACGATCAGGTCGGCAAGTTCCAGATCCTCGTAATTTCCCGGAACGGTGTCCGAGCCAAAGGCGCGGCGGTGGCCGGCGACCGACGAGGCCATGCACAGGCGCGAATTGGTGTCGATATTGGCCGAGCCGATAAAGCCTTTCATCAGCTTGTTGGCGACGTAATAGTCCTCGGTCAGCAACTGGCCGGAAACATAAAAGGCGACCGAACCAGGGCCGTGTTCGGCAATGGTTTGCGAGAAGGTCGAAGCGACAAGGTCGAGCGCTTCGTCCCAGTCGGTGCGGCGACCGTGGATCTCCGGGTATAGCAACCTGCCGTCGAGATCGATGGTCTCAGCCAGCGCCGAGCCTTTGGAGCAGAGCCGGCCGAAATTCGCCGGGTGGTCCGGGTCGCCGCGAACGGTTATTTCACCGTCCGCGGCGACCTTCGCCAGCACGCCGCAACCCACCCCGCAATAGGGGCAGGTGGTCCTCACCTCGCGCGCTTCATCAATCTGCATGGTTCACGCCGCGCGGCTGGCCAGCGCTTCCAGCGCAATGAACAGCCGCTCGCCGTCGATCCGCACCGCAATGGTGCGCACCGCGCCCTCGTCCGCGCCGAGCGCCTTGCCTGTCTCCAGCGAGATCACCCAATTGTGCAAGGGACAGGTCACCGCCGTGCCATGGACGATGCCCTGGCTGAGCGGCCCACCTTTGTGCGGGCAATGGTCGTCGATGGCAAAGACCTGATCGTCGGCCGTGCGAAAGACGGCGATCTTTCCTTCCGGCGTGGCGACGCAGCGCGCGCCGCGACGCGGAATGTCCGAGAGCGTGCCGATCGATACCCAATTCATGTGGCCATTCCTCTTTTGCGCGTGTTCTTGTCCGAAAACCGCATTCCACTTTTCGGGAACACGCGCCTACTCCGCCGCCTGGGCAAAGCCGACCGAAGCCATCGGCCGGAATTCATGCTTGTCCTTGCCGGAAGCACGTTCCGACCATGGGTCGACCTGGGCGAATTTCTGCGAAAAGACGAAGCGGTCGAAATAGGCTTTGCGCTTCTCGCCATCGTCCATGATCTGACGCTTGATCTCAGCTATGCCGACGCGCTTGGCCCATTTGTAGATACGCTCAAGATAGCGACCCTGCTCGCGATACATCTGCGTCAACGCCACGATATGCTCCAGCGCCTCGTCCTCGGTCTTGACCAGGCCGAGCACTTCGGTGCCCTTGATGTCGAGACCGGCGGCGCCGGCGAAATGGATCTCGTAGCCGCTATCGACGCAGATCACGCCGACATCCTTGCAGGTCGCCTCGGCACAGTTTCGCGGACAGCCCGACACCGCCATCTTGACCTTGGCCGGGGTCCACGAGCCCCACATGAATTTTTCGATACGGATGCCCAAGCCGGTCGAATCCTGCGTGCCGAAGCGGCACCAGTCCGAGCCGACACAGGTCTTCACCGTGCGCAGTCCTTTGGCATAGGCGTGGCCGGAGACGAAGCCGGCCTGGCCGAGATCGGCCCATACCGCCGGCAGGTCTTCCTTGCGGATGCCGAGCATGTCAATGCGCTGGCCGCCGGTGACCTTGACCATCGGGATCTCGAACTTGTCGACGACGTCGGCGATGGCGCGCAATTCGGCCGCGTTGGTGACGCCGCCCCACATGCGCGGCACTACCGAATAGGTGCCGTCCTTTTGGATGTTGGCGTGGACGCGCTCGTTGATGAAGCGCGACTGGTAATCGTCGGCGTATTCGTCGGGCCAGTCGCAGACGAGATAATAGTTGAGCGCCGGCCGGCATTTGGCGCAGCCGCAGGAGGTCTTCCACTCCAGTTCCTGCATGACGGCGGGAATGGTCTTCAGGCCCTTGGCCTTGATCAGCCGGCGGACCTCGTCATGGCCAAGCGCGGTACAGCTGCACATCGGCTGGACCGCCGCGGGGTTGTATTTGTCGCCGATGGTCAGCACCATCAGCTTTTCGACCAGCCCGGTGCAGGAGCCGCAGGAGGCCGACGCCTTGGTGTGGGCGCGCACATCGTCGAGCGAGGTCAAGCCCCTGGCCGTGATCGCGCCGGTGATCTTTCCCTTGCATACGCCGTTGCAACCGCAGATTTCCGCATCATCCGGCAAGGCTGCAACGGCCGCCATAGGGTCCAGGGGGGCGCCTCCCTGGTAGGACTGGCCGAAGATGAGCGTATCGCGCATCTCGGATATGTCGGTCTGCTTCTTCTTGAGGTCGTTGAACCAGGCGCCGTCCGCCGTCTCGCCATAGAGCACGGTGCCGACGATGCGGTCGTCCTTGAGTACCAGGCGCTTGTAGACGCCGGCCGCGGCATCGCGCAGCACGATCTCCTGGCGGTCATCGCCCTCGGCGAAGTCGCCGAGAGAGAACAGCTCGATGCCGGTGACCTTGAGCTTAGTCGGCGTGTCCATGTGGACGAAAGCCGCCGCCTCATTGCCGGCCAGATGGCTGGCGGCGACGCGCGCCATCTCGTAGAGCGGCGCGACCAGCCCGTAGACCTGGCCGTTGACCTCGGCGCATTCGCCGATTGCGTAGATATCGGGATCGTTGCTGCGCATGCCGGCGTCGACGACGATGCCGCGATTGACCGCAATGCCGGCTTCCTTCGCCAGCGCCGCATTCGGCCTGATGCCCACCGCCATGACGACGAGCGTTGCGGGAATGACTGTGCCGTCGGCAAGCTCCACCCGCTCGACCTTGCCGTTGCCGGTGATCGCCTGGGTGTTGGCCTTGGTGATGACCTTGATGCCGCGCTGCTCGACGGCGCGCTGCAGGAGATATCCGGCGGCCGGATCGAGCTGACGCTCCATCAGCGTCGGCATGACGTGCAGCACGGTGACGTCCATGCCCTGCGCGTTCAGACCCGCAGCCGCTTCCAGGCCGAGCAGGCCGCCGCCGATGACGACAGCCTTGGCCCGCGACTGGGCGGCAAGCATCATCGCCCGGACGTCGTCGAGATCGCGATAGGTGAGCACGCCCGGCAGGTCATGGCCTGGCACCGGAATGATAAACGGCACCGAGCCGGTGGCGATGACGAGCTTGTCGTAGGGCTCGGTCACGCCATGATCGGAGGTGACGGTCTTTGCCTGCCGGTCGATGGCGACGATCTTGTGGCCCTTGTAGAGGGTGATGCCGTGCTTGATGTACCAGCCGTCGCCATGGATGATGATCTCCTCATAGGCCTTTTCGCCCGACAGAACCGGCGACAGCATGATGCGGTCGTAGTTCACGCGCGGCTCGGCGTTGAAGATGGTGACCTGGTAGCGCCCAGGCGCCTTTTCCAGGAGATGCTCCAGCATGCGCCCGGGGGCCATGCCGTTGCCGATGATGACGAGTTTCTCGGTCATGTCCTGATCCACTCCGCTCTCACTCAGCCGCGTAGGAAAGGCCTGAAGCTTCGGCAGGCGCCGTGCGCTCCATCCGCCGGATGGAAAGATGCATCCAGGCAAAGCAGGTGGCGACGATGACGAAGAGCAGCATGAAGCAGCTCGACCAGACGCCGGTGAGGTCGTTGAGCACGCCGAAGGCGATTGGCAGGACAAAGCCGCCGAGCCCGCCAATCATGCCGACAACGCCGCCGACCGCGCCGACACTCTGCGGATAGTAGGCCGGGATGTGCTTGTAGACGGCGGCCTTGCCGAGGCTCATGAAGAAGCCGAGCACACAGGCAACGGCTATGAAGGCGAGCGGGCCGATCTCGAAATGGAAGGCGATCGGCCCGCTGATACCGCGCACGACGTAGTCTGCCGAGGGGAGAGACAGAACGAGAGTCGCGACGGCACTGACAGCGAAGGTGCAGTAGAGCACGGTGCGGGCGCCGATCCGGTCGGAAAGCACGCCGCCATAGGCGCGGAAAATACTTGCCGGAATTGAATAGGCCGCGCCAATCATGCCGGCGGTCGCAAGCCCGAAGCCGTAGACGCCGATCAGGTAGCGGGGCAGCCACAGCGAGAGCGCCACGAATGCACCGAAGGCGAAGAAATAATAGAAGGCGAAGCGCCAGACCTGCAGGTTCTTGAGCGGCGCGAATTCCTGCAAGAAGCTTCTCTTGGGCGCTGCCTTGCCGGCGCGGCGCTCGCGGATGACCGGATCGTCGCCAGTCGTGAACCAGAAGACGGCGGCCATGACGACTAGTGCTGCCGCCCAGATCAGCGCGACCGACTGCCAGCCCCAGGAAAGAAGCACGAACGGTGCCAGGAACTTGGTGACCGCGGCGCCGACATTGCCGACACCGAAAATGCCAAGCGCCGTACCCTGCTTGCCGGCCGGGAAGAAGCGCGAGACATAGGCGACACCGACGGCGAAGGAACCGCCGGCGAGCCCAACGCCTAATGCGGCGACCAGCATCTGCCCGTAGGTGTGCGCAAAAGCGAGCAGAAAGGTCGCGACCGCCGCCGCAAGCATGGTCGCGGTGTATACCAGCCGTCCGCCAAAACGGTCGGTCCAGACACCGAGCACCATACGCACGAGCGAGCCGGTGAGGATCGGCGTGCCGACGAGCAGGCCGAACTCCGTCTCGTTCAGCCCCAACTCCTGCTTTATGCGCACGCCGATGATTGAAAAGATCGTCCACACCGCGAAGCAGACGGTGAAGGCGATGGTGGACATGGCAAGCGCCTGCCGGGGAGCGCTGTCCTGGCTGGGCGCGGCTGGGAGATTTGCGGTCATTTTCTGGCTCCGGTTTGCGGCGTGGGAGGCACCGCCCTTGTCTGTTCGTTCGCGACTGTCAGCGGCGCAGCATCGGCGAACTGGTTGAAACCGACCTTTGCGCGGTCACTTCAAGACCCTTGCCGTCAGTCTTGGCGCCGGCGGGAAAGAGGAGGAGCGCGGCGGTGAACAGCGCCGCCGTCAGCGCGCTGGCGGCCAGAAAATCGCGGCGCGTGAAGTCCGCGAGGGACGCGCCAGTTCCGATCCGTTTCGTCATCGTCGTCTCCGGTTGGCGCCGCTTGGGACCAGCGTGCCGATTGCGTCAAAACAAAAAAGCCGCCGGCCAGGTCTTCGCGTCCGGGATTTCGGGAGCGCGTGTGGACCTGAGCGGCAGCTTTGCCTGTGGCGCCCGCCATTGGACGCCGTGTCACTTGGCCCTTGCGGACCCTACATTTTGGAAAGCAGGAAGCGTGCCAATTCGACAGCGCTCTTAATTATAGAATGAAATCAATATGAACCGCAGCCGCGCGACTTTTGACCAAGCTCGGCAGCGGATCAAAGATTAGTCAAAATGCCTTGCACAGCAGCATAATATTTGTGCAATGCGGTAGATTGCCCATTGCCGATGCAGATTTGCCAATGATGATGACGAGTTTCCAATTATGGCCTTACTCCGCGGCTTCGACGAAGCGGTGGCGTTCGTAGAGGAATTTCAGCACCGCCTCGCGGCAGCGCAGGAAGGTGCGGTCGGAGGAAAGCTCAATGCGCCGACGCGGCCGGGCCAGCGGCACGGGAAGAACCTCGCCGATGGTGGCCGCCGGCCCGTTGGTCATCATGACGATGCGGTCGGACAGCAGCACCGCCTCGTCGACATCGTGAGTGATCATGATCGTCGTCGAGCCGAGCCTCGAATGGATATCCATCACCGCGTCCTGAAGATGCGCGCGGGTCAGCGCGTCGAGCGCGCCGAAGGGCTCGTCGAGCAGCAGGATCTTCGGCTCCATGGCCAGCGCCCGGGCGATGCCGACGCGCTGCTTCATGCCGCCCGAAATCTCGGCCGGACGTTTGTCCTTGGCATGCGCCATCTGCACGAGATCGAGATTGCGCATGATCCATTCATGCCGCTCGGCCCGGCTCTTTTTGCCGCCGAAGACCTTGGATACCGCGAGGTTGATGTTTTCGTAGACGGTGAGCCAAGGCAGCAGGCTGTGGTTCTGGAACACCACGGCGCGTTCCGGGCCGGGGCTGTCGACCTCCTTGTCTTCGAGCAGGACGGCGCCGGCCGAGACCTTGGTCAGGCCGGCGATCAGGTTGAGCAAGGTCGACTTGCCGCAGCCGGAATGGCCGATGATCGAGACGAATTCGCCCTTGTCGATAGTCAGCCGGATGTCCTTCAGCACGTCGCTGACCTGGCTGCCGCGGGCGAAGGATTTGTTGATGTGGTCGAGTTTCAGATAGGCCGTCATCGTCCCTCTCCTCACTTTGCCGTTGTGCCGCGGGTGACGAAGACGCCGACCGCCGCGACCAGGCGGTCGAGGCAAAAGCCGGTGATGCCGATATAGGCGAGCGCGACAATGATGTCGGGCAGGCGCGACGAGTTCCACGCGTCCCAGATGAAGAAGCCGATGCCGACGCCGCCGGTCAGCATTTCGGCGGCGACGATGGCGAGCCAGGACAGGCCGATGCCGATCCGCAAGCCGGTGAAGATGTAGGGCGCGGCCGCCGGCACCATGATCTTCACAAAGAACTCGAACTGGTTGAGCCGGAGGATACGGGCGACGTTGCGGTAGTCCTCGGGGATGTTGCGGACACCGACCGCGGTGTTGATGATGATGGGCCAGATCGAGGTGATGAAGATGACGAAGATCGCCGACGGGCTGGAATCTCGGAACGCCGCCAGCGACAGCGGCAGCCACGCGAGCGGCGGCACCGTGCGCAGGATCTGGAAGACCGGATCGAGACCGCGCATCGCCCAGATCGACTGGCCGACGAGCGCGCCGAGCGCGACGCCGACGATTGCTGCCAGGCCGAAGCCCATGGCGACGCGCTGCAGCGACATCAGCACCCGCCAGGCGAGTCCGATGTCCTGCGGGCCATTGTCGAAGAACGGGTGGGCGATCAGGTCATAGGCCTCGTTCCACACCTGGCTCGGCGGTGGCAGGCTGGCCGTGGGCGACGAACAGGCGACCTGCCAGACGACGAGCATAATGGTGATGACGATGACCGGCGGCACCAGCGTGCTGGCCAGCTTGGCGGCGACCGCGGCCGGGTCGAAGCGGCGCCGCGCCCTGGCGGTCAAGGCGATGACCTCGGGGGGCTTGGCCGGTGCGGGGAACGGCTTCACCTTGCGGTCCTCGATGGCTTGGATAGACATTTCTCGAAAAAACTCCTTGGCGGCAGGTGCAAGGCAGGCGGCGCTGCCACCGCCTGCCGCGCATCCCTGTCAGGCTCAGGCCGACACCTTGATTTTCAGGCTGTCGAGATAGGCCGACGGGTTCTCCGGATCGAATATCTTGCCGTCGAAGAAGGTTTCAGTGCCTCGCGACGTAGACGCCGGAATATCGGCCGCGGCGACACCAAGATCCTTGGCCGCCTCGCGCCACAGATCCTCACGGTTTACTTGGCCGACCAGTGCTTTGATGTCGGTGGTCGGCGCGAACTTGCCCCAGCGGATATTTTCGGCGAGGAACCAGCTGTCGTGGCTCTTGAAGGGATAGGACACGCCGCCCTTCCAGAACTTCATATAGAGGTCGGTGCCGTTGGCGACGCGGCCATTGCCGTAGTTGATGTCGCCCTTGAGGCGGCCGATGATGTCGGCAGTCGGCACGTTCATCCACTGCCGCTTGCCGATGATGGCGGCCATCTCGTCCTTGTTTTCTTTTGCCTCGCACCATTGCTGGGCTTCCATGACGGCCATCAGGATCGCCTTGGTGGCGTTCGGGTACTTGTCGATAAAGGCGGCGCGCAGGCCGAGCGCCTTTTCCGGATGGCCCTTCCACAGTTCGCCGGTGGTGGCGGCGGTGAAGCCGACGCTCTGGTGGACGAGTTGCTCGTTCCACGGCTCGCCGACACAGAACACGTCCATGTTGCCGACCTTCATGTTGGCGACCATCTGCGGCGGCGGCACGACGATGGTCGAGACGTCCTTGTCGGGATCGATGCCGCCGGCAGCCAGCCAGTAGCGCAGCCAAAGATCGTGCGTGCCGCCCGGGAAGGTCATGGCGGCCTTCACCTCCTTGCCTGCGGCCTTTTTCGCAGCGAAGGCGTCCTTCAGCTTGGAGGCGTCGAGGCCGACGCCGGTGCTGGCATATTCCTGGGCGACGGAAATGCCCTGGCAGTCGTAGTTGAGCCGCGCCACGATCGCCATCGGCAGTGGCTGCTTGTTTTGCGTCACCTTGCCGGTGTGCATCAGATAAGGCATCGGCGTCAGGATATGGGCGCCGTCAATGCCGTTGGCTTCGCCGCCGAGCACCAGATTATCGCGCGTCGCCCCCCAGGAGGCCTGCTTGAGCACCTCGACATCGGGGATGCCGAATTTCTCGAACAGGCCTTTCTCCTTGGCGATCATCAACGGTGCTGCATCAGTCAATGCGATGAAGCCGAGCTTGGCGCCGGTGACTTCCGGCGCGGCGGGCGCCGCATAGGCGCCGGAGGGCAGCAGCGCACGCGCCGCGGCCAGCGTTGCCGCGGTGGCCGCGCTGATCCTCAGGAAATCCCGGCGGCTGATCGCCGTTTGGGCGGAATGGCTATTGGTGCTTTTCGTCATCGTCATCTCCGGTTGGGCGCGGCTTGGGATCGGCGCCGTCGATTGCGTGTTCGACCAAAACAAAAAAAGCCGCCGGCCAGGCCGCGCGCGTCCGTCCATCCGGGATCGCGTGTTGACCTGAGCGGCAGCTTTGCCTGTAGCGCCCGCCATTGGACGCCTATTCCGTGACCCGAGAAGAGTCTGCCTATTACAAAGCAGGAACCGTGCCAGTTTCGGAATGGATGACAAACATCAATGAGATCAACGACATGCCACAATCTTCGGCGCGCCGGCCCGCTGGGCGAGCAAGCCAAGGATTGTTCATTAGCGCAGTTGCACGCACATTTTTTGTGCAGCGCACAAGAATGCCGGGGAAATGATCAGGCTTCAGCGCGCGCCAATTTCTGGCCGGCAATGTAGGCGTCGATCTCGTCGGGATCGAATATCTGGCCATCGAAGAAGCCATCGGGACCGAGCACCAGGCTTGCCCCCGCCGAACCGACCGGAGTCGCGGCCTTCAGCGCGCCCTCGACCTTGGCATTGGCACCGGGAAGCGCCACGCCAAGCGGCTTCAACGCCGAGCGGTAGAGATCGGGGCGGTAGCAGTCGCGGGCAATAGCGAGGTTTTCCGGCGTGTGCGCGACATGCCCCCAGCGCACCATCTGCGTGTAGAACCACAGCGCATGGCTCTTCCACGGGAAGTTCGCCGCCTTGTTGAAGGGCAGAAAGAAGTCACCGACGGTGAGTTCGGCGCCGCCGCCGAGCGCCAGATGCCCGCTGAGAATCGGCATCTGCAGCGCCGGCGCAAGCCCGAGGAAGGCCGGCTGCGCCATCAGGGCCGCGAGTTCGTCACGGTTTGCCGGATCCTGGCACCAGCGCGCCGCGTGATGAAGCGCACGCAGCAGGGCTGAAAGCGCGTCCGGCTCTCTTTCCGCCCATGCCTTGCGCACGCCAACGACTTTCTCCGGGCTGGTCTTCCAGATGGCCGCCTTGACCGTGGCGATGCGGCCGGTGCCGGCGACGACCGCGGCACTGTTCCAGGGTTCGCCGACGCAGTAGCCGTCGATCCTGCCGGCGGCGAGCGCGTCGGCCATGAAGGGGGGCGGCACGATGACGATCTCGATTTCACGCGACGGGTCGATGCCGCAGGCGGCGAGCCAGTAGCGCAATTCGTAATTGTGCCCGGAATGCGGATGGACGACGGCGAAGCGCAGCGGATCGCCGCCGCCATTCGCCCGTTCGCGAATCAGCGCTCGCAATGCCTTGCCGGCCCGCGCCGGATCGAGATCAGGTTGGGCGCCGTGCGCGGCCATGCCGGCCCAGACCGCGTTTGAAACCGTCACGCAATTGCCGCCGAGGCCGAGCGAGAACGGCACGAGGGTATCGGAGGCGAGCGGCGTCAGCCCCAGATTGCAGGCGATCGGCATCGGCCCCAGCATGTGCGCCAGATCGAAGTGGCCGATGGCGATGCGGTCGCGGATGTTGGCCCAGGACGTTTCTCGGTTGAGGGTGAGGTCGATGCCTTCGCGCAAAGCAAAGCCGATTTCCTTCGCCGCGACAAGGATGGCGCTGTCGAAGAGCGGCATGAAGCCAGCATTGATCCGGTGCTCGGCCGCCATTCTCAACTCTCCTCGGGATCCAGAAGCCCTGCCGCCGTCACCAGGCTCTGCGCGATTTCGGCGATCTTGCGGTTCTGGTTCATGGCTGTCTTGCGCAGCAGCGTGTAGGCCGCGTCCTCCGACAGGCCGCGCGATTTCATCAGGATGCCCTTGGCGCGATCGATCACCTTGCGGCTCTCCAACTCGCTGCGGGCTTCTTCCAGTTCGCGCGCCATGCGCGAGAAGGCGTTGAAGCGGCTGATCGCCATGTCGAGGATCGGCTTGACCCGCTCCTGGCGCAGGCCGTCGACGACATAGGCCGATACCCCCGCTTCCACCGCAGCTTCGATCGAAGCCTGATCCGAGCGGTCGACGAACATGGCGATCGGCCGCTTCACCACGCGCGAAAGCTGGAACATGTTTTCGAGCATGTCGCGGTTGGGATTTTCGAGATCGATGACGATCACGTCGGGTTCGATCTCGGCGATCCGCCGCGCGATGCCGGCGACGTCGTGGATGACCGTGACCTGCTGATGCCCGGCCTCCCGCAATCCCGCTTCGATTATCGAAGCGCGGATGTGGTTTTCATCGATCACCAGAACAGTGAGGGATTTGCGGATCATGCCGCATTTTGCGCAGGCGAGACGATTGTGCAATGCGGCATGGCGAGATTCACGGAAACAAAGCCGGCGTCCAGGCGCCGCCTGAGGAATTGGACGACGGCCGGCGCCACGAAGTTGACGCCGCGGGCGCCGCACCCGCCTGATCGGCTGCCTGCAGGTCTGTCGGCGCACGGTGATCGCGTCGGGCGGAAGCAGACATCGCAAGCGAGGACTCCGGAGGTCGCGGTTGCGCCCTCAAGCCCCGCCTGGTCGACCAGATAGAAGATCGCATTGGCCTCTCCGCCCGGCATCGTCTCGCTGAACTGGATGCGGCTGTCAGGCTGGATCAGACCGAGCAGGGTCTCCGCGGCACCTCGACGCCGAGGTTGCGCAGATCGTAGCCGTTGCCGCGCCGCGCCGATTTTCTGGAGTGATAACCGCGCTCGCGCGGCGAATTCGTAACCCTACTCGGCGGCCGTCTCCGATGGCGCCTCTGCCGGCCCCGAAGGTTCGGCCTCGGCACGGGGCTTGCGCCGTGAAAACAGCGACCTGAGCGTGACGTAGAACACCGGCGTCAGGAACAGGCCGACGAAGGTGACGCCGAGCATGCCGGAGAATACCGCGGTGCCGAGCGACTGGCGCATTTCTGCGCCCGGTCCCGTTGCGATCATCAGCGGCACGACGCCGAGGATGAACGAGAAGGCGGTCATCAGGATCGGCCGCAGCCTGAGCCGGCAGGCTTCGACGGCAGCCTCGGCGGCCGACAGCCCGCGTTCCTGCGCCTGCCGCGCGAATTCGACGATCAGGATCGCGTTCTTCGCGGCAAGCCCGATCAGCACGATGAGGCCGATCTGCACGAGGATGTTGTTGTCCAGCCCTCGGAAAGACACGCCGAGCAACGCCGCGAGCACGCCGAGCGGCACCACCAGCACAATGGCGAACGGCAGCACCCAGCTTTCATATTGCGCCGCCAGCGCCAGGAACACGAACAGCACCGACAGTCCGAAAATATAGACAGCGGCATTGCCGGTGTTGCGCTCCTGATAGGCGAGCTCGGTCCATTCATAGGAGGTACCGGCCGGCAGCGTCTTTGCCGTGATCCCTTCCATCAATGCCAGCGCGTCGCCCGTGGAAACGCCGGGCGCGGCGTTGCCCTGCAGCGGCACTGAGACGTACATGTTGTAGCGCTGGACCAGCGCCGGGCCGGTGACGTCGCGGATCTCGATCAACGTGCCGAGCGGAACCAGCGCGCCGGTCGCCGAGCGCACCTTCAGTTTCAAGATGTCGGCGCGATCGAGGCGGAACGCCTGGTCGGCCTGCGCCCGCACCTGGTAGACGCGCCCGAACGCGTTGAAGTCGTTGACGTAGGCGGTGCCCAAATTGATCGACAGCGTCTCGAAGATGTTGGGGATCGGCACGTTCAGGATGCGCGCCTTGTCGCGATCGATCTCCAGGAAGAATTGCGGGCTCGACGCGGAGAAGGTGGTGAACACGCCCGTCAGCCCCGGCGTCTTGTTGGCCTTGCCGGCGATTTCGTAGGCAAGCGCCAGGATCTGCCGCATGTCGGCGCTGTTGCGCTCCTGGATCTGCAGCTTGAAGCCGCCGGCATTGCCGACGCCGCGGATCGGCGGCGGTGGCAGTGCGATAATGAAGGCTTCCTTGATGCTTTGCAGGCTGCCGAACAGATTGCCGATGACCTGGGTCGCCGACTGGCCGGCTTTCAGTCGCTCGTCAAACGGCTTGAACCTGGCGAAGATCACGCCCGCGTTGCTGGCGTTGGTGAAGGTCGCGCCGGAGAAGCCGGCGAAGGCGACAGCGTAATCGACGCCTGGCGTTTTCTGGATGATCTGCGACGCCTGCTGGATGACCGAATCGGTCCTCGACAGCGAAGCGCCGTCCGGCAACTGGACGACGACGATCGCATAGCCCTGGTCAAGCGACGGAATGAAACCGCGCGGCACCGCCTGCACCATGTAGACCGTGGCGTAGATGAGGGCCGCGAAAACGGCCAGCATGGCGGCCATCGTTATCCACGAGCCGACCAGCACGCGGATAATGCTCGAATACCAATGGGCGACCCTGTCGAAGCCGCGATTGAAGCCGTCGGCGAGCGCCCGTCCGAACCGCGCCAGGAAAAAGCGCGGCGGCGCCGCCGCGGCGTGATGCGGCTTGAACAGCAGTGCGGCCAGCGCCGGCGAAAGCGTCAGCGAATTGAATGCCGAGATCGCCGTCGACACCGCGATGGTGATAGCAAACTGCAGATAGAACTGCCCAGAAATGCCGGGGATGAAGGCTGTCGGCACGAACACGGCTATCAGCACCAGCGAGATCGCGATGACGGCCGTTCCGACTTCGTCCATGGTCAGGTGCGAGGCCGGACTGGGCGCCAGCCCTCTGGCGATATTGCGCTCGACGTTTTCGACCACGACGATCGCATCGTCGACGACGATGCCGATCGCCAGAACGAGGCCGAACAGCGTCAGCATGTTGAGCGAGAAGCCGGCGGCGTAAAGTACCGCCAGCGTGCCGATCAGCGACACGGGAATCGCCACGATCGGCACGATCGCCATGCGCCACGATTGCAGGAAGACGATGATGACGATGATGACCAGCAGCATCGCCTCGAGGATCGTCTTGTAGACCTCCTGGATCGACTCGGCGACGAACTCGGTCGGATTGTAGACGATGTCGTAGCTCAACCCCTTCGGGAAGTCGCGGGAAAGCTCCTTCATCTTGTCCTGGATCTCCGCGGCTGCGGCGAGCGCATTGGTGCCCGGCCGCTGGAAGATGGCGAGCGCCACCGCCGGTTTGCCGTTGAGATAGGAGTTGGTGACGTAATCCTTGGCGCCGAGCTCGATGCGCGCCACGTCCTGGAGCGAGATCAGGCGGCCGTCGTCGGTCGATTTGACGATCACGTATCGGAAGTCGCGTGCGTCGTTGAAGCGGCCTTGCGTTGTGACCGTGTACTGGAACGCCGTGCCGGTGCTGGTCGGCGGCGCGCCGATCGAGCCGCCCGACACCTGGACATTCTGGTCGCGCAGCGCCTGCACCACATCGCCCGAGGTCATCCCCAGGGCGGACAGTTTTTCCGGATCGAGCCAGATGCGCAGCGAATATTCGCGTTCGCCGAAGATGATGAGGTCGCCGACGCCGTCTAGTCTGAGCAGTATGTCGCGCACCCGCGAGCGGGCGTAGTTCGAGACGTAGAGTTGGTCGTAGGTATTGTCGGGCGACAGCATGTGCACGACCATCATCAGGTCGGGCGAGGTCTTGGTGGTGGTGATGCCGAGGCGGCGGACTTCTTCGGGCAGGCGCGGCTCGGCGACCGACACGCGGTTCTGCACCAGCACCTGCGCCTGGTCGAGATCGGTGCCCAGCTTGAAGGTGATGGTCAGCGCCATCGCCCCCTCGCCCGACGAATAGGACGACATGTAGAGCATGCCCTCGACGCCGTTGATCTCCTGCTCGATCGGCGTTGCCACCGTCGCTGCGACCGTCTCGGCGTCGGCGCCCGGATACTGGGCGCGAACGACGATGGTCGGCGGCGCGATCTCGGGATATTGCGCGACCGGCAGCTGGGTATAAGCAATCCCGCCGAGGATCAGCAGGACGATCGAAACGACCGATGCGAAGATCGGACGGTCGACGAAGAAATGTGCGAACCTCATTGCTGCAACTCGGCGGTCTCGGCCCTGGGCGGCAACGTCACCATCTCGACCTTGACCTTGGTGCCGGGCCTGGCGTGCATCAGCCCGTTGACGATGATCGTCTCATCGCCGGTCAGGCCCTGGCGGATCACCCGGTAGCCGTCGAGAAGCGGGCCGGTGCGCACGGGCTTCGCCGACACCATCCCGGCCTCATCCACCAGGAACACGATGCGGCGATCCTGATCGGCGCCGATCGCCTCGTCGGGCACCAGCACGCCGCTATGCGGCAGCGACCCCGGCACGTTGATGCGTCCGAACATGCCTGGCTGGAGAATGCCGTCGGCGTTGGGAAACCTTGCACGCACCCGCATGGTGCCGGTCGCGTTGTCGATCCGGTTCTCGGCAAAATCGAGCTTGCCTTTGAATACTGCCTCCGCGCGGTCGGCGACGCGAACCACCACCTCGAGCCCGCCGGCGCCTTCCTGCATGCTGCCGCCGCGCTCCTTCGCGTCGCGGGCGTAGCTGAAATACAGGCGCTCATCGACGTCGAAATAGAAGTCGATCGGATCGCGCGTAACGATGGTCGTCAGCAAGGTGGAATCCGGCTGCACGAGGTTGCCGACCGACACCAGCCGGCGGTCGATGCGGCCGGACAAGGGTGCCTTGATCTCGGTGAATTCCATGTTCAGTCTGGCCGTCGTCAGCGCAGCCGTCGCGCCCTGCATCTGCGCCTGCGCCGAAAGGTATTCCCGCCGGCGGTCGTCGACCGTCGCGGTTGAGATATTGCCGGTCTTGGCGAGTTCGTCGGCGCGATCCAGCTGCATCTTGGAGAATTCGAGCAGACTCTTGGCGACGTCCACTTGCGACTTGGCGGCATCATAAGCCGCCTGGTACGGACGCTGATCGATGGTGAAGAGCAGGTCGCCCTTGTTGACCAGTGCGCCGTCCTGGAAGCTGACCTTGTCCAGATAGCCGCTGACGCGCGAACGGATGGCGACCTGGTCGAGGGCTTCGAAGCGCCCGACGAACTCGTCGTCTTCGACGATTTCACGGACCACCGGCTTGGCCGCCGTCACCACGGGTAACTGTTGGTCCTGCGCAAACGCAGTGCTGCTGAAAGCCATGCCGAGCAGGAATGCCGCCAACACGGCGGCGCGGGTAAGCCAGCCGGCCGATCGACAGGGTCGCCCGCCCGCGTCGCGATGCAATTGCCCATTCTCTTGGGTGTCCATTTGCGTCCTCGCTCGCTGGACCCGGAGGTCGGTTGATCCGCTTCTACGCTCAGGCTTTTCGTCGAAATCAGAGCACTACAGTGTGTGCATGGCAACATGATCATTTTCGATGTGGGCTGAAATGTCCACCCTGTGGCTGCCCCGCCACCCGCCACTTGCGATGCAGATCCACCGGGCGGTCCGGGGATGCCATTGAGAGGGGGCGGCTAGACCTGGGAACAGACCTTGGTCCCGTCGGGCTGAACGTCCGCAACCCTTCTTCAAACGTTAAAGCCGCCATTTCGCTATCGGAACCGCATCAGCCCTTACACCGCCAAACTCCCCTGCTCCGCGTCCTCTGCATTGGGATCGCCCGGCGCGGTCGCCCAGGCGAGCTCCACCAGCGTCACCGTCCGCCTTCCAACCCCGTCGAGCTGGCAGACGATCAGCCCCTGCTCCTCGATATATATCAGCAGGCGCCGGGCGCGGCGTAGCGAGTGCGAGCCGTAGGCGCGGGCGATCGCCGCGTCGCTCGGGCAGGGCCAGCCTTCCTTGGCGGCGCGGGCGATCATCATGAACACGCCTTGCATGTCCTCGGGGAGCAGCGAGGCGCGCGCCGAGACGTCCTGCCAAGCGTCATCGCCTGCCATGTCGGAGCCGAGGCCGGCGCGGGCGCGGGTCAGCATGCGGCGGAACTCCGGCAGGTCCGGCACGACCGAGGCGAGGCCCTCGATGCGGCAGCGGACCACGAACTCCTGATAAAGCACGCCGATGACCCGGAAGCCGGCATCGGGTTGCGCCAGCACGGCGCGCAGCACCCGGTCGACGCGCTCGCGGCGCTCCGCCAAATCCTCGGCGCTGATTGGCGGCTCCACCGCTTCGGGGCGGATTTCCAGCGCCGCCGATTTCGCCGCCATCAGCTGGTCGAGCAGGTCCGGCGACGACCGGCGCTGCGGCCGGACGGTTTCGGACGGCGGGGCCGCCAGGATGATCGCGCGCGCGTCCTCCAACGCCGATTCCGGCAGCGGCATCAGGCGCGGGGTCGCGTTGCGCGGACTTGTATCGGTCGGGCCGATCCGCAAGCCCAGCGGACGGCGCGACAGCGCCGGGCCGAGCGCCATGAATTGCCCGCGCTCGAGGTCGCGAAAAGCCTCCGCCTGGCGCCGCTCCATGCCGAGCAGGTCGGCGGCGCGCGCCATGTCGATATCGAGAAAGGTCCGGCCCATGAGGAAATTGGAAGCCTCGGCGGCGACGTTCTTGGCAAGCTTGGCCAGCCGCTGGGTGGCGATGATGCCGGCCAGCCCGCGTTTGCGGCCGCGGCACATCAAATTGGTCATGGCGCCGAGCGAGAGCTTGCGCGCCTCGTCGGAAACCTCGCCGGCGACAGCCGGCGCGAACAGCTGCGCTTCGTCAACCACCACCAGCATCGGGTACCAGTGGTCGCGGGCGACCTCGAAAAGCCCGCCGAGAAAGGCGGCGGCGCGCCGCATCTGGTTCTCGGCGTCGAGCCCCTCGAGATTGAGCACCGTGGAGACGCGATGGATGCGCGCCCGCTCGCCGGCGCTCTGCAGGCCGCGCTCGGTATGCTCCTCGGCGTCGATCACCAGGTGGCCGAAACGGTCGCCCAGCGTCACGAAGTCGCCTTCGGGGTCGATGATGGTCTGCTGCACCCAGGGCGCGCTCTGCTCCAAGAGCCGGCGCAGCAGGTGGGACTTGCCGGAGCCCGAATTGCCCTGCACCAAAAGGCGGGTCGCCAGCAGCTCCTCGAGATCCAGCGCCGCCGGGGCGCCTGCGCTCGTCTGGCCCATCTCGATCGCAACGGTCATGTCTCGACTCTCCTTGCGGAGAGGGCTTATCAATCGCATCACAGCCCGTCGAGCGCGGCATGGCCGGCGCTCCGTGTTGCGCACAGGCTGGATGTCGCGGACGATCGAGGATACGGAACGTACCGTTTCGATTCGATGAGGCTTGTCTCCTCAGGTCGAAAACCGGTACCCGCCTTTCACCGGCTGGGCCTGCCTGGCTTTCTGCGAGCCGGCGCGCGCGGCCGCTGCAAGAATGCTCTCCACAAGATCCTTGTCGCGCAGCGGTTTGCCGAGCAGCGGCACGTCGGGGGGCCGGCCGGCGATCGCGTCGGCATCGGCATATCCGGTTATCATCACCGCCGGCCAATCGGCCCGCAGATTGCGGGCGAACCGAATGACCTCCAGGCCCGAGACGAGCGGCATGGCAAAATCGGTGACGATGACATCGAAATCGTACGGCGCGCGCTCGATCATCGCCAGCGCTTCGGCACCGCCCGCGGCACAGGTAACCGCAAAGCCGTGTTGGCGAAGCGATTGCGCCGTCAGTTCCCGCAGTACGTTGCTGTCGTCGATCAGCAGGACCGATGGATAGTCCTCGCCGGCATTCACGACGCTGTCGTCGGCATCGGATTTCTCGGGGATTTCGACCGGACGCTCGATTGAACGCGGCAGCCAGAGCTGGACGGATGTTCCACTGCCGACGGTGCTTTCAATGCGAAGCGTGCCGCCCGATTGCTTGACGAAACCATGCACCGTGCTCAGACCGAGGCCAGTGCCCTTGCCGACCGGTTTTGTGGTGAAGAACGGTTCGACGACCTTGGCGAGAATGTTAGCCGGTATGCCCGACCCGGTGTCCTTGACGGTGACCACGACATAGTCGCCCGCCGAAATATCCTCGGCTGCACGGCCTAGCGTTCGATTTTGCGCCTCCACGATTATCGTGCCGCCGGACGGCATGGCATCGCGCGCGTTGAAGACCAGGTTCATCAGCGCGAGCTCCAGCTGGCTGGCATCGACATGCGCCGGCCACACAGTGTCGTCGACAAGCCAATCGAAACGGATCAGGCCGCCCAGGACCGGGGCCACCAACCCGTTCATTGTATCGCCGAGCGCGGCGAGGCGCACGGCCTGCGGCCTCAGCGTCTGGCGGCGCGAGAACGCAAGCATGCGGTTGACGAGCTCGGCGCCTTGTTTTGCCGACCGGCGTGTCAGTTCCAGAACCTGCCTGGTCTGTCCATCGAACTCGGCGTGGCGCTCGAGCAATCCCAATCCGCTGAGAATTGCGGCAAGCAGATTGTTGAAATCATGCGCCAGCCCGCCGGTAAGCTTGCCGATCGCGTCGAGGCGCTGCGATTGCAGCAGCTGGTTCTCAAGCTCGCGCCGCTCGGTAACGTCCAGCAACGTGCCGAGGATCTCAGGCTCTTTGCCGTCGGAGCCATTCGACAGGACGCCCTGGTCGAGAAAAATCCGGTAATTGCCGTCGGCGCATTGCCAGCGGAATTCGCAGGTGTAGGAGCCGGTGGCCTTGGCTGCGAGCAGGACCTCCCTCACTCTCGGCAGATCGTCGGGATGAACCCGGCTCAGGCCGAAGCCCGGATCGGCGATCAGCCGTTCGGCAGGAAAGCCGGTCAGGCGTTCGACCCCTTCGGTGACAAAGCTGGCGCCGAACGGCGGCTCCGCCGCCCTTGCGTGGAAGCAGACCGGAAGAGAGCTCAAAATGGCATGCTGCCGCTCCTGGGCGCTGCGCAGGGCTCGCTCGGCCTCGAGCTTTTCCTTCTGCGCCTGCAGTGCCTGGGCCAGCAGCCGTTGCTCGGCAGCCGCCTTTTGCTGGATTTCCAGCGTCTTCTCATGAAGTTCGACGAACACGGCGACCTTGGAACGCAGCATGGCCGGGTCGAAAGGCTTGAACACGTAATCGACCGCGCCGGCGTCGTAGCCGCGCAGCATGTGCGCGTCTTCCTTGTTGATGGCGGTGAGAAAAATTATCGGCGTTCGCCTGGATTGCTCGCGCTGGCGGATCAATCCCGCGGTCTCGTAGCCATCCAGCCGGGGCATCAGCACATCCAGCAGGATGACTGCGAAATCCTCCTTCAGCAGTGCGCGCAACGCCTCTTCGCCCGACTGCACGCAGACGACTTCACCGATAGGGGCCAGAACCTCGCCGATCGCCAGCAGATTGCGCTCGTCGTCATCCACGGCCAGGATGCGCGCCTTTGCCGGCCCTGCTGCCGGCGCCATAACCTCCAGCTTCCTTGCTCCGTTTCTCGACAGTTTCTGCATCGAGCGGCCGTCAGTTCACTGCCATGAGCGTCTTTTCCGGACCATGAACACGGGATCGCGAACGGCCGATCCAGACACGCAGCAATGCCAGCAGCAGATCAAGGTCGACAGGCTTGGCGATGTAGTCGGAGGCGCCGGCGTCGAGGCACTTCTGCCGGTCGCCCTTCATTGCCTTGGCTGTGACCGAGATCAACGGGATATGGGCGATCGCCGGCATGCTGCGGATCTGCCGCATCGTCTCGTAGCCATCCATTTCCGGCATCATGATATCGATCAGTGCCGCATCGATGTCCGGGCTCTGCTCCAGAAGCGCGATACCTTCCCGGCCACGCTCCGCATGCAGCACCTGGATGTCATAGGTCTCGAGAACGCTGGTGAGTGAATAGATGTTGCGGATGTCGTCGTCGACGATGAGGACCTTTGCGCCGGCGAGGTCGAACTTGTCCGGCTGTTCGGCTGCCGCACTATTGTTGTCGTGGCCTCGCCCCGGGAGCGTCGCGGATATCAGGAGAGCCAGCTGCGCGAAATTCTCCGCCCGGGGAACGTCCGCCAATGCCGGATGCAAGGCGAGCGACTGTTGCAGCGCTTCCGGATGAGGCGCAAAGAACAGCAGCCGCGACACCGACTGTCCGAACAGGACGGCAATCTCATCCAGCATCTGGGCGTTGTCCTTGGCCGAGCGGCCAAAGCCGAGCACAACGGCATCATAGCCGGCGATGCCGATATCGTCCGCATTCGCGGCGACGCGGCTGATCGCCATGACCGAGGTGACGCCGTCGCGAATCGCGTCGATCAGCGAAAGGCGGCGCTCGGGATCGGGATCGGCAATCAGGACGCGGCGCTGGACGCGGAGCTTTCTGGAATGAATGTCGTGGAAGACCTTCATCAGTTCGTCCGACGATACGGGCTTGGTTGAAATGCTGGATGCACCCTTGCGGGCAAGCACCTCGATGTCTTCGGCGCCCGAGATGACATGAACGGGAATGTCCTTGGTTTTCGGGTCATGGCGAAGCAGATCGAACAACACCCAGCCGTCGATATCCGATAGTCCGAGATCGAGCGTAATCGCGTCGGGAACCAGCTTGCGTGCCAAAGCCAGCGTGCCGGAGCCCGCGGTCGACAGGACGCCTTTCAGCCCGGCCGAACGTGCAAGGCCGAGCAGCAAACCGCCGAAGGTCGGGTCGTCCTCGACGATCAGCACGACCCGATCTTCCGACGAGATCGTGTCGCGGTCATCGAGCAATTCGGAGGACGGCGGGCTCGGCTGCGCCGTCGTCGCGGCCACCTCCATCGCCGGCAGCAACGCCGCTTGCGGGGCCAAGGCCATCCGGGGTCCGTCGAATGGAATGACCAGAGTGAACGTCGAACCCTTGCCCGGCGTGCTCTCGACCCGCAATTCGCCGCCGAGCAGCCGGGCAATCTCCCGGCTGATCGAGAGCCCAAGCCCAGTGCCGCCATATTTGCGGCTTGTTGTGCCGTCGGCCTGCTGGAAGGCTTCGAAGATCAGCTTCTGCTTGTCCTGCGGAATACCGATGCCGGTATCGCTGACGACGATCGCGAGCGCCTCCATCGGTTGCGCCGAACCGTTGTGACGGCCCGCCTTTTCGGCCCGGAAATTCAAGCGGACCTCGCCTTGCGAGGTGAACTTGAACGCGTTCGACAAAAGGTTGAGCACGATTTGCTGCAATCGCTTCTCGTCGGTGCGGACGGTCTCCGGAAGCTCGGGATCGACGTTGATGGTGAAGCCAAGTCCCTTGTCGGTCGCCAGTTGCCGGAAGGTTCGCTCCATGTGCTGGCGAAGATGCACCACCGGCATGTCGTTGATGTCGATCGAGACGGTGCCCGATTCGATCTTCGACAGGTCGAGGATGTCGTTGATCAGGCTCAAAAGGTCGGTGCCGGCCGAATTGATGGTGCGCGCGAACTCGACCTGCTTGTCGTTGAGATTGCCCTGCTGGTTGGTTGCGAGCAGGTTTGAAAGGATGAGCAGCGAGTTCAGCGGCGTGCGCAGTTCGTGGCTCATATTGGCGAGGAATTCCGACTTGTATTTCGAGGTAAGCGCCAGCTGCTCGGCCTTCTCCTCCAGCGCCCGCCGCGCCATCTCGATTTCCAGGTTCTTGTTCTCCACCTGCTTCTTTTCGTTCTCGAGCAGCTGCGCCTTTTCCTGCAGCTCCTCGTTGGTGGCGTGCAGCTCCTCCTGCTTCTTGGTCAGTTCGGTCTGACGCGCCTGCAATTCCGAGGTCAGCAGCTGCGACTGCTTGAGCAGGCCTTCGGTGCGCATGGTGGCGGCGATGGTGTTGAGAACGATGCCGACGGATTCCATCAGCTGGTTGAGGAACGACTGGTGCGTGTCGCGGAATTCGCTGAACGAGGCGAGTTCGATGACGGCCTTCACCTCGTCCTCGAACAGAGCCGGAAGAATGATCACGTTCGCCGGCGCGGCATTGCCAAGGCCGGAGGTAACGCGCAGGAAATTCGGCGGCACATTGTCCAGCATGATGGCGCGCTTGTCGGCGGCACTCTGCCCGACAAGCCCTTCACGCAGATCGAGGCGTTGCTTGATTTCCGCCTTGCTTTCGGCGCCATAGGAGGCGGCGAGCTCCAGATAGAATTCATCCTCGTCGCGGTTGGTCACATAGAACACGCCATATTGCGCATTCACCAGCGGGGCGAGTTCGGACATGATGAGGCGCGAGACCGTGGCCAGGTCACGCTCGCCCTGCAGCATGCGCGAGAAGCGGGCGAGATTTGTCTTCAGCCAGTCCTGCTCGGCATTCTTCAGCGTCTGGTCCTTCAGATTGCGGATCATCTCGTTGATGTTGTCTTTCAGCGCCGCCACCTCGCCGGAAGCCTGGACGCTGATCGAGCGGGTCAGATCGCCCTTGGTCACCGCCGTCGACACCTCGGCGATGGCGCGCACCTGGGTGGTCAGGTTGGCCGCGAGCTGATTGACGTTGTCGGTCAGGTCGCGCCAAAGGCCGGCAGCGCCGGGCACCCGGGCCTGGCCGCCGAGCTTGCCTTCGATGCCCACTTCGCGGGCGACGTTGGTCACCTGGTCGGCGAAGGTCGCCAGCGTCTCGATCATGCCGTTGATGGTGTCGGCGAGCGAGGCGATCTCGCCCTTGGCATCGACCGTCAGCTTGCGCTTGAGATTGCCTTGCGCGACCGCGGTCACGACATCGGCGATGCCGCGCACCTGGTTGGTCAGGTTCGTCGCCATCAGATTGACGTTGTCGGTCAGGTCCTTCCAGGTGCCGGCGACGCCCTCGACCCGCGCCTGGCCGCCGAGCTTGCCCTCGGTGCCGACCTCGCGGGCGACACGCGTCACTTCGCCGGCAAAGGAGTTCAGCTGGTCGACCATGGTGTTGATCGTCGATTTCAGCTCCAGGATCTCGCCCTTGACGTCGACCGTGATCTTCTTCGACAGGTCGCCGCGCGCCACAGCGGTGGTCACCTCGGCGATGTTGCGGACCTGGCCGGTCAGGTTCTCGGCCATCGAATTCACATTGTCGGTCAGATCCTTCCAGGTGCCGGCAACGCCGCGCACCTGCGCCTGACCGCCGAGCTTGCCTTCTGTGCCGACCTCGCGCGCCACGCGTGTCACCTCCGAGGCAAAGGAATTGAGCTGGTCGACCATCGTATTGATGGTGTCCTTCAGCTCGAGGATTTCGCCGCGCACATCGACGGTGATCTTCTTCGACAGGTCGCCAAGCGCCACTGCCGTGGTCACCTCGGCGATGTTGCGCACCTGGCCGGTCAGATTGGCGGCCATCGCATTGACGTTGTCGGTCAGGTCTTTCCAGGTACCGGCAACACCGCGCACCTGCGCCTGGCCGCCGAGCTTGCCGTCCGAACCGACTTCGCGCGCCACGCGCGTCACCTCGGAGGCGAAGGAATTCAGCTGGTCGACCATCGTATTGATGACGTCCTTGATCTGCAGGATCTCGCCCAATGCATCGACGGTGATCTTCTGGGTCAGGTCGCCGGTCGCAATCGCGGTTGCTACCTTGGAGACGTCGCGTAATTGCACGGTCAGATTGCCGGCCATGGCATTGACGTTGTCGGTCAAATCTTTCCAGGTGCCGCCGACGCCCTCGACATGCGCCTGACCGCCGAGCTTGCCCTCCGACCCCACTTCGCGCGCCACACGCGTCACTTCCGAGGCGAAGGAATTGAGCTGATCGACCATCGTGTTGACGGTGTCCTTGAGCTCGAGGATTTCGCCCTTGACGTCGACGGTGATCTTCTTCGACAGGTCGCCGCGGGCAACGGCGGTCGTCACCTCGGCGATGTTGCGGACCTGGCCGGTCAGGTTGGCGGCCATCAGGTTGACGTTATCGGTCAGGTCCTTCCAGGTGCCGCCGACGCCCTTCACCTCGGCCTGGCCGCCGAGCTTGCCTTCGGTTCCGACCTCGCGCGCCACACGCGTCACTTCCGAGGCGAAGGAATTGAGCTGGTCGACCATCGTGTTGATGGTGTCCTTGAGCTCGAGGATTTCGCCCTGCACGGCGACGGTGATCTTCTTCGACAAGTCGCCCGAAGCGACCGCAGTCGTCACCTCGGCGATGTTGCGGACCTGGCCGGTCAGGTTCTCGGCCATCGAATTGACGTTGTCGGTCAAGTCCTTCCAGGTGCCGGCGACGCCGCGCACCTGAGCCTGGCCGCCGAGCTTGCCCTCGGTGCCGACCTCGCGGGCGACACGCGTCACTTCGCCGGCAAATGAGTTCAGCTGGTCGACCATGGTGTTGATGGTCGATTTCAGTTCGAGGATCTCGCCCTTGACGTCGACCGTGATTTTCTTCGACAGGTCGCCAAGCGCCACGGCCGTGGTCACCTCGGCGATATTGCGCACCTGGCCTGTCAGATTTTCGGCCATCAGGTTCACGTTGTCGGTCAGGTCCTTCCAGGTGCCGCCGACACCTTCGACGCGCGCCTGACCGCCGAGCTTGCCTTCTGTACCGACTTCGCGCGCGACGCGCGTCACTTCCGAGGCGAAGGAATTGAGCTGGTCGACCATCGTGTTGATGGTGTTCTTGAGTTCGAGGATTTCGCCTTTCACGTCGACGGTAATCTTCTTCGACAGGTCGCCGGAAGCGACGGCGGTCGTCACCTCGGCGATGTTGCGCACCTGCCCGGTCAGGTTCGTCGCCATGGCGTTGACGTTGTCGGTCAGGTCCTTCCAGGTTCCGGCCACACCTTTCACGCGAGCCTGGCCGCCCAGCTTGCCTTCGGTGCCGACCTCGCGCGCCACGCGCGTCACTTCCGAGGCGAAGGAGGCCAGTTGCCCGACCATGGTGTTGACGATCTTGCCGATGCGCAGAAACTCGCCGCGCAGCTGCCGGCCGTCGATTTCGACCATCATCGTCTGCGACAGGTCACCCTTGGCCACCGCGCCGATGACGCGCGCCACTTCGGCCGTCGGCTGAACCATGTCCTCGATCAGATCGTTGACGGAACGGACGCTCGATTCCCAACTGCCGGTGGCGTTGCGGACACGGCCGCGTTCGCCGATCCGGCCATCCTTGCCGACGACCTTGCTGAGGCGTTCGAACTCGCGCGTGACCTGATCGTTGAGTTCTACGATTTCGTTGAAGGTGTCGGCGATCTCGGAATCAAGGCCGGCGTAGACATTGTCGATACGAACGGAGAAATCACCGCTCCGAAAAGCCTTCAGCGCGTTCAGTATTTGACGACGGTCCAATTGCCTTGTGGATGCAAGCACGCTCACAGCGCCCCTCCCAGCTCACGGATTTCTTGAATGTCCTGGTGAAACTGTCCCCTGCGGCCGACACAACTCCCCGCAAGCGCAAGAACGCGGCATGCTCGATTTGGTTCCAGACGAAATTGCCGCTATGCGGCAGGAATTTCGCAGCCGCATTCACGAAACGACGAGCAACAAAGATCCATAATGATTGTATCGATCAATATTTCTGCCCAACGGAACATCTCGAAAAAACTCTCGTTGGTATAGATCGCGATCCAGCGATGCAACTCGATGGAGACACTAAGATGATGAAAATTCTCTCTGCATCCCTACTTGCTATCGGCCTGGCCACATCTGCCATGGCACAATCCATGGGCTCCGGGACCGGTAGCGCCGATGGCAATACCGGCGTCAACACAGGCACTTCCGGCGGCAACACCGGGACCGGCAGCGCAACTACCCCGAACACGATCGATCCGAACGCAACGAACGCCACCACGCCGCAGACAAACGGTATGGAGGACCGCTGTAAGGATACGGCGAGCAGCGATACCGACAACAATACCCCCAGCGGCGCCATGACGTCGGATATGCAGAACTGCAACAAGTAACGGAGTTTTGCGCAGCGGTCATTTCAGCCCGCGGCCTGGTCCAGACCGGTGCTCGCGGTTCAAACCACAGCCAGAAATATGCACAGACCGGGCACGGGCTCATTACTTCTGAATGGATCGGCGAGCCCAAGCCGGGCGGCCGATTAACTAGTCTCAGCTAGGTTCTGCGATAGGCGGCGGCCAGCCCGCCGGGCGGGGCGGCCGTTCTGCTGATTTTCGCGGAGAGAACTGGTGGAGCCAATCGGAATCGAACCGACGACCTCTTGAATGCCATTCAAGCGCTCTCCCAACTGAGCTATGGCCCCACTCCGGCAGTTCACCGGCGCCGTTTCCGGCGAAGAGATCCGGCGCGGGTTCTAGACCGCGCCGTTAGTGAAGGCGGCTTCTAACCCCGCCTTCAGTCAATATCAAGCCTTCAAGAACCGCTTTTTCTAAGCAGCGCCGCGAAAGCCGGCGAATGCGGTTCGCTCAGACTTCGTCGTCGTCTTCGCCGACGCCGATCATGTCGGCAACGTCGTCGTCTTCTTCCTCCTCGTCGGCGAGGAACGTGTCATCCTCGTCATCGCCAAGGTCAACGTCGTCTTCGTCATCGCCGAGATCGGGAAGCTCGTCGGCCTTCGCGTCCTCGTCCGCCTCTTCGAGCGAGACGACCTCGACGCCCTCTTCCTCCTCGGCGTCCACTTCCTTCTCGGCAACTTCCTCTTCCTCCTCGAGGGCGGCGATCTTGCCTTCTTCGAAATAGGAGCGCGGATAGCTCTTGCCCGTGTAAGGCGAGACGATCGGGTCCTTGTTCAAGTCATAGAATTTTCGACCTGTCTCCGGGTCGATGCGTTTGGTGCCAAGTTCGGGTTTTGCCACAGCAAGCCTCGTCGATGAAAGTTTGGTCCCCTTAACCAGAGTTTACGGCGCTGTCAAAGCGAAAAGCCGGCGTCCCAAAAAGCTTGAATTCGAAGGCCTTCATACCAAGGGGATGACCATTTCGGTACGCCATGATAGGAGACCCCGCAAACCAGCAGAAAATGGCCGGCCGCCGGCGTTTCCAGGAAAGAACCATGTCGCACACTGCCGCCCCGAAGCAGGCCACCGCCCGCAAATCATCTGGCCTTTCAGGCGCGGCACGGGTGCCGGGCGACAAGTCGATCTCGCACCGCTCGTTCATGTTCGGTGGCCTGGCCTCCGGCGAAACCCGCATCACCGGGCTGCTGGAAGGCGAGGATGTGATGCGTACGGGCGCTGCCATGAAGGCCATGGGCGCCCATATCGAGAAGCATGGCGCTGAGTGGGTGATCCGCGGTACCGGCAACGGCGCGCTGCTGCAGCCGGAAGGCCCGCTCGATTTCGGCAATGCCGGCACCGGCTCACGCCTCACCATGGGCCTGGTCGGCACCTATGACATGGAAACCACCTTCATCGGCGACGCCTCGCTGTCCGGCCGGCCGATGGGCCGGGTGCTCGAGCCGCTCCGCCAGATGGGCGTGCAGGTGCTGAAGGCGACGCCCGGCGACCGCATGCCGATCACGCTGCACGGGCCCAAGCACGCCGCGCCGATCACCTACCGCGTGCCGATGGCATCGGCACAGGTCAAGTCGGCGGTGCTGCTGGCTGGGCTGAACACGCCGGGCATCACCACCGTCATCGAGCCGGTTATGACGCGCGACCACACCGAAAAGATGCTCAAGGGGTTCGGCGCCAATCTGTCGGTCGAGACCGACGAGCGCGGCGTGCGCCACATTTTCATCGAAGGCCAGGGCAAGCTCATGGGGCAGACGATCGCGGTGCCTGGCGACCCCTCCTCGGCCGGCTTCCCGCTGGTGGCGGCGCTGATCGTGCCGGGCTCGGACATTACAATCGAAAACGTGCTGATGAACCCGACCCGCACCGGACTTCTGTTGACGCTGCAGGAAATGGGCGCGCGCATCGACATAATCGATCCGCGCAACGAAGGCGGCGAGGATGTTGCCGATCTGCGCGTGCGCTATTCCGAGCTGAAGGGCGTCACCGTGCCGCCCGAACGGGCGCCGACGATGATCGACGAGTATCCGGTGCTTGCCGTGGCGGCGAGCTTCGCCGAGGGCGAGACGCTGATGCTGGGGCTGGAAGAGCTGCGCGTGAAGGAATCCGACCGGCTGTCGGCGGTCGCCAACGGGCTGAAGCTCAACGGCGTCGATTGCAGCGAAGGCGAGGCCTCGCTTGTCGTGCGCGGAAAACCCGGCGGCAAGGGCCTCGGCCAGCATCCCAACGGACAGGGCACCATCGTCCAGACCCATCTCGACCACCGCATCGCCATGAGCTTTCTGGTGATGGGGCTGGCGACGGAAAAACCGGTGACCATCGACGATCAGGCGATGATCGCAACGAGCTTTCCGGAATTCATGGGACTGATGAAGGGGCTGGGCGCGGAGATCGAGTAGCTTGATGGCAATCAATAGCCTTGGGGGTTGGGGCCAAACTGGAACGTCGGCGGGACAGCGCCCCCCTCTGTCCTGCCGGACATCTCCCCCACAAGGAGGGAGATTGGCAGCTTCGGCGCTCCGCTCAATCCTGCGACGTAGACAATTGGCGAAAGCCGCGATGGCCGCCGATCTCCCCCCAAGTGGGGGAGATGTCCGGCAGGACAGAGGGGGGCGCGAAGGATCGCCACGCCTATCTGGATCATTGCGCTTTTCGATTCCGGTGGGCGGCCAATGACCCCAACCTTCACCATCGCCATCGACGGCCCTGCCGGCGCCGGCAAAGGCACCCTCGCCCGACGGCTCGCCGATCACTACCGGCTGAACCTGCTCGATACCGGCCTTACCTATCGCGCAGTGGCGCATGCGCTGCTTCGGCTTGGCCTACCGCTGGACAATGTCTCGGCTGCCGAGACCGCGGCGCGCCAGGTCGACCTGGCAAAGCTCGACCGGGCGGTCCTGTCGGCGCATACGGTCGGCGAGGCCGCCTCGAAAGTTGCCGTCATCCCGTCGGTGCGGCGCATCCTGGTCGAGAAACAGCGCGAGTTTGCAAAAACACCGCCTGGCGCGGTGCTCGACGGCCGCGACATCGGCACTGTCGTCTGTCCCGATGCCGACGTAAAACTCTATGTCACGGCCAGTGCCGAGGTGCGGGCAAAGCGGCGGCTGGATGAAATCGAGAGCATCGGCGGCACTGCCAATTTCGACGAAATCCTTGCCGATATCGTGCGCCGCGACGAGCGCGACATGGGCCGCATGGACTCGCCCTTGAAGCCGGCCGCCGATGCGCACTTGCTCGACACGTCGGAAATGGCTATAGAAGCCGCGTTTCTGGCAGCTCGGGCGATCATCGACGATGTCCTGGCCAAGAGAAACGAAGCCTGAGCCGGGTTTTCCTGCCGCCGCCGATTGCCGGCGACAAAAAGACTTCCCATATCGGGTATGAACCAGCCTGCTAGCATTCTTCATGCGCCGGAATTGCCGCTCAAGGGCGGCCAAGGGCTTTTTGCCCGGAACGCCGGCAGGCCAACGCAACGCTAACCCACGGCGCCCGCCCCGCGACAGATTGCGGGGCATTCCAGGAGAAACTATGTCAGTTGCAAATCCCACTCGCGATGATTTCGCGAGCCTGCTCGAAGAATCATTTTCCGCCGGCCATTCCGGCGAAGGCCAGGTCGTCAAGGGCATCATCACCGCCATTGAGAAGGACATGGCCATCATCGACGTCGGCCTCAAGGTCGAAGGCCGCGTGCCGCTGAAGGAATTCGGCGTCAAGGGCAAGGACACGACGCTCAAGGTCGGCGACACGGTCGAGGTCTATGTCGAGCGTATCGAGAACGCGCTTGGCGAAGCCATGCTGTCGCGCGAAAAGGCCCGCCGCGAAGAGAGCTGGGTCCGTCTCGAAGAGAAGTTCACCAAGGGCGAACGCGTCGAAGGCGTCATCTTCAACCAGGTCAAGGGCGGCTTCACCGTCGACCTCGACGGTGCCGTGGCCTTCCTGCCGCGCAGCCAGGTCGATATCCGTCCGATCCGCGACGTCTCGCCGCTGATGCACAACCCGCAGCCCTTCGAGATCCTCAAGATGGATCGCCGCCGCGGCAACATCGTGGTGTCGCGCCGCACCGTGCTTGAGGAAAGCCGCGCCGAACAGCGTTCGGAAATCGTGCAGAATCTCGAAGAAGGCCAGGTGGTCGAAGGCGTCGTCAAGAACATCACCGACTATGGTGCGTTCGTCGACCTCGGCGGCATCGACGGCCTGCTGCACGTCACCGACATGGCATGGCGCCGCGTCAATCATCCGACCGAAATCCTCAATATCGGCCAGACGGTCAAGGTGCAGATCATCCGCATCAACCAGGAAACCCACCGCATCTCGCTCGGCATGAAGCAGCTCGAGAGCGATCCGTGGTCCGAGATCGGCACCAAGTTCCCGATCGGCAAGAAGATCAAGGGTACCGTCACCAACATCACCGACTACGGCGCGTTCGTCGAGCTGGAGCCGGGCATCGAAGGCCTCATCCACGTTTCGGAAATGTCGTGGACCAAGAAGAACGTGCATCCCGGCAAGATCCTGTCGACGACGCAGGAAGTCGACGTGGTGGTGCTCGAAGTCGATCCGGCCAAGCGCCGCATCTCGCTCGGCCTCAAGCAGACGCTGGAGAACCCGTGGGAGGCCTTCGCGCGCAGCCATCCGGTCGGCAGCCAGGTGGAGGGCGAGGTCAAGAACAAGACCGAGTTCGGCCTGTTCATCGGCCTCGAAGGCGACGTCGACGGCATGGTCCACCTTTCCGACCTCGACTGGACCCGTCCGGGCGAGCAGGTGATCGAAGAGTACAATCGCGGTGACATGGTCAAGGCGCAGGTGCTCGACGTCGACATCGACAAGGAGCGCATCTCGCTCGGCATCAAGCAGCTGGCCAAGGACACGGTCGGCGAAGCAGCGACGTCAGGCGAACTGCGCAAGAACGCAGTCGTCACCTGCGAGGTTATCGGCGTGAAGGATGGCGGTCTGGAAGTGCGGCTGGTCGACAGCGGCATCGAGACCTTCATCAAGCGCTCCGACCTCAGCCGTGACCGCGACGAGCAGCGCCCCGAGCGCTTCACCGTCGGCCAGAAAGTCGACGCCCGCGTCATCGCCTTCGACAAGAAGACCCGCAAGCTGCAGGTTTCGATCAAGGCGCTGGAAATCGCCGAAGAGAAGGAAGCGGTCGCTCAGTACGGCTCAACCGATTCCGGCGCTTCGCTGGGCGATATTTTGGGTGCCGCGCTGAAGAAGCAGGGCAGCTAAGCCAATACCGCGCCTCGCGCGGGTTATAAACGAAACAAATAGCCCCGCCGGAACGATCCGGCGGGGCTTTTGCTTGTGACCTTTGCTTGCGACGGACCGCAGGCTCAGGCCCGGCCGTAGAGTGGCACCAGCGTGCCGCTGATCGCCATGTTGGCCGGCGAGGCAAGGTAGGCAATGGCCTCGGCGGCCGCTTCAAGGCTGACCCATCTGCTGAAATCTGCGTTCGGCATGTCAGCCCGGTTGGCCGGCGTGTCGAGCGTCGAGGGCGCCACGGCATTGACCAGAATGCCGTTGCCCTTCAGCTCTTCGGCCATCGCCACGGTCATCGCGGCGACTGCCGCCTTGGCGGCGGCGTACGCCACCTTGCCGGAGCCGCGCCGCGGATCGAGCCCGGCTCGCGCGGTGACATTCACGATGCGGCCCGGCACGGAAGATTCCAGCATCGAGCGTATCGCCGCGCGGCAGCACAGGAAGGTGGTGCGGGCATTGGTGTCCATCATCTCGGCGAAGGAGGCGGGTTCGATCTTCTCGACCGGCGCCGCGGTGAAGCCGCCGGCCAGATGCACCGATGCCCATAGATCTGGAACGCTGGCATAGAAGGCGTCGACCTTGGCAGGATCGGCAAGGTCGACATTATGCGCCAGCCTGACGCGGTCATGCGCCGGGAAAGGGAAATGCGCAGGCGCGGCAGCGTGAGCGTTGGGCACATGGCAGATCGCGCCCTGCTCCAGCAGTTTCCCTACGACCGCGCCGCCAAGGGCACCGGTGCCGCCGGTCACCACGATATGTCTGCCGTCCAGTGTTTCCGTCATATTCGACCGCTCCGTCATTGCGCGCCGCCGATGCGGAAGGTCGCGCCTTTCGCGCGATCACTCAACCGAAATCTCGATGACGTAAGGTCGTCCAGTCACCCGCGCGCGCCCAAGCGCGTCCGCCAAGCCGCCGGTGCCGGAAATCCGCTCGGCGGCAATGCCGTAGGCTTCGGCCAATTTGCAGAAATCCGGCGGTGCCGGGGAGACGCCGACCGGCTCGACGCCGACGTCAAGCATCGAGGTTTCGATCTCGCGGTAGCCACGATTGTTCCAGACGGCGAAGATCACCGGCGCCGCCGCGTCGAGCGCGGCGCCCAGTTCCGGCAGGGTGAACTGGAAGCCGCCGTCGCCGGTGAGGCAAACGACCGGCGCCTCAGGCCTGGCAAGGACGGCTCCGATCGCCGCCGGCGGGCCATAGCCGAGTGCGCCGAAGCCGGTGGCGGCGTTGAACCAGCCGCCCGGCCGGTCATGATCGTAATAGAGGTTGGCGGCATAGACCGGCTGGGTCGAATCGCCGACGATGATCGCGCCAGGCAGCGCATCGCGGATCGTCTCGACGGCGCGCAGTTGCGCCTGCATAGCCGGGCCGATCTCGGCAAAGGCCGCTTGTCGCGTCGCGGCGGCGCGAGCGGCGCCGTCGACCGATTGCGCCTGGCCCGTGCCGAGTTCGGCACGTAGCGCCTCGAGCGCTGCACCGCAATCGGCCTGGATCGAAATCCGGGCCGACCGGCGGGCAAGCTGGTCGGCGCCGATGTCGATGCGGATCAGATTGGCTGGCAGGACAAAACCGCCGTCGCCATAGCCGTCATAGTCGGTCTGACCGAATTCGGTGCCGGCGGCGATGACCAGGTCGGCGCCGGCCATCAGCGCACGCACCGCCTTCAGGCTGGGGCTGGCCGGCACGCCAAGCGGATGGCGATAGAGCAGGCCGCGCGCATTGGCGGTCTGGACGACCGGCGCTCCCAACCTCTCGGCCAGGCGCTGCAACGGCGCTTCGGCAGCTTTGGCGCCGCCGCCGGCCAGGATAAGCGGCCGGCGGGCAGACGCGCATAGCCTTGCCGCCTCGGCAATCGCCGCTACATCCGGCTCGGGCGGCGCTGAATTCCGCAGCAGCGGCACGATGCCGTTGGCCGGCACGGTCATTACATCGGTCGGGATCTCAATATGCACCGGACCCGGACGCGAGGATGAGAACAGTGCAAAGGCGCGGGCGAGCACGCCGGGCAGTTCGCCGGGCTCGGTGACACGGTGCGAAAACAGCGCCACCTTCTCCATCATGCCGCGCTGGTCCGGCAGTTCATGCAGATGGCCAAGGCCTTTGCCCAGCGTCGGTGTGGCGTTGACGCCCGAGATTACCAGCATCGGCACCGAATCGGCGCGCGCCTGGCCCATGGCGGTGATGGTGTTGGTCAGCCCCGGCCCGGTGATGACGAAGACGATACCCGGCCTGCCGCTGGCGCGCGCATAGCCGTCAGCCATGAAGCCGGCGCCCTGCTCGTGGCGCGGCGTGACGTGACGGATCTTCGATCGCGCAAGCCCGCGATAGAGCTCGACCGTGTGTACGCCGGGAATGCCGAAGACGGTGTCGACGCCGTGCGCTTCGAGCAAGGTGATGAGCGCTTCGCCGATGGTCGTCATTGTCTTAGCACCGGGCGCGTGAGGCAGGTAGGGCCGCCCTCGCAGGCAATGCACAGGGCATCGGCCTCGAATGTCGAGACCGTACAGCCGGCGGCTTGCATGGCAGCCGCCGTCTTCGGAAAACCGGCAACGGCGATAACCTGGCGCGGCGCGGTCGGCAGCACGTTGAGGCTGAGCCCATTCGAGGCGAAGAATTCGTCGGCGTCGCCCTCGACCAGCCGAATGCCGCGTTCGCGCAGCATCTGGTGGAAGGCGACCGGCAGGAGGGGCGCATAGACCAGCGCCAGATCGTCTGCGAGCGGGCTGATCACCGACATCAGATGCAGGCAGGCCTCCTCGCCCTGCCAGAGCGGCAGGTCGAAGCCATAGACCTGGATGCCTTTGGGTGAAAGCAGGTTGGAGAGCTGCTGGATGCCGTGCTGATTGGTGCGCACGCCGCGGCCGATGGCCAGCGTGTTTGCATCCACCCACACGCAGTCGCCGCCCTCGACCTGGCCGGGAGCCTCGATTCGGCCGAGGACGGGGATGCCCATGCGCCCATAGGCTGCCTCGTGGAGGCTGGGCTCGGGCCGGCGCAGCGCCTTGCCCATGGCAAGGATGACCGCGCCATGATCGGTCATCAGCGAGGGATCGTGGGTAAAAACCGAATCGGCAAGCCCGTCGTCGGCGTCACTCAGCCATTCGATTTCGGCGCCTGAGGCCGAAATCAGCCTGGCCAGCGCATCATGCTGGACCGCCGCTTTTTGCGGATTGAAGCCGGGGCCATAGTGCCACTCCAGCGCTTCGGCCCGACGCATGGCGCCGGCAGCGGAGCGCATCAGCACGCGCTGCAGCGTCCCGGCCATCGACTGCGACCCGTATGCTTTGCCCACTAAATTCTCCTGAAACGCGCCTCTCCTGCCAATAGCCACTCGGCAGGCGGTGATCAATGGTCCAAAAAACTGCGGTTGACGGAGACAAGCGGAACGGTCCATCTTGAGAATCGGAACGCTGTCCAGTGACGGGTAATGGGTAAAAAATTCCAGCAAGGACTGCCTCGGCTGCTCTGCGGGGCACCGCGACGATGACAGCGCCGGCCACTGCCCTGAAGCATACGGCGCAGAACGGCGCTGCCGAAGCCATCCACGTCGAGAACCTGCACAAGAATTTCGGCAAGCTGCATGTATTGAAGGGCGTTTCGCTGTCGGCGCGCGATGGCGAGGTGATCGCCATCATTGGCGGCAGCGGCTCGGGCAAATCGACGCTGCTGCGCTGCATCAACTGCCTGGAGAACCCGACCAGCGGCATTATCCGGGTCAATGGCGAAGAGATAAAGCTGAAGGCCGACAGCTACGGCCACACCGTGCCCGCAGACCGCAAGCAGATCGAACGCATCCGCTCCAAGCTTGGCATGGTCTTCCAGAACTTCAATCTGTGGAGCCACATGACGTTGATCGAGAACGTCATCGAGGTTCCCGTGCATGTGCTCGGCGTCAAGCGCGATGTGGCGATCGGCGAGGCGGAAAAATTGCTCGCCCGCGTTGGCTTGGCCGAAAAACGCGACGTCTATCCTGCCTATCTGTCGGGCGGCCAACAGCAGCGCGCCGCGATCGCCAGGGCGCTGGCCATCAATCCGCGCGTCATGCTGTTCGATGAGCCGACTTCGGCGCTCGACCCGGAACTCGTCGGCGAGGTGCTGAAGGTGATCGGCGACCTGGCGCGCGAAGGCCGCACCATGGTGCTGGTCACCCATGAGATGAAGTTTGCCCGCGAGGTCGCGACGCACGTCGTTTACCTCCATAACGGGCTGGTCGAGGAAGAAGGGCCGCCGGAACAGATCTTCGGCGCACCTAAATCCGAAAGGCTGAAGCAGTTCATCCGCAACATCAGTTAAACTGTGGGCGGACGAAAACCGGGAACAACAACAAAACTGGGAGTCATGACGATGAAGATTATTCTCAAGACCTTTGCCGCAGCGCTGCTGGTTGGCGTTGCCGCCATGGGCGTGGCCAAGGCCGATCCGGTCAAGATCGGTGTCGCTGCCGAGCCCTATCCGCCGTTCACCTCGCCGGATGCTTCCGGCAAATGGGTCGGTTGGGAAATCGAATTCATCGACGCTGTCTGCGCCGAAGAGAAGCTCGACTGCGTCATCACGCCGGTCGCCTGGGACGGCATCATCCCGGCGTTGACGACCAAGAAGATCGACGTCATCGCCAGCTCGATGTCGATCACCGACGAACGCAAGAAGACGATCGACTTCTCCGACAAATATTACAACACCCCGACTGCGATCATCGGGCCGAAGGACCAGAAGTTCGGCTCGACACCGGAGGACCTCAAGGGCAAGATCATCGGCGTCCAGGTCTCGACCGTACACGCCGACTACGCCAAGAAGCACTTCGCCGACGCGGCGGAAATCAAGGAATACCAGACCCAGGACGAGGCCAACCAGGATCTTGCCGCCGGCCGGGTCGACGCGGTGCAGGCCGATTCCATCGCCCTCGACGCCTTCCTGAAATCGGACCAGGGCAAGCAATGCTGCGATCTGAAAGGCATGGTCGCGCCGGATCTGGCCATTCTCGGGCCCGGCGTCGGCGCCGGCGTCCGCAAGGAAGACAGCGAGTTGAAGGAAAAGATCAACGCCGGTATCAAGGCCATCCGCGCCAACGGCAAATATGACGAGATTTCGAAGAAGTACTTCGACTTTGATATTTACGGCTCCGACACGCAGTCGAACTGACGGCCTCATCCATGAGCGATTAACCACGCGGCCCCGATAGAGCCGCGTGGTTGGTCGAAATCCATCGACGCGAGCTTCCGCGGGCGGAAATCGCCGGCGGTTTTAGCGCCAGCAATTCGAGGGCGACGCTGATCGACGCATTTGTTCCGGCTTGGGCCGCCTCTGCCATCGCGCTTCTCTCGCCCGTGCCGCCGGGCTGGGGTGGAACGCTCATCGTCGGGCTGCTCCATACGATCGAGATTGCGGTCGGCGCCACCTGTCTCGGCCTTTTGATCGGCATCGGCGGCGCCTCCGGCAAGCTGTATGGTGGTCCGGTGGTGCGCGATCTCCTGGCAGTCTATACGACCGTCGTGCGCGCCGTGCCGGAGCTGGTGCTGATCCTTCTGCTCTATTACGCCGGCACCGACCTGATCAATCAGATGCTGACGGCAACGGGCTATCAGCGTATGGACATTAGCGGGCTGGCGGCCGGCATTGCCGTGCTCGGCTTCGTCCAGGGCGCCTATTCGACCGAGGTGATCCGCGGCGCGATCCTCGCCATTCCGCAGGGCCAGATCGAAGCCGCGCGCGCCTATGGCATGTCTCCCGGCCTGCTGCTGCGGCGCATCACGCTGCCGGCGATGCTGCCGTTCGCCATACCCGGCCTTGCCAATCTCTGGCTGATCGCCACCAAGGACACAGCCCTGCTGGCGGTCGTCGGCTTTTTCGAGCTGACATTGGCGACACGGCAGGCGGCCGGCGTGACCAAAGCCTATCTGACATTCTTTATCGCCGCCGGCGCGATCTACCTTCTGTTGACGCTGGTTTCGAATCTGATCATCGGCCGCATCGAGACATGGGCCCGCCGCGGCATGCCGTCGCTCAAGGAGGCCCGGTGATGGCTGGCCCGGCGATGACTGGCGAAGCGGCCGTCGAGATAGCCGCACGCGCTTCGCTGTGGCTGAAGCCGCATCGTATCGCGCTGATCCTGATCGCGCTGGGGCTGGTTTTGGCGGCGGCCGTCTTCATGCGCTGGGACTGGCTGCCGAAATATTACGGGATGGGACTGCTCGGCATCTGGCGCGCGCTGTGGATTCTTGCCGTCACCTGCACGCTGGGCTTCCTGCTCGCCATGCCGCTCGGACTGGCACAAGCCGCAGGCTCTTTCTGGTTCGCGGCGCCCGCCAAGGCCTTCTGCACGGTCATCAGGGGAACGCCGCTGCTGCTGCAGCTCTGGTTGCTCTATTACGGGCTGGGCTCGCTGTTTCCACAATATCCATGGATTCGCGAGTCCTGGATGTGGCCCTATCTGAGGCAGGCATGGCCCTATGGCGTGCTCGGGCTGACGCTGTCCTTCGCCGGCTATGAGGGCGAGGTGATGCGAGGCGCTTTTGCCGGCGTACCGAAAGGCCAATTGGAAGCCGCCCGCGCCTTCGGCATGAGCCGCTGGAGGATTTTCCGGCGAATCTGGCTGCCGCAGGCCTTCTACCGCGCGCTGCCGACACTGACGGGCGAAATCGTGCTGCAGCTGAAATCGACGCCGCTGGTGGCGACCATCAGCGTGATCGACATATTCGCCGTCTCTTCAAAGGTGCGTCAGGATACCTACCTCACCTATGAACCCTTGCTGCTCCTGGCGTTGATCTATATGGCGATCACCGGCATTCTCGTCTTCACCCTGGGCAAGATCGAGGCGCGGATTCCGAACAAGATCGGTTAGCGAATAGGGAGTAGTGAATAGCGAATAGTTTTGCTGATTTCCCTACTCGCTACTCCCTATTCGCTACTCGCTGAAATTTCAGGGCAGCTACGATGCAACTCAGTCTCGACCAGGCGACAGGGCTGTGCCGGATGGCCGCACTTGGCGCTGGCGCCAACGAAGAGGCGGCGCAGTCGCTGGCTGCCTCGATCGTCGCGGCCGAGGCGGAAGGACTGTCGACCGTTGGGCTGTCGCACTTCATCGATTATCTCGAAGCGCTGGAAGCCGGCCGCATCGACGGCAACGCCGATCCGGTGATCACCAGGCCGGCGCTCGCGGTCTATCTCTCCGATGCGCGCGGCGGACTGGCGCATACCGGTTTCGACCGCACGATCGATGAACTCGCCAAGGCGGCGCGGCTGTTCGGCGTCGCGATTTTTTCGCAGAAGAATGCCTATACGTGCGGCGCGCTCGGCTATTTCACCGGAAGGCTGGCCGCGCAGGGATTGGTGTCGTTCGCCGCCACCAACGGCCCGGCCATGCTTGCCGGCTCGGGCTCGGTCAAGCCGGTCTACTGCACCAACCCGATGTCCTTTGCGGCACCCGCCGCGGACGGGGCGGCGCTGGTCATCGACCAATCGTCGAGCGCCACCGCCTTCGTCAACATCCGCAAGGCGGCCGAGGACGGCAAGAAGATACCCGAAGGCTGGGCACTGGATGCGAGCGGCAATCCGACCACGGACCCGGCAGCTGCAATGAAGGGCGCCATGCTTGCCTTCGGCGGCCAGCGCGGCGCCAACATCGCGCTGATGGTCGAGGTGCTGGCTGCGGGCCTGTCGGGCGCCAACTGGTCGCTCGATGCGCCATGGTTCAGCGGCGGGCCGGACAGTCCGGGGACCGGCCTGTTCGTGCTTGCCGTCGAGCCCAAGCTGCTCGATCCGGACTTCGAAAAGCGGATGAAGGATCAACTCGACCGGCTGCGGCGGCGCTATGGCGTGCATGTGCCGGGGCGTGCCCGGGCCGAGGCCGCGGAGAAGGCGGCGGCGCGCGGCATAAGCGCGCCGAAAGCCGTGGTGCAGCGCATTTCCGAATTCGCCGCCCGCTATTCGTCCTGAAGAAATTCGTTTGTCCGATGAGCGGCTGAGAACGCCGGCCGATCCGGCAGCGCGAGCCTACTTCCCGCAATAATGATCGTTGATGACGTTCGCCGCATTCGCGTCCGGCCCTACCCTGTTGTAGGAGCAGGGTTCGGCGGCCGTCGTGAACAGGTGGTTGTCATAGTAGCGCGGGCCACCGAACAGAATGTCGATGATGTTGCCGTTGGCCGGAACGTAGCGTTCGGGTTGAGCTTGGTGGTGATGCCGGTTTGCCGCGAATGCCGAGGCACCAATGCTGCAGCCTGTTGCGAAAGCCAGAGCGAAGATCGCAACGCGTTTTGTCGTCATCGGCAATATCCTCCATTCGGAATCAAACCATACATCCTAAAATCGCCGGCCGGAACAAAGGTTCCTGTCCCGAATGGAGTTACCCTAAAGCCCGGCGTCGGCGGGTTTTCTGCCGTTTCCAACGGATACTGGAAATCATGCTTCAACAATGCCGGGCGACCGATGGTCACCCTTTGCCTTTGGCGCGAAACCGACTATGAAACGGCTTCAACCAAGCCATCTGGATAGCCGCCGGAGCCAGCCATGACCGAAATCCTGCAGACCCCAAAGCTCGTGGTCGTGTTCGGCGGCTCCGGCTTTGTCGGTCGTCATGTCGTGCGGGCGCTGGCCAAGCGCGGCTACCGCATCCGGGTTGCCTGCCGTCGGCCCGATCTCGCCGGCCACCTGCAGCCGCTCGGCAATGTCGGGCAGATCCAGCCGGTGCAAGCCAATGTCCGGGTGCGCTGGTCGGTCGACCGCGCCGTGCAAGGCGCGGACCATGTCGTCAACCTGGTGGCGATCGCGCATGAGGCCGGCCGGCAGAAATTCACTGCCGTCCACGAGTTCGGCGCGCGCGCTGTCGCTGAAGCGGCGCGCGCCGTCGGCGCCGGCCTCACCCACATCTCGGCTCTGGGAGCGGATCTCCACGCGCAATCGGACTACGCGCGTACCAAGGCGCTCGGCGAAAAGGCCGTTCTGGAGACGGTCCAAGACGCCGTGATCTTGCGGCCATCGATCAATTTCGGGCCAGAGGACGGTTTCTTCAACCGCTTTGCCAACATGGCCCGCTTTTCCCCGGTGCTGCCGCTGATCGGCGGCGGGCAGACGAAATTCCAGCCGGTCTATGTCGGCGACGTCGCCGAAGCGGTGGCGCATTCGGTCGACGGCAAGGTCCAGGGCGGCCGGATATATGAACTCGGCGGGCCGCAAGTGCTTACCTTCAAGGAATGCATGCAACAGCTGCTTATCATCATCGAACGCAAGCGGTTTTTGCTGCCCGTGCCATGGTGGCTGGCGAACCTCCAGGCATCAATTCTCGGGCTGTTGCCCAATCCGTTGTTGACCAAGGACCAGGTCCTGCTGTTGCGCCAGCACAATGTCGTGTCGGAAGCCGCCGTCAAGGACAACCGGACGCTCGCCGGCCTCGGGATCCAGCCACGGTCGATCGGAACCATCCTGCCCAGCTATCTCTGGCGCTACCGCGCCGCCGGCCAGTTCCAACGCAAGTCCGCCGCATAATACGAACGGACGTCCGGTTGCCTACGAGGCGCGCCGGGTGACCTGCATCGGCAGGCCGCCTTGCGGCTGCGTCGTCAGCTTCTGCACCGGCCAGGGGCGGGTTTCCGCGGTGGCGTCGAAACGGTAGCGCGACAGCATGATCGCCAACGCGATGATTGCCTCCTGCATGGCAAAGCTGGCGCCGATGCAGACGCGAGGCCCGGCGCCGAACGGCAAATACTGGAAACGGTCGATCTTCTCGCGGTTTCCCGGATGGAAGCGTTCCGGCATGAAGGCGTCGGGCCTGTCCCACAGCTTGCGATGGCGGTGGACGACCCACGGCATCACCAGCACCGCGGCACGTCGCGGTATGTAGAGGCCGTTCCAGGTTTCGGGCTCGATCGGTTCGCGGTTGATCGATGGCGCCGGCGGATAGAGCCTGAGCGCCTCTTCGAAGGCGGCACGGGTGAGCGGCATGGCGTCGAGCCATTTCGTCGGGTCGGGCTCACGCGCCAGCACGGCATCGATCTCGTGCTCGATCTTTTCGCGCTCCCACGGCGCTTCGGCAAGGCAGTAGAGCGTCCAGCCGAGCGCCCTGGCCGTAGTCTCGTGGCCGGCACCGATGAAGGTGATGATGTTGTCCTCGACCTCGGCCCGGGTCAGCCCGCCCGGTCCCTCCGCTTTCAACAGCAGCGTGAGAAAATCCTGCGGCACGGTGTCCGGAGCGCGCCTCAGCCGCGCCTCGCGCATCTGCACCGTGTCGGTGACGATCTTGCGGAAGTAGGCCATGGTCTTGCGGCCGCGGATGCGGGTCAGACGCGGCAGCCAATCGGGTGCCCGCAACAGGTCGAGCGGATCGACCCGACCCATGGTCTCGAACAGGCGGTCGATCTCCTTGGCAAAGCTGCCCGGCTCGCCTGAAATCTCACCGGAAAACAGCGTCTCGGCCAGGATGTCAAAGGTAAGCAGCGTCATGTCGTGAGCGATGTCGAACGTGCCGCCGCCCTCGTAGCGCGTGACGAACTCCCGCGTGCGCCTCAGCATCGGCTCGGCAAAACCGAAGATATGGCGCGGCGTGAACACCGGCGCCATGGCCTTGCGTGAACGCCTCCACACCTCGCCCTCGGCGGTCAGCAAGCCGTCGCGCAGGATCGGCCGCAGGATCAGCTGGCGAACCGTCGCCATCTTGTAGTTCTTGGCGTTATCGACCAGCACGTGGCGAATGAGACCGGGGTCGTTGGCGATGACCAGCGGCCCGCCGATGCCGGTCACCGAAATCCAGGGCTCGTTGTAGGTCGGGTCGCCCCACAGTTCGAGCGGATTGCGGTAGACGATGCGGATCATCTCCAGCGTCGAGGGCGGCGCGGTGCGCGGCTTCGGCGCCGGCGGGACGAAGGGGACGGGCTGACTGTCCATGACTTGCTCCGCTGACACCTCAATGTAGTGGCGGGCAAGGCAGGCGTCCATGTGAGCGGACGACAAGGTGATGCATCCGCTGTCTGGAATGTGACCCGGGCACCGGAAAGTGCCTGCTTGCTGTGTCCGGCTGCGTGTCTTAGGTGGCAGCACCACAGATGTCAGAACCGGCGGGAGCCTGCCTTGAAGCACCAGTTGAACGTCATCATCGGCAGCACGCGGCCGGGCCGCGCCGGACCCGCTTTCGCAAAGTGGCTGGAGAGCTTTGCGCGCGAGCATGGCAAATTCGAGCCGGTGCTCACTGACATCGCCGCATTCAACCTGCCGGTGCTGGACGAGCCGCGTCATCCGAGACTCGGCAAATACGAAAACAGCCACACGAAAGCCTGGTCGAAAGCAATCGACGCAGCCGACGCATTCGTCTTCGTAGCGCCGGAATACAATTATTTCACCGCTCCCGCGATCGTCAACGCGGTCGACTACCTGCTCAGGGAATGGCGATACAAGCCGGCCGCCATCCTCAGCTACGGCGGTGTCTCCGGCGGTTTGCGAGCGGCGCAGGCGGTCAAACCGTTGCTGACCGCCGTCGGTGTCATGCCGATTCCGGAAGGCGTGGCGCTGCCGATGTACCAGAAGCTGCTCGACGAGACCGGCGCCTTCCTGCCCAGCGAGCAGGTGCTCGGCGGGGCCAGGACCATGCTGGACGAGCTGTTCCGCTGGAGCGAAGCGCTGAGGCCGATGCGCGCCAGCTAACAACGCGAACGGCCGAACTGGCCGATGCCATAACTTGCTCATGCCATAAAGAGATGGAATGCTCCGGCAAATGACCGGGCCGGGGCGGTTCGATTTGCGTTTTCTGTTTGCCTTGCTGCTGATCCTCTCGACGGCCTCCGCTGCAATGGCGGAACGGCGCGCTGCGCTGGTCATCGCCGAGAACGACTACCGGCTGATCCGGCCGCTCGCCAATCCCGTCAATGACGGCGAGATCATGGAAACGGTGCTGAGGAAGCTCGGTTTCGAGGTCTTCCTCGAAACCAACCGCGACCTGCGGCGCATGCGCCGGGCGCTTGACGATTTCCGCGAGGATGCCAAAGGCGCCGACGTGGCACTGGTGTTCTTCTCCGGCCACGGCGTCGAGATAGCCGGCGAGAATCGGCTCCTGCCGGTCGATGCAGACGCGTCGTCGCTCGCTACGCTGGAACGGACCAGCCTGCCGCTGGAGGAGATCCGCGCGACCGTCGCCGCCACCAGCGAGGTCGGACTGATCGTGCTCGATGCCTGCCGCAGCGATCCGTTTGCGGCTACGGGCGGCGAAGGCCGCGGCGCAACGGCGCTGGTAAAAGAGGTCAGCGACAAGGTCCGGCCGGGTCTTGGCCGCATCGGGCGGGCAGAAAACATCCTGTTTGCCTTCTCGGCGGCGCCCGGCGAGACCGCCGCGGATGGGACGGACCAGAATTCGCCGTTTACCGCGGCGCTGACGAAATACCTCGGCACCGAAGGTCTCGAGATCCGCTCCGTGCTGACGCTCGTGCAGCAGGAGGTTTACGACCTCTCGCGTGGCAAGCAATTGCCCTATGTCGAGAGCGGCCTGCCGCAGCTGTTCTTTGCCGCCTCGGCCAAGGAGAAATTGCCGGAACGCGAACGCCTGTTGCTGGCCATGGCCGAGGTGACGCCTCAGATGCGCGGCGAAGTGGAGAAGATCGCCAGCGACGCCGACATGCCGCTGGCACCGCTCTATGGCGCGTTGATCAGTTCCGATGCCGGCCACCTCTCCGCGGACAGTCTGAACGCCAGGCTGCGTGAGGCAGCCGACGCCTTCGTCAAGGTGCGGAGCGAAATGCAGACGCTTGGATCCGACGATCTCAGAGTGTCGGCGTTGCGCCGGCAGGCCGAAGAGCAGCTTTCGCTGGGAGCGTTCGATGCGGCGCGGAAAAAGCTCGCCGAGGCAGCCGAGATCGACAGTGTCTCTCGCAACGCTTTGAAGGCCAATTTCGTCAGCCGCACGCTCTCCGAGGCCGCAACGCGCTATTTGTCCGGCGGGGCGGCGCGCGCCGACCTCGACTACGCCACAGCCATCAAGGACTATGAGTCCGTGCTCGCGCTTTATGGCGAAGCCGGACAGGTGGTGCTGTCGCTCGACGATGCCGACCGCTTGATCCGCACGCTGGACGAGCTCGGCAAGCTCTATACCACGATCGGCAATATCGATGCGGCCGGCCGCGCGTTCGAGGCGCTGCAAGCCGATCTTGAGCGGCGGTCGCATCATGAAACCGATCCCAACGTGAAGCGCGACTTCGCCGTCAGCCACGTCAAGCTCGGCAACGTGCGGATTGCGCAAGGCAATCTGCCGACAGCGCTGCAGAATTATGAGACGGCCAAGACCATTCTGCAGGGCCTGACCGAGGCAGAACCGGCTAATCTGGAGTGGTTCGGCGACCTCGCCATGGCCGACGACAAGATCGGCAACGTATTGGCGACGCAAGGCGATCTGGCCGGCGCCGCAGAGGTCTACCAGGAAAGCCTGTCGATCAAGAAGCAGCTCGCCGCCGGAGAGCCGGACCGTGCCGAACTGCAGCGCGACCTGACCATCACCTACGATGAGATCGGTCACCTTGCCCATATCGCAGGCCAACTGGACAACGCACAGGCGGCCTATGAAGAGAGCCTGAAGGTGCGGCTGGCGCTCGCGGCGGACAAACCGGGAGACGCCGACCGGCAGCGTGACGTCTCGGTCAGCCACGATACGATAGGCGACCTGCTGCGCGAACGCGGCGACGCCGCCGGGGCGCTGGCGGCCTACAAGGAAGGTCTGGCGATCGTCAAGCAACTGGCGAAACGCGATCCGGACGACACCGAGTTGAAGCGCGACCTGTCGGTCGGCAACGCCAAGATCGGCAATGCGCTGAGCGACCAGCAGAATTGGCCGGCGGCACTTTCGGCTTATCGTAAGGCACTTTCGCAGGCCAGCGCGCTCGCCGCCGGCGACCCGAACAACACCGAATGGCAGCGCGACCTTTCCGTGTGCATCGAGAAAGTCGCCGGCGTCCTGGCGATACAGGGCGACCACAAAGGCGCGCTGAAAGCCTATCTGGACAGCTACGCGATTGCGCAGAGGCTGGCCAAGCTCGATCCCGCCAATTCCGACTGGCAGCGGGACTTGTCGATAACGCTGTCCGAAGTCGCCACGCTGCGCCTCAGGCAGCGCGACGTCAGGGGCGCCCGGCAAGCCCTTCAGGACAGTCTGGCCATTCGCGAGAAACTTGCCCGGTCCGATCCGGACAACGCCACCTGGCAGCGCGACCTGGTGGTCGCCTATATCGACTACGCCCAAGTCGCAAAGGACCCGAAGGCTGTGCTTTCCAAGGCGCTCGACATGACGCTCGAGCTCGACCGGAGCGGGCGGTTGGCACCGCGCCACAAGTTCATGATCAAGTTTTTACGTGAGCGGCTGGCCAGGATCGAAGCCAGGCGCCGATAGCCTGCTCACGCGATGGTCATTCCGTTCCGAAATGCCTGCAAACCTTGGAAAAACCGCCTTTTGCGCCTATATCTACGACATTAGAAATGCGCGATTCGAAGCCGATTTTTCGCGCTCTGCACACGGCATCAATCAGACAGGTTTTCATGAGCGACCAGACCGACATCGCCAACGGCGTTGAAGCCGAATACGGCGCCGATTCCATCAAGGTTTTGAAGGGCTTGGATGCCGTTCGCAAGCGGCCGGGCATGTATATCGGCGATACCGACGACGGCTCGGGCCTGCACCACATGGTCTATGAGGTGGTCGACAACGCCATCGACGAAGCACTGGCCGGCCATGCCGACCTGGTGACGGTGACGCTCAATCCGGACGGATCGGTGACGGTCATCGACAATGGCCGCGGCATTCCGACCGATATCCACACCGGCGAAGGCATTTCAGCGGCCGAAGTGATCATGACGCAGCTGCATGCCGGCGGCAAGTTCGACCAGAACTCCTACAAGGTCTCAGGCGGCCTGCACGGCGTCGGCGTGTCAGTCGTCAACGCCCTGTCGGCCTGGCTGAAACTGAAGATCCGCCGCAACGGCCAGATCTACGAGATGAGTTTCACGCATGGCAATGCCGACGCGCCGCTGCGCATCACCGGCAGTTATGAACAAGACAAGGTCCCCGGCACCTATGAAGGGCGCAGCGGCAGCGAAATCACGTTTCTGCCGTCGTCCGAGACTTTCACCATGGTCGAATTCGACTACGGTACGCTGGAGCATCGGCTGCGCGAGCTCGCCTTCCTGAACTCCGGCGTGCGCATCGTTTTGACCGATGCCCGCCATGCCGACATCATGCGCCATGAATTGCACTACGATGGCGGGCTGGAAGAGTTCGTCCGATATCTCGACCGGACGAAGAAGCCGTTGCTCGACAAGCCGATCTCGATCCGCGCCGAGCGCGACGGCATCACGGTCGAAGTCGCCATGTGGTGGAACGACAGCTACCATGAAAACGTGCTGGCCTTCACCAACAACATCCCGCAACGCGACGGCGGCACGCATCTGGCAGGCTTCCGCGGTGCGCTGACGCGCCAGATAACCGGCTATGGCGACTCCTCGGGCCTGACCAAGAAGGAAAAAGTGGCGCTGATCGGCGATGATTGCCGCGAAGGGCTGACCGCGGTGCTGTCGGTCAAGGTTCCCGACCCGAAATTCTCCTCGCAGACCAAGGACAAGCTGGTGTCGTCCGAGGTCCGCCCGGTGGTCGAAGGGCTTGTCAACGAAGCGCTCGGCACCTGGCTCGAGGAGCACCCGACCGAGGGCAAGGCGGTCATCGAGAAGGTCATCCAGGCCGCTGCCGCGCGCGAAGCCGCGCGCAAGGCACGCGACATCACCCGCAAGAGTTCGCTCGGCGTCACCTCGCTGCCCGGCAAGCTGGCCGATTGCCAGGAGCGCGATCCGGCGAAATCCGAGATCTTTATCGTCGAGGGCGACAGCGCCGGCGGCTCGGCCAAGGGCGGCCGTTCGCGCCAGAACCAGGCCATTCTTCCGCTGCGCGGCAAGATCCTCAATGTCGAGCGCGCCCGCTTCGACCGCATGCTCGGCTCCGACATGATCGGCACGCTGATCACCGCGCTCGGCACCTCGATCGGCAAGGACGAGTTCAACGCCGACAAGCTGCGCTACCACAAGATCATCCTGATGACCGACGCCGATGTCGACGGCGCCCACATCCGCACCTTGCTGCTGACCTTCTTCTTCCGCCAGATGCCGGAACTGATCGAACGCGGTCATCTCTACATCGCGCAGCCGCCGCTCTACAAAGTGACGCGCGGGAAGAGCTCGCAATACATCAAGGACGAAGCCGCCTTCGAGGAATTCCTGATCGGCTCCGGGCTGGAAGAAGCGTCGCTTGCGCTCAGCACAGGCGAGGTGCGGGCCGGGCAGGACCTGCGCAGTGCCATCGACGACGCCTTGGCTGTCCGCCAGCTCATCAACGGATTGCACACGCGCTATAACAGAGGCGTGGTCGAGCAGGCAGCGATTGCCGGCGCGCTCAACCCGGAGATCTTCACCGACCTCCGCCGCGCCAACGAGACGGCCGAGCGTGTTGCCCGTCGTCTCGACATTATCGCCGAGGATACCGAGCGCGGCTGGATCGGCCGCATGTCGACCTCGAACGAGGGCATTGGCGGCTATGTCTTCGAGCGAACGGTGCGCAGCGTCAAGGAGTTCGCGCATCTCGACCTGGCGCTGATCAATTCCGCCGACGCACGCCAGCTCGACCGCTATGCGCCGCGCCTGGCGGAAATCTACGGCGAGCCGCCGGTGCTGCGCCGCAAGGATGTCTCGGAAACCATTTCGGGGCCGCTGGCACTGCTCAATGCCGTGTTTGCCACCGGCCGCAAGGGCCTGACCATGCAGCGCTACAAGGGCCTTGGCGAAATGAACGCCGAGCAGCTCTGGGAAACGACGCTCGACCCGAATGTGCGCTCGCTGTTACAGGTCAAGGTCAATGACGCGACTGATGCGGACAGCTTGTTTTCACGGCTGATGGGCGACGAGGTCGAGCCAAGGCGCGAATTCATCCAGGAAAACGCGCTGTCAGTTGCCAATCTGGACATCTGAGCCAAGGCCGAGATACCCAGCCAGCAGGCATGAAGTGTATTGGTGCGCCTTGGCGCACCAATACGACTGCTGCAACGCAACAAAGATCACCAGGACCGCCGGAACGGAAAGGCTTTCAAGGCATTGTAGTTGATCACAATCGCCGCAGGAGGCATCCATGGGACGTGGCATTTTGCTCTGGCTTCTCGGAGTCCCAATTCCGATCATTATTCTGATCATGCTGTTCGCACGGTAGGGAGGCTTCGATGCAGTCCACCGTAACAGCTGTCGACGTTTCCGCCCCGACGGAATCCGCTTCCACTGCTGTCAGCTGGGGGCCAATCGTCGCCGGCGCCTTTGCTGCGTCAACGCTTACCTTCATCTTGATGCTGCTCGGCTCCGGGCTTGGGCTGAGCATGGTATCGCCATGGTCCGGCTCGGGTGCGTCAGTCACCACTTTCGCCGTTTCCACCGCCGTCTGGCTGATCGTCGTGCAGTGGCTGTCCTCGGCCCTGGGTGGCTACCTCGCCGGACGCCTGCGCACCAAATGGGTCGGCATCCACACCGATGAAGTCTTCTTCCGCGATACCGCTCACGGCTTCCTGGCCTGGGCGCTGGCGACGCTGCTCGTCGCCGGCGTGCTCGGCACGGCGCTTTCGGCCGCGATAGGTACCGGTGTCCAGGCTGCTTCGACTGTGGCATCGGGCGCGGCAATGGGCGCTTCGGCAGGTGCTGCTGCAAACGCGGGTAGCGCCTCGACTGACAACGCCACATCGTATTTCGTCGATACGCTGTTCCGCCCGGCCGATCCGGCAAGGCTCGCTGCCGCCAATCCGGAGAGCGACGCTGCGGCAACGGCGCAGGCATCGCGCATTCTAATCGCGAGTGCCGCAGCAGGCGAAATATCGGCCGACGACAAGACCTATCTATCGCGGCTGGTGGCCGCCCGCACAGGCCTGTCCGAAGCGGATGCCACCGCTCGCGTCGATACGGTAATCGCCAGAGCGCAGGACGCCAAGGTCAAGGCCCAGCAGGCGGCCGACACCGCCAGAAAGGCAGGCGCGACCTTCTCGTTGATTGGCGCGCTGTCGCTGGTCGTCGGGGCCTTCATTGCCAGCGCGGCTGCAGCACTTGGCGGCAGGCAGCGCGACGACGAGGAAGCGATTTTCCTGACCAATCGTTGATCGGTGACTAAGCGAACTCGGTCCGCTTCGGGAAGATTACGCCCGAAGGGGACCTTGCTTTGAACTGCCGCCGCGCATTGCTTGCCGCCTACAGCTCAGCTTCCAGTTTGCGGCCGAGATCGACCGCATCGCGCAGCACGGCAAGGTGCGAGCGCGGCTGTACGCCGGCCAGCGCGTCGACCTCGACGCCGCTCGCCGTCAGCGACCAGTAGAGCCTGTGCGTGAAGACGCGGCCGCCCGAGCCGCGCAGCTCGACCTGGATGTTTTCCACGCCGGGACCAAAATTTTCCGTCATCCGCCCTGAAATCGGGTCGCCGGTCAGCCAGCCATTGCCCCTGTCGAAAATATTGGTCCAGCGTGTCGCGGCAAACACCGCGCCATGATGCACTGCCCGCTGCGGCTTGCCGGAATGGCTGCGCCCTTCCTGGTAGAGCATGGTCCCGCCCGCCGCTCTGTCGGCGATCGGCGGGCATGCTGAAAACAGGCGCTCGGCGATGCCGCGCCTGAATTCGGCGAGGTTGTAGGTCACCAGAAACTCGCTGTGGGTCAGCGGACTGCCGAGCGTGACGAAATCGCTGATCTTCCACGGCAGCGGATGATCGGCGTCGCCGACGCGAAGCTGCCGGTAGAGCTCCCATTGGCTGCGCCGGAATGCGGGGAGGTCATCGAGGCTGTCGGGCCAAGCGGAGGCATCGGCGACCAGCGTCGCCTTGTCGACGGCGTGGATCGCCTTCAGCCTCGCTTTGTCGCGAATGGCTTCCAACTTTCTAGGCCTGAAATCGGCCCACAATATCTGCAACAGATCATAGGCGATGATCGACCCGAGGCTGTGCGAGACCAGCACGATGCGGTCATAGGCATCGTCCATCATGAGACGCTTCAGCAGCTTGAGGCCACGCTCGCGGACCAGCGCCCGCTTCTCGACCGTTGCCGCTTCGGCCCGCACATAGGCGGCGACGTCGCCGAAATAGGGCAAGCCAAACTGGTCCACCGACCAGATGACGAACGACGCCAGAACCGTGACAAGCACACCCGTCGTCCAGGAGATGTAGCCTTGCCAGGTCGACGTTGCGAGCGCCAGCGCCGCGCCCAGGACCACGAGGGTGGCCAAAAGCGTGACGACATAGAGTTTGAGCACATCGCGCGGAATATCGGCCGGCTTGCGCCAGAGCAGGGTCGTCACCCAGGCAGCAAGGCGGCTTCGGGTCGTGCCCTGGGTGATGTCGGCCCAGTAAAGCTCGTAGAAATCGGTGCGGCGGCCATCGACATCATAGGGCGTGGTGATCCGGCGGAGTTCGTGCGAATTGGTCCGGCTGTCGGGCGTGATCCAGCTCTGGTTGATCTTCGCACCCATCGGGTCGGCCGGATCGGGGACATGGGCATAGAACGGTGCACGGGCCGGATCGTGGCTCCATACGGCCTGGACAAACTCCCTCAACGTGTCCATGGGCCGCTGCTCGCCCATGCCGTGCACGACCACTACCGCCTGGCTGCGCTTGCGTGGCGCCTTCTCTGCTGCGGTCAGATCGGCGGCCGGCGATGCAGCAGAACCAGGGTCGGGCACCAGCACCTCCACGATGACGCCGTTAGCAAGACGACGGGTCGGCATCGTAGCTTCAGAACCGGTAACAGCCAAGAAAAAGCCCGGCGCGGAGCCGGGCTGTATTCGACGATCGGCAGTGAGTTGGCAGCGACGCCGTTTCAGTGATCCATCGCTTTGACGATCTCCTCGGTCATCTTCTTGGCGTCGCCGAGCAGCATCATGGTGCCGTCCTTGTAGAACAGCGTGTTGTCGATGCCGGCATAGCCGGAGCCGAGCGAGCGCTTGACGAACAAGCAAGTGCGCGCCTTGTCGACGTCGAGGATTGGCATGCCGTAGATAGGTGAGGACTTGTCGTCACGAGCCGAGGGATTGGTGACGTCGTTGGCGCCGATGACATAGGCGACGTCGGCCTGCGCGAACTCAGAGTTGACGTCCTCCAGCTCGAACACTTCGTCATAAGGCACGTTGGCTTCGGCCAAGAGCACGTTCATGTGGCCGGGCATGCGGCCGGCAACCGGGTGGATGGCGTATTTGACGTCGACGCCGTTGGCCTTGAGCTTGTCGGCCATCTCGCGCAGCGCGTGCTGCGCCTGGGCGACGGCCATGCCGTAGCCCGGCACGATGATGACCTTTTGCGCATTCATCATCAGATAGGCGGCGTCCTCGGCCGAGCCCTGCTTGACCGTGCGCTCGATGCCGTCGTTGGCAATGGCTGATGTCTCGCCGCCGAAGCCGCCGAGGATGACCGAGATGAAGCTCCGGTTCATGCCTTTGCACATGATGTAAGACAGGATGGCGCCCGACGAGCCGACCAGCGCGCCGGTGATGATCAGCGCCAGATTGCCGAGCGTGAAGCCCAGGGCGGCCGCGGCCCAGCCCGAATAGGAATTCAGCATCGACACGACCACCGGCATATCGGCGCCACCGATCGGGATGATGAGAAGCACACCCAGCGCCAGCGAGGCGGCAACGATCAGCCAGAACACCACCTTGGACTCGGTGGTGACGAGCAGCACGATCAGCACGATCAGCGCAATGCCCAGGGCCGCGTTGATGAAGTGGCGGCCACCGATCATGATCGGCTTGCCCGACATGCGGCCGTCAAGCTTCAAGAAGGCGATGACCGAGCCGGTGAAGGTGATGGCACCTATGGCAACGCCGAGGCTCATCTCGATCAGTGCCTGGGCATGAATATCGGCGACCGTGCCGATGCCGAAGCTTTCCGGTGCATAGATGGCGGCGGCCGCCACCATGACCGCGGCAAGACCGACCAGCGAGTGGAAGGCGGCGACCAGCTGCGGCATCGAGGTCATGGCAATGCGCCGTGCCGTGACCGCACCGGCCGAGCCGCCTATCAGCAGCCCGAGCACTATGAGGCCGAAGCGCCCGGCCGAAGGGGTCGCCAGCGCCAGCGTCGTGGCGATGGCGATGCCCATGCCGATCATACCGTACATGTTGCCCTGGCGGCTGGTGGTCGGATGCGACAGGCCGCGCAATGCGAGGATGAACAGGATGCCGGAGACCAGATAGAGAAAGGAGGCGAAGTTGGCGTTCATAGCGGCCTACTTTTCCTTCTTCTTGTACATGGCCAGCATGCGCTGGGTGACGAGGAAGCCGCCGAAGATGTTGACCGATACCAGCATCAGAGCAACGAAGCCGAAGCCGGTGGCAAGCCCTGAGGCCGAGATGCCGACGGCCAGCAGCGCGCCGACGACGATGACCGAGGAAATGGCGTTGGTGACCGCCATCAGCGGCGTGTGCAGTGCCGGTGTGACGGACCACACGACGTAGTAGCCGACGAAGATCGCCAGGACAAAGATGGCGAAGCGAAAGACGAAGGGATCGATGGCACCGCCGGACAGCGCGTGAGCGGCGTCACCCGCCGCCTCGGTGCCGGGCGCGGCCGCCAGGTTCTGCACAGCGAGCCGCACGGCAGCTGTCGCCTGGTCGAGCTGGTCGAGGGCTTTCTGCAGCGTCTGATCCATCACGCGATCCCTCCGGTGGTCTTAGGCTTCCTCGCAGCGGCCGTTTTCTTCGCAGCCGGCTTCGCCGAAGCCTCGGCAACCATCGTCCTGGCCGGAATGGCCGGTGGCTCGACATATTGGCCCTTTGGCGGCTCCTGCTCAGCCTTTGCGAAAGCCGGATGCACGATCTTGCCGGCATCGGTCAGCATGGTTGCCTTGACCAGCTCGTCGTCGCGGTTGATGGCCAGCATCTTCGCCGCCTTGTCGACCAGCGTCTCGAGGAAGGCATAGAGGTTCCTGGCATAGAGAAGCGAGGCCGAGGCGGCGACGCGACCGGGAACGTTGAGATGGCCGACGATCTTTACCCCGTTGGCGGTGGTCATCACCTGCCCGGGCACGGCGCCCTCGACATTGCCGCCGCGCTCGACCGCAAGGTCGACGATCACCGAGCCGGGTTTCATCGAGGCGACCATCGCCGCCGAAACCAGCTTCGGCGCCGGCCGGCCGGGGATCAGCGCCGTGGTGATGACGATGTCCTGCTTGGCGATGTGCTCGGCAGTCAGCGCCGCCTGCTTGGCCTGGTATTCCTTCGACATTTCCTTGGCGTAGCCGCCGGCCGTCTCGGCCGCCTTGAACTCCTCGTCCTCGATGGCCAGGAATTTTGCGCCGAGCGAGGCGACCTGCTCCTTGGCGGCCGGGCGCACGTCGGTGGCGGTGACCACGGCGCCGAGGCGGCGCGCGGTGGCGATGGCCTGCAGACCGGCGACCCCGACGCCCATGACGAACGCCTTCGCAGCCGGCACCGTGCCCGCCGCCGTCATCATCATCGGCAACGCCCGGTCATATTCGGCAGCCGCATCAATCACCGCCTGGTAGCCGGCGAGGTTGGCCTGGCTGGATAGAACGTCCATCGACTGCGCCCGGGTGATGCGCGGCATGAACTCCATGGAGAAGGCAGTAACACCGGCCCTGGCAAGGGCTGCGACGGCAGCGTCGTTGCCGTAAGGATCCATGATCGCAACGATAGCGGCGCCGGCCTTGTAGCCCTTCAGCTCGGCGTCCGTGGGGCGGCGCACCTTCAGCACCACATCGGCCCTGGCTGCATCGCCGGCCTTGCCGATCGCGGCGCCCGCCTTGGCAAACTCCTCGTCGGGAACGCGCGACGCCGTGCCGGCGCCGGTTTCCACGATTACGTCGAAACCCAGTGCTGCCAGCCGCTTCACCGTATCGGGCGAGGCCGCGACGCGAGGCTCGTTTGCGTCGAGCTCACGAGGGATGAAAACCGTCTGTCCCACCGCACGATCCTTTCGGCCGGAACCCTGTTACCGCAAGACACCAACCGACCCCGGCGGCGCCTTCGACAAAGGTTGGAGGAGTTATCGGAGAATAAAGGCGCCGATGGCCAGGATCAGCACGAAGAGGATAGTCGCCGAGAAGAAGCCGCCCACAAAGAAGCCGAACGCCATGGCAAGAAGCACGGCGGCGCAAAATAGCGACCCATATTTGGCCAGCATCACAAAGCCGGCATAGGTGCGGTCGTGCTCGGCATAGTCCATCTTCGCGCCCAGTTCGACAGGACCGGTCGGCGTGTGTTCAGCCATTGGAATACCCCTTCGAAGACATCTTTCAGGCACATAGCGAAAAGCCGCGTTAAGGGCAATGGCGCTATTGCCGCATCGCCGCAGCCAACAATCTCAAGTAAAACTTGAAATCGCTGCGCGGAGCGCGGCGATACCAATCACAATGGATGGCAGGTCCGCTATTGCCGATGCCGTTAGCCGGCGAGATGCGGGAACAGCCCGAGCAGGCCGACAACGATCAGATAAAGGGCGACGATATAATTGAGCAGCCGCGGCATCACCAGGATCAGCACGCCTGCGATCAGGGCGATGAGCGGGGTGAGGGCGAGCGTGGAAATGGTCATGTCGGTTCCTTTGATCGGATGGCTATCGAAGCGATGCTTGGTGGATGCCGGCCATGCCGACCTACCACCAGCACCCTTGCCCAGAACGCCGAAGCGACCGGAAGGCTCCATGGGCTCGTTCAGGCGGCTTCGCGAAAATACTTGGCGGTGGGCAGGATGGTCAGCGGGGCGAGTTCGCCGGCACCGGGCGTATCGAACAACATGCGCTGCTCCATTGGCGTCGAACGGAAGAACGGAAAGCGAGCGTAGGTTTCATTCTTGATCGCCAGGACATCGGCTTGATAAAGCAGCGCGAAACAGTTGATCACGCCGGCATAGGGCCGCGCATCGCCAATCGGTCGCGCCCGATAGATGCGCTTGTAGAAAGCCGCATGGTCCTCGCGGATCATGGATATGCAATAAGGCGCGCCGAAATGGAAGCAAGCCATGCCCGCAAGGCGCAGCGTCACATACGGGATCTGCGGGTAAAGCCGTGACCATTCGGCGTCCACGGCAAAACGGCTCGGGTCGATAAAGACTTCGCCGGCCGCCAGACGCGGCATCAACAAGTCCTTGTAGACGCTGAGCGCTGGTGATGTGGCGTTATCAGCAGACACGTTATGCAGGCGCATTGTGCTGACCAGCCGCCCCTCGATGTAAATTCCGAACGTGTGGCAATTGGGCAGTTCGTCAAACTCGTCATGGACCTGACGGGACGCATTCTCGGGCACCAGATCGTTCATCCGATAGGAATTGTAGCGCAGCCTGTAAATGCTTTCGAAGTCCTCGCCGCTTTCACAGCGTCGGTACTCCGTCCGGTCAAGCAGCGCATAAACATGTTGCGCGAAGCTGGACATGGTCTCGGACGCATCTTTCCCACCAGCGCCCGCCGCATGGCCGAGCGAACTCAACTGGGCACACATGAACTCTATTCCCCGCGATTACCGCCACCAGCCGACACTACGGACGGGTCATGAGATGTAAAGATGAAAATAAATAGGAGCTCGTTTACCGCTCGTTAGGGTTAACAATTAATAAAATTATACTAAAATACGCGGTTTTTCAGCGCGAAGTCACCGCCGCGGCGCCTTCCTTGCCATCTGGATGTCCTTGGCGAAGGGCCAGACGGTGCTCGACATCGTCTCGATGCCGGACGCGCTGAGTGCCGACCCGAACAGAAAGCCCTGGACCAGGTCCGGCTTGACCTGCAATGCCAGGATCTTGAGCTGTTCGAAGGTCTCGACACCTTCGACGGTAACCGAAAGTCCCAGCGGCCGTGACAGGTTGACGATGCCCTTGAGCAATTCGAGCGACCGGCTGTTCTGAGTGACATCCATCAGGAACGAGCGGTCGATCTTGATTTTGTCGAGCGGCAGTTTGTGGAGATAGCTGAGGCTCGAATACCCGGTACCGAAATCGTCGAGCGCAATGCGCACGCCGAGCCGCTTCAACTCCTCGATATATTGGCGTGTCAGCGACTTGTCGTCGAGCAGCGCCGTCTCGGTGACCTCAATCTCCAGACGTCCGGCGGAGAGACCGGATTCAGCCAGCGCGTCGCGAACCTTCTGGATGACATCACGGTTGCGGAAATCCTTGGCCGAGAGATTGACCGACACGCTGGTCTGGGCCGGCCATTTGGCGCATTCCGTGCAGGCCGCATGCAGGACGAAGGTGCTGATGTCGGAAATAATCCCCATTTCCTCCGCCAGCGGAATAAAGATACCGGGGGAAATCGGCCCGAGATCGGGATGATCCCAGCGGCACAGCGCTTCGCAACTGGCGATACGCATCGTGCTCATCGCGACGATCGGCTGATAGACCACCCGCAATTCGTTGTTTTCCACGGCGCTGCGCAGGTCCGCCTTCATCAGCTGACGGCTGCGGAAGGCAGCATCCATGGAGGCCTCGAACAGCCGCCAACCGTTCTTGCCAAGCTCCTTGGCCTTGTAGAGTGCAAGGTCGGCTTTGACGATCATGGCGTCAACGTCGGTATCCTTGACCCGCGACAGCACCGCGCCGCCGGAGGCCTGGATGCGTAATCCGTGGCCGGCGACATCGACCTCGCCCTGTAGATTGACAAAGATCTCGTCAACCTGGCCGGTCAGGTGGCTTTCATCCTCGATGCGCTCGAAGAAGATCATGAACTCGTCGCCGCCGAAGCGGCTGACGGTGATGCCTGGCCCAGCGACTGCCGCCAGCCGCTCGGCAACGGCGTAGATCAATCCGTCGCCGACCGGATGGCCGAGCGTGTCGTTGACGCTCTTGAAATCATCGAGATCGAGCACCACCAGCCCGCAGAGACGCTCGGGATCCCCTGAGGCCATGGCTTCCACCACCAACTCGTGGAAGTAGGCGCGGTTGGGCAGGCCGGTGAGACTGTCGTAGCGCGCCATGAAGCGGATCTTGTCTTCCGCCTCGACCCGGGCGGTCACATCCTCGAAAGTGACGACGCCCAGTTCCTGGCTGCCTTCGCGCGCCGAAAATTCATAGTGCTGGCCGTTGGTGAGCGAGACCAGGACCTTGCGGTCGCGGCCCTCGCGCAACGCACGCGTCAGCTGGGCTTCGATGTAACGGCAATCTTTCGGCGCCAGCATGCCGCCTGCAGCGCCGCGCATCAGCAGACCGTGGATCGAGCGGCCTAGCAGCGCATCGGCCGATTTGAGCGACATCAGGTGCGCGGCTTCGGCATTGGCCACCGCCACCCGGCCGTCGGGACCAAGCATGACAAGGCCATGCGACATGGTGTTGAGCGCGCGGTTGAAACGCTGCGCGATGCGGTTCGCCTTCTTTTCCTCCGACAGGGCGGTAAACAGGACTTCGCGGACGATGTCGGCGAACCGCTTGATCGCAAACAGAAAAGGGGCCGACATCAGACCGAGGATGATGTGGTAGATATCGCCGCGCAGGATAAAGCCAAGCGATATGGGCCATGTGGTGGTTATGATAAAAATCATGACCATCCGCGGCGACCCATAATTGCGGCCGGCAATCGACGTGACCGATGCCAGAGTGACGCAGACAGAGGCTATTTCGGCATAATTGTCGTGGCTGTCATTTGCCAGATAGATACTGACGAAACAGAACGCGCCAAGCATGAAACCATGCATCGAACCGAAAATTATGTAATCGTTTTCGCGATCATGGGCTTCTTCCCACGTCGTCGGGGAAGGAAGTCGCCCGTATTTTCGGATGTTGCGAAGGCGCAGAGTACCGACAATGATGAGCCCAGCGGCAACTAGAAGATACGCCAAGTCCATGGTCTTCCAATAGACCAGAATGACGAGGAGTGTCTGCGCAACAAGGCCGATCGACAGCGTGAACCCGTCGCGAAACAGCGTTTCCACGAACGGAATGTAAACGTCGACCGGAATCTCGTTTTTTCGTCTCAGATTCACGCCTGGATCCCAACCCTGGGGAACCCAGCAGTGTCACATTGGCCTTAAGAAAGGTTTAGAGCGGCGTTTCGAACCCTGCCAGCATCCATTGGTGACGCGGCGGAAGCAGGGAAACTACCGTTCAGGTAAACAAGGCGTATCACAGCGCTGAATTATTCGGCGGCTTGAAGTTGCGGCCGCAGCGGCGCCGTCGAGAGGCGGTCGAGCAGACGCTGGCGTTCGCCGGCGGCTTTTTCGGCACTGGCCTGCTTGACGTGGCCAAAGCCGCGGATGAGCGCCGGTACCGAAACAAGCGCGGCAGCAACCTCGATCTTGCCCGGCGCCAGCGCGCCGGCGACAAGTTCCAGGTCGGCTTCATAGAGGGCAAGAAGCTGCCGCTCCATACGCCTCTCGGCGCTGTAGCCGAACAGGTCGAAAACGGTGCCGCGCAGGCCCTTCATCGCCGCCAGCAGGCGGAACGCGTTCATCATCCACGGGCCAAAGCTCGATTTCTTCGGCTTCCCGTCACTGCCGCGCCTGCCCATGATCGGCGGTGCGAGATGGAATTCAAGCTTGCCGTAGCTCTGGAACTGCTTTGCGAGCTCTGCGGCAAAGGAGCCGTCCGTATAAAGCCGCGCCACCTCGTATTCGTCCTTGATCGCCATCAGCTTGAACAGGTTCTTTGCGGCAGCCTCGGTCACCACGGTCGACCCGGGCACAGCATTGGTTTCGGCCTTGCGCAGCGCCGCCAGTCTGTCGGCATAGCGCTTGCCATAGGCGGCGTTCTGGTAGGCGGTCAGGAAGCCGACGCGGCGAGCAATGATATCGTCCAGCGTCTCGGCAATGGCGGCATGCTGCGTGGCCTTGCCCGGCTGGGCGAGAAGGCTGCGGACGAAATCCGGCTGGTGGGCGGCGCGGCGGCCCCAGCGAAATGCCGCGACATTCATCGCTACCGCCTCGCCGTTGAGCTCGATCGCCTTCTCGACCGCCTCCGCCGACAGCGGCAAGCCGCCATGCTGGAAGGCGAATCCGAGCATGAACATGTTGGCACCAAGCGAGCTGCCGAACAGGGCAGTGGCGGTGCGGGTAGCGTCGAAGAAATGCGTCCTGTCGTCGCCCGCGGCCGTTCTTATCGCCTTCTTCAGCCGCTCGACGGGCAGCGAGAAATCGGCCGAACGGGCGAACTCGCCCGGCATGATCTCGGCAGTGTTGGCGAGGAAGATGGTATGGCCTTCGCGCACCGCGGCCAACACCTTCTTGGCACCTGAAACGACGAGATCGCAGCCGAGCACGAGATCGGCCTTGCCGGCCGATACCCGAATGGCGTGGATGTCGTCCGGCGTGCGGGCGATGCGGACATGGGTGAACACCGAGCCGCCCTTCTGGGCGAGGCCGGCCATGTCGATCATGCCGCAGCCCTTGCCTTCCAGGTGCGCGGCCATGCCCAGCACCGCGCCTATTGTGACGACGCCGGTGCCGCCGACACCGTCGATAATCGCCGCCCAGCCTTGTTCACCGAGCGTAAATTGCGCCGGCGCCGGCACGCCCGCGAGCGGGTCGGCCGCGCCGGCTATGCCTTCGGCTTTCCTGATTTTGGCGCCGTGAACGGTGACGAAGGAGGGGCAGAAACCGTTGACGCAAGAGAAGTCCTTGTTGCAACTCGACTGGTCGATCTTGCGCTTGCGGCCGAATTCGGTCTCGACCGGCTGGATCGAGACGCAATTCGACTGCACGCCGCAATCGCCGCAGCCTTCGCAGACCAGCTCGTTGATGAAGATACGCTTGTCGGGATCGGGGAAGGTGCCGCGCTTGCGGCGGCGACGCTTCTCGGCGGCGCAGGTCTGGTCGTAGAGCAGCACCGAGACGCCTTTGACCGAACGCAACTCGCGCTGGACGAGATCGAGGTCGTCGCGGTGATGGATGGTGGCGCCGGCGGGAAATTCCACCTTGCCGGTATATTTGTCCGGCTCGTCGGTGACGATGGCGATGCGCTCCACGCCCTCGGCGCGCACCTGCCTTGCGATCATGTCTACCGTCAGGCCGCCCTCGTGCGGCTGCCCACCGGTCATCGCGACGGCGTCATTGTAGAGGATCTTGTAGGTGATGTTGGCGTCGGTCGACAGCGCGAAACGGATCGCCAGCACACCCGAGTGGTTGTAAGTGCCATCGCCCAGATTCTGGAAGATGTGCTCGCGCTTCGAGAACGGCGCCTGGCCGACCCACTGCGCGCCCTCGCCGCCCATGGCGGTGAAGCCGACGGTGTTGCGGTCCATCCACAGCGCCATGAAATGACAGCCGATTCCGGCGGCGGCGAGCGAGCCGTCCGGAACCTTGGTCGAGGAATTGTGTGGGCAGCCGGAGCAGAAGAACGGCGTGCGCGAGGCGATGTCTGACGTGTCGGCCAGCATCGCCTGGAACTGGCGCAACTTCGCCACCCGCGCGGCGATTTCTTCCGACGGGCCGATCGTTCGCAAAATCCTCTCGCCGAGCTCGATGGCAATATCGTTGGGGTCGAGCGCGCCCTTGGCCGGGAACAGCCAGTCGCCGCGCTCGTCCTTCTTGCCGACGATGACCGGCTGCGTCGCGGTGCCGTAAAGGTTCTCGCGCAGTTGTACCTCGATCAGCGAGCGTTTCTCCTCGACGACGACGATAGTATCGAGGCCGCGAGCAAAGTCGGCGATGTGTTGCAGGTCGAGCGGCCACGGGCAGCCGACCTTGAACAGCCTGATACCGATACGACTGGCGGCCGCTTCGTCGACGCCGATATCCTCCAGCGCCTGGCGAACATCGAGATAACTCTTGCCGATGGTGACGATGCCAAGCTTGGCGCTGGTGCCGCCCGAATAGACGATCCGATTCAGCCCATTGGCGTGGATGAACGCTGAAGCGGCGGCGCGCTTGTATTCATGCAACCGCTCCTCCTGGCCGAGCATGTCGATCTCATTACGGATGTTGAGGCCGCCGGGCGGCATGTCGAAGTCCGGGATGACGATATCTAGCCGGTCGAGCGCGGCATCGACCGAGGCTGTCGATTCGATGTTGTCCTTGACGCATTTGATCGCCGCCCAGGTGCCGGCAAAACGCGACATGGCAAAGCCGTAAAGGCCGTAGTCGATGATCTCCTGGACGCCGGCCGGATTAAGGATCGGCACCATGGTGTCGACGAACAGGAACTCGGTGGCATGCGCGTTGGTCGAGGATTCGGCCATGTGGTCGTCACCCATCAGAGCCAGCACGCCGCCATGTTTCGACGACCCGGCGAGATTGGCGTGGCGGAACACGTCGCCGGAGCGGTCGACGCCCGGACCCTTGCCGTACCAGACCGAAAAAACGCCGTCATGGGTACCCTCGCCCAGCAATTCGGCCTGCTGCGAGCCCCAGCAGGCGGTGGCGGCGAGCTCCTCGTTGAGACCGGGCTGGAAGACGATGTCCGACTGCGCGAGCTGGTTCCTGGCCTTCCACAGCTGCATGTCGAGGCCGCCGAGCGGCGAGCCGCGATAGCCGGAGACGAAACCGGCGGTGTTCAGGCCAGCCCGGCGGTCGCGCTCGCGCTGCATCAGAAGCATGCGGATGACTGCCTGGGCACCCGACAGGAAGATGCGCTCCTTTGCCAGGTCGAACTTGTCGTCGAGCGCGACATTGTGCAGCGTCATCAGGCATTTCCTGTGCGGAGGCCGCGCGCCTGGAGGTGCGCGGCCAACGTCGGAGTCGAGTGCCCACAGTCTTTCTTCCCTTGCCGGGGAGGTCAAACAAAATCGAAGGTGCCAGGCGGTCCGCAACAAACGATCCGTGCGCGGCCGTGTGGCGCCACGAAACGCCTGTCGGGGAGGATGGCCGAGCATGAAAAATTCCGGCGGCGGTCAGTGCCGCTGGTGATGCATCATGCAGCCTTTGGGCAACTGGGCTTCGGTTCACCGGGCAGCTTGCCGTCGACATGGCCGGCCAGGTCCTTGTTGAGCTCGTAGACTGGCCCGACCACCAGAGGCCGGTCGGGCAGGACCGACTGGTCGAGTGAGGACGTCAGAGTGGTCGCGAAACTCTGCAGCAACTTGCCGCTGGAATCCTCGATGCGGATCGACACCGCATAGGGCTTGTCCTTGACAACGCAGGTAAGCGGCGGGCTGGTGAGCGTCACATGCGGCAGCTTCGGCCATATTTTCTGGGTGACGATGATCGGATCACCGCCGGCCGGGTTCTGGAAGGAGACCACAGCGACCTGCCCCTCACCCACCGGCCGCAGCGGATTGAGAGTGATGACATAGGTGGCGATACCCAGCCGGTAGTTGAACTCGAACAGCTTCCCGGAAATGGCGAACAACTGGTCCTTGCCGGAATCACGGCAGGCGCCGAGCGCGGCCGCCGCGAACAACGCCGCGACGACAATCATCGCGCGTGAGAATCTTCTAGACATTGGTGACCTCCCTGGCCGCGGTCCGGCGGCGATAGTGTCGGTTTGCCTTCTGGCGGTTGCCGCACACCGCCATGTCGCACCAGAGGCGGCTGGAATTCCGGCTTTTGTCGACAAACAGCCAGCTGCAGTTCGGACATATCCTCAGCCTGGCAATGGTGTCGCTACGCAGCAGCGACAACGCCGAGACCGCAAGCGCGGCCTCGAAGGCAATCGGCGTCGCCGGATCACCGAACGGTTTTCCAGGCGTGCCGATTTCGGTGCGGCTATGAGCGAGGCCATCGGCGCAGGCTTCCAAGAATTTCGGCATATCGCCGGTCGCGATCGCACCTTTCGATACCGCGCCGCGAAACAGCCGATCGGTCGTCTCCCGGATCGACAGCACCACCGGTGCGATCTTTTCAGGCGCCGGCGCTACGAGCCGCCTGCCACCGAGCTCGGCGGCGCGAAAGGCACTCGCGGCTTCGGCAAAGCGGGCGATCTCGGCCGGATCGTCGAAACGGTCGAAAGTTTTCTCCGGATCGTTCCGCAAAACGACGGTGTTCGCCGTATCGAGCGCCAGCATGCCACCGGTAAAGCGGTGCGGAGTCCAGGATACTGTCATATGGCGAATCTAACTGATAACTCGCGTTTGACAAGTTAGATTCCGGGTGCAACGCTTGTCACTGAGGCGATCGCCGTACTGAGAATATCGTTCGTCCCAAACCTCTGCCCCGATTGCGGGGCATGCATAGAGGGTCTTGCATGCTCTATTTCTTCCAGCAGGTTCTGAACGGGCTGCATTCGGGCGCGCTCTACGCATTGCTTGCATTCGGCTACGTGCTGACCAACGGCATCCTGCACCGTACCAATCTTGCCTATGGCGCGCTGTTCGCCTTTTGCGGGCATACGATGATCCTCACTGCGGCGTTCGGCTATCAGGCGCTGTGGCTGACGCTGTTTGCATCGGTCGCGCTCGGCGTAGCTGCGGCATTCCTTTATGCGGCGCTGCTCAGCCATGTCCTGTCGCGAAGTATCTTCGAACCGCTGGCCGACCGCTCGCCCAACGCCATCGTGGTGACGACGCTCGGCATATTGCTGGTCTTGTCGGAAGCCAGCCGCATCGCCGCCGATACCCATGACCTATGGTTGCCGCCAATGCTGGCCCAGACCATCGTCTTCGCGCAGAATGCCAGCTTCAAGGCGACGTTGACGCTGATCCAATTGCTCGATTGCGCCGCCGTACTGGCGGCCATAGCGCTGGCTGCCTGGGGCTTCGCATATTCGAGCTTCGGCCGGAGCTGGCGCGCCGTATCCGACGATCCCAAGGCGGCTGCGATGTGCGGCGTCGATGTCCGTGCGGTGTTTCGGCGTGCGGTGCTTTTCGGCGGCCTTTGCGCGGCACTGGCCGGCGTGCTCGCCGCCTTCTACTACGGCAACATCAGCTTCGGCACAGGGTTGGTCTACGGGTTGAAAATCCTGTTCGTGACCGCAGTGGGCGGCTATCTTTCGCCTTTGCGGGCGGCACTGGGCGCCGCCGCTTTCGGCATGGCCGAATCGCTATGGGCCGGCTATTTTCCGCTCGAATGGCGGGACGGCTGGATGTACCTGTTCCTCGTCGCCATGCTTGTGCTGATCGGCGCCGGCCGCGACCAACAGAAGATCGCCTGAGCCGCACCCGACTTTGCTTGGGTGAAAGCGCCGCATGTCCTTGGACATGCAAAGGACGCGGCAGCATTTTGCCGCCCGTCATCTCACAACTGTGTTTATGCGGGCTGTCCCGTGTTGACCCGCCGGACCACGCACTGCATACCGTTGGTCCACAGCGACACGACGGACAGGGAACCGCCGCGCTCTGACACAAGGGAGGAATGCATGGCAGGGCTTCTCGCTCTTTCCAGAACCATTGACCGTTTGAACGAATTCATCGGCAAATGGGTTTCGTGGCTGATCCTGCTGGCGATCCTGGTAAGCGCCGCCAACGCCGTCATCCGCAAGGTGTTCGACATGTCCTCGAACGCCTGGCTGGAATTGCAATGGTATCTGTTCGGCGCCGCCTTCATGCTGGCCGCCGCCTACACGCTGAAGCAGAACGACCATATCCGCATCGATATCGTCTACGGCATGTTCTCGCGCCGCGTGCAGCACTGGATCGACCTTTTCGGTCACGTCTTCTTCCTGATGCCGTTCGTGACGTTGATGGTGGTCTATTTCGTTCCCTATGTGTCGCTGTCGTATCGCAGCGGGGAGATGTCGAACAATTCCGGCGGGCTGATCATCTGGCCGGCGAAGGCGATTTTGCTGGTCGGCTTTTTTCTGCTCGCGCTGCAGGGCATTTCCGAAATCATCAAGAAAATCGCCATCATGCGCGGTCAGATGGACGATCCCACTCCGTTCATATCGGTGCATGAGCAGGCCGAGCTCGAAGCCAAGGCGCTCGTCGAAGAGGTGCGCTCGTGATCGAGTTCATCGCCCAGAACATGGCGCCGATCATGTTCGCCTCGCTGGTCGTCTTCCTGCTGATCGGCTATCCCGTCGCCTTCTCGCTCGCCGCCAACGGCCTGATGTTCTTCTTCATCGGCGTGCTTCTGTCGCCCTATTCGGGCGGCTCGATCAATCTCGCCTGGCCGTTGCTGCACGCGTTGCCGGATAATTTCTACGGCAGCCGGGTGATGTCGAACGATACGCTACTGGCGATCCCGTTCTTCACCTTCATGGGCATCGTGCTCGAACGATCCGGCATGGCCGAAGACCTGCTCGACACGATCGGCCAGTTGTTCGGACCGGTCCGTGGTGGCCTCGCCTATGCCGTGATTTTCGTCGGCGCGCTGCTCGCCGCGACGACCGGCGTGGTGGCGGCCTCCGTCATTGCCATGGGTCTGATTTCGCTGCCGATCATGCTGCGCTACGGCTACGACCGGCGGCTGGCATCCGGCGTCATTGCCGCGTCCGGGACGCTCGCCCAGATCATCCCGCCGTCACTGGTGCTGATCGTCCTGGCCGACCAGCTCGGCCGCTCGGTCGGCGATATGTACAAGGGGGCGCTGATCCCCGGGCTCATTTTGACCGGCATCTACATGCTCTACATCCTGCTCATGTCGATCTTTCGGCCGAAGTCGATGCCGGCACTGCCGCTGGAGGCCCGCACGCTCGGCCACGGTGTGCTGTCGCTGCTGGCGGCGCTGCTGGCGGCGGTGGTTGTTTCCTATGCGGCGTATCGCTACCTCGCACCGAACCATGGCGGCAACGCCGATATCCTCGGCGCCACTACTGGCGTCATCTTCATCTATGTCGTGGCGATCGTCGACCAGCGCCTGAAGATCAACCTGATGTCCAGACTGGCACAGCAGGTGATCATCGTGCTGATCCCGCCGCTGGCGCTGATCTTCCTGGTGCTGGGCACCATCTTCCTTGGCATCGCCACGCCGACGGAAGGCGGCGCCATGGGCGCCGTCGGCGCGCTGGCAATGGCGGCGATGAAGGGGCGGCTGTCGCTCGACGTGGTCAAGCAGGCGCTGGCCTCGACGACCAGGCTGTCGTCCTTCGTTCTGTTTATCCTGATCGGCGCGCGGGTGTTCTCGCTGACCTTCTACGGCGTCAATGGCCACATCTGGGTCGAGCACCTGTTGACATCGCTGCCGGGCGGTGAAGTCGGTTTCCTGATTGGCGTCAACATCCTCGTCTTCGTGCTCGCCTTCTTCCTCGACTTTTTCGAGCTTGCCTTCATCATCGTGCCGCTTTTGGCGCCAGCGGCTGACAAACTCGGCATCGACCTGATCTGGTTTGGCGTGCTTTTGGGCGTCAACATGCAGACCTCCTTCATGCATCCGCCCTTCGGCTTCGCGCTGTTTTATCTGCGCTCGGTCGCCGCGCGCGTGCCCTATCTCGACCGACTCACCGGCAAGCAGATCGCGCCCGTCACCACAGGGCAGATCTATTGGGGCGCAGTGCCCTTCGTCTGCATCCAGGTGATCATGATCGGCCTGACCATCGCCTTCCCGCAGATGGTGATGCACTACAAAGGCACTGTCGTCGATCCTGGCACCATCAACTACCAGGTGCCGGAAACGCCTGGCATCGGCTTGTCGCCGCTTGGCACGCCGCCGGCCAACGGCGGCACTGCCCCGGCCTCACCTTCCCCACCGGATTTGTCGCAGCCGCCGAGCTTCGACGAAAAGCCGCCCGCGAAACCGGCGGCGCCGGCAATCGATCTGTCGCAACCACCGAGTTTCAACTGAGGAAGGCCCGGCAGCCATGAAGGCGGTTCGGTTGGAGCGAGTGGGCAGCCTCGCCGTGTGCGAGGTCGAGAAACCGACCGCCGGGCCGAACGATCTGCTGGTGCGCATCGAGGCGTGCGGCGTCTGCGGCACCGACAGGCATCTTTTCCATGGTGAATTCCCGTGCACGCCGCCGGTGACGCTCGGGCATGAATTCTCCGGCATCGTCGAGGCGGTCGGACCTGCCGTATCCGGCTTTTCCGTCGGCGACCGCGTCACCGGCGATCCCAACATTGCCTGTGGCCGATGCGAGCATTGTCAGGCCGGCCGGGTCAATCTCTGCGGCAATCTACGCGCCATCGGCATCCATCGCGATGGCGGCTTTGCCGAATATCTTGTCCTGCCCCAGAAACAGGCCTTCGTCTTGCCAGGCGATCTGAAGCCTACGCATGGTGCTTTCTGCGAGCCGCTCGGCTGCTGCCTGCATGGCGTGGACCTTGCCGCGATCAAACCAGGCTCGTCGGTCGCGGTGCTCGGCGGCGGCGTGATCGGCCTGCTCACCGTTCAACTGGCAAAGCTCGCCGGTGCGACGACCATTATCTTGTCGACCCGTCAGGCCTCGCGGCGGGCTCTTGCCGAGCAATTTGGCGCAACGGCGACGCTCGATCCCAGCGCCTTCGATGTCATCGATGCGATCGTCGGCCGGTCGGGTTTGATGCCGGGCGGCGTCGACGTGGTGTTCGAATGCGCCGGCGTGAAAGACACTGTTGAGCAGGCGATGCGGCTGGCCAAAGCGGGCGGCACCGTCGTCGTCGTCGGCGTGATGCCGCAAGGCATGAAAGTGGCGTTCGAACCGTTCGATCTGCTGTTCCGTGAGTTGAAGGTCCTGGGTTCCTTCCTCAACCCCTTTACCCATCGCCGGGCCGCCAATCTTATCGCCTCGGGGACGATCGAAGTAGATCGGCTGATATCACGACAGGTCAGCCTCGACGAGGCGGTGGCGATCATTGCCAACCCGCCGGCGCCAGGCGAGGTCAAGGTCGTGGTGGTGCCCGACTGATCGCAAATGAATGCGCTACGGCGCCAGTGTTCCGAAAGGAACACTGGCGCCGCGAAGCAACAGGATCAGAGCTTGGCATTGCGCTGCTGGACCATCATGAAGGTGTCATAGTTGTACTCGGCCACCTGCGCCCAGAGATAATGCTCCTTGCGGAACGCCTTGATCGAATCCCAGATCTTCTTGAACGGCGCATTCGAGGCTTCCATCTCGGCATAGACTTCGTTGGCCTTTTCGAAACAGGCGGCCATGATCTCCTGGCTGAACGGGCTCAACTTGGCACCGCCGGCAACCAGCCGCTTAACCGCCGCCGGATTGAGATAGTCGTATTTCTGCAGCATGTTGGCGTCGGCCGCTTGAGCGGCAGTATGCACCAGCGACTTGTAAGCCGGCGAAAGTTCGTCGTATTTCGCCTTGTTGAACATCAGATGGACGGTCGGTCCACCTTCCCACCAGCCGGGATAGTAGTAATAGGGCGCAACCTTATAGAAGCCGAGCTTCTCGTCGTCGTAAGGGCCGACCCATTCGGCGGCGTCGATCGTGCCTTTTTCCAACGCCGGATAAATGTCGCCACCGGCGATCTGCTGCGGAACCACCCCGAGCCTTTGCACCACTTTGCCGGCAAAACCACCGATACGCATCTTGAGGCCGGAAAGGTCGGCGACCGTTTTGATCTCCTTGCGGAACCAGCCACCCATCTGCACGCCGGTATTGCCGCCCGGCAGCCCGAACAGACCTTGCGTCGCCAGGAACTCGTTGAACAGATCGATGCCGCCGCCATGATAGTGCCAGGCGTTGATGCCGCGCGCGTTGAGCGAAAACGGAACCGCCGCTCCCAGCGCCCACGTCGGGTCCTTGCCCCAGTAATAGTATGCCACGGTATGGCAGGCCTCGACCGTGCCGGCTGTGGTGGCATCGGCGGCCTGCAGGCCGGGAACGAGTTCGCCGGAGGCGAAGACCTGGACCTGGAAGTTGCCGTCGGTCGCCTCCGACAGCATCTTGGAAAACACTTCGGCGCCGCCATAGATCGTATCGAGCGACTTCGGGAAGGACGACGCCAGTCGCCAGGTCACTTTCGGATTGGACTGGGCGATGGCCGGCGCAGCAAGTGTCGCGGCAGCGGCCGCAGCGCCGAAACCGGTGGTGCCGGCCTTGCGGATGAACGAACGACGATCCATGAAGTTCCTCCCTTTTGGATCCACTGACCGACATTCGGGACACTTCGGCGCCCGGATCGGCTTCGAGCCGACAATACACAGGCAAGGAGTCGAGTCCAGCACGGCAGCCCGGTTTGAGTGGCGCATTTCGGGGAAATTCACGGCGTTGGGGCAGATCTTGCAACTATAGTCTAAGGTCGATTAACTGGCCTACGCGACACGCCGAAACTTGCCATGGAAATGCGCCTTCGGATCGCCTATTTTGCAGGCAGATAATTCGTTGCACCCGATGGGATCCGGACCAAATGCACCAGCCGCTCGTCGCCGTATCGACCGATGTCCGCCAGTTCGACAATTACACCTGGCATGCCGCGCCACAGCAATATCTCGAAGCGGCGCTTTCGGGTGCAGGCGTGTTCCCGCTGCTGGTACCGTCCTTCGGCGACCGGCTCGACTTCGACGAACTGCTTTCCGCCGTCGACGGCGTCATGGTCACCGGCTCCAAATCGAACGTTCATCCCTCGCTCTATGGCGGTGACGCCAGCGAAGCCAATGGTCCTTACGACTCCGCCCGCGACGCGACGACGTTGCCGCTGATCCGCCGGGCGGTGGAGCGCGGGGTGCCATTGCTCGCCATCTGCCGCGGCATCCAGGAGATGAATGTGGCGCTGGGTGGCACGTTGGCCACCGAAATCCAGGAACGCGCCGGTTCGCTCGATCATCGTGCGCCGGCAAGCGACAATCAGGACGAACGCTTCGCCATCCGCCAGAGCGTGGCGATAAAACCCGGCAGCTGCCTGGCCGGGGTCTTCGGCGCCGGCGATATCATGGTCAATTCGGTGCATCGCCAGGCCATCGACCGGCTTGGCCCAAAGCTGCAGGTCGAAGCGGTCGCCGCCGACGGCACTGTCGAGGCGGTTTCGGTGCGCGATGCACGGGCTTTCGCTGTCGGCGTCCAGTGGCATCCCGAATACTGGGTCAAATCGGACAGTATCTCGGTAAAGATATTTCGCGCATTCGGCGATGCGGTGCGCCTGCATCAGGCGGCGAAATCGGGTGTGCGCGCAGCCGCGGAATAGTCCTGCCGCGCTCGCTAGTTGCCGGCTGACGCCAGCGTCAGCAGCGGCAGCGCCGGCGCGTAGGATTCGTAACCATCGCCGTCGGCGACTGAGAACATGACGATCGGATCGGTGCCGTTGGCGCTGAAGGTGACCGTGCCGTCATCCTGCTCTCGCCAGAACTTCGCCTGCTCGACGCCGGGCAACACCCGGCGGCAATTTGCTGCGACCGTCAACAGCGACAGGCCTTGCGAAATCTCGGCGCCGCGGCTGACCGCACAAGACCCCTCGTTGCCATGGGCTACCAGCCTGTAGTTGCCGGATGAAAGCGGTGACTCACTGGCCGCACGGCTTTCACCGCTACCGGCGTAAAACAGCTGGGCGCTGCCGAACAGCACAGCGACTGCCATCAATGCAGGAAGCGTCTTCATCCTGGTTCTCCGCGCATTTCAAGCGCGCCGGTTCGAAGAGATCAGGGAGGCGCGCTTCATCTTGCTGTCATGTCCTGTCAGGCGGACATACACTGCGAGGGGACCAGAATGATTCCGAAGGGTTAAGCTGAAGTTAATAGATATGGCAGCCCGCTTACGGCCTTGCCTTGACATTTGCCGTCTCCGGCACCGGCGTCAGCGCCTTGCGCTGCGAAAACCACGAGACCAGATTGTCGACGCAAAGGTTGGCCATGGCGCGGCGCGTATGCTCGGACGCCGAGCCGACATGCGGCAAAAGCGAGGTGTTGGGCGCGGCAAGCAACGCCGCTGGCACATTCGGCTCGTCGGCAAAGACGTCTAGCCCGGCAGCGGCGATGCTGCCGCTGGCAAGTGCGGCGGCAAGGGCTGGTTCGTCGACCGTGCTGCCCCGGCCGATATTGACGAAGACGCCGTTCGGCCCCAGAGCCGAGAGGATTTCGGCATTGACGGCCTTTTCCGTCGAGGCCCCGCCGGGCGCCACCGAGATCAGTGTGTCGACCGCCTCGGCGAGACCTTTCAGCGTCGGGTGATAGTCATAGGACAGGCCTTCGACGCGGCGCCGGTTGTGATAGGCGATGGGCAGTCCGAAAGCATCGAGCCGCCGGGCAATGGCGAGGCCGATGCGGCCCATGCCGAAGATGCCGACATGGCGACCGCGCAAAGTCAGCCGGCTCAGCGGATAGTTGCCGTTGCGCAGCCAGCTTCCGTCGCGCAGCCAGGCCTCGGCGCGCGGCAGTTCGCGGACGGCATTGATCAACAGGCCGAGCGCCGTATCGGCGACCTCTTCGGTCAGCACATCCGGCGTGTTGGTGACCATGATGCCGCGCCGTGCGGCGTGGCGGATATCGACCGAATCATAGCCGACGCCGAAATTGGCGATAATCTCGAGCTTTGGCAGCGCGTCCATCAACGCGGCGCTTATGCCGCCAAAGGCGGCTATGCCGCGCACCGTATGACGCATCTCGTCGGTGACCAGCGACGGATCGGCGCGTTCGATCCGGACGCGGCTGAACGCCCCGTCGATGCGGCCGACCGCATGGTCGTTGAACTGGCCCGGCACCAGAATGGTAACAGCTTGCTGTTCGGTTTTTGTCATGCACGTTCCACCGGTTTGCCGGTCGACTGGCGCACATGCAGTTCCGGCTTGATCAGTTCCTGCGACGGCCGCACCGTCTGTCCGTTGAGTTTGTCGAGCAGCGCGCTGGCGGCGCGGCGGCCAACCTCGCGCTGGCCGTTCCACACGGTAGTCAGCGCCGGCGTGGCGATCGCCGCTTCCTCGAGGTCGTCATAGCCGGTAACCGAGATGTCGATGCCCGGCACCAGCCCGGCGCGGGCAATGCCATTCATCAGACCGATGGCGACGAGGTCGTTCCAGCAGCAGGCCGCGGTCGGCCTGTCCTTCAGCGCCAGGAACTGCCCGGCAGCCTCGAAGCCGGCCTGCTTCGTGCGCGGGCCGGCAATGCGCCAGGACGGCCTGACCTCAAGCCCTGCCGCCTCCATGGCGTTGACATATCCCTGATAGCGGTCGCGGCCGGTCGACGTCTGGTCGGTACCGCCGATCATGGCGATGCGCTTGTGGCCAAGCGAGATCAGATGGTTGGTGGCAAGCCCGGTGCCATAGGCATCGTCGCCGCGAAACACCGGCACGTCGGCACCTTCGACGGTGCGTGCAATCAGCACTGCCGGGAGACCGTTCTCCTCGGCCAAGATTATGTCTTCGGGCGGCGTGCCGATGGCCGGCGACATGATGACCCCGTCAGCGCCAAGCTGCAGAAGCGTGTCGATGAAAGTGCGTTGTTTCTCGAGCTGGTCGTAGTGGTTCGACAGGATGAAGGTTTGCCGGCTGCGGTCGAGCTCGCTCTCTATCGAACGCAATATCTCGGCAAAGAACGGGTTCATGATGTCGTGGACGACGACGCCGACTATGCCCGAGCGCGAGGTGCGCAGGCTGGCGGCGCGGCGGTTGTAGATATAGCCGATGGCGCGTGCATGTTCCTTGATGCGATCGCGGGTGCCGCCGGCGACCAGCGGGCTGTCGCGCAAGGCCAGCGAGACCGTGGCCGTGGACACGCCGAGCGCATCCGCGATGGTCGAAAGCTTGATCTTCTGTGCCAGCGCCCTGCGCTCCCGAAGCAATTTAAACTGTTTAAAGGCCGGCTCTTATGCCATCGATTCCGAGCAAATCAAAGTTTTTTTGCCAGCGCTTCCGCGTCCGCGCCCAGCGTTGCGCGGTTGCGCAAGCGGAGCCGGTGCTCGCGGTGAACGATGTAGAGGCCGCTGGCGACGATGACTGTGGCACCGACCAGCGTCCAGCGATCGGGAAACTGGTTGAAGACGATCAGGCCGGAGATGATCATCCAGATCATCTGCGAATAGGGATAGGGAGCCAGGGCCGTGGTGGTGGCAAGGCGATAGGCCTGCACAATAAGCCAATGACCGATGGCGCCGAAGACGCCAAGCATCAGCAATATGAACCAGTGCCAGCCATCCTGCGGCAGCGAAGGCGAAAACGGCAGTGTCGGCAGCAGCAGCACGGCCGGCGCCAGCGCCGAAAACAGGATCAGGCTTTCCGAGGTTTCCGTCGCCGACATGCGGCGCGTCATGATGACGTAGAAACTGTTCGATAGCATCGAGCCGAGCGCAAAGAGATGGCCGACGCCAAAAACGCCGACGCCCGGCCGGGTGATGATGAGGACGCCGACAAAGCCGCTCATGATGGCCAGCCAGCGCCGCCAGCCAGCCCATTCGCCGAGCAACGGACCGGCAAGCGCGGTGATCACCATCGGGCCGAAGAAGTAGATCGAGGTGGTTTCCACCAGTTGCAGCGTCCGCAGCGCCAGAATGTTGAACATCGTCGATCCGAACAGGAGCAGACCGCGCGTGATGTGCGCCGGCAGGTTGGCGGGACGAAAGCGCAGCGGCTCGCGCCATCCGCGCAGAAAGACGCCGACGATCAGCACATGGACCGCGAAGCGGGTCCAGGCGACGATCAGCGCCGAGACGCCGGCCAGCACAAGGTACTTGCTGCTGGTGTCGAGGAAGGTGAAAAACACATAGACGGAAAGCATGCACACGATCGCCGCTGGCGATGTCGCGCTTTCGTCATGTCTTGGGGGAGCATTCAATTTCAGGCCGGACGGGAAGCAAGGCGGTCCCTCACCAATGCGGTAATTGTCGCCTGCGGGCAAGCCAAAACAGGCTGGCACAACGACAGCCGCCGACAGGCTCAGTTTGTTTCCCAGTGGCCGACCTAGTGGCCGACGACTCAGGCGTGCATGCGGGCGCCCTTGGTGATCTTGTCGACGAGCTTCTTTTCGGCGCGAAGCGCGATGCCGACCACCTTGGCATCCTCCGGCGCAAATTCGGCAAAGACGGCGCGGTTGGCCAGATCATACCCGGTCGAAAACATTTCCTCGACATAGAGCGAAACCGTCACACCACGCTCCAGCGCCCGCCGCTGGATCGCGCCGAGCGTCTGGCCGTCCGCCGAAAGCACGATGACCGGCTGGATCGACAGCGGGTTGTAGATATTGCCGGCGCGATCACGGTAGGGGTCGCCGATAATGTCGGGAAATTGCGCGACGATGCCGCTGGTCAGAAAGGCGGTGACATTGAGCTTTTGCCAGACGGGAAGATCATCCTTGAGCACGATTGCAAATTTCGTATCGAACATGCGACAGTTTCCAATCCGAAAAGGGGGCCAATCCGAGGCTGCGAGTGAAGCGATGGCGCACGATCTGGACCGGGAAGCCTTTCAGGGTCTTGGACGTTTGTGCGTGGATGCAGCCGAGAACTGCATCGTACCGGCACCCGGTGCTGCCGGGATGGAACGCATCGAGGCCCGGTTCCACGGCAATGCCTTCGATCTCCATCGCCACGACACCTATGCGATCGGGGTGACGCTTTATGGCGTGCAGCGCTTCCGCTATCGCGGCCAAACGCATCAGAGCCTGCCTGGCCAGATCATTATCCTTCATCCCGACGAACTGCACGATGGCGGTGCCGGCACCGAAGACGGCTTGCGATACAGAATGCTCTATTTGGAGCCGTCCCTGATGCTCGATTGTCTCGGCGGCGGATCACTGCCATTCGTCGGGAATGCCGTGGTGACAGACCGCGATCTCCGGGCGACGCTGCTTTCCGCGCTCGGGCCGTTGAATCAGGAACTGGACGAGCTGTTTGTCGTCGATTTCATGACGCAGCTTATGCAAAGCTTGGCCCGGCACGCCGGTCAGCGGACGAAACCGGTAGCGAAAACGGCGTGGCGCGCCGCCAGCCTGGCGCGCGACTATCTGGAGGAAAATGTCGCGCGGATTGTACGTTCAGACGAATTGGAGGCGATAACCGGATTGGACCGTTATGCCCTTTCGCGGCATTTCCGCGCCACCTTCTCCACCAGCCCGCACCGGTTCCTGGTGATGCGCCGGCTTCAGCGGGCCCGTCGGATGATCGAAGCCGACGAGCCGCTGGCGCAAATCGCCATCGCAGCCGGCTTCAGTGATCAAAGCCATTTCAATCGGCATTTCAAGAAGGCGTTCGGCGTCACACCGGGACGTTGGTCGGCACTGACGCGACGGCCGCCAGCGGCGAACGCGTGACCTTATTCAAGGATCTTGTCCTCGATATCCAGTTCGTCATCGGGGAGCACCATTTCGCCGTTCGAAAGGTTCGCCTCGACACGGGCAAGCAGCTTGAACAGCGCTTTCTGATCCTTCTTGTCGAGACCCTTCAATGCCTGCTTTTCGGTCTTCTTCACCGATTTCTCGATGGCGTGGATGATTTCGCGGCCGGTGTCGGTGAGGAAAATATGCGCCTGGCGGGCATCGGCGGACGAGGCCCGCTTCTCCAGAAAGCCCTGCGCCTGCAGCCGGTTGATGGTCTTGGTGATGGTCGGCGGACGCACGCCGAGGCGGCCGGCAAGGTTGCCGGGCGTCTGCCCGTCCTCGCGGTCGAGCGCCAGCATGATCTGGTCCTGACCGGCATAGAAACCATGCGCCAGAAGCCGGGCGGCGAGCGCCGTGCGCGCCAGCCGCGCCGCCGAATGCAGCCGGCTCATTGTTGCAGTCTTGTCCGCCTTGGCCATGCTCATCCCTCCTCGGCCGAACCGGAACGGGCAGCATAGAAGCAGGCCGCCGATTGGCAATGACGATCGAAACATTCCGGCTCGGAAAATAGCTTTGCCGGCAAGCTTCGCGGTGTTCGCCGTGGCTAATGCCAGATGTTTATTTCAGTTAGATGACAAACGACTTTCCGCAATGGCTGGATGGGGACGTGACGAGGTGTTCTCAACCAGGTTTCACCGCGACCACCATCAACGCCTGATAGGCGTCCGCCATTTCCCGCAGCGCTGCCTGCGACAGCGGCCCGGCCTGCCGCGCAATGCCGTCCCGCGCGTTCGATGTATCGCGTTTGCAGGGGCGATCTTTATAGGGCGCGACGGTGGCGAATATCTGCTCGCTGAGGCTGTCGGGGAAGAACATCTGGCCGGTCATCACCGAGCGGTCGTCGGGGAAGATCTTGAAATGGATGTGTGTGGTGCGGCCGCGATACCAGCCGGGATAGATGGTGGCGAAAGAAGCGATGCCGCTTTCATCGGTTCTCTGCCAGCCGCGGAGAAAGCTCTGGCCGGACGTGTCGATATCCTGCCCGTCGCCCTGTCCGGGATATCCGGAATAGGCGCCCTGGGCATCGCAATGCCAGATATCGACGCGTGCGCCGGGAAGCGGGCGGCAGGCGGCGTCGACGATTTGCAGCCGCACATTGAGGGCGATGCCCTTCTTGCCCTCGGTGATGTCGGCGCGTTCGAGCTTCGGGTCGAAATAGAACGGCCCTTCGGTGACCTCGGGCGTGATGGCGCAGACGCCGGCACCGGCCTCGAACAAAGCAAGCCCGGCATAGGGCGAAACCTGCCCGGCCCTTGCACCGGCGGGCAGGAATATGCCGCCAGCGGTAACCGCAACGAGACCGAGCGCCTGCCGACGGCTTAGTGGCAAGGACTTGTCGGACATCTGGCGCCTCTTCAACCCGAACAGCTCCGTAAATGACCCCGCCTATCTAGGGCCCGCTGTCAGGCGGCGCCAATGAAAGTTCGGTAATGTGAGGAAAGTTCGGCAATACCAGCCCCTCTTTGGCCCACCGGTTTGCCTCGTGCAAAAGCCGAGCACACATCCTATATGGAGCCGACAATCCCTATTCGAGGCACAATATGAGCGACGCACAGACGCAGATCCCCGTAACCGTCCTCACCGGCTATCTCGGCGCCGGCAAGACGACACTGCTCAACCGCATCCTTTCGGAAAACCACGGCAAGCGCTACGCCGTCATCGTCAATGAATTCGGCGAGATTGGCATCGACAACGAGCTGATTGTGGAATCCGACGAGGAAATATACGAGATGAACAATGGCTGCGTCTGCTGCACCGTGCGCGGCGACCTGATCCGCGTCGTCGAAGGCCTGATGCGCAGGCCTGGCCGCTTCGACGCCATCGTCGTCGAGACCACAGGCCTCGCCGATCCCGTGCCGGTGGCGCAAACCTTCTTCATGGACGACGACGTGCGTTCCAAGACCAGGCTCGATGCGGTGGTGGCGCTGGTCGACGCCAAGCACTTGCCGCTGCGCCTCAAGGATTCCCGCGAGGCCGAGGACCAGATCGCCTTTGCCGATGTCGTCGTGCTCAACAAGACCGATCTGGTCACCCCCGAAGAGCTGAGCAAGGTGGAGGCGACGATCCGCGCCATCAACCCGGCGGCACGAATCCACCGCACCACACGCGCCAGCGTGGCGCTGTCCGAGGTGCTCGATCGCGGTGCGTTCGACCTGTCCCGGGCGCTGGAGAACGATCCGCACTTCCTCGAGGCGCATGACGATCACGACCATCATGATCATGATCATGACCACCATCACCATGATCGCGACGGCCATGATCACCACGATCATGACGGGCATCATCATGCGCACCCTTCCGACATCCATGACGTGACTGTGCAGTCGGTGTCGCTGCGCGGCGGCGAGATGGACCCGAAAAAGTTCTTCCCGTGGATCGAGAAGGTCACCCAAATGGAAGGCCCGAACATCCTGCGGCTGAAAGGGATCATTGCGCTGAAAGGCGATGACGAGCGCTATGTCATCCAGGGTGTGCACATGATCATCGAGGGCGACCACCAGCGCGCCTGGAAGGACGACGAGAAGCACGAGAGCCGGCTGGTGTTCATCGGCCGCGAACTCGACGCCGAGCGACTGAAGACAAGCTTCGAGGCCTGCCAGGCCGCTTGATTTAGCTGCCCTTTCTTCCTTCTGGGAGAAGTGCAGCCTAAACGCTGGCGGTCTCTCCTCACCACGATCCGAAGCACGGGTTGAGACCCGCAGCTCAACCCCTTAAGGGTGAGGCAGCAGAAATCTCGAACGGAATGATCTCTCATGCCGACAGTCGCCCCGCTCGATCTCGAAGGCCACTGCCTCGCCGCCGTGTTTCTCGGCGACGTGCCGCATTTTGCGCTGGCCGACGGCACAATCCATCGGCTCGACCACGGCCACAAGACGGTGCAGGCCAATGACGGAATGCTCGCCGCCTTCCATGATGCGGCAAACGACCGACTGATCACCGGTGGTGAGGACGGCAGGATCTTTGCCGTGACCCCAGGCGGCAATACAACGGAATTGGCGACCGCAGGCAAAAAATGGATAACCAGCGTCGCCGCCGGGCCGCAAGGCGCTGTTGCCTATGCTTCGGGCAAGATTGCCTATGTGCGCTTTGCCGACGGTAAAACCAGGGAATTCTCGCATCCGCGCTCAGTCGAGGGGCTTGCCTTCTCGCCCAAGGGCATGCGCTTCGGCGTTGCCCGCTACAATGGCGCGACGCTGCACTTCCCGGCTGCCGACGGCAGGCCGGTCGAGCTCGAATGGGCCGGCGCCCACACCGGCATCACCTTCTCGCCGGACGGCGGCTTCCTCGTCACCACCATGCAGGAAAACGCGCTACATGGCTGGAAGCTCGCCGACGGCAAGCACATGCGCATGTCCGGCTACCCCGGCAAGGTCAAAAGCCTGTCGTGGAGCGCCAAGGGCAAATGGCTGGCGAGTTCCGGCGCGCCGGCGGCGATCGTCTGGCCGTTTTCGGGCAAGGACGGGCCGATGGGCAAGGCGCCGCTGGAACTCGGCACGCGCGGCAATGCGATGGTCACCTCCGTCGCCTGTCACCCGAGCCAGGACGTCGTTGCTATCGGCTATGATGACGGGATGGTGATGGCGGTGCGCTTCGCCGACGCCAAGGAAGTGCTGTTGCGCCGGCCCGGCAAGGGCGCCGTCACTTCGATGATGTGGGACAAGGAAGAGCGCCGCGTCGCCTTTGGCAGCGCTGCTGGCGACTGCGGCGTCATCGATATTTCGGCGTAGCCTGTTACTTACTCGGCTCCGCAAGATACTTTGCCGGTCAATTCAGCCTGCTTGCCGTCCTTTTCGGCCTCAGCCGTTCCATCATAGATTGAGAGCAAATAGCGGCCGTCATAGACGCCTTCGTCGCTGGCCTTGGTCAGGATCGCCAGTTCGACGTAGCCGTAGGCGTTTTCGACCTGCCGTTCGTGGTAGACGAGCAGCCGCAATTCCTTGTTGTCGAGCCAATATTGCGTGAGGTTCTGATCCTCGAACACCGTCTTGCGCAGACTGTCGGCAGCCGGCCTGCCCAGAATCTCGAGCTCGCCGCTAAAATTGAAGGTCGGCCCGCCCATGCCTCTGGTGACCCCGGCACCGATCTGAAATTTGACGGCTGCATCCTCGGCGGAACACCAGATGCCGCCGGACGCCAGAGCCGCACCAACCGACGACAGCAACGTTGCTGCGCAGACGATCGCCCGCGCCATCTTATGCCCTCCAGCCGAAGTACCATTGGCGCCCGAAGGCGGCTCGCGGTCAAGCGCCTGATTTCATTCAAATGACCGCTGACCCAACACAGGGCAGCCGCCCGGCCAATTGCGGTAGCGGCCGCCGATTGTCTAATGTGCGACTGAGAGGGCCGCCATGAACGTCATGAACCATGCAAAGACTTCCATCGGCGGCATCGGCCCGGCCCGGATCGCCGAGTTACGCGCGACCGAGGCAGAAGTCTTCTGCCGGGCGCGGCCGAAATCGATGGCGAAAATCGGCAATGGCCTGCCCGGCTTCTTCGGCGGCGTGCCGATGCATTGGATGAACGACTGGCCGACGCCGTTCCCGATCCTTGTCGATAGTGCCAGGGGCGCCATCATCAGAGATATCGACGGCAACCGGCTCGACGATTTCTGCCTTGGCGACACCGGCTCGATGTTCGGTCATTCGCCGCCGCCGGTCGCACGCGCCATCCGCAGGCAGGCCGGACGCGGCCTGACCTACATGCTGCCTGCCGAGAACGCCCTCGCCATCGGGCCGCTGCTGCAGCAGCGTTTCGGCTTGCCATTCTGGCAGATCGCGACGACGGCGACCGATGCCAACCGCTTCGCGCTGCGGGTTGCCCGCGCCGTTACCGGCCGGGAGAAGATACTGGTCTTCAACGGCTGCTATCATGGCTCGGTCGACGAGACGATGGTGCGGCTGGTCGCCGGGAAAGCGGTGAATCGACCGGGACTGGCCGGCGAGTTCCGCGACCTGACGCGGGCGACTGATGTCGTCGAGTTCAACGATCTGCCGGCGCTCGACGCGGCACTCCGGGGCAACGATGTCGCCTGCGTCATCGCCGAGCCGGTGCTGACCAATTCCTGCATGGTGCTGCCCGAAGCCGGCTTTCATGATGGCTTGCGGCGTCTCACCCGTGCGACCGGCACGCTGCTTCTAATCGACGAGACGCATACAATCTCGACCGGTCCCGGCGGCTATACAAGCAAATACGGGCTGGAGCCGGACCTGTTCGTGCTAGGCAAGCCGATTGCCGGCGGCGTACCGGCGAGCGTCTGGGGCATGAGCGAAGACGTTGCGGCCCGCTATGCCGCTTATATCAGCCGGAAAGAGCCCGGCTACTCCGGCATGGGGACAACGCTGTCGGCCAATCCGCTGCAATTCGCAGCGATGCGCGCCACGCTCGAATATGTCATGACCGACGAGAACTACAGCCATATGGACAATCTGGCGCGGCGGCTCGACGCCGGGCTGACCGCCGTAATCGATCGCTATCGTCTGCCCTGGCATGTTGCTCGCGTCGGTGTCCGTGTCGAGTTCATCTGCGCGCCGGGCCCGCTGAGGAACGGCGGCGAAGCGGAGGCTGCGCACGTGCCGGAGCTCGAGGCGGCAATCCATGTCGCGCTGGTCAATCGCGGCGTGCTGATCGCACCCTTCCACAACATGATGCTGATCTCTCCTGCGACCAGCGCCGCCCAGGTGAACCGGCTGATCACTGCCTTCGGCGCGGTTGCGGCAAAGCTTACGGCGTGAGACAAGCTTGCGGCATGAAACAAGCGCCCAAGCAAAGTTTGAACCTGGTCACGGCATCCCCTTCGGGCTCGACGCCCGCCGAGGCGCTGGCCTTTCTCGACGCTCATCCCGAGATCGAAGCGTTCGACATCGTGCTGACCGACGCCAATGGCGTCGGGCGCGGCAAGATCGTGCGCCGGCATGAGTTGATGAGCATCTTCGAGGGGGGCCGGCACATGCCGATCTCGATCCTCGGCCTCGACATCACCGGCGAGGATGTTCACGAGACCGGGCTGATCTGGACGACGGGCGACGGCGACCTGCGGGCGTGGCCGATCCCCGGCACACTGGTGCCGCTGTTCGGCACCCAGCCGCCGCGCGGTCAGGTGCTGATGGCGATGTACCATCTCGATGGCCAGCCGATGTCGTCCGACCCGCGGCTGGCACTCGCCCGCCAGGTAGACATCCTCGCGGCCCAGGGCCTGCATCCGGCCGGCGCCTTCGAGCTCGAATTCTTCCTGCTCGCCAACGAGCGCGACGCCGAAGGCAAGGTGCAGCCGGCGCACGCGGTGCTTGACGGACGCCGCTCGGCCAAGACTGAGGTCTATTCCGTCGACCATCTGCACGGCATGGAGCCGCTGTTTTCCGACATCTACGCCGCAGCCAAGGTGCAAGGCATCCCGGCCGAGACGGTCATCTCGGAATATGCGCCCGGCCAGTACGAGCTGACGCTCAACTACCGCAAGGATGTGATGCGGGCGGCCGACGATCTCGTGATGCTCAAGCGACTGGTGCGGGCGCAGGCGCGCCGTCATGGTGTCACCGCTTGCTTCATGGCCAAGCCGATCGAGAAATATGCCGGCTCGGGCATGCACTTTCATGTCTCGCTGCTGGACGATGCCGGCAAGAATGTCTTTGCCGAAACCGGCGGCGAAAGCTGGTCGCTGCCGCTGCTGCGCGGCCTCGGCGGACTGATCCAGACGATGGCGGAATCGATGCTGGTCTTCGCGCCGCATGCCAATTCATGGCGGCGCTTCGTCTCGCAATCCTATGCGCCGGTGGCGCCGACCTGGGGCGTCAACAACCGTTCGGTGGCACTGCGTGTGCCGGCCGGCGATGCCAAGAACCGCCGCATCGAGCACCGGCCATCGGGCGTCGACGCGAATCCTTACCTAGTGGCAGCAACGGTGCTGGCCGGTGTCGTCAAAGGCCTCGACGAAGGCCTCGATCCCGGTCCCGAAACCACCGGCAATGGCTACGAATCGGCCGTCACGCGCACGACGATGCCGGTCGACTGGCGTGCCGCGATCGAGGCGGCAAGGGCGTCGACCTTCCTCAAGGGCGCATTGGGCGAAGACCTGCACCGGACGTTCGTGGCGATCAAGCAGTCGGAATATCTGCGCGTGGCGCGCACGGTCAGCGAACTGGATTATCACCTCTATCTGCACGAGGTGTAGGGCATCACATCGTCGGCCATCCGCCGGTGAAGGCCCATGCGGAATAATTTCAACGGAACCTTCGGCGGGCTTTGCTCATTGCGTGTCTGATTGCAGGAGCGAGCAAGGCCGCCTTAGTCATGATCGCCAGGATGCAGACAACCCCGACGCCGCACCATGCCAAAGTGCAGGCAAGACGCTTGCCTGCAAGCAAGTCTCCGGAAACGACAGAAATCGACGCCAGGACGATTCCTGAACTGCGCGAAACGGCCAAGATCTGCCGCCGCTGTCCGCTATGGCACGACGCCACGCAGACCGTGTTCGGTGAGGGCCCTGATAAAGCTAAGGTGATCTTCGTCGGCGAACAGCCGGGCGACCAGGAGGACCTGGCGGGCAAGCCCTTCGTCGGTCCGGCGGGCAAGGTGTTCGACGCGATCCTGGACGATGCCGGCGTCGATCGGCTGAAAGTCTACGTCACCAACGCGGTCAAGCATTTCAAGTTCGAGCCGCGAGGCAAGCGGCGCATCCACTCCAAGCCGAACGCCGGCGAGGTGCAGGCTTGCCGCTGGTGGCTCGACAAGGAAATCGATCTGATCAAGCCCAATCTGGCGGTGGCGCTCGGCGCAACGGCGGCGCAGGCGCTGCTTGGCAAGGTGGTGCCGATCATGAAGATGCGTGGGGCCGTCGTGGAGCGCGACGATGGCTTGCGTGTCTTCGTCACCATCCACCCGTCCTTCATCCTGCGCATTCGCGAGCCGGCGGACAAGCAGGCAGAACGCGACCGGTTCCTGCAGGATATGAGAGCGGTGAAAAAGCTGATGGCCGCCTGAGCTATTTGATCAATATCGCCCGGAGATCGTTGACGTTTGTGCCGGTCGGACCGGGTGCGAAAAGGTCATCTACGGCATTGAATGCCGTCCAGGCGTTGTTGCCGGCAAGCATGGCCTTGGCATCGATGCCCGCCTTATGCATCCGCGACACTGTCGAGCCGTCGGCGAAGGCGCCGGCATTGTCTTCCGAACCGTCTATGCCGTCGGTGTCGGCGGCCAGTGCGTGGACGCCCGCCATGCCGCTGATCCCAATGGCGAAGGCGAGCAGGAATTCCGAGTTGCGGCCGCCTTTGCCTTTCGCGCGCAAGGTCACGGTCGTCTCGCCGCCCGACAGGATCAGCACCGGTTTTGCGAATGGCCGGTTGCGCGTCGCCACTTCGCGCGCGATTGCAGCGTGGACGCCGCCGACCTCACGCGCCTCGCCCTCGATGGAATCGGAGAGAATGACCGCTTCGATACCTTGGTACCTGGCTTCGGCCGCAGCCGCTTCCAGCGATACGCCGGCCGAGGCGATCAGATGTACCTCGTTGCGCGAAAAACGCGGATCATCGACAAGCGGTGCATCGGCGGCCGGCGAATTGATGTGCGCCATCACTGAAGCCGGTAGTTTCATGTCATAGGCGGCGATCGACGCTAATGCATCTTCGCGGCTGCCGGAATCGGGAACGGTCGGGCCGGAAGCGACCAGCGCCGGGTTATCGCCCGGAATGTCGGAGACCACCAGCGACACCACCTTGGCTGGATAGGCAGCGGCCGCCAGCCTGCCGCCCTTGATCGTGGAAACATGTTTGCGGATGGTGTTCATCGCGGCGATCGGCGCGCCGGAGGCGAGCAGCGCCTCGTTGACAGCGATCTCATCGGCCAGCGTCAGACCTTCGGCAGGTGACGGCAGCAGCGCCGAGCCGCCGCCCGAAACGAGCGCCACGACGAGGTCGTCCGCAGTCAGTCCCTGGACCTTTTCGAGCAGCCGTCGCGAGGCCTCCAGCCCCGCGGCATCCGGCACCGGATGCGCCGCCTCGATGATCTCGATGCGCCGGCAGGCCGCGCCATAGCCGTAGCGGGTGGCGACCAAACCTTCGATCGGCCGGTCCCACACTTTCTCGAAAGCCGCCGCCATCTGCGCCGAGCCTTTTCCTGCACCGATGACGATCGTCCGTCCCTTCGGCCTTGCGGGCAAATGATCCTTGATCGTCCTCTGGGGATCGGCGGCGGCAACGGCGGCGTTGAAGATCGAAATGAGAAAGGACTTGGGATCGAGCGCGGTCATACTGAGCTACCACGGACGCTGTGCGAGCTTCTGCGGCGTTTGCGCTGCCCCTCACCCTTACCCTCTCCCCGTATAGAGACGGGGAGAGGGGATCGCCAGCGTTGGAGCGTTTCCCTTCTCCCCGTCAATACGCGGGGAGAAGGTGCCGGCAGGCGGATGAGGGGCAGCGCCAACGTCACGATGTTGCTTCTGGCGGCAGGAGCAACTCCTGGTTATCGACGCCCAAGTAGCTACACAGCGTATCGACGACCACTCCGTGGTCCTCGCGCTCCGGTAGACCGGAGACGGCGATCACGCCGATGACGCCAGCGCCCTTGACAGTGATGGGAAAGCCGCCACCGGCCAGCACATAGTCGGCAATGTCCAGCCCCTCGCCGGGCTTGAAGCTGCGGTCGGGGCGCTGCTGCTCCAGCACAATGCGGTAGGTGCTTTTCAGGAACCGCCGCACGACGTTGATCTTGCGCCGCGCCCAGTCCGGATTGGAGGCGTTCGAGCCGGGCATTGCCGCATAGAACAGCGGCCGGTCGAAAGTTCTGATATCAACGATGATTGGCAGGTTTTCCTTGAGGGCCCGGTCGCGGATCGCCGAGCCGATCTCGAAAGCGACGGCTTCGTCGAAGGCCGAAAAGACAAGCGTGGCTTCCTGTTTCTTGATCAGAGCGATGTCGTCCGCAACGGCCATGTCGTTCCCCTGTCGATCTCGCCTGTTGCTTTGGCGGATGGCTGCCGCCCGGTCAAGCCGGCCGCATACGACGGCTAAACCGCTATATCCGCCTTGGCCGCCCGGCCGGCGACATAGACCTCGCGCACGGCGCGGTCGTCGCCGAGTGTCTGCAGCAGAAATAATTCCTCGGCGAGCGTGTCCGCCGTCTCCACCCGCAGCCGCATCGCCGGCGTGGCGCGGGCGTCGAGCACGATGATATCGGCGTCGCTGCCTTCCTCCAGGGTGCCGATCTTTTCCGCAAGCGACAGCGCCTCGGCATTGCCGCGGGTCAGCTGCCAGAAGGACTGGAACGGATTGAGCTTCTCGCCGTTCAGCGCGATCACCTTGTAGCCCTCGTCCATGGTGCGCAGCATCGAATAGTTGGTGCCACCGCCGACATCGGTGGCTGCGGCGATGCGAAGCGGCTTCTCGCGGCGGCTATAGCGCTGATAATCGAACAGGCCCGAGCCGAGAAACAGGTTGGAGGTTGGGCAGAACACCGCCACCGAGCCGCTATCCGAAAGCGCATCCGCCTCGCGTTCCGACAGGTGGATGCAATGGCCGAACAGGCTTCTGCGCCCGAGCAGCCCATAGTGTTCGTAGATGTCGGTGTAGTCCCGCGTCTGCGGGTATAATTGCTGCGTGAAGGCGATCTCGGCGTGGTTTTCCGACAGATGTGTCTGCATGTGCAGATCAGGATATTCGCGGCAGAGCGCGCCCGCCATCTCCAATTGCTCGGGCGACGAGGTGATGGCGAAGCGCGGCGTGATGGCATAGTGCTGGCGCCCCTTGCCGTGCCACTCATCGATCAACGCCTTGCTGTCGTCATAGCCCGATTGCGGCGTGTCGAGCACGCCGTCCGGCGCGTTGCGGTCCATCATCACCTTGCCGGCGATGTTGAGCATGTTGCGGTCGTGCGACTCGGCAAAGAACGCTTCGGCAGATTCCTTGTGTACCGAGCAATAGGCCGCCACTGTCGTGGTGCCGTGGCGCAACACTTCATCCAGGAACAGCCTGGCGATACGGCGGCCATGCTGGGCGTTCTGGAATTTGGTCTCTTCCGGAAAAGTGTAGGTGTTCAGCCAGTCGAGCAGTTCGGCGCCGAAGGAAGCGATGACCTGCATCTGCGGAAAATGTGCATGCGCATCGATGAACCCGGGCAGCAGCAGATGTGGCCTGTGGTCGATTTTTTTTGTTCCCTCGCCCGCCTTTTTCTCGACCTCGGTATAGGCGCCAGCGGCAACGATCCTTCCGTCGCGCATCAGCAGGCCGCCATCTTGCTCGTAGCGCCAGGCGGAATGGTCGTCGATAGTTTCTGGCCAGCGCAAAAACGACAGCGTGCGGCCGCGCAGGAGCGTGCTGGTCATGCTATTTCCCCGCGCCTTCGAACCAGGCTACCAGCAGTGCCCGTTCCTTGTCGGTGATCTGGGTGACGTTGGCGGGCGGCATGGCGTGGCTGCGTCCGGCCTGCAGGTAGATCTCGCCGGCGTGCTCGGCGATGCCGGCATCGGTGTCGAGCATCACGCCCTTCGGTGCGTGGTAAATGCCCGCGTAGGACGGCTCCGCCGCATGGCACATCGAACAGCGGCCAAGCACCGTATCGCGCACGGCAGGGAAATGCGCCGAGGCAACGTAGACCTGTGCCGCCGAGGACGTTTTGACCTCGCCGGTCAGCAGCTTCGGTGCCGTCGACAGCCAGATGATGACGACGAACAGGACGGCGGCCGCCAGCCAGGTCCAGGTAGGATTGCCTTTGCGCGCATGCCTGGTGTTGAAATAGTGCCGGATCAGCACGCCGATGATGAACACCAGCGAGGCGATGACCCAGTTGAACTCTGTCCCGAACGCCAGCGGATAATGGTTCGACAGCATCAGGAACAAAACCGGCAGCGTCAGGTAATTGTTGTGCAGCGAGCGCTGCTTGGCGATCTTGCCGTATTTCGGATCAGGCTTACGGCCGGCGATCAGGTCGACGACGACGATCTTCTGGTTGGGGATGATGACCATGAAAACGTTGGCCGACATGATAGTCGCGGTAATGGCGCCGAGATGCAGGAAGGCGGCGCGGCCGGTGAACAGGTGGGTCAGTCCCCAGGCCATGAATACCAGCACCCCATACAGCACCAGCATCAGGCCGGTGTCGCTGTTGCCGAGCGGCGAACGGCACAAGAGATCGTAGACCACCCAGCCGACGCCGATGGTCGCCAGCGACAGCAAGATGCCTGTAGGCACCGACATGGCAAGGACATTCGGATCGATCAGGAACAGGTCCGCCCCGGCATAGTAGACGACGCACAGCATGGCGAAGCCCGACAGCCAGGTGGCGTAGGATTCCCACTTGAACCAGGTCAGATGCTCGGGCATCTCAGCCGGCGCCACCAGATATTTCTGCACATGGTAAAAGCCGCCGCCATGCACCTGCCATTCCTCGCCGAAGGCTCCGGCAGGCATGCCCGGACGCTGGCGCAGCCCGAGATCGAGCGCGACGAAATAAAAGGACGATCCAATCCAGGCGATACCGGTGACGACGTGCAGCCAGCGCACGGCGAAACTCAGCCAATCCCAAAAAATCGCGAAATCCATCATGAAAAAATCGTCCCTGCCGATCCACTGACTTTACGGACTGGAGCGCAAACGGAAAGGGCCGAGCTGCACGATGACTTTCAAAAAAAATTGGAAAATACTAGGCTGATCATACGCAGCCACATGAGAGCCACGGAAGCCGCATGGCCTATCTCGACAACATCGCCGTTTTCGTCCGCGTCGTCGAGCTCGGCAATTTGTCGGCGGCTGGGCGCGACATGCGCATTTCGCCCGCGGTCGCCTCTAACCGGATCAAGGAGCTCGAGAAGCACCTGGGCGTCAGGCTGTTCAACCGCACGACGCGACAATTGATGCCGACCGAGCACGGCACGGTGTTCTACTCTGGCGCCAAGCAGGTGCTGGAGGCGGTCACCGAGGCGGAAGCGGCGGTCAGCGCGCTATCCGGCCAGCCGCGCGGCACCATAAAGGTGACAGCGCCGCTCGGCCTCGGGCGGCGGCTGGTAGCATCCGGAATCCCGGATTTCCACGACAGGTACCCAGATATCGAGGTGCGGCTCCGGCTTTCCGATCACAATGTCGATATCATGAAGGAAGGCATCGACGTTGCGTTCCGGCTGGGCATCATCGAGGATTCCAGCCTCAGGATGCGCGGCATCATGGACTGCGAACGCGTGCTGGTAGCGGCTCCGCAATATCTGGACGTGCGCGGCGAGCCGACCGAGCCGCAGGAGTTGATCGGCAAGAAACACGATTGCCTGATGCTGCGCTATTCCGGCGCGCGCGAATATGTCTGGACGCTGCAGACGCCGAATGGGCCGCAAAAGTTCGAGGTGCACGGCCCCTACGATACTGATGATGGCGACGTGCTGACCGGCTGGGCGCTGTCCGGCCGCGGTATCATCAACAAGCCGCGCTTCGAGGTCGAGCCGTTTATCCGCGACCAGCGGCTGAAGGTGATCCTGAGCAATACGCCGCCGACGCCGGTGCAGTTCGCCGCCGTCTACCCGCACAAGAAGCTGCAGGATCCGAAGGTGCGGCTGCTGCTCGATTTCATGGCCGAGCGCTGCCAGCGGCTGATCAGGGATATTCTGGCCGGCAAATGATCGCTGGCTGGCCGGTTGCTTTCCGTCCAGCCGGCGAGATAATTCTCAAGGAATCTCGCTCAACGGGGAAAAGCGATGGCCAACGGCGCCACAATGTGTCTCGCCGTTTCACTGTCTCCGGAAGCCGCTCCTTCCCATCCGCCCGACGCCGGCCCGGACTTCAGTCTGCTGACGCGGTTCGTGCAAGAAGCCGAAGCGGCCGGTCTGGATATGGTGTTGCTCGGCGATTCCGCGCCGGTTGCAGGCGGGCTGAACCGGCAAATGCGCTTCGAAGCAACGACCTTGGTGGCGGCCCTGGCGACGGTGACAAGCAGGATCGGCCTCGTCGCTGCCGCGTCGACGGTCGCCCACCAGCCCTATAATCTCGCGCGCCGTTTCGCCTCGCTCGATATCATCAGCCATGGCCGCACCGGCTGGAACACGAGCATGATGCCCGACCCGCGCGAGGCCGCCAATTTCAGCCGGCCGGAAGGGTTTTCCTGCGACGATTTCCGCCTGCGCGCCGATGAATTCATCGGCATCGTGCAAGGCTTGTGGAAAGGCTGGGACGCAGACGCGCTGCTGTTCGACAAAGTTGGCGGCCGCTTCTTCGATCCCGAGAAGATGCACCTTCTCGACCACAAGCGCGAATACTTTTCCGTGCGCGGGCCGCTCAACGTGGCGCGGTCGCCGCAGGACACGCCGGTGCTGGTCATGTCCGGCCTGTCCGAGCCCGCCATGTATATCGCCGCCCGCACCGCCGATGTCGTCCTGCTGGATGAGCCATCGATCGAGCCGGCGAAGGCTGGCGATCTGAAGCGCCGTGCGCTTGCCTTCGGGCGCAGGCCGGAGGCGCTGAAAGTGCTGATGAACGTTACCGGCAGCGCCGAAATAACCGCCGCGCCGGACCTGTTTGCGGACAGCCTCGAAGAGTGCTTTCGCTCGAAAGCCTGCGACGGCTTCAATATCGCCATGCCGTTCACATCGGCGCTCGACGATTTCGTCGGTCTCGTGCTGCCGGAGCTTCGCCGCCGCGGCCTTGTCCAGTCCGGCTACAGCGCGGCGACACTGCGCGCCCATCTCGGGCTTGCAGGGGAGGATCGGCAATGAGCGCCGGTCGAGGCCAGATGAAGCTCGGCGCCTTCCTGTGGGCGACAGGCCACCACATCGCCGCCTGGCGCCATCCGCAGGCGCATGTCACGGCCGGCATCGACATCGATCATTACATCCAGCTGGCGCGGACGGCGGAAGCGGCAAAGTTCGACATGATCTTCTGCGAGGACGCCGCCGGCGTGCGCGAGGCCAATGTCAACATCGCCAGCCAAACGTCGCGCTCGATCGGCTTCGAGCCGATCAGCCTGCTTGCCGCGCTCGCCGTCCAGACGGCGCGCATCGGCCTCGTCTCCACGGCGTCGACGAGCTATAACGAGCCTTACGGGCTGGCGCGAACCTTCCTGTCGCTCGACCATCTGAGCGGCGGCCGTGCCGGCTGGAACCTTGTCACTTCCGCCAGCCAGATCGAGGCCGCCAATTTCGGCTCGACCGGTCTGCGCCCGCATGCCGACCGCTATGAACGGGCGCGCGAATTCGCTGCCGTGGTCGCTGGCCTTTGGCAAGGCCAGGGCGGACACGAAGGCAGAAGCTTTTCGGTGCGCGACCCGCTTGATCTGCCGCGCTCGCCACAAGGTGCGCCGGTCATGGTTCAGGCGGGAGCGTCGGACGAAGGCCGCGATCTCGCCGCCCGGACCGCCGATGTGGTGTTCACTGCGGCGCAGACATTCGAGGAGGGGAAGGCCTTCTACGACGACCTCAGGGGACGGCTGGCGGCCTATGGGCGCGAGCCGGACGACCTCAAGATCATGCCTGGCGTCGCGCCGGTCGTCGCGGCAAGCGAAGCGGAAGCCCGGGCAAAACATGATGAACTGCAGGAGCTGATACCGGACGATGTCGGTGTCGCGCTGCTTTCCAGCTATCTCAGCATACCCGATCTCGCGCGCTATCCCATCGACGGACCGCTGCCCGAGCTGCCGGCCAGCGAAGGCATGCAGAGCCGGCAGGCGCTCGTCATCGAGCAATCACGCCGCGATAAGCTGTCCATTCGCCAGCTTGCCCGTCATTTCGCCGGCGCGCGCGGCCATTGGCGCGTCGTCGGAACGCCCGCCCAGATCGCCGACGAGCTCGAGGCACGCTTCGAGGGCGGCGCCGCAGACGGTTTCAACGTCATGCCATCCTATTTTCCCGGCCAACTCGATGCCTTTGCCACACTAGTCGTGCCGGAGCTACAGCGGCGCGGGCTGTTCCGTACGGATTATGAAGGCAGCACGCTGCGCGACCATCTGGGCTTGAAAAGGCCGGCGTAAACGACGAGCGGAACGAAAGTCGGAGATCGCCGTTTTGGGATGCTGTGCCGCGCGGCGATGAGGGCGTCTGCGCGCATGTTCGATTGACCTTCCACAAACTTCGCCCTCTTCAAACCAAGCGGACGCAACCGCCACAGGAGCCGATCATGGATGCCATCGCCACCCGCAACGACCTGCAATCCAATGCCAAGAAAGAGTGTATCGATCTTCTCAATGCCCGCCTCGCTGACGCCATCGATCTGGCCTTGATCACCAAGCAGGCGCACTGGAACGTTAAGGGACCGCAATTCATCGCCATCCACGAGATGCTCGACACGTTCCGCGAGGAGCTCGACGGCCATGTCGACACCATTGCCGAGCGCGCCGTACAGCTCGGCGGGACGGCGCTCGGCACATCGCAAGAGGTGTCGAAGGCGACTATGCTCGAGGCCTATCCGACCGACATCCACAAGACCCGGGATCATCTGGCGGCGCTGATCGACCGCTATGCCGCAACCGCCAAGCGGGCACGCGCGGCGATCGACGAGGCGGCCGGCGCGGGCGATGCCGACACCGCCGACATCTTCACCGCCTATTCACGCTCGCTCGACAAATTGCTGTGGTTCCTTGAGGCGCACACGCAGGAGAAGGAATAGCCAAAACGTCAGCCAGCCATCGCCTTGCGGTGAGGGGCTTTGGACTGAGCGAACGGTGCCGCCGCATGGCCGGCCAACGCTGTCATAATCTCGGCTACGGCGAGTGCGGCGATCACCTGCGGGCGCTTGTCCTTAACGGCATCGCCGCCGATCGGCGAGACGAGGTGGGCAAATTCCGCCTCGCTTCCGTCCGCCGATTTCAGGAACCAGTTCCAGAAGGTCGCCTTCTTGGTCCTGGAGCCGATCATGCCGACATAGGCGGCATCCCGGCGTTTCAGAGCCTCGGCGACGATCAGGAAGTCCAGCGCGTGGTCATGTGTAAGGACGACGAAGGCGGATCCAGCCGGGGCTTCGCGCACCATCGCCTCAGGCATCGGCGTCAGCTTGGTTTCGACCGCTTCCGGCATGCCTTTGAGCGCCTCGGCTCGCGTCTCGACAACGACGACATGCACCGGCAGCAAGGCCATCGCGGAGGCCAGCGCTTGGCCGACATGGCCGCCGCCGAGGATGTAGACATGCGGTCGCTGCGCTTCCTCGGTTTCCGCCGCCGCAACCAGCTTGGCTTCAAGCGCAGGGTCGACTAGCTGGATCAGGAGCTCGACCCTGCCGCCGCAGCACTGCCCGATGTCCGGGCCGAGCGCGATGTCGAGGGTGGCGCGGATATCCCTCCCCGTTGAGGGGAGGGTGGCGGCGAAGCCGCCGGGTGGGGTCGCCGCGGCAGTGCTCGACGCGCTGGCGGTACCTTCTGAGACGACCCCCTCTGGCCGCTCCGCGGCCATCTCCCCCTCAAGGGGGGAGAAAAGCATCTGTCGCGCTTTGTCGATCGCCATGTATTCGAGCTGGCCGCCGCCGATCGTACCGAAAGTGGCCGATCCTGAGACGAGCATGAAGGCACCCGTCTCGCGCGGCGTCGAACCTTTTGTCCGGGCCACCTCAACGAAGGCGACCCGGCCGGCGCCGGCAAGAAAGGCTTTCAGGCTCTGCACTTTCGCGTTCATCATTTGCGTTCCCTATCGGGAAATATAGAGTTTTTCGGCCTGAATTGCACGTTTTCCGGGATTCAAGTGCCGGTTTTGGCTTCGCGCTTCAGCCGTTCGATCGCCATCAGCACACGCTCCGGCGTGGCCGGCGGGTCGAGGCGCGGGCAGATCTTGTGGCTGGCAACGCTCGCCACTGCGTCCGACAGCGCATGCAGCACCGACATTGCGAGCGGAAAGGGCGGCTCGCCGACCGCCTTGGAGCGGTACACCGTCGGCTCGCCTGCTTGCGCCCAGTCGGCCAAAGTCACATTAAAAATCTTCGGCCGGTCCGACGCGAGCGGGATCTTGTAGGTCGATGGCGCATGGGTGCGCAGCCGCCCCTTGTCGTCCCACCACAGTTCCTCCGTTGTCAGCCAGCCCATGCCCTGGATGAAGCCGCCCTCGATCTGGCCGAGGTCGATGGCGCGGTTCAGCGAGCGGCCGGTTTCGTGCAGGATGTCGGTGCGCTCGACGATATATTCGCCGGTCAGCGTGTCGACAGACACTTCCGAGCACGCGGCGCCGTAAGCGAAATAGTAGAAGGGATGGCCCTCGCCCTTGTCGCGGTCCCAATGGATTTTCGGCGTCTTGTAGAAACCCGCCGCCGAAAGCTGGATGCGCGCCATATAAGCCTGCCTGACGAGATCGGCGAAGGCGATCTCCTGGTTGCCGATGCGCACGCGGTTGGGCAGGAACAGCACCTGGTCGCGCGGCACCTGGTATCTCTCGACGGCAAAATTGGTCAACCGGTCCTTGATCTGGCGGGCGGCATTCTGCGCCGCCATGCCGTTGAGGTCGGAGCCGGAAGACGCGGCGGTGGCCGAGGTATTCGGCACCTTGCCGGTCGTCGTCGCGGTGATCTTGACCTGATCGAGGTCGATCTGGAACTCTTCCGCCACAACCTGCGCCACCTTGACATAGAGGCCCTGCCCCATCTCGGTGCCGCCGTGGTTCAGATGCACCGAACCATCGGTATAGACATGCACCAGCGCGCCGGCCTGGTTGTAATGGGTGGCGGTGAACGAGATGCCGAACTTGACCGGCGTCAGCGCCAGTCCGCGCTTGATGAAGCGGCTGTTGGCATTGAAAGCATCGATGGTGCGGCGGCGCCTCGCATAGTCGGAACTCGCCTCCAGCTCGGCGACGATGCGGTGGATGATGTTGTCCTCGACCGTCTGGTGGTAGGGAGTGATGTTGCGGTCGCTGGTGCCGTAGAAATTCTTCTTGCGGATTTCGAGCGGGTCCTTGCCGACGGCAAACGCGACTTCGTCGATGACGCGCTCGGCGCCGACCATGCCTTGCGGGCCGCCGAAGCCGCGAAAGGCGGTGTTCGATACCGTATTGGTGTAGAGCGGCGCCGATTGCGCGTGCACCGCCGGCCAGAAATAGGTGTTGTCGCAATGGAACAGCGCGCGGTCAGTGACCGGGCCGGAGAGGTCGGCCGAGAAGCCGCAGCGCGCCGCGAACATGAAATCTACGCCCAGAATATTGCCTTCGTCGTCGAAGCCGACCTCGTAGTCGACGAGGAAATCGTGGCGTTTGCCGGTGGCGATCATGTCGTCGTCGCGGTCAGGCCGGATTTTCACGGCCCGATGATGTTTCTTCGCGGCGATAGCGGCCAATGCCGCAAACTGATTGCCTTGCGTTTCCTTACCGCCGAAAGCGCCGCCCATCCGGCGGATTTCCACCGTCACCGCATGGCTCGGCACACCCAGCGCATGGCTGACCATGTGCTGGATTTCGCTCGGGTGCTGGGTCGAGGAATAGATGGTGACGTCGTGGTCCTCGCCGGGGATGGCCAAGGCGATATGACCTTCGAGATAGAAATGCTCCTGGCCGCCTATGCGCATTTTTCCCTTCAGCCGGCGCGGCGCCGCATTGATCGCAGCCGCTGCATCACCGCGCCTCAGCGTCAGCGGCGGCGTGACCAGCTTATCTTTCCGGGGATCGAGCTCACCGACATCGGCGACGAACGGCAATTCCTTGTATTCGACCTTGGCCAGCCTCGTTGCACGGCGCGCCTGCTCGCGGGTTTCGGCAATGACGCAGAAGATCGGTTGGCCAAAGAATTGCACCTTGCCGTCGGCCAGCACCGGCTCGTCGTGACGGCCGGTCGGCGAAATGTCGTTCTCGCCTGGCACGTCGCTCGCCGTCAGCACGTCGATGACGCCGGGTGCGGCGCGCACCGCCGACAGGTCCATGCTGGTGATGGTGGCATGCGTCGCCGTCGAAAGCCCAAGGCAGCCGTGCAGCGTGCCGGCCGGTTCCGGCATGTCGTCGATATAGACGGCCGTGCCACTGACATGCTTGTGCGCGGAATCATGGCGCTGGTCGGTGGCGACGCCGCCGGCGATTTTTTGCGCCTTCAGGTTGGGGGTGGCGTGCTTGTTCATCATGCCGCCTCGTGCCGTGATACCTGGATCGGCGCCCGGGTGCCGGTGGTTTCGGCAAAGAAGCGCAGCAGCAGGTTGCGTGCCGCCAGCGCCCGGTATTCGGCGCTTGCCCGCATGTCGGTCAGCGGCGTGAAATCGCCGGCGTACGCGGCCATCGCCGCCTCGACCGTCGCTTCCGTCCAGGGCTTGCCAAGCAATGCCTTTTCGACGCCAAAGGCTCGCTTCGGCGTTGCCGCCATGCCGCCATAGGCGATGCGCACATCCGCCACCGTGTCATGCTCGGCGAGCTTCAGGAAAAACGCGCCTAGCGCTGCTGTGATGTCTTCGTCGCGGCGCTTGGTGATCTTGTAGACGGCAAATTTCGTCTCGCTACCTGGCACCGGAACATGCACGGCCTCGACGAATTCGCCGGGCTGCCGGTCCTGCTTGCCATAGGCGATGAAAAACTCCTCTAGCGGGATCGTTCGACACTTGTCGCCGCGGCGCAGCGTCAGGCGGGCACCGAGTGCGATCAGCGGCGGCGGCGTGTCGCCGATCGGCGAACCGTTGGCGATATTGCCGCCGATGGTGCCCATGTTGCGCACCTGATCGCCGCCGATGCGGTCGAACAGCGGGCCGAGCGCCGGGATGCGTTTCGCCAGTGTCGAGAAGGCTTCGCTATAGGTGACACCGGCGCCGATCGAGACGACGCCCTTGTCCTCGGAAATCCCGCACAGACCATCGAGATTGCCGATGAAAACCGCCGGCGCAATATCGCGCATGTGCTTGGTCACCCAAAGGCCGACATCGGTCGAACCCGCGACGATAGTGGCGCCCGGCTCCTTGACGAGTACGCTGGCCAGATCGTCGGCATTGGCCGGCACGATCAGCCGCTTGTTGCCGGAGCCGATCTCGATGCGCGAACCGTCCTTCATCGCTTCGAGCTTGGCCGTGACTGCCTTGCGCTCCGCCGCCAACGGATCCTTTGCCGCCGTGCCGTAGCTGGAGATGGCGCGCGCCGCGCGCATGATCGCCTCGTATCCGGTGCAGCGGCAGAGATTGCCTTGCAGCGCCTTTTCGATGGCGGCGTCCGACGGCTCCGGCGCCCGCATCCACAGAGCATAAAGCGACATGACGAAACCCGGTGTGCAGAAGCCGCATTGCGAGCCGTGGAAATCGACCATGGCCTGCTGCACGGGATGCAGTTTTCCTGCGTCGCCGCGCAGATGCTCGACGGTCACGACATGCGTGCCGTCTAGCGAGCCAAGGAAGCGGATGCAGGCATTGACGCTTTCATAGACCAGTGTTCCACCGGAGAGCCTGCCGACCAGCACCGTGCAGGCGCCACAGTCGCCCTCGGCGCAACCTTCCTTGGTGCCGCGCAGCGAGCGGTCGAGCCGCAGCCAGTCGAGCAGGGTCTGGTCGGGTGCAATCGTGCCGAGCGCGACGTCCTCGCCATTGAGGATGAAGCGGATTTCGTTGCGTGTCTTGATCCCTGCCATCTCAGCTTCCCCGGTAGGTCGAATAGCCGTACGGCGACAGAAGCAGCGGCACATGATAGTGCATCGGCTCGGCCATACCGAAGCGGATCGGCACATGGTCGAGGAAGGCCGGTTCCGCCAGTTTTGTCCCTTGCCCGCGCAGATAATCGCCGGCCGCAAAGACCAGCTCGTATTCGCCGGTGCGGAATTCCGCGCCGGCAAGCAGCGGAGCATCGCAACGGCCGTCATGATTGGTGACGACCGTTTTCAGATGCGTCCGGGCCTGACCGTCAAGATGATAGAGCTCGATCGACAGACCGGCCGCCGGTTTGCCGGCCGCAGTGTCGAGGACGTGGGTCGTCAGGCGCCCGCCTTCGGCTTTCGACGTTTCCGCCACTGGCTGCTCCATTCCCTGAACGGTCGAACACTATTCATGAATTGTGCGCCAATTAAAGGCGATGCATAAGTCCCGGTCGAGCGGAGCGCGACAAAAACACTTTCAAAAATTTCGGGGGAATGCGCAGGCACTCCTTTCGACTATCCTGATCACAATTTCCGGCAGGAGCGAGAATGCGTTACGAACGAGACATGCGCGGCTACGGAGCCAATCCGCCGGATCCGAAATGGCCCGGCGGGGCGCATGTCGCGGTGCAGTTCGTCGTCAATTACGAAGAGGGCGGCGAGAATTGCGTCCTCCACGGCGACAAGGCTTCGGAGGCTTTCCTGTCGGAGATCGTCGGCGCCGCGCCCTGGCCCGGCCAGCGCCACTGGAACATGGAATCGATCTACGAATACGGCGCCCGTTCCGGCTTCTGGCGATTGCTGCGCCTGTTCAGCGAGGCACAGGTGCCGATCACCTGCTATGGCGTCGCCACGGCCCTGGCGCGTTCGCCCGACCAGGTTGCGGCGATGCAGGAGGCCGGCTGGGAGATCGCCTCGCACGGGCTGAAATGGATCGACTACCGCGACCATACCCCGGAAGACGAGCGCCGCGACATGGAAGCGGCGATCCGGCTGCATTATGAGGTCACAGGCGCGCGGCCGACCGGCTGGTACACCGGGCGCACCTCGATCAACACGGTGCGGCTGGCGGCGGAAGAGGGCGGCTTCGACTATGTGTCGGACACCTATGACGACGAACTGCCCTACTGGTTCGAGCATGTGGCACAGGACGGGTCGGCGAAGCCGCAGCTGGTCATCCCCTATACGCTCGACGCCAACGATATGCGCTTTGCCACGCCGCAAGGCTTCAACTCGGGCGACCAGTTCTTTGCCTATCTCAGGGATAGTTTCGATACGCTCTATGCCGAGGGCAAGGCAGGACGGCCGCGCATGATGAACATCGGCCTGCACTGCCGCCTCGTCGGCCGGCCGGGCCGGGTCGCGGCACTGAAGCGCTTCATCGACTACGTCAAATCACACGACAAGGTCTGGCTGGCACGGCGCATCGACATCGCAAAACATTGGCAGGAGACGCATCCGTTCCGGTTGCCGGCGCTGCGCCCGTCGAAAATGGAATTCGAGGCCTTCGTCCATACATTTGGCGGCGTGTTCGAGCATTCGCCGTGGATTGCCGAGCGCGCTTATGAGCTGGAGCTCGGCCCGGCGCATGACAGTGCCGGCGGCCTGCACAATGCGCTCTGCCGTGTGTTTCGCGCGGCCAGCGAGGCCGAGCGGTTTGCCGTGCTCAATGCCCACCCCGATCTTGCCGGAAAACTGGCACAGGCCAAGCGGCTGACGGCGGAATCGTCGAGGGAACAGGCTTCGGCAGGGCTCGACGCGTTGACCGAGAAGGAGCGCGAGCTGTTCGCAAAACTCAATGCCGCCTACGTCACCAGTTTCGGTTTCCCCTTCATTATTGCGGTGAAAGAAAAGACCAAGGCGGAGATCCTGGCCGAGTTCGAGGCGCGTATCGGCAACAGCCACGACGTCGAATTCGAAACCGCCTGCAGACAGGTCGAGTGCATCGCGCTGCTTCGTCTCAAGGACATGCTTCCGCAATAGGCTTCGGCTGCCGCCATGGGCCCTGGCTTCCGCAACAGGCTTGAATTTATGGATATGATGAAAATGGCCGAGCGAACCTATTATGCGCCGCAGGGCGGACATCCCGGCCAGAGCGAATTGCTGACCGGCCGCGCTGTGTTCACACAGGCCTATGCCGTCATCCCCAAGGGCGTGATGCAGGACATCGTCACCAGCGCCTTGCCGTTCTGGGATGGGACACGCGTCTGGGTGCTGTCGCGGCCGCTGTCGGGTTTTGCCGAGACGTTTTCGCAATATATCGTCGAGCTCGCGCCCGGCGGCGGCAGCGACCGCCCTGAGCTTGACGCCGCCGCCGAAGGTGCCCTGTTCGTGGTCGAAGGCGAGCTAAGCGTTTCGCTTGCCGACAAGAAACATAGCTTAAGGCCGGGCGGCTTTGCCTACCTGCCGCCGGCGAGCGGGTGGACGGTGCGCAATGAAAGCGGTGCCGCCGTCCGCTTTCACTGGATCCGCAAGACTTATGACGCAGTCGACGGCATCGACCAGCCGCAAGCGTTCTTCGCCAACGAACAGGACATCGCGCCGTCGCCAATGCCGGGTACCGAAGGCCGATGGGCGACCACGCGCTTCGTCGATCCGGCCGACATGCGCCACGACATGCATGTCACCATCGTCACGCTCGAGCCTGGCGCGGTCATTCCCTTCGCCGAGACGCACGTCATGGAGCACGGGCTCTATGTGCTGGAGGGCAAGGCGGTCTACCGTCTCAACCAGGACTGGGTCGAAGTCGAAGCCGGCGACTATATGTGGCTGCGCGCCTTCTGCCCGCAGGCTTGTTATGCCGGCGGGCCGGGCAAATTCCGCTATCTCCTCTATAAGGACGTCAACCGCCACGCCAAGCTTGGCAGCGCCGGCGTCGTGAGACCCACACCATGACCCGCATCGTCGCGCGGCCGCTGACCCGCGAGAATTTCGCCGAATTCGGCGACGTCATCGATATGGGCGGCGACAACCATTATCCGATCAATGGCGGCAAGGCTGAGCGCTACCATGACCTCGCCACGGCGGAAGCACGAGGGCCGAATGCGCGCGTGCTGATCTCGATGGTGCGTGGCACGCCCTATGAGCTGCCGTTGAAGCTGACCATGGTGGAGCGCCATCCGTTTGGCAGCCAGGCCTTCATCCCGCTATCACCACGGCCGTTCCTGGTCGTCGTCTGCCATGATGGCGAGGAAGGACCTGGCGAGCCGCACGCCTTCATCACCGCGCCCGGGCAAGGCGTCAACTACCCGCGCAATCTGTGGCACGGCGTGCTGACGCCGATCGGCGATGTCCAGGATTTTGTGGTCGTCGACCGCGGCGGCGACGGCTCCAATCTCGAAGAGTGCCATTTCTCGCACGCCTACGAGATCGATCTTCCCGACGGGATTAGATGATGACCGACATTTCGCTGATCGATCGCCTGCTCGACGTCATCGAGCACGACATCGTGCCGAAGACCGTCGAAGGCGTTGCGCACGGCAATAAGCTGTTCGGCGCGGCCATTCTGCGCAAGGACGACCGCTCGCTGGTGCTTGCCGAAACCAACAACGAGACGGAAAACCCGCTCTGGCATGGCGAGGTGCACTGCCTGAAGCGCTTCTACGAAATGCCGAAGGCCGAGCGCGTCGATACCAAGGACGCGATCTTTCTTGCCACGCACGAACCTTGCTCGCTCTGCCTGTCGGCGATCACCTGGACCGGCTTCGACAATTTCTTCTATCTGTTCAGCCACGAGGACTCGCGCGACAGCTTCGACATCCCGCACGATTTGAAGATCCTGAAAGAGGTCTTCACCCTCGATCCCGGCGGCTACAATGCCGAGAATGCCTATTGGAAGAGCTTTTCGATCCGCAAATTGGTGCGCTCGCTGCCCGACCCCGAGCGCGGTCGGCTGGAAGCGCGCATCCACACAATATCGGCGCGCTATGACGAATTGTCCGGCGCCTATCAGGCCGGCAAGGACGAAAACGACATTCCGCTGAATTGAATGCCGCAAAGTTCAATGGCTTGAATTGCCACCTTTATGGTGGCATATTGCGTTATGGAGAAACGCAGACCCACTTACGATCTTGATGCAATCAAGGCCGAGTTGGGTTCTGTCGACACGCTGGCAATCACGACGTCCGCCCTGCGGGATGCCATTGGGCTGGGCTTTGATCGCGCCGGTATTGTCGAGGTGATCGGCAGCATCACGCGGAAGATGTTTGTAAAGTCGATGACGACGTTCGCCGACCATCGTGTCTGGCAAGATGTCTATTACGTGCCAGCACGCGACCTGGTTCTCTATGTGAAATTTCAGGCGGACGTCGTGACCGAATTCACAGTCATGTCGTTCAAGGAAAAGTGACTATGGCGATGAAAGAAAATAATGGAACGAATAGCATGACCTCCCCCGAAACAGGAGAAACGCTGACGCGTGGGGTGCGTCCGTTCACTGTGACTTACAAGGGCGAGAGCATGATCGTCGACCTGCCGGGTTATTATCCCTCTTCGGGAAGTGAGGGCGTGCATGTCGGAGACGACATGACCGTCGTCGATGCAGCGCTCCGCATCCTCAAAGAAAAGATCGACGGCGTTCCGGCACCGGCCACCATCCGTCGCGTGCGCACAAAGCTCAAACTGTCGCAGCGCGAGGCAGGATCCCTGTTCAAGGTCGGCGAGAACGCTTTCGACAAATACGAACGGGGTCTGATCGAGCCGAGTGGCCCAACCATTCAGCTGATGACGCTGTTGGAAAAACACCCGGAGTTGGTGGACGAGTTGCGGTAGCCGCGCGGCCTCTCTGACAGGTCGCATAATTTGCTGCTCCAGTCGCGAATAGCGATTGAAAGTCGCCTCGCTGCGGGGCGTTATGCCCCGCATGAAAATCGTCACTGAATTCCCACGAAAGATCGTCGAATTTCCGGATATGGGGATCATCATGCCGGACGGCTGCCGGCTGTCGGCGCGGGTGTGGATGCCGGCCGATGCTGCCGACGATCCAGTGCCGGCAATCCTCGAACACCTGCCCTATCGCAAGCGCGACGGCACGATCTATCGTGATCAGCTGACGCATCCCTATTTTGCCGGCCACGGCTACGCCTCGATCCGCGTCGACATGCGCGGCAATGGCGATTCCGAAGGGCTGATGGACGACGAATATTCCGAGCAGGAATTGCAGGACGCTTGCGACGTCATCGCCTGGGCGGCGGACCAGCCCTGGTGCAACGGCAATGTCGGCATGATGGGCATTTCGTGGGGCGGCTTCAACTGCCTGCAGGTAGCAGCCAAGCAGCCGCCGGCGCTGAAGGCGGTCATCAGTCTCTGTTCGACGGTCGACCGCTATGCCGACGACATCCACTACAAGGGCGGCTGCCTGCTGATCGAGAATTTCGGCTGGGCCTCGACCATGCTGTCCTATTCGTCAAGGCCGCCGGATCCGTTGCTGGCCGGCGACAACAGATGGCGCGACCTGTGGCTGACCAGGCTGGAGAACCAGCCCTTCCTGGCACCGCTGTGGCTGAAGCACCAGCATCGCGATGCCTATTGGAAGCGCGGCTCGATCTGCGAGGACTATTCCGCCATCCATGCCGCGGTGCTGTCGATCGGCGGCTGGCATGATGGCTATCGCAATACGATTTCCCATCTCGCCGTCAATATCGAGGCGCCGGTCAAGGGCATCGTCGGCCCGTGGATCCACAAATACCCGCATTACGCCGCGCCCGAACCGCGCATCGGCTTCCTGCAGGAGGCCTTGCGCTGGTGGGACCGCTGGCTGAAGGACATCGACACCGGCATCGAGGCCGACCCCGCCTACCGCGCCTATGTCATGGACAGCGTGCGTCCGGCGCGCTGGCATCCCGAGCGGCCGGGCCGCTGGGTCGCTGAATCGGAATGGCCGTCGCCCAACATCAAGACCCAAGAGGTTGAGCTTATCGCTGAAGGCAACCACGCCATCGTCGCTTCGCCGCAAAGCTGCGGCCTCGCCGGCGGCGAATATTTCCCCTTCACCTTCGGCCCGGAACTGCCGGGTGACCAGCGCCCCGACGATGCGCTGTCGGTGTGCTTCGACCAGCCGGTGCTGACCGAAACGATCGACATTGTCGGTGCTCCCGAAGTTGTGGTCAGGGTCTCGTCGGACCGGCGCCAGGCGAACATCGCGGTTCGGCTGTGCGACGTCCATCCGGACGGGGCATCGGAGCTGATCTCGTACGGCGTGCTCAACCTGACGCATCGCAACTCGCACGAATTTCCCGAAGCGCTGGTGCCCGGCGAAACCGTCAGCGCCCGGGTGGTGCTCGACCAATGCGCCTATCGCATGCCGGCCGGCCATCGCTTGCGCGTTGCCGTTTCGAACGCCTACTGGCCGATGATCTGGCCGTCGCCGGAGCCGGTCCGGCTGGAATTGTCGGCCGCGACATTGATGCTGCCGGTGCGCCCGCCCGCGACAGGCGACGAGGTCACCTTCCCCGCTCCCGAAGGTGCTGCGCCCTGGGCAACGGAGACGCTTCGGCCCGCCAATTCCGAGCGTCATGTCGATCGCGACGAAAAGACCGGAATGATTACGCTTTTCATCGTCGACGATTTCGGTGAGGTGCGCGACCTGGGGCATGGCCTCGCCAATGGCAGCATCGCCAGAGAGACATGGGCGATCCATCCCGACAATCCGCTGTCAGCCTCGGGCAAGACGCATTGGACCCAGACGCTGTCGCGAAATGGATGGTCGGTGCGCACAGAAACCTTCGCCGAAATGCGGTCCGACGCGCAAAGCTTCGTGGTTAGCGCCAGAATCGAAGCCTATGAAGGCGAGAAACTCGTCTTCGAGCGCAACTTCGAGGAGAAAATCCCGCGCGCACTGCTTTGAGCGCTTATAGCGATTGGTCCAATTGCGACGCACGATTTACGCCACGGCATGTCGCATTCGGTCTTGCTTACCGCTTTCCCTTACGGTCATTATTCTCCCGATAGAAATGAGAAAAACGACCATAAGGTCGGACCAACAGAGTGAGGAACTCAACATGTCGAACGAACTGGAATATCTGAGCCGGCGCGTTGCGTCCGGCAAGCTGAGCCGTCGCGATTTTCTCGGCCGGGCAGCAGCGCTCGGCGTCACCGCAACCTTCGCCAATTCGCTGCTATCCAGCGCTTCCCGCGCGGCGGGTCCGGTCAAGGGCGGCACGCTCAAGGCCGGCCTGGTCGGTGGCGAGTCCACCAACAGCCTCGATCCGGCGCTGTTTATGACGCAGGTGCCGTTCGCCTTCGGCAAGATGTGGGGCGAACTGATCGTCGAACTGTCTCCCGAAGGCAAGCTCGAGAACCGCATCGCCGAGGAGATCGGCTCGTCGGACGACGCCAAGACCTGGACGCTGAAGATCCGCGATGGCGTCGAGTTTCACAACGGCAAGAAGGTGACCGCAGAGGACGTGGCCGCCACCCTCGAACGCCATTCGGACGAGAAGTCGAAGTCCGGCGCGCTCGGTTACATGAAAGGCATCGAGAGCATAAAGGCCAGCGGCAAGGAAGTGGTGCTGACGCTGAAGGAGCCGAATGCCGACCTGCCCTACCTGCTTAGCGACTATCACCTGATCATCCAGCCGAACGGCGGCAAGGACAAGGCCGATGCCGGTATCTCGGCGGGTCCTTACAAGGTCACCACCAACGAGCCCGGCGTGCGCCATGGCGGCGAGCGCTTCGCCAATTACTGGCAGGGCGACAAGATGGGCCATGCCGACCAGATAGAGATCATCGTCATCAACGACGCCACGGCCCGCACGGCGGCGCTGCAGGGCGGCCAGGTCAACATGATCAATCGGGTCGAGCCGAAGATCGTCGATCTGATCAAGCGCGTGCCCGGCGTCACCATCCGCAACCATTCGGGACCCGGCCACTACGTCTTCATCATGCACTGCGACACCGCGCCGTTCGACAACAACGACTTGCGGATGGCGTTGAAGCTGGCGATCGACCGCGAGGAGATGCTGAACAAGGTGCTGCGTGGCTATGGCTCGCTCGGCAACGACTTCCCGATCAATGCATCGTACCCGCTATTCACCGAGATCGAGCAGCGCAAATACGATCCCGACAAGGCCAAGTTCCACTACAAGAAATCGGGCCATGACGGTGCCGTCCTGCTCCGGACGTCGGACGTCGCCTTCCCCGGTGCCGTCGATGCCGCACAGCTGTTCCAGCAAAGCGCGGCCAAGGCCGGCATCAAGCTGGAGATCAAACGCGAACCGGGCGACGGCTACTGGTCGGAAGTCTGGAACAAGCAGCCCTTCTGCGCCTCCTACTGGGGCGGCCGGTCGACGCAGGACCAGATGTACTCTACCGCCTATCTGTCGACGGCCGACTGGAACGACACACGTTTCAAGCGTCCGGATTTCGACAAGATGGTGCTGGCGGCTCGCGCCGAGCTCGACGAGGCCAAGCGCAAGGCAATGTACCACGACATGGCTGTGATGGTGCGCGACGAGGGCGGCTTGATCCTGCCGATGTTCAATCAGTTCATCGACGCGACGGGCGCCAAGGTCGCCGGCTGGGTGGATGATCCGCATCAGGAGTTGATGAACGGATATGCTCTGGCGAAGTGCTGGCTCGAAGCCTGAGCCCGGCCTTGCGGATATGTCCTCACCCATCGTGAAACTGGTGGCCCAGCGCATTGCGCTGGGCATTCTGCTGCTGTTGGCCGTTTCGGTCCTGATCTTCGCCGGCACCCAGGTCCTGCCCGGCGACGTCGCGCAAGCCATCCTCGGACAGTCGGCGACACCGGAGTCGCTCGCCAATCTGCGCGAGCAGCTCGGCCTCAATGATCCCGCTTACATCCGTTATTTTCGTTGGCTCGGCGGCATCCTGACCGGTGATCTCGGCACGGCTATGTCGAGCGGCCAGGATATCGCAACCTCGATCAAGGGAAGGCTGTGGAACACGCTGTTCCTCGCCTTCTGGGCGGCGATCGTCGCGGTGCCGCTGGCGATCATCCTCGGCCTGATCGCGGTGCGCTACCGCAATGGCTGGGTCGACAAGCTGATCTCCGGGTTAGCGCTCGCCTCGACCTCGTTTCCGGAATTCTTCATCGGCTATGTGCTCGTCTTTTTCTTCGCGGTGCAACATCAATGGTTTCCCGCCATTTCCACGGTCTATGACGGGATGCCTTTCGGCGAACGCATTCAGGCCATAGCACTGCCGGCGGCAGCGCTGACCCTGGTGGTGCTCGCGCATATGATGCGCATGACGCGCGCTGCGATCCTCAATGTGATGCAGTCCGCCTATGTCGAGACCGCCGAACTCAAGGGGCTTTCGGCCTTCGCGGTCATCCGCAGGCATGCCTTCCCCAATGCCATCGCGCCGATCATCAACGTCGTGATGCTCAATCTCGCTTACCTGATCGTCGGCGTCGTCGTGGTCGAAGTTATCTTTGTCTATCCAGGCATGGGCCAATACCTCGTCGACCACGTCACCAAGCGTGACGTGCCGGTGGTGCAGGCGGTCGGGCTGATCTTCGCCGCTGTCTACATCAGCCTGAACATCATCGCGGACATAGCGGCGATCGTCGCCAATCCGCGCCTCAGACATCCGAAATGAGGGGGGCGGGTATGCTCGTCATCAAACGCATCCCCATCCCGGCATTGGTCGGCATCGTGCTGACGGCGCTGTTCGTGCTGGCAGCGATCTTTGCGCCGTGGATCGCGCCGCATGGCAATGCCGAGATCGTCAGCGACGTCCCTTGGGAACCGATGTCGGCGGCGCATTGGCTGGGCACCGACAATCTCGGCCGCGATCTGTTGTCGCGCATGATCTATGGCGCCCGCATCACCCTGTTCATCGCGGTGCTGGCGACCGCGCTGTCGTTCTCGCTCGGCGCCATCCTCGGCTTCTCGGCGGCGGTTTTCGGCGGCTGGTTCGACACGCTTCTGTCGCGTCTCGTCGATCTCCTGATGTCGATCCCGACGCTGATCATGGCGCTTGTGGTGCTGTCGGTGCTGCCATCCAATCTGGTGACGCTGATCCTGGTCATGGGCGTTCTCGACTCGACCCGCGTCTACCGCCTGTCGAGGGCGGTCGCCGTCGATATCAACGTCATGGATTACGTCGAGGCGGCCAAATTGCGCGGCGAAGGCAGCGGCTGGATCATCTTCCGGGAAATCCTGCCCAATGCGCTGTCGCCGCTGGTTTCGGAACTCGGCCTGCGCTTCATCTATGCCGTACTGTTCCTGTCGACGCTGTCCTTCCTCGGGCTTGGCGTGCAGCCGCCGGACGCCGATTGGGGCGGCATGGTCAAGGAAAACAAGGATGGCATCGTCTTCGGCATAGGCGCCGCCCTCATTCCGGCGGCGGCGATCGCAGCGCTGGCGATTTCCGTCAATCTCGTCGCCGACTGGGTGCTCAACCGTACGACAAGCCTGAAGGGAGGACGCGGGTAATGGCTGACAAGCAACCGAAGCCCGGGCAACCGAAGCCCGGGCAACCAAAGTCCGGCGTGCTGCTCGACATCCGCAATCTGCGCATCGAGGCCACGGTATATCCGCCGGGTGAGGCGCCGAAGAACATCGTGCTGGTGCACGATGTCTCGCTGACGCTCGAAAAGGGCAAGGTGCTCGGATTGATCGGCGAGTCCGGCGCCGGCAAATCGACCATCGGCCTGTCGTCGATGGGCTACGGCCGCGGCGGCGTGCGCATCACCGGCGGCGAGGTCATCCTCAATGGCCGCGACATCCTGAAGGGCGGCAACGAAGGGTTTCGCAAATTGCGCGGCCGCGAGGTCTGCTATGTCGCGCAATCGGCGGCAGCCGCCTTCAATCCGGCGCACAGGCTGATGGACCAGGTGGTCGAGGCAGCACTCCTGCACGGCACGGCGACGCGGGCCGAAGCCGAAAAGCGCGCCATGGCGCTGTTCAAGAAGCTCAGCCTGCCGAACCCCGAAAGCATCGGCGAGCGCTTTCCCCACCAGGTGTCGGGCGGTCAGCTGCAGCGCGTCATGACGGCAATGGCGCTGTGCTCGGAGCCCGACCTGATCGTCTTCGACGAGCCGACCACGGCGCTGGACGTGACGACGCAGATCGACGTCTTGGCGGCGATCAAGGATGCCATCCGCGACACGCATGTCGCGGCACTCTACATCACTCACGACCTTGCCGTCGTCGCCCAGGTCTCGGACGAGATCATGGTGTTGCGCCACGGCCGGCTGGTCGAATGGGGCGGCACCCGCCAGATCATCAAGGAGCCGCGCCAGGAATACACCAACGCGCTGGTTTCGGTGCATGAGATCGAACACCAGGAGCAGAAGCCCGGCACGAGCCCGTTCCTGTCGGTCAAGAACATCACCGCCGCCTATGGCCGCAGTCACATCAAGGTGCTGAAGAACGTCTCGGTCGATATTTTCCCCGGCCAGACGCTGGCGGTGGTCGGCGAGTCCGGCTCCGGCAAATCGACACTGGCGCGCGCCATCACCGGCCTCTTGCCGCCCGAACAAGGCACCGTCACCTTCGACGGACGGCCGCTCGCCAACCGGCTTGCCGACCGGCCGAAAGAGGATCTTCGCCAACTGCAGATGATCTACCAGATGGCCGACGTGGCGATGAACCCGCGCCAGACGGTCGGCACCATCATCGGTCGGCCGCTGGAATTCTATTTCGGTCTGCGCGGAAGGCAACGTGACGCCCGTGTCGCGGAACTGCTCGACAAGATCGAAATGGGCAAAGGCTATGTCGACCGCTATCCGGCCGAGCTTTCGGGCGGCCAGAAGCAGCGCGTCTGCATCGCCCGCTCGCTCGCCGCAAAGCCGAAGCTAATCATCTGCGACGAGGTGACCTCGGCGCTCGATCCGCTGGTCGCCCACGGCATACTGGAGCTGCTCCTCGGGCTGCAGAAAGAGGAAAACGTCGCCTATCTGTTCATCACCCACGACCTGGCCACGGTCAAGTCGATCGCCGATTCAATCGCCGTGATGTATCGCGGCGAAGTGGTGCGCTACGGCGCCAAGAGCACCGTGCTGACGCCACCATTCGATGCCTACACCGATCTTTTGCTATCGTCGGTGCCAGAAATGGAGATCGGCTGGCTAGAGAAGGCGATCAAGGGACGGCGCATGGCCAGCGCGGGGAACTAGCGGGCCGCACTTTGCGCCCGACGATCCTGTCCGGGCGTGGATTGAACGGCAGGCCGGCCCTGACTTTTCCGATTAAGCCGCATGGAGGCGCCCTTGGCGCTCAACACAAAACTATTGCTCATCATCCTCGACGGCGTGCCTTACCGGAACTGGCGTCGGCTGATGGGCAATCTCGAAGGCTGGGTGCAATCAGGCGAAGCCCGCGTATGGAAAATGCGCTCCGTGCTGCCGTCGACCTCGGCATCCTGCTATGCCTCGATCCACACCGGCGTGCCGCCCCAAATGCACGGTATCCTGTCGAACGAGAACCGGTTTCGCGTCGAACAGCCGGACATCTTTTCCGAAGTCAGCAGGGCCGGCGGCAAGACCGGTGCGGTCACCCACTCCTACTGGTCCGAATTCTTCCGGGCCTATCCGTTCGATCTGGTCGAGGACATGGAGTTCGACCAGCCGGGCAGGCCGATCAGCCATGGCCGGTTTCACACCATGACCGGCTACAATGCCAGGAACCAGATGACACCGAGCGACGTCGACCTGTTCGCGACGTTGACCATGCTGACCAGGCGCTACGGCATCGACTACGGCATCCTGCACAGCTGTACTCTGGACTCGATGGGCCACCGCTTCGGCCATGACTGCCACGAGATGGATCATGCCGTCTATGCAATGGACGCCATGCTCGCCGGCTTCCTGCCGCGCTGGCGGGAAGCCGGCTACGAGGTGATCGTCACCGCCGATCATGGCCAGACCGATCGCGGCCATCATGGCGGCCACGACGAGGAGATGCAGAATTTCGCACTTTACTACTTCGGATCCGGCGAGGGTCCGGAAGCCAATACGCTGCTCGATCAGTTGCAGCTCGCGCCGACGGTGCTTGCGCGCCTCGGCGTGCCGGTGCCGGCGACGATGAAGGCAAAGCCGTTCCTGAGTTGAGCGCGCGCGCTCTTCTCCCTCTGGCAACGCTCCCGCTCTTCAGTTAGCCTCCGCAGATATACGGGCGGATGCGGTGAACCTTTTTGGGCCGATCAGCGACAGAGCAGGCAGGAGCCAGGCGGCTCGACCGGCGATGACGGCCGCGGAGACCGATCGCGCGCTTGTCGAGCGGGTCGCGAAAGGCGACCGTGCCGCCGTGCGGCTCCTGTTCATGCGCCACCACGCGCGGGTCTACCGCTTCGTGGCACGCCAGACGGGATCGGAACAGATGGCCGACGATATCGCGAACGAGGTGTTCCTCGAACTCTGGCGGCAGGCACCGGCCTTCGAGGGGCGCTCGGAGGTCTCGACATGGCTGCTCGGCATTGCCCGCTTCAAGGCGCTGTCCCTGCTGCGCAAGAGGAAGGAAGACTGGATCGACGACCATGACGCGGCCCAGGTCGCCGACGGCGCCGACACGCCGGAAGTCGTGACGATGAAGGAAGACAAGGCCGCCGCCTTGCGACGCTTTATCGATGCCATGCCGGAAGAGCACCGCACGGTGATCGACCTTGCCTATTATCACGGGCAATCGGTGAGCGAGATCGGCGAGGTACTCGGCATCCCGGTCGCAACGGTCAAGACCAGGATGTTCTACGCCCGCAAGAAACTCGGCGAAGCCCTCAAGGCCGCCGGTTACGACAGGGGGTGGCCATGAGCGCCGCTGAAAAGATGTCACGCCGCGACGAAATGGAAATGCTGCTGCCGTTTTATCTGAACGGCTCGCTGGAGGGCACCGAGCTCGAAGCCATCGAGGAATGGCTGACGAGCGATCCGGCGGCGATGGCCGCACTAGGCGAGGCCGAGGCCGAATTCTCCGGCACCGCTGCCGCAAACGAGGCAATCCGCCCGCCGGCCGATGCGCTCAGCCGCTTTGCCAAGGCGCTCGACGCCGAGGCCGGCCCGTCCCGCGCGCCGGCGGCATCGTCCTGGCTGGCGCAAGCCTGGAGCCGCTTCATGGCGGTGCCCGCCGGCGTCGCCTGGGCCGCGGCCGCGGTGCTGCTGGCCCTGGTCGTCGCGCAATCCTTTGTGCAGACCGGCAACAGAGGTGGCGATTTCGAGATTGCCGGATCGGAGGACGATCTGGCCAAAATGCCGTTTGCACTGGTGAAGTTCAAACCGGATGCGAAGCTGTCCGATATCGTCGCTTTTCTCGACCAGAACCAGTTGAAGATCGCTGGCGGGCCGACCGCCGACGGCGTCTTCCGCGTCGGCGTCCCGGCCGAGACCGCCGCCGACTATCAGAAGCTGCTTGGCCTTATCGCCGCCCAGCCTTTCACCGAAGCTGCCCTGGAGGGAAGGAAACCGGCTGATGGCGGCTGAGGCGGTCATTCGATTGACGGCGGCGATGACAATCTTCGCCGCGTCTGCCGTTGCACAAACCAACGATCCTAACCTCACCCAGGCTGAGATCGACTGCCTGAACCGGGGAAATGCTGCCAACGCCGACTGCGCCAAGGATGGCGGCGGCGTGAAGGATGGCGGCAAAGCGCCGGCTCATGGAACGACGGGCGCGGTGTTTCTTCCGGGCTTGATTGTCGACCTGTTCCCCAATCCTGCCGTAGTCACCGAGGCGCCGATACCTCCTGGCAATACTGCAACCCCACCCGCCGTCGCGCCGGCAATACAGGCTGCGGTGCCGGGCGGTGCGGTGGCTGCGCCGACCGATCTTGTGGCAACCGAGCCGCCGCGCGCCGTGACCGGCGATTTCGTGCCCGACGAGGTGCTGGTCACCGTCAATGGCGATGCCGGCGCGGTCCAGCAGATCGCGGCCTCGTTCGGCCTCGAGATACGCTCGCAGCGGCAGTCGCGGCTGCTCGGCAACACGCTGGTGCGCTTCGGCATTCCCGATGGCCGCCCGGTCGGCGTCGTGCTGGCACAGCTCGCCGCCGACGGCCGCACTTTGCGGCGTGAGGCCAACCATGTCTACTCGCTGCAGCAGGCGGCCAGCATCGTCAATTATGCGTTCGAGCGCATCGCGCTCGATGCCGACAAAGCCAGCGGCGAGAATGTGCGCGTCGGCGTCATCGACACCGGCATCGACGACGGCAATCCGGCGCTCTCCGGCGTCATCGCCGGGCAGTTCGATGCCATGCCCGGCGTGCCGATCAAGGCGCGCGACCACGGCACTTCGGTCGATGGACTGATCGCCGGCACCGGCGCGTTCAAAGGCATGGCGCCGGGCGCCAGGATCCATCATGCCCGCGCCTTCGAGGGCGGCAAGTCGACCATGGACGTCATCCTTTCGGCGCTCGACTGGGCGGCGGAGCAGGATGTCCGCATCATCAATATGAGCTTCGTCGGCCCGAAGAACGACCTGCTCGGCATCGCCTGCCGCAATGCGCGCGCGCTTGGCATCGTGCTGGTCGCGGCCGCCGGCAATAACGGACCGAAGGCGCCCTATGGTTATCCGGCCGCCTTCGACGGCGTGATCGCGGTGACGGCCACCGATGCCAAGGACGGGCTGATGCCGCAGGCCAATCGCGGCGCCTACGTCTTCATCTCCGCTCCCGGCGTCGAGATGGTGGCGCCGAGCGGCGCCGGCTCGGACGTGGTGACCGGGACGTCCTTCGCCGCGGCGATCGTGACCGGCGCCGTCGCCAATCTGTTGCATGCCGCGCCCGACCGCTCCGCCGACTGGGTGGAGAAAGCACTTGCCGCCACGGCAAAGGATCTCGGCCCCAAGGGGCGCGACAATGATTTCGGCTTTGGCCTGCTGAACACCAAGGCGGCCGAGGCGGCGAAGGAATAACCCGCTCAGGTCGCGTTTTGCTGAGGACGTAGGAGAAAATAGAATGCGGCGATATGCGTTATCGTCAGCAGCGGTACGTAGATGATCGGGATCGCGTAGGTGGCGCCCAGTTCGCCTGCGCGTGCAGGAAGGCCGATCTGAATGGCGTGGTAATAGTCGACGATGAGGTCGACCGTCCCTGCGACGTTGAAGGCGACGACCAACGGCCAGAAGAGCGGGCGTATCCTCACCGTGAGCAGCGCCAGCATGGCCAGCACGCCAGTCGCGAAATCGCCGTAGGCGGCGAACACGGCGAAATCAGCGGGCAGATTGGGGCTTACGACGCCCGGAACCAGGAAGACGAGCCCGAAGAAGCGGAAGCTGTGCAGCATAGCGATAGCGCGTTGCGCTGCGACCCGGTCCATCGACCTGAGCAACGGCAAACCGTACGCGCCGAAGCAAAGCAGCCACGCGACATAGCCGAGAACAAGATGGGTTTGGAACACCATTTCCGTGGACATTTGGCCTACTCTCAACAGTTGGTTCACGCGGCTTTAAGCCCGCTACCGCAATTCGACTATCCGGTGTAATCACAACAACCTATGAAGCAGAACTACACAGTCAGACATGGTGCGCTGGAGGGCGTCGAGGCGTTCCTGGCCGTCGCCAGGCGGCGTAACTTCCGCCGTGCCGCCGCCGATCTCGGCGTGACGCCATCGGCCGTGAGCCAAGCGGTGCGCGCGCTGGAAGCTCGCCTGGGCACGGCGCTGTTCGTCCGCACGACGCGGAGCGTTGGTTTAACCGAACCTGGCCAGCGGTTCCTCGACCGTGCCGGCCCGGCATTCGAGGAGCTCGTCGCGGCCGGCGAGGCTGCTCGCGATATCGGCCAGCGGCCGACCGGTCTGCTACGCCTGTCTGTGCCTCGCGCTATCGTGCCGCTGATGTTGGAGCCGGTGCTCGCGTCGTTCTGCCAAGCCTATCCTGAGATCGAACTGGAGATCGCCGTGAGCGACCAGATGGTCGATCTCGCGACCGGTGGGTTCGATGCCGGCATCCGCCTCGGGCAACTCATCGCCGCCGACATGGTGGCGGTGCGGTTGACCCCGCCGTTCTCGTTCGTAGTCGTCGGCAGCCCTGACTATCTCGAGCGCTACGGCCGTCCCGAGCGTGTCGACGACTTGCGCCACCACGCCTGCTTACGCTTGCGTCGCTCGAATGGCGCCATCGCGCCCTGGTCGTTCATCGACGGCAACGGTGCAATCGAAGCGATCGTCTCAGGCCCGCTGATCGCGCACGACTATTCGACATTGGTCGGGGCCGCGATGCGGGGCGTCGGGCTGGCGCAGACGCCGCGACCACTCGCCGAAGGTCCGATAGCCGAAGGAAAACTCCAGTCGGTGCTGGACAGCGTCGCCACGACGACGCCGGGTGTCTTCCTTTATCATCCCGGCAAGCGCCAAGTCCTGCCGAAGCTGCGCGCCTTCATCGATCACCTCAAATCCGCGACCTGAGGCCAGGACGCACCCGCTGGTGCTGGCCAACAGCCGCCAAGAGTCGACCTCGGCCGTTCAGAGTGATTGCCTCTAGGCCGGCGCGCCGGCGACCGATCCCCTGACCACCAGGTCGACCGGCCAGACTTCGCCGTGAGCGCCCTCCTCCAGGCCGGAAATTCGCGCCGCCAGCCGTTCGGCGATGCGCGCGCCGGCGAGGCGGATCGACGAACGCGTCGTCGACAATGGCACCGAAAAATTTTCCGGCTTCAGCCAGGGAAAGACGTCGTCATGGGCGATCAGCGACAGGTCGCCCGGAATGGTCAGGCCGAGATCGCGCACCGCGCGCACCACGCCGAGCGCCATGATCAGGCTGGAGCAGGCGATCGCCGTCGGCGCGTCGCTTTGTTCCAGCAGACGCCTGGCGGCGCGGTAGCCGTTCTCCTCGGTCATGGTGAGGGAACAGACATGCTGATCTCGAAGCACCAGGCCGTTCGCCGCAAGCGCGCGGCGCACGCCGCGCTCGCGATGGATGGCGAAGGTCTCGCGATCGTCGCCGTTGATCAGCGCCAGACGCCTATGACCGAGCTGAACGAGTAGCCGCGCCGCCTCGTGGAAGGCGCCCTCATTGTCGATGTCGGTGAACGGATAGTCGAAATCGAAGCCTTCGCTGCGGCCATGGACGATGAAGGGAATGCCGAGCGTATTGACCAGCGCCACCCGCCGGTCGGCCGGCCTCGGCGACGAGATATAGACCGCGTCGACCTGCCGGTTGGCGACAATGCGGCGGTAGGTCGTCTCCTGGTCGTCGGCATCGGCCGGTGACAGCACCAGGTCGAGCTCGTGCGAACGCGCATAGTCGCCGAGGCCGGACAGGAACTCGACGAAATGCGGGTCGATGTCGACGGTCGTTCCCGTCGGCAGCACATAGCCGATCATGCCGGTCTTGCCGGTCGCCAGCCGGCGGGCGCTCGGATTGGGGCGATAGCCGTGACGCTTGGCGGCATCGACCACCCGCCGGCGCGTTTCCTCGTTGACTTCCGGGTAGCCGTTCAATGCGCGGCTCACCGTAGTCTGCGAAAGCGCCAGCATGTGGGAGAGCTGCTTGAGGTTCACCGGAGGCCTCCAACCTCAAAGCGCTTTTAATCTGAATCGAGCTAGCCGCTACGAACCGCGTTGCCCGAGCGCACTGACCATACGCACGGTTCGGACCGGTTTGAAGCCGAATTTGCTGCTGCACCGCCAGAAAACTGTGCTGCAGCGCACTTTCGCCGGCACTCGACCGCAGAAATTGAATCGATTAATTTGGCTTCCTCTTGACTCGCGATCAATTCAGTGGCGAGATCAAAATCACCAAAGCGCTTTGGAAGACTCTACGAAAGGTTGCAGTTCCTTTCCGACTGAGTCACAGTCCTGCAGCGCCGGCGGACGGAATGGAGGTTTCGTTCGGTGTTTGTCACCACTGGGAGGGAATACCGATGAAGAAAATGCTTCTGCTGGGCGCTGCGTTTGCCACGCTTGCGCTCGCCATGCCGGCGCAAGCCGAACTGAAGTTCAAGCCGGGCGAAGATCCCCGTTTCAACTGGGCGAACTACGAAGAGCTCAAGAAAGTCGACCTCAAGGGCGAGACGCTGACGATCTTCGGGCCGTGGCGCGGCGAGGACGAAGGGCTTATCCGCACCGTCCTCGATTATTTCTCCGAAGCCACCGGCGCCGAGATCAAGTACTCCTCGTCGGAGAATTACGAGCAGCAGATCGTCATCGACACGCAGGCCGGCAGCCCGCCCAACATCGCCGTGCTGCCGCAGCCGGGCCTGATCCAGGATCTGGCATCGAAGGGTCTTTTGACGCCGCTCGGCGACGAAACCGCCAACTGGGTAAAGGACAATTACGGCGCCGGCCAATCCTGGGTCGATCTCGGCACGTTCAAGGACAAGGACGGCAAGCCCGGCTTCTTCGCCTTTCCGTATAAGGCCGACGTGAAGTCGCTGGTCTGGTACTCGCCGGACAATTTCGAGGAAGCCGGCTACAAGGTGCCGAAGACGCAGGAAGAGCTTGCCGAGCTCGAAAAGAAGATCATCGCCGACGGCGGCACGCCATGGTGCATCGGGCTTGGTTCGGGCGGCGCCACCGGCTGGCCGGCGACCGACTGGGTCGAAGACATCATGCTGCGCACCCAGACGCCCGAGACCTACGACAAATGGGTGAAGAACGAAATTCCGTTCAACGATCCGGCAGTGGTCAACGCCATCGACATTTTCGGCAAGATCGCCACCGACGACAAGATGGTCGAGGGCGGCGCCAAGGCGGTTGCGGCGACCGATTTCCGTGACAGCCCGAAGGGCCTCTTCTCGGTGCCGCCAAAATGTTATCTGCACCATCAGGCATCGTTCATCCCGACCTTCTTCCCGCAAGGCACCAAGATCGGCGAGGATGCCGACTTCTTCTACTTCCCGCCTTACGCTTCCAAGCCCGAGCTCGGCACTCCGGTGCTCGGCGCCGGCACGCTCGCCATGATCACCAAAGACAGCAAGAGTGCCCGCGCGTTCATCGAATTCCTGAAGCTGCCGCTCGCTCATGAGATCTGGATGGCACAGGGCGGCTTCGTGACGCCGTTCAAGTCGGTCAACAAGGACGCCTATGCCAGCGACGCGCTGAAGAAGCAGGGCGAGATCCTGGCCAACGCCTCGACCTTCCGCTTCGACGGGTCCGACCTGATGCCGGGCAAGATCGGCGCCGGTGCGTTCTGGACCGGCATGATCGACCTGGTCGGCGGCAAGTCCGCCCAGGACGTCGCCACCGACATCCAGAAAAGCTGGGACGCGATCAAGTAAGCGGCCGGCTTGAGTTCCCAATGTGATGTGGTCCGAGCCTCAAACGGCCCGGACCCTACCCGGTGCTTGGCGTCGCGTCGATTGTCGTGAGTACAACGCATTCCGGCATGACGCGCGCCCAGTGACCTGCTTTCCGGCTGGTCGCGCTCCAGACAACTGAATCGGCGCATGATCCCGTCGCCAAAGCCATTCTCGACTGGCGGATCCGTGCGCAGGGGGAGGGACCCATGGCGGCTCAGATTTTTTCGGCGATATTCGTCATCATCATCGGCGTGGGCGGCTGCGTCGCCTATTTCTGGGGCGCCAACAAGGCACTCGACACGATCTTTCCGGCACGCGGCGTTTCCGGCAAGGCGGCGATCAACAATCTGCGCCGGCAGGGGGTGATCCGGCCCTGGCTGTTCGTCGGCCCGGCGATGATCATCCTCACGATCTACCTGATCTACCCGGTAGTGGAGACGCTGAGGCTGTCGTTCCTCGATCGCGGCGGCGCCCATTTCGTCGGCTTGGCCAACTATCAATGGGCGTTCGGCGACCGCGAGTTCCGCAACTCGATCCTCAACAACATCATCTGGCTGGCGGTGGTGCCGGCCGCCTGCACCTTCCTCGGGCTGATCATCGCCGTGCTCACCGACAAGATCTGGTGGGGCACCATCGCAAAAAGCCTGATCTTCCTGCCGCTCGCCATCTCGTTCGTCGGCGCCAGCGTCATCTGGAAATTCATCTACGAATATCGCGGCGACGGCCAGACGCAGATCGGCCTGCTCAATGCCATCATCCAGTATTTCGGCGGCCAGCCGCAGGTCTGGATCTCGCTGCCGTTCTGGAACAACTTCTTCCTGATGGTCATCCTGATCTGGATCCAGACCGGCTTTGCCATGGTCATCCTGTCGTCGGCCTTGCGCGGCATTCCGGAAGAGACGCTGGAAGCCGCCGTCATCGACGGCGCCAACCCTTTCCAGATCTTCTGGAAGATCATGGTGCCGCAGATCTGGGGCACCATCGCCGTGGTCTGGACCACCATCACCATCCTGGTGCTGAAGGTTTTCGACATCGTGCTGACCATGACCAACGGCCAGTGGAACAGCCAGGTGCTGGCCAATCTGATGTTCGACTGGATGTTCCGCGGCGGCGGCGATTTCGGCCGCGGCGCCACCATCGCTATCATCATCATGATAGCGGTCATTCCGATCATGGTCTGGAACATCCGCCAGGCGAACAAAGAGACGGAAGGGCATTGAGATGGCCGTGTCGACCGGTAAGTCCTTTGTCAGCCGTTTCGGCGTCCATATCGCCGTCTTCATCTTCGTTGCGATCTGGACGATCCCGACGCTCGGCATTTTGGTCTCGTCACTGCGCGACAAGGATCAGATCATCGCTTCGGGCTGGTGGAACTCGTTCACCAGTTCCAGCCAGACGGAAGCCGGCCGGCTGCCGCCAGCCTCGGCGCAGGTCGAGAAGGACGGAAAGTTCGTCCTGCAAGGCAATATCTTCGGCGACGGCCCGGCCCGCAACATCAGCGCCTTCGGCGTCAAGTCGGCCGCGCCGACGCAATATCCCGCCGGCACGACAGCCGATCTCGGCGACGGCGTGACCCTGCAACTCAATGCCGACGGCAGTTTCGTCATGACCTCGCCGAAGGCTTTCGAAGGCGAACGCGGCCAGCGCGTCTATTACGCGTCGTCGGCGCCGCCGAAATTCACCACCGACAATTACGACACGGTGCTGTTTTCGGAAGGCATCGGCCGCTCCTTCATGAACTCGCTGACCGTCACCATTCCGGCGACCGTCATCCCGATCCTGATCGCCGCGTTCGCCGCTTACGCTTTGGCCTGGATGCGCTTTCCCGGCCGGGCGCTGCTCATCGCCGTCATCATCGGCCTCCTGGTCGTGCCGCTGCAGATGTCGCTGATCCCGCTGTTGAAGCTCTATAACGGCGTCGGCAGCTTCTTCGGCGTGCCGTCGAAGACCTATCTCGGCATCTGGCTGGCGCATACCGGCTTCGGCCTGCCTTTCGCCATCTATCTGTTGAGGAGCTATATCGCCGGCCTGCCACGCGAGATCATGGAGTCGGCACGCATCGACGGGGCCAGCGATTTCGAGATCTTCGTCAAGATCGTGCTGCCATTGTCGTTCCCGGTGCTGGCCTCGTTCGCCATCTTCCAGTTTCTCTGGGTGTGGAACGATCTGCTGGTGGCGATGGTTTTCCTTGGTACCGAGGGCGACCAGATCGTGCTTACCGCCAAGCTCAATGCGTTGCTCGGCTCGCGCGGCGGCGACTGGGAGATCCTGACGACATCGGCCTTCGTCACCATCATCGTGCCGCTGATCGTGTTCTTCTCGCTGCAGCGCTATTTCGTCCGCGGGCTGCTTGCCGGCTCGGTGAAAGGAGGTTGAGATCATGCAATCCGCTTTGAAGGCGACCCCGAAGCCCGATCTCGCTATCGATCGCGACTGGTGGCGAGGTGCCGTGATCTACCAGATCTACCCGCGCAGCTACCAGGATTCGAACGGCGACGGCATCGGCGACCTCAGGGGCATTATCGGCCGGCTGCCCTATATCGCCTCGCTCGGTGTCGACGCCATCTGGATCTCGCCGTTCTTCAAATCGCCGATGAAGGACTTTGGCTACGACGTGTCGGATTATTGCGAAGTCGATCCGATGTTCGGCACGCTGGCCGACTTCGACGCGCTGACCGCCGAGGCGCACCGGCTTGGCCTCAAGGTGATGATCGACGAGGTGCTCTCGCACACCGCCGACATCCATCCGTGGTTCAAGGAAAGCCGGTCGAGCCGCAGCAATCCAAAAGCCGACTGGTATGTCTGGGCAGATGCCAAGCCGGACGGCACGCCGCCCAACAACTGGCTGTCGATCTTCGGCGGCTCGGCCTGGCAGTGGGACACCAGCCGCCAGCAATATTATCTGCATAATTTCCTGGCCGAGCAGCCCGACCTCAACTTCCACAGCCGCGCGGTCCAGGACGCGCTGCTCGACGTCACCCGCTTCTGGCTGGAGCGCGGCGTCGACGGTTTTCGCCTCGATACCATCAATTTCTACTTCCACAGCCAGGGCCTGGAAGACAATCCGCCGCTGCCGCCCGAGCAGCGCAACGACCAGACGGCGCCGACCGTCAACCCCTACAACTACCAGGACCATCTCTACGATAAGAGCCGGCCTGAAAACCTCGGCTTCCTCGAACGCTTCCGCGCTTTGCTCGACGAATACCCGGCGACGGCCGCGGTTGGCGAGGTCGGCGACTCGCAGCGTGGGCTGGAAGTGGTGGCGGCCTATACGGCCGGCGGCAAGCGCGTGCATATGTGTTACTCCTTCGACTTCCTGGCGCCGGAGAAGATCACCGCGGCAAAGGTGCGCTCGGTGCTGGAAACCTTCGGCAAGGTGGCCAGCGACGGCTGGTCGTGCTGGGCCTTCTCCAACCATGACGTGATGCGCCCTGCCTCGCGCTGGGCAGCCGGCGAGCCCGACCCGACCGCCTACCTCAAGGTCATCTCGGCGCTGCTGATGTCGTTGCGCGGCTCGGTCTGCATCTATCAGGGCGAGGAGCTCGGGCTCAGCGAGGCCGAGCTCAGCTTCGAGGATCTGCAGGACCCATACGGCATCCGCTTCTGGCCGGAATTCAAGGGCCGCGACGGCTGCCGCACGCCGATGGTTTGGGACGGCGCCGCCCGCAATGGCGGCTTCTCGACGGCAAAGCCTTGGCTGCCGGTGCCCAGCAAGCACCTTGCGCAAGCCGTCAATGTGCAGCAAGGCAACGACGGCTCGCTGCTTGAGCACTACCGGCGCTTCCTGGCTTTCCGCCGCGCCCATCCGGCACTGGCCAAGGGTGATATCGAGTTCATCGAAAGCGAGGGCGACACCGTCGCCTTCACCCGCCGTGAAGGCAACGAGCAGATCGTCTGCGCCTTCAATCTCGGAGCAAAGCCTGCCGAAGTCGATCTTGGCGGCCGCTCATTGCAGCCCTTGCCGGGACACGGGTTTTCGGGACAGACTGGCGCCGGCACTATCCGCCTCGGCGGCTACGGCGCCTGGTTCGGGCGTATCGACTGAATTCAAGGAAGAACTGGAGGGTACCATGGCCGATGTCACGCTAAGGCAAGTGAGGAAATCATATGGCAATCTCAACATTCTGCACGGCGTCGACCTCGACATAAAGTCGGGCGAATTCATCGTCTTCGTCGGTCCCTCTGGTTGCGGCAAGTCGACCTTGCTGCGCTGCATCGCCGGGCTGGAGGAGATCACCTCGGGCGAGCTCAAGATCGACGGCGAGATCGTCAACGACGTGCCGCCGTCAAAGCGCGGCATCGCCATGGTGTTCCAGTCCTATGCGCTCTATCCGCACATGACCGTCTACGACAACATGGCCTTCTCGATGAAAATCGGCAAGGAAAGCAAGGCCGAGATCGACAAGCGGGTGCGCCAGGCGGCCGAGATCCTGCAGCTGACCAAATATCTCGACCGCCTGCCCAAGGCGATGTCGGGCGGCCAGCGCCAGCGCGTCGCCATCGGTCGCGCCATCGTGCGCAATCCCAAGGTCTTCCTGTTCGACGAGCCGCTATCCAACCTCGACGCGGCGCTGCGCGTCGCCACCCGCATCGAGATCGCCAAGCTCAAGGAGTCGATGCCGGCCACGACGATGATCTACGTCACCCACGACCAGGTCGAGGCGATGACGCTGGCCGACCGCATCGTCGTGCTGAAGGAAGGCCATATCGAACAGGTCGGCACGCCGATGGAGCTCTACAAGCGGCCCGGCAATCTTTTCGTCGCCCAGTTCATCGGCTCGCCGGCGATGAACATCCTGCCGGCGACGATCGACAAGACCGGCAACCCGACGGTCGTCAGCCATGTCGGCGGCCGCAAGGCAACGGTGCCGATCGCAACGCCTGCGTCGGCGAAAGGCGCAGCGGTGAGCTTCGGGGTGAGGCCGGAGGATCTGATGATTGCCACCGGCGCCGACTATTTGTTCGAAGGGACGGTCGATTACGTCGAGCAGCTCGGCGAGGTCCAGCTCGTCTATGTCGACATCGGCCGCGCCGACCTGCCGCTGGTGACCAAGCTGCCGGGCAATGTCGAGATCAAGCGCGGAGCGACACTGCGGCTGACGGCGGACGCCGGAGACCTGCATATTTTCGACGCGGACGGGCGCTCTTTCGCGCTCCATGAAGCAGAAGCAAAGGCGGCTTGAAGCAGGCGTTCTTCCGCCATGCAAGGGACAAGAGCGGCGGGCATGGCCCGCCGCTCTTGTCTGGAATTCCAGTTCGGCCGTTAGAGCGGTTCATCGTTTCACGGAACGCCGAACCGCTCTATCTCCTTGTTTTGACGCAATTCCGGACGGCCGTTTCACACTTTTCCTGGAATTGCTCTAGTTGTTGCCGAAGAGGTTGCGGTCGGCGCCCTGAGGCGCGGACTTGGGCACATCGCCAGACGAATTCAGCAGCTTGTAGATCGGCGAGTTGCTGTCCCGCACCGAATACGTCTGCGTCTTGTCGACGTTGACGGTCGACTGCTTGTTGATGTCGGTCCCGCCAACATTGTCGTTGCGGGCATAAGCGCTGCCGGCGGCAATCAAGAGCGCGGCGGCAGTAAGAACAATCTTTTTCATTTTGGGTCTCCTGGATTTTCGAAATCAAGCGGCGGGCATGCCGCCGCCCTGATGGTGGGATCGGCTGTTAGTTGTTGCCGAAGAGGTTACGGTCGGCGCCCTGGACAACCGGCTGCTTTTCAGCCTGGTTCGACGTCTTGACGGAAGCCGTGTAGGAGCTGTCGACCGAGACAGCAGGCGGGTTGGCTCCGTTGGAACCAAAGTTGTCGCTGCCGGCGAAGGCGCTGCCGGTGATGGCCAAAACGGCGGCGGCAGCAAGAACGATCTTTTTCATCTTAATACTCCTGAATTTTTCAGATCCCCGGACGGCGGATATGCCCGCCGCCCTGATGCTGGGATCGGCTGTTAGTTGTTGCCGAAGAGGTTACGGTCGGCGCCCTGGACAGCCTGCTGGTCAGCATGAGCCGGCTTCTGAATGGAAGCCGTATACGAGCTGTCGACCGCAGCGGCAGGCTGGTTCGCACCCTTGGAACCAAAGTTGTCGCTGCCAGCGAAGGCGCTGCCGGTGATCGCCAAAACGGCGACGGCGGCAAGAGCGATCTTTTTCATTTTTTAGTACTCCAGTATCTTAGTTTTCCGTCCGTCTAGCGGCGTGCCTTGGGGGGAATTCGCGTCGTTCGGACAGCCCCGATGTGGGAAAGCCAATGGCCAGTTTCCAATCACGAAGTTTTTTGGTGTGGACCAAGAATCTACACCTTGAAATTGTGCCAGAGATTCCCTTCGCCACATTTTTATCGTTTAATGTCAAGCAGATAGTCTATCGCCTCGGTCTGGCTGCAAGGTGACTTGGGAGGCAGCGTTCACAGCGTCCTGCACGCATTGTCAACAGAAACGAACCGTTCGGTTCGATTTTTTAAACCGATAAAAGTCGCAGCCGAGGTTCTTTGTCGAATCGTTAACCATTTCGGCCAAACGCGGCCTCACCGTTCTGCCGGTTTTCGGCCCGCTTATGCCGGCCGGCGAAGCCAGCAACCGCGCAAGAACCAGGTCAGACCCCGTAGCGTTCGGTGCGGATGAGTGCCGCAGGCACCCCGGCATCGATCAGTGCCTCGGCGGCGGCCGTCACGAATGCGTTCGAGCCGCAGACAAAGGCGAGCTTCGGCGGCGCGGGCAGCCTCGTCATGGCTTGCACCATCATCGCGGCGTCGACCCGCCGCGCATAATCCGCCGGACGGCGGGCCGGCTCGCGCGTAAGCGTCAGCACCAGGTCGAAGCCATCCCGGCGCTCGGCGAGGTCGATCAGCTCATCGCGAAAGATCACCTCGTCCCAGACCCGCGCCGAAAACACCAGGGCGGCGGCGACCAGCGATCCCCGCATCGCCCGGTGGCGGAGCATCGACATCAGCGGCACCACGCCCGACCCGCCGCCGACGAGCAGGAGCGGGCCGCCATCGCCGTCTGACCAGACGAAATGGCCGCCGAGCGGCCCGCGCAATTCGACCTCGTCGCCCACCGCCGCTATCTCGTGAAAGAACGGCGAGACCTCGCCGTCCTCGAGTTTTTCAATCGCCAGCTCGATGGTCTCGCCGGTCTCCGGCGCCGAGGCGATGGAGTAGGAGCGGCGCGCCTGATAGCCGTCCGGCGCCGTCAGCCTGACATCGACATGCTGTCCGGCACGATAGACGAAGGGCCGCGACGGCTGCAGGAAGAAGCTGGTGACCCGCGGCGTGCGCTTTTGGATGCGGGTGATGGTGACCGTCTGCCAGGGCGACTGCGCCGCCGGGCCGTCGCTCATGGATCGTTCGTGTAGCGCTGCTCGCGCCACGGATCGCCATAGATATGATAGCCTCGCAACTCCCAGAAACCCGGCTCGTCACGCTCGGTGAACTGCAGCCCGTTCAGCCATTTGGCCGATTTCCAGAAATAGAGATGCGGAACGAGCAGCCGGGCCGGGCCGCCATGGTCGGGAGTGATCGGCTTGCCTTCATAAAGCAGTGCCACCATCGCCTTGCCACCGGTGATATCCTTCGTCGGCACGTTGGTGGAATAGCCGTCGAAACCCAGCGCCAGCGTGAAGGCGGTGGGCGGCTCGATGCCGGCGTCGGCAAGGATGTCGTCGACGAGCACGCCCTGCCACGCCGTGTCGAACTTGGTCCATGCGGTGACGCAATGGATGTCGCGCGTCATCTTGGTCAAGGGCAGCGCGTTGAACTCGGCCCAGTTCCACTTCTTGATCGGCCGCGGCCCGTGCTTAAGCGTGAACGACCAATCCTCGGTGCGGACATGCGGCGTCGGGCCGGCCGACAGGACCGGGAAACCTTGCTCGAGATATTGCCCCGGCGGGATACGTGCATCCGTATCCGTCGGCGGCTTTCGTCCGGAAGAGAAGCCTCGGGTAACCATCGAGAATATCCGTTTGCGCAAGGTCCAATCGAGCTTTGTCAGTTTTCTCGAAGACGCGAGCGCGGGCAACCGAAATCTTGGCTCCGGCCTGGCGGCAATGCTCTACATTGATCTTGGCAGCGCGGCGCCCGCTTCAGCCGCTGGCGAAGGGGACGGCGACGAACATCTGGGCGTCGCCGCGCTCGACAAGCAGCAGCACCGATTTCTTGCCGGATTTGGCAGCCTGCACAATCGCCTGATTTGCCTGCCTGGCGCTCCTCACCGGAGTCTGGTCGACGCCGACGATGATGTCGCCGGGCTGGATGCCGGAAGCCGACGCCGCCTTGTTCGGGTCGACGCGCTCGACCAGTGCGCCGTGCTGGTTTTCTGGCAGGTTCATTGCCTGGCGCACATCAGGAGTGACGTCCATCAGGCCGAGACCGAGCGCCGGTGCGCGAAGGCCCTGCCCCGTCGACGGCTGACCTGACTCGCCGGTCACCGATCCCGTCGCCGTGTCGTCTTCGTTGCGCCCGATCTCGACGGAGATCTGCAGGCTTTTCCCCTTGCGCCAGACATTGAGGGCTTCCCTCGTGCCAGGCGCAACGTCAGCGACGGCGCGCGACAGATCCCTCGGATCCTTTATGTCCTGGCCGGCGAAGCTGGTAATGACATCGCCGGTCTCGATGCCGGCCTTGGCGGCCGGCGATCCGTCGCTGACCTGCGCGACCAGCACGCCGGTAGGGTGATCGAGGCCGATGGCGCTCGCCACATCAGGCGTCACCGGCTGAATCTGGACGCCGAGATAGCCGTACTGGATGGAGCCGCCCTTCATCAGCTTGGCGACGACCTTTTGCGCCTGGTCCGAGGGGATGGCGAAGCCGACGCCGACACTGCCGCCATTCGGCGAAAAGATCGCGGTGTTGATGCCGACGACATCGCCGTACACATCCGTCAGCGGGCCGCCGGAATTGCCCCGGTTGATCGGTGCGTCGATCTGGATGAAGTCGTCAAACGGGCCGCTGTGCAGATCGCGGCCGCGCGCCGAGACAATGCCGGCGGTGACCGTGGTGCCAAGGCCGAAAGGATTGCCGAAGGCGAGCACCTGGTCGCCCGGCATGAGCTTGTCCGAATCGCCCCATTTGACGGTCGGCAAGGGCTTGCCGGCGTTGACCTTGAGCACGGCAAGGTCGTTCTTCGTGTCATGGCCGATCAATTTGGCGGGAAGCTCGGTGCCGTCGTCGAGCATCACCTTGACCGACTGGGCGCCGTCGACGACGTGATTGTTGGTGACGATCATGCCGTCGGCACCGACGATGAAGCCTGAGCCGAGGGCCTCGGTGCGGGGCGCCTGTTCCGGCGGTGTCTTGGGGGCGGGCAGTCCCTGGTCACCGAAGAAACGGCGGAAATAGTCGTCGAAAGGCGAGTTGCCACCGAACTCGTTGCCACCGAATGGGGAGGCCTCGCTCGTGGTGTCCGACTGCGCCGATTTCATGAGGGTGGTGATCGTCACCACTGCCGGTTTGTCGGCCGCCACGACCGGAGCGAACGAGCCGCGGGGCGCCGTCATGCCGGTGACAGGTGGGGTCACTGTTGCCGCCAGGACATCATTCAGCCTGGGAGCGAAGGACAGGGCGAAGGGGCTGACGATCAGCGCGGCGCCCAGCAGAGCGGCGACGCGATGTCTGCGAAGGGTCTGGATTGGTGACATGGCCGTTGTCCGGGCGAGAGATTGGTCTTGCGCCGCGACGTTCCGTCACCGGAACAATTCATCGGCGCGTCGGTCGTCGGCCTTGCCTGTCTCGCCTGTCACGGCAGCCGACCGGATCGACAGCCCCGCATCTAGGGCGCCGATTATGGTTTCCAGATAATATTACGAAGATTTAATTTCCAGCCGGCAACCGCCTCGCGGCGTTGCCGCCGAAACCCGAAAATACAAAACCCGCCTCGGGAGGGGCGGGTCGGTTGGGGCGAATCAGCACCATACCCATATTAGTAGCATAGCTGCCGGCACAAAGCAAGAACAAAATAGCTGCCCAAGACAAATCGCCTCAGATTTGCGCCGCCTCAGCCGAGGCCTCCTATTCGCCTTTCCGGTCGGTCCGGCTGAGATAGGTGGTGGCGATCTCGCGCATCCGCCTGCCATCGAAGCTCGGTCCATGGCCGCCATGGCCGATCCGGATCGGCAGCTCGAGCAGGCGCTGCATCGTGCGGCGATAGGCGGCACGATCCGAATCCGGCAGGTCGTCGATCAGCATGGCGTCGTAGATGGCGTCGCCGGCGAAGAACAGGCCGTCAGCCTCGTCGAACAGCGCGATCGAATCCGGAGAGTGGCCGGGCAGATGCAGGACGCGGAATTGGCGGTCGCCGAGGTCGATCCTATCGCCCTCGTCCAGGGTCCGGGCCAGAGGCGCCGGCTGAATCCTGTAATCGGCCGCCTTCCAGCCCTTTGCCGGCAGCCTGGAGACGGCGCCTTCCAGATCATGGAACATGTAGGCGTAGGTCACCGCTTCATCCATGCTGTCGAACTGCGCGGCGCTGTGGCGCGGCCCTGCCCGCAACGGAAACTCGTGCACCGAGCCGACATGATCGAGATGGATATGCGTGGCGACGGCGAGCAGCGGCTTGCCGGACGGCGTGTCGATCTGCGGCGCCAGCGGGCAGATACCCATGCCGGTGTCGACCAGCAGGTCGACATCGCGGCCGCGCAAATGCCAGATGTTGGCACGCACGAAATCATGCACGAAGGGCTCGGTCAGCATCGTCGTCTTGGCGTCGACGATGGTTTTGCTGAACCAGCTGTCCATCAGATCAACGCCGCATCAGACGAACGGCTTGCCGACCTTGTACTTTTGCGGGACCAGCCGCTTCAGATAGGCCATCCCCGCGTCGGACAGCCGGTTGACGTCGGGCAGCATGAAATCATCCGGCATATGGCGCGTCTTGCCGGCGACGTTCTTCAGCGGCACCTTTTTCAGCACGGTTTTCTTGCCGTCATATTGCAGCGCCACCGAACCGCCGCCCTCGTCGGCCACCGTGACCGCGAAGGCACCGGCATCGAAGGCCTCCTGCGCGTCCACCGCGCTGATGGCGCCGACATAGCCGCGCGGCATATAGCCGAGCGCATCGACGCGCGCCCGCTTGCCCGGCAATCCTTCGGCGAGCGCGCGCTCCAAGGCTGCCGGCAGGTCGCTGCCCGACAGCTTGACGTTCCCGTGTTGGTCGCGCTCCAGCCTTTCCGGCGGCACCAGGCTTTCGACCAGCGCCTTGCCGTCGGCGGTGCTGACGCCTTCGGAGACGGCAACGATGCAGCGCTTGTGGCGGTCGAGCGTGGCGCGCACGTCGTCGATGAAACCGGCCGCCGAGAACGGCCGCTCCGGCACGTAGACGAGATGCGGGCCGCTGTCCTGGTCGAGCTGCCAGGCCGCGGACGCGGCCGTCAGGAAACCGGCATGCCGCCCCATGACAATGCCGACATAGATGCCCGGCAGAGCGCGGAAATCGAGATCGACCGAAAGGAATGCTCCAGCGACGAACTCGGCCGCCGACATGAAGCCGGGCGTGTGGTCGTTCTCCTCGAGATCGTTGTCGATGGTTTTCGGCGCATGCACGAAGGCGATCTTGCCGCCGGCGGCGTCGGTGAGGATCTGCTGCGTGCCCGAGGTGTCGTTGCCGCCGATATAGATGAAGGCGTCGGCACCGGCTTTCTTCAAGCCGTTGAGGATGAGGTCGCAATAGGCGGCATCCGGCTTGTCGCGCGTCGAACCAAGCGCGGCGCTCGGTGTCGCCGCGATCAGCCGCAGGCGATCCTCGGGGATGGCGGAAAGATCGACGTAATTGCCGTCACGAATGCCGCGCACGCCGTGGATGGAACCCAGCACCTTGGCGCCGGGATGCCGCTTGCGGATTTCGAGCGCAGCACCCACCACGGTCTGGTTGATGACGGCGGTCGGGCCGCCGCCTTGCGCGATGACAAAAGTTCCGGCCATTGTTCACGTCTCCCGGGCGATGAAATCGCAGGCACATTCGCCTGTCTTGCGGCATCGCGCAACGGCAGAGTGATCGCTGAAGGCGAAGCCGCCGTTCAGACGACGACGACCGGGTTTTTCTTGGAGACGCGGCTATAGAGGTCGATGATGTCCTGGTTGATCAGGCGCACGCAGCCCGACGACATCGCCTGGCCGATGCTCCACCATTCGGGCGAGCCGTGGATGCGATAGCCGGTGTCGCTGCCGTTCTGATAGATGTAGAGGGCACGCGCGCCGAGCGGATTGTCGAGGCCGCCCGGCTGTCCGCTTTGCCATTTCACCAGTTCCGGCCTGCGGGCGATCATCTCGGGCGGCGGGGTCCAGACCGGCCATTCCTTGCCGTACTGGATGTTGGCGCGGCCGGACCAGCGGAATCCGTCCTTGCCGATGCCGACGCCGTAACGGATCGCCTCGCCGCCGGGCTGCACCAGATAGAGCAGCCGTTCCTGCGAGTGAACGACGATGGTGCCGGGTTGCTCGCCGGTCGGATCGACGACGATCTGGCGGCGGAACTCCGGCTTGACCTTGAGATAGGGCACTTCCGGCACATTGAAGCCACCGTCGGTGAGCGAAGCGTACATCACGTCGGGGCTGGTGATGTTCTTGTCGACGCTGATACTCGGACGGATGGGCCGGATCGAGCCGGTGGTGACGTCGTCGAGCTGAAGCGACGGCAAATCCAGCGTCTGGCTGCAGCCGGCGATGCCGAGCAGCGCCAGCGCGCCGGCGCCGGACAGCACCGTGCGACGGGAAAGCTGTATTTCGGTTTCGATTGCGTCGCCAATATGCGGCAGCGACAGACCGTGCGGCAACTCACGCATTTACCCAAACCCTACGCTGTCGACGGGAAACACGGTCCGGCCGAATAGCAGGCATTTTCGCCAATCATGGTTGAAAAAGCGTGAAGGCCGGCCGCCTGGCATTAACGAGGGGCTTTGTCGATTTTTGCCTCTTTACATCTGCGCGGGACCAAGGATTTATCCTCTTCGTTGAGCTCAAGGAGAAGAAAATGTCCTTCGAAAACTGGGCCGCTTTTGCCGCTGCCTCGGCAGTCCTTCTGGTCATTCCAGGTCCGACCATCCTGCTGGTGATTTCCTATGCGCTCGGCCAGGGCTGGCGCACCGCGCTGCCGATGGCAGTCGGCGTGGCGCTCGGCGACTTCACCGCGATGACATTGTCGATGCTGGGCATTGGCGCGCTGCTGGCGGCGTCGGCCACCGTGTTTACCGTGCTGAAGGTGATCGGCGCCGGCTACCTGATCTATCTCGGCATCAAGCTGTTTCGCGCCGGCGGTGCGCTCCGGGCCGAACCGCGTACCGATGCGGTGTCATCGGCGAAAATGACGACGCACGCCTGGCTGGTTACCGCGCTCAATCCGAAAAGCATCACCTTTTTTGTCGCCTTCCTGCCGCAGTTCCTCGACCGGCATGCGGATTTCTGGACACAGATGCTGATCTTCGAGACGACCTTCCTGGCGCTCGCCTTCGCCAATGCCTTCGGTTATGCGCTGATCGCGGCAAGGGCGCGCAACGTCGTGCGCAATCCAAAGGCGATCCGCATCTTCAACCGCACTGGCGGCACGCTGCTGGTCGGCGCCGGCATCGCCACAGTGGCGATGCGCTCGGGCAACTGAGGACAGACCATGGCGGTGAGCGATGCATTCGGCCTGAAACTGTCTGGCGCGACGGAGGCCGGGTTCTCGTCCTACAGCCGGGCTGTTCGCGAATTGCAGTGCTTCATCGGCGATCCGGTCGGTTCCATTGACCGGGCAATCGCCGAAGATCCCGGCTTCGTCATGGCGCAGGTGTTCAAGGGTTATCTCTTTGGCCTTGCCACAGAGCGCGAAGCGACGGCGGTGGCCAAGGCATGTCACGAGGCGGCGCTGCCGCTTGCCGCGACAACACGCGAGCAGGCGCATGTCGCCGCCCTTGGCCATCTTGCGGAGGGACGCTGGCACGAGGCCGCCCGCGTGCTGGAGGATATCGCCATCGAGTTTCCGCTCGATGCGCTGGCGCTGCAGACCGGCCACCAGATCGACTTCTTCACCGGCAATGCGCGCATGCTGCGCGACCGCATCGGTCGCGCGCTGCCGTCCTGGCAGAGCGACATGCCGGGCTATCACGCCATACTCGGCATGCAGGCCTTTGGCCTGGAGGAAATGGGCCATTACGCGCGCGCCGAAAAACTTGGCCGCACGGCGGTCGATATCGAGCCGCGCGACGGCTGGGCCCAGCATGCGGTGGCCCATGTCATGGAGATGCAGAGCCGGCAGAAGGACGGCATTCTGTGGATGCGCGCCAATCCCGAAGCGTGGACGCGGGACAGCTTCCTGCAGGTGCACAATTGGTGGCATCTGGCACTGTTCCATTATGATCTCGGCGAAGTCGACGAGGTGCTGGCGCTCTATGACGGGCCGATCTATGGCGAACGCTCGATGCTGGCGCTCAACATGGTCGATGCCTCGGCGATCCTGTGGCGGCTGCATCTCGGTGGCGTCGATGTCGGCGAGCGCTGGGCGACGCTCGCCGCCAACTGGTTGCCCATGGCCAGCGCCGGCCACTATGCCTTCAACGACGCCCACGCGATGATGGCGTTTGTCGGTGCCGGCCTCGAAGCGCCGGCCCGCAACTTGCTCGAGGCGCAGCGCGAGGCGATGCGCGGCAAGGACGACAACGCCGGTTTCACCAGGGATGTCGGCCATCCCCTGACGCTCGCCATCAAGGCATTCGGCGAGGGCAATTATGCCGGGACGATACGCCTGATCCGGCCGATGCGGGCAATCGCCCATCGCTTCGGCGGCAGCCACGCACAACGCGACGTCATCGACCTGACACTGATCGAAGCGGCATTGCGTTCCGGTGATGGCGCGCTGGCGAGGGCGCTTGCGGCGGAACGCGCGCTGGCACGGCCGGACAGCCCGTTGTCGGCACTGTTTTCACGGCGTGCAACCGCTCTCGCGGCGAATTGACCAAGGCCACATCTTGCCTTAAAAACTGCCCCGGCCAGATTTTTTCGAGCGTCGAAAAAATCTTCACGTGTTGACCGGGGTGCGTTTCCGGCGGCACGATTGCCGGGATATCTTCGCCGCCCGTGTCACAGGACTGGGCAGCGAAGCAAGAAAGACCGTCGCCGCCAGGCATGACGGACATGGGAGGAAACATGTATCTCGGCCTCGATCTCGGCACGTCGGGCGTCAAGGCGCTGCTGATCGATGCAAGGCAGAGCATCGTCGGTTCCGGCCATGCGCCGCTCGACGTGTCGCGCCCGCATCCCGGCTGGTCCGAGCAGAACCCGGCCGACTGGATCCGCGCCTGCGAAGCGGCGGTCGGCGAGTTGCGGTCAATGCATGCGAAGGAACTCGCGGCAGTCAAAGGCATCGGCCTTTCCGGCCATATGCATGGCGCCACCCTGCTCGATGCCGCCGACCAGGTGCTGCGCCCCTGCATTCTATGGAACGACACACGCAGCCACGCCGAGGCGGCCGCGCTCGATGCCGACCCGCGCTTTCGCAAGCTGACCGGCAACATCGTCTTTCCCGGTTTCACCGCGCCAAAGCTGGCCTGGGTCAGGAACAACGAACCGGATGTTTTCGCCAAGGTGGCAAAGGTCCTGCTACCGAAGGACTTTTTGCGGCTCTGGCTCGCCGGCGAGCACATTTCGGAAATGTCGGATTCGGCTGGCACGTCGTGGCTCGATGTCGGCAAACGAGCCTGGTCCGCCGAACTGCTCGCTGTCACGTCGCTCGACGAAAGGCAGATGCCGTCGTTGGTCGAAGGCACGGCCAAGGCCGGTGCCTTGCGCGCCGAACTGGCCGCGAAATGGGGCATGCAGCCGGGCATCCCGATCGCCGGCGGTGCCGGCGACAATGCGGCTTCGGCCTGCGGCATGGGCACGGTCGGCGCCGGCCAGGCGTTCGTCTCGCTCGGCACGTCGGGCGTGCTTTTTGCCGCCAACGCGTCCTATCTGCCCAATCCGGAAAGCGCCGTGCATACCTTCTGCCACGCACTGCCCGGCACCTGGCACCAGATGGGCGTCATCCTGTCGGCAACCGATTCGCTCAACTGGCTGTCGGGGATCGCTGGAAAAAGCGCCGGCGAGTTGACCGCCGAACTCGGCGAAGCGCTGAAGGCGCCGAGCGGCGTCTCCTTCCTGCCGTACCTGTCAGGCGAGCGGACGCCTCACAATGATTCCGTCATTCGGGGCGCCTTTACCGGGCTTGCCCACGAATCCGGCCGCGCGGCGCTGACCCAGGCCGTGCTCGAAGGCGTCGCCTTCGCCTTCCGCGACAGTCTGGAAGCCCTGGCCAAAGCCGGCACGACGCTGACCCGGGTGACGGCGATCGGCGGCGGCTCGCGCTCGCGCTACTGGCTGAAGGCCATCGCGACAGCGCTTGGCCTGCCAGTCGATATTCCAGCCGACGGCGATTTCGGCGCCGCGTTCGGTGCGGCCCGGCTTGGCCTGATTGCGGCGACGGGCGCCGATCCGCGCGCCGTCTGCGCGGCGCCGGCGACCGACGCCACGGTCGAGCCGGTCGCCGCCCTCGGTGACGCCTATGCGCAAGCCTATCAGCGCTATCGCCAGCTTTATCCGGCGGTCAGAGGCGCCACGGCGTGAGCGGTTTCCCGCCCTCGCCGTGGCCTGCCGAGAAGGCCTCACTGTGCCGGCACCTTGTCGAGAAAGCCGGTGACGCTTTTCAGCCGGCCGTTTTCGATGACGCCGATATCGGTGCCTTCGATGACGGAGCCGACGCCTTCCGGCCCGAGTTTCCACGAGAAACGGATGGTACCGGCGAAGCCGTCCGGCTTGCCTTTCAGCGAGAACCTGAAGCCGGCAAAGCGCTGCTGCACGCCGTCGATCAGCGCGGCGATGCCGTCATGGCCGTCGCCCTGCATGATCGGATCGCGATAGCCGACGTCCTCGGTGAAGGTTGCCTCGAGCAAGGCTTTTCTGCGCGCGGCGTCGCTCTCGTTCCAGGCGGCGATGTAGTTTTCGGCAATGGTGTTGAGGTCGGTCATGGTCTGTCTCCTTCGTTGGGTGGCTTTGACATGAGCCTTTTCGACCAGCGCCAGCGCGAAACCAATTACGCCTGAGGTAATCAGGCCGAACCATGCGAGAGGAAAAAAACATGAGCAGCGGTTTTTTCGGCGACATCCAACAGATCAAATATGAGGGACCGGATTCGACCAATCCGCTGGCCTACCGGTTCTACAATCCCGACGAGATCGTCGCCGGCAAGCGGCTGGAGGACCATCTGCGCTTTGCCGTCGCTTATTGGCATTCCTTCGCCTGGCCGGGCGGCGATCCGTTCGGCGGCCAGACGTTCGACCGGCCATGGTTCCCCAAGGCCGGCGGTACCGACACCATGGAGCTGGCCAAGCTCAAGGCCGACGTCGCCTTCGAGATGTTTTCGTTGCTGGGCGCGCCTTATTTCTGCTTCCACGATGCCGACGTGCGGCCGGAGGGCCGGGACTTTTCCGAAAGTGCGGCGCGGCTCGACGAGATCGCCGATTATTTCTCGGGAAAGATGAAGCAGACCGGCGTCAAGCTGCTGTGGGGCACGGCCAACCTGTTCTCCAACCGCCGCTTCATGTCGGGCGCCGCCACCAATCCCGATCCGGACGTCTTTGCCTATTCGGCGGCGACGGTGAAACACTGCATCGACGTCACCAAGCGGCTGAACGGCGAGAACTACGTGCTGTGGGGCGGCCGCGAGGGCTATGAGACGCTGCTCAACACCGACCTTGCCCGCGAGCAGGAACAGGCCGGCCGTTTCCTCAACCTGGTCGTCGATTACAAGCACAGGATCGGCTTCGAAGGCACCATCCTGATCGAGCCGAAGCCTCAGGAGCCGACCAAGCACCAGTATGATTACGACGTCGCCACCGTCTATGGCTTCCTCAAGCGTTTCGGACTGGAGAACGAGGTCAAGCTCAACATCGAGCAGGGCCACGCCATCCTGGCCGGCCATTCGTTCGAGCATGAACTGGCGCTGGCCAATACGCTCGGCATTTTCGGTTCGATCGACATGAACCGCAACGACTACCAGTCGGGCTGGGACACCGATCAGTTCCCCAACAATGTGCCGGAGATGGCTCTGGCCTACTACCAGGTGCTGCAGGCCGGCGGCTTCAAGACCGGCGGCACCAATTTCGACGCCAAGCTCAGGCGCCAGTCGCTCGATCCGCAGGATCTGCTGATCGGCCATATCGGCGGCATGGACTGCTGCGCTCGCGGCCTCAAGGCGGCAGCGCGCATGGTCGAGGACAAGGCGCTGTCCGCCCCGCTCGCCGAGCGCTATGCCGGCTGGGATTCGGCCGAGGCCAAGGCGATGCTTGCCGGCAAGCGCACGCTGGAGGAAATCGCCGAGCGCGTCGTCAAAGAGAAGATCGAGCCGCAGCCCAGATCCGGCCGCCAAGAGCTACTCGAGAACATCGTCAACCGGTACGTCTGAGGCGTACCCGGTTCGCGGCCGCATTGTTCAGCGGCCGCCGGCTAAGACGGCTTTCCGCGGGGCTGAACCGACGAAGGTTTTGCCCCGTGTGAAACTCGCGTGGCCTGTTCGCTGACCGGGTCTGGCGCGCCTTAGCCGTGATCGAGGCCTCTCAGGTAGGCGCAAAACATGTCGGCCATGGCGTTGGCGTAGACTTCAATCTCCTTGGGCGTTCGAGGCGTCTCCGAGAACTGCTTCCCCACCGTGCTGAGCGTCGTCATGACCAGGTCGCCGGCCAATTCGCGAGTCGCTTGCGCGGCGTTTGGCAACGCCTCCTGCATGAAGAGCTGGATGGTGCGGTCTCCGGACGCCCTTGCCGTCTGCGCCTCGGGCGCGTCGCGGTAAAGCGGTGCGGCGTCGTCGAGCGCCACACGCACCGTGGCCTCGTCACACTCCGAGCGGAGGAAGGCGTGGACCAGGTCGCGCAGCCGGTCGAGCGGCGGTTTCCTGATATCCTCGAGGATATCGCGCAGCAAACTGGTCGTCTGCCGCCATTCGTCGCTCTGGAGCCGGAACAGGATCGCCGCCTTGTTCGGAAAATACTGATACAGCGATCCGACACTGACACCGGCCTTCTCGGCCACCCGCGCCGTGGTGAAGCGCTGCGCGCCTTCCCTCGCCAAAACCTGAACAGCAGCCTGCAAAATCGCAGCGACGAGCTCCGCCGAGCGGGCCTGCTTCGGCTGTTTTCGCGAGGAAATCCGCGGACTTCGGTTGTCGCTCATTGAGAGCCGCGCCAATGCGATTAGTGAATGCGAATGATTAGTCGTATTTTGAATGTCGCACAAGAACGCATTCAATTCCGACTGGAGACCGATATGACCACACTGACGACAACGCCGCTCGCGCCCCTGCTGGACCGCCTGTTCGAGGAAGCCGCTGCGGCAACAAGCCCTGCAGTGGCGGAACTCTCCGCCGAGGAGCGGATGCGGCTGGTTCGAAGCAAGACCGAATACCTCGATTTCTATGGGCGGCTAAGGGATCTCTGGCTTCCCGTTTCGCGAGAGACCGGCACGCTGCTCTACATGCTGGCACGAGGCAGCGGCGCACGGACGATCGTCGAATTTGGAACCTCGTTCGGCATCTCGACCCTGCACCTTGCCGCAGCCTTGCGGGACAATGGCGGTGGCCGCCTGATCACCAGCGAGTTCGAGCCATCCAAGGTCGCGCGCGCGAGGAGTAATCTGACAGCAGGCGGTCTCATTGACATGGTGGAAATCCGCGAAGGAGACGCGCTGCAAACATTAAGCGTCGATCTTCCCGAAAACGTCGACCTGCTTCTGCTCGACGGCGCCAAAGCGCTCTATCCCGAGATCTTGAGTCTGGTTGAAAGCCGCCTCAGACCGGGCGCCTTCGTCGTTGCCGACAACGCAGATCTTTGCCCCGAATACCTCGAGCGGGTGCGCTCGACCGGGAGTGGCTACATGTCCACGCCGTTCGGCGAGGATGTTGAACTGTCGATGCGGCTTGGCTGAAGCACTGCGTGACCTGCCGGAACGATCGTGCCCAAGATGGGCGGCGGCGGACAAAACTTTGCCCGGCATCGCCCATCAATCGCCTCGCTCTTGCCTTCAAACAGCCGTCACGAACCTCCTATAGTATGGTTCGTGGCGGGATTCAGAAAGAAGGAGGCGAAACGATATGCAGCACGAACGCGAAATCGACGCCCTGCTCTCATCTGGCGAGGCTGGATCGATCATCGACCGGCTGATGGCGCTGCCGCACCCGAAACAAGGTGCGCTGAGTGCAAACGAATGGGATCGCGCGGTCGCCAGCCGCTTCGAGACCCATCTTGCGAGACAGATGCGCTCGCAGATCGACGGCAGCAGCGACCGCCAGGACGCTGCCTGATCTACCTTTGTCTATGCATGTCGTTATCCCAAAACCGCTCCGCACCGTCGGGTCAAGCCCGTGGCCAAGCTTTGGGCGACATGCATTATCCCCGACGCAGCCTGACCGGCGCTTCGCCGAACGCTCTTGAAAACGCTCTGGAAAATGCCGCGGCGGACGAAAACCCCGTTCGCCCGGCAATGTCCGCCATGGCGATGCGCGTGTCGACCACCAGCCGGCGCGCGGCGCCGAGGCGCAGCCTGAGGTAATAAGCGCCGGGCGTTTCGCCGATCGACTTGCGAAAGATGCTTTCCAGCGTCCGTGCCGTCACCCCGGCGCGCTTTGCCACGGCGGCGATAGTCAGCGGCTGGTCGACATGCGCTTCCATCAGCCGGATGGCTTGCGCCAGCCTGGGATCGTAGCCGTCGAGACGGCCGAGCGAGACCAGCGGTTGCGCGTCGGTCGCGGCGCGCGCCTGGTCGTAGATGAAGACGCTCGCGACATCGAGCGCCACGGCCATGCCGAGCCGCGTGCGGATCAGATGCAGCATCAGGTCGAAGGTCGGCGAGGCGCCGCCGGTGGTGAACACTGGGCCATCGATGACGTAGCGGTCGGGGCGCACGTCGACGCCGGGAAAGGCCGACGAGAAATCCTCCATGTCCTCCCAGTGGGTGGTGGCGCTGCGCCCCTCCAGCAGACCGGCGCGGGCAACCAGCCAGGTGCCGGCCTCGACGCCGCCGCAGGCGCGTGCCGCGCGCGCCGCCCGGCGCAGTCCGGACAGCAAGGCCGATGTGGCATGGTTCTGCGAGCCGAAGCCGGCGACGACGACCAGCATATCGGTTGTGTCAGCCGCATCGAAGCGGCCGCTGACCGCCACCGGCAGGCCGCATGTGGTGACCGGCGCCTCGCCTGTCACCGAGACCAGCCTGAAATCGAACAGCGTCTCACCGGCAATGCGGTTGGCGGCGCGCAACGGATCGACGGCCGAGGCGACGCACATGATCGACGAGCCGGAGAATACCAGCAGCGTTACCTTGAGCGGCAAACGCTCGGCCCGAAAGATCGTCGGTTTTTCGTTTTTGGTCACACGATCTTCGTAAAACGCAAAACAGTTTCCGGCAAGTCAGGCATTCTTGCCCTACGTTCTATTGGGAGAGAATCCGATGCCGTTAGCGATGAACCGTGAGGTTTTCATTACCTGTGCCGTGACCGGGTCCGGCAGTTCGCAGGATCGCAGCCCGCATGTGCCGCGCTCGCCCAGAGAGATCGCCGATTCGGCCATCGAGGCGGCAAAGGCGGGTGCGGCGATCGTGCACTGCCACGTGCGCGATCCCGAGACCGGCAAGCCTAGGCGCGACGTGCATCTCTATCGCGAAGTAACCGAGCGCATCCGCGCGGCGGACGTCGACGTGGTGCTGAACCTGACCGCCGGCATGGGGGGTGACATGGTATTCGGCCCGCCGGAGAAACCGCTGCCGCTGAACGAAAAAGGCACGGACATGGGCGGCGCGAGCAACCGCATGGAACATGTGCGCCAGTGCCTGCCGGAAATCTGCACGCTCGATTGCGGCACCATGAATTTCGCCGAGGCCGACTATGTCATGACCAATACGCCCGGCATGCTGCGTGCCATGGGCGGCATGATGACGGCGCTCGGCGTCAAGCCGGAGATCGAGGCCTTCGACACCGGGCATCTGTGGTTCGCCAAGCAATTGGTCGAGGAAGAAGTGCTGAAGCCGGACGCCTTGGTGCAATTGTGCATGGGCGTGCCGTGGGGCGCGCCGGACGACCTCAACACCTTCATGGCCATGGTCAACAATGTACCGTCGACCTGGAACTGGTCGGCCTTTGCCATTGGCCGCAACCAGATGGCCTATGTCGCGGCCGCGGTGCTGGCCGGCGGCAATGTCCGCGTCGGACTGGAGGATAATCTCTGGCTCGACAAGGGTGTGCTGGCGACCAATGCGCAGCTGGTCGAGCGGGCGGTCAGCATCGTGTCGAATATGGGCGCCAGGGTCATCGGCCCGGACGAAGTCCGCAAGAAGCTGAACCTGACGAAGCGCGCACCGCTTTGAAAAGCCGGTAGCCGGTTGGGAGGAGCCGCCGATGAAGACCGTGAAATTCACCGCAATGAAGGACGGCGACCGCGAGGATTACGCCTTCCTCACCGAGCACGAGATCGACTACGCGGCAAAGACCGGCGAGCGGCTGCTCGACGCGCTCGTCCAGCTCGATGCGGGCCTCTCGGGCTACAAGATCACCCGGCTCGGCCATTCGCTGCAAGCGGCAACGCGGGCCTGGCGCGACGGCGCCGACACCGACTGGATTGCCTGCGCCTTGCTGCACGATATCGGCGACATCTACGCGCCCTATAACCACGACGAGTATGCGGCGTCGATCCTGAAGCCTTTTGTGCGCGAGCAATGCACCTGGGTGGTGGAGAAGCACGGCGATTTCCAGCGCCTCTATTACGCCCACCACCTCGGCGGCAACCCACACGCCCGCGACCGTTTCGCCGGGCACATCTACTTCGACGATTGCGATGAGTTTTGCGAACGCTGGGATCAGTCGAGCTTCGATCCTGACTACGAGACATTGCCGATCGATTTCTTCCGGCCCTTCGTGCTCGAAGTGTTCGCGCGCAAGGCCTATGACGCGTCCGTGATCCGTGCCGGCGAACGCGTCGCCCTCACCGACCCCGCAACGGCCAGCACAAGAACCGGAGCTTCCGCATGAGCATCATCAACAAAGCGGCCGCCATCGGCGGCGGCGTCATCGGCGCCGGCTGGGTGGCGCGGCTGCTGCTCAACGGCATCGACGTGTCGATCTTCGATCCCGACCCCGAGGCATCACGCAAGGTCGGCGAGGTGATGAAGGGAGCACGACGCGCCTACAAGCAGATGCTGCCCGGCGGCCTGCCGAAGGAGGGCAAGCTTACCTTCGCCAAGACGATCGCCGAGGCGGTGGCCGACGCCGACTTCATCCAGGAAAGCGTGCCGGAACGGCTCGACCTGAAGCACCGCGTGCTGGCCGAGATCGACCTTTATGCGCCGGCCAACGCAATTGTCGGCTCCTCCACTTCCGGCATCAAGCCGACCGACATGCAGGTGGCGATGAAGAAGCATCCGGAGCGGCTGGTCGTCGGCCATCCGTTTAACCCCGTCTATCTGCTGCCGCTGGTCGAAATCGTCGGCGGCGAACAGACCTTTCCCGAGGCGATCGAGGTCGCCAAGGAGATCTATGCCTCGATCGGCATGAAGCCGGTGGTGATCCGCAAGGAGATCGAAGCCTTCGTCGGCGACCGGCTGCTCGAAGCGGCCTGGCGCGAGGCGCTGTGGCTGGTCAAGGACGGCATCTGCACGGTCGAGGAGCTCGACGACATCATGCGCTACGGCTTCGGCCTGCGCTGGGCGCAGATGGGCATGTTCCAGGTCTATCGCGTCGCCGGCGGCGAGGCCGGCATGCGCCACTTCATGGCGCAGTTTGGCCCGTGCCTGAAATGGCCGTGGACCAAGCTGATGGACGTGCCGGAGTTCAACGATGAACTGGTCGAGCTGATCGCGACCCAGTCGGACGATCAGGCGCACGGTCTGTCGATCCGCGAGCTCGAAAAGATCCGCGACGACAATCTGGTCGCCATCATGGAGGCACTGTCGAAGCAGAACAAAGGCAAAGGCTGGGGTGCCGGCGCCCTGCATAAGGACTACACCAGGCAGTTGGCCAAGCTTGCGGCGAAGAAGCCCACCGCCTCCAAGGCGGCCGAAAAGGCCAAGGCTGAAAAGCCGAAGAAAAGGAAGAAAGGCTGAGACCATGGATTTTGGTCTTTCGGAGGAGCAGAAGCTCATCGTCGAGACGACGCGGGCCTTCGTCGAGAACGAGCTTTACCCGCATGAGCGCGAAGTGGAGCGTACCGGCGTGCTGCGCCGCGAGCTGATCGAGGAGATCAAGGCCAAGGCGATCGAAGCCGGCCTCTATGCCGCCAACATGCCGGCCGATGTCGGCGGCGCCGGGCTCGATACGGTGACCTGGCTGCTCTATGAAAAGGAACTCGGCCGCGCCAATTACGCGCTGCATTGGACCTGCGTGGCGCGGCCTTCAAACATCCTTCTCGCCGGCACGCCGGAGCAGCGCGAAAAATATCTGTTTCCCTGCATTCGCGGCGAGAAATGGGATTGCCTGGCAATGACCGAGCCGGGCGCCGGCTCCGATCTGCGCGGCATGAAGGCAACCGCCGTGCAAGACGGCGACGACTGGGTGCTGAACGGCACCAAGCATTTCATCAGCCATGCGGATCTCGCCGATTTCGCCATCGTCTTCATGGCCTCGGGTGAGGAAGAGTCTTCGCGTGGAAAACGCAAGAAGATCACCGCCTTTTTCGTCGACAAGGGCACCAAGGGTTTCACCGTGCGCGACGGCTACCGCAACGTCTCGCATCGCGGCTACACCAACGCCATCCTCGAATTCGACGATTGCCGGTTGCCGGCGAGCCAGGTTCTGGGCGAGGTCCACAAAGGCTTCGATGTCGCCAATTCATGGCTCGGCGCAACGCGCCTGCAAGTCGGCGCCACCTGCCTTGGCCGTGCCGAGCGGGCGCTTGGCCATGCCATCGAATACGCCGCGCAGCGCCAGCAATTCGGCCAGCCGATCGGCAAATTCCAGGGCGTGTCGTTCAAGCTCGCCGACATGGCGACCGAGTTGAAGGCCGCCGACCTGATGGTGTTCGAAGCCGGCTGGAAGTACGATCAGGGCACCGTCACCGACCAGGACATGGCCATGGCCAAGCTGAAGGCCACCGAGATGCTTGCCTTCGTCGCCGACGAGGCGATCCAGATCCATGGCGGCATGGGGCTGATGGACGATTTGCCGCTCGAGCGCATCTGGCGCGACGCCCGCGTCGAGCGCATCTGGGAAGGCACCTCGGAAATCCAGCGCCACATCATCTCGCGCGCGCTGCTGCGCCCGTTCGGGGGCTGAACAGCGCAATGTTTGCATTCCTTCGCGCCCCCCTCTGTCCTATCGGACATCTCCCCCTCAAGGGGGGAGATCGGCCGCCATTCCTGATTTCGCCAGTTATTGCCGTTGCATGCCTGGGGCCGGCGGCCCAACTGCCAATCTCCCCCCTTGAGGGGGAGATGCCCGGCAGGGCAGAGGGGGGTGTTCATGCACAAACTTGAACGTCTTTTGCGCCCACGAACGATCGCCGTCTTTGGTGGTGCGCAGGCTGCCGCCGTGGTCGCGCAATCGATCAAGATGGGCTTTGCCGGCGAGATCTGGCCGGTGCATCCGAGCAAGGCCGAGGTCGCCGGCCGCAAGGCCTATCGCTCGGTGGCCGAATTGCCCGGCGCGCCGGATGCCGCTTTCGTCGGCGTCAACCGGCACTTGACCATCGAAGTGGTCAAGGCACTGGCCGAGCGCGGCGCCGGCGGTGCGGTCTGCTTCGCCGCCGGCTTCCTCGAAACCGAGGCCTATGACGAGGACGGCGAGCGGCTGCAGGCCGAGCTGGTCGCGGCGGCGGGCCAAATGCCAATCATCGGGCCGAACTGCTACGGGCTCATCAACTACGCCGACGGCGCGCTTTTGTGGCCCGACCAGCATGGCGGCATCAGGCTGCCAGAAGGCGGTCGCGGCGTTGCCATCATCACCCAGTCGTCGAACATCGCCATCAACATGACGATGCAGAAGCGCGGCCTGCCGATCGCCTTTCTGATGACCGCCGGCAACCAGGCGCAGACCGGGCTTTCCGAAATGGCGCTCGGCCTGATCGAGGACGACCGCGTCACCGCGCTCGGCCTGCATATCGAGGCCTTCGATTCGGTAGCCGGCTTCGAAAGGCTGGCGGCACGGGCACGCGAGCTGAAGAAGCCTGTCATCGCCATGAAGGTCGGCCGCTCCGAGCAGGCGCGGCAGGCGACCGTCTCCCATACCGCGTCGCTGGCCGGCTCGGACGCGGCGTCCGGCGCCTTCCTGAAGCGGCTCGGCATCGCCCGCATCGATTCAATTCCCGCCTTCATCGAGGCGCTGAAGCTGCTGCACGTCACCGGCCCCCTGCCCGGCTACCGGCTGTCGTCGATGAGCTGTTCGGGCGGCGAGGCGTCGGTCATGGCCGACAGCGCCGAAGGCCGCTGGGTGACGTTTCCGCCACTCACCCCCGAGCACCGCGCGCATGTCAAATCGACGCTCGGGCCGCTGGTCGCGGTGGCCAACCCGCTCGACTACCACACCTTCATCTGGAACAACGAGCCGGCGATGACCGCCACCTTCACCGCGATGGTGTCGGGGGGCTTCGACCTCAACATGCTGGTGCTCGATTTCCCGCGCCCCGACCGCTGCTCGGACACCGACTGGTGGGCGACGCTGCGCGCCTTCGAATCGGCGCTGAAGACCAACAGCGCGCAAGGCGCGATCGTCTCCTCGCTGCCGGAGAACCTGCCCGAGGAATACACTGCCGGCCTGATGGCGCGGGGCATGGTGCCGCTGTTCGGCATCTCCGAAGCCATTGACGCCGCCCAGGCGGCGGCCTTCATCGGCTGGGCCTGGCGCGAGCCGCAGGCGCAGCCGATCGACACTTCGGCGTCCGGCGCGCCGGCCGGCGACCATGTCACGCCGGACGAGGCCGAGGCGAAGGCGCGGCTCATCGAGGCCGGGCTCCCCGTGCCGAAAGGCGAGCGCGCCGGCAACGCGGTCGAAGCTGTCATCTCCTCGATGGCGCTCGGCTTCCCGGTGGCGCTGAAGGCCCTTGGCGTCATCCACAAGTCCGAGCTCGACGCGGTCCGGCTCAATTTGAGGGATGCTGAATCCGTCAGCACCGCCGCCCACGATCTCGGCCCGCTCGGCACGGGCCTTTATGTCGAGCGCATGGTGCGCGACGGCGTCGCCGAGCTGCTCGTCGGCTTCACCCGCGACCCGATGTTCGGCGCCGTGATGACGCTCGGCACCGGCGGCGTGCTGGTCGAGCTGTTGCGCGACAGCGTCACGCTGATGCTGCCGGCGACCCGCGACGATATCGAGGCCGCTTTGCGTGGGCTGAAACTGTTCCCGCTGCTCGACGGCTATCGCGGTCGGCCGAAGGCCGATGTTGCAGCGGCAATCGATGCGATATCGGGCATTGCCGCTTTCGTGCAGCAAAACGCCGGCGAGATCGAGGAACTCGACATCAATCCGCTGATCGTCTGCACCGAAGGCAAGGGCGCCTGGATCGCCGATGCGCTGCTGGTGCTTGGAGAGAACAAAAATGTCTGACGTCATCACCACCCGCCGCGAGGGCACTATCCTCGAAGTCACGCTCGACCGGCCCAAGGCCAATGCCATCGACCTGAAGACGTCGCGGCTGATGGGCGAGACTTTCAAGGCGTTTCGCGACGATCCCGACTTGCGCGTCGCCATCGTCAAGACCGCCGGTGACAAGTTTTTCTGCGCCGGCTGGGACCTGAAGGCAGCGGCCGGCGGCGACGCGGTCGACGGCGACTACGGCGTCGGCGGCTTCGGCGGGCTGCAGGAACTGCGCGACCTCAACAAGCCGGTGATCGCCTGCGTCAACGGCATGGCGGTCGGCGGCGGCTTCGAACTGGCGCTATCCTGCGACCTCATCTATGCGTCGGACCACTCCTCCTTCGCGCTGCCCGAAATCCGCGCCGGCACGCTGGCCGATGCGGCGACGATCAAGCTGCCGAAGCGCATCCCCTACCATGTCGCCATGGACCTTCTGCTCACCGGCCGCTGGATGGATGTCGCCGAGGCGCATCGATGGGGCCTGGTCAACGAGGTGCTGCCCAAGGAAAGACTGGAGGACCGCGTCTGGGAGATCGCGCGGCTGCTCGCCAGCGGCCCGCCGCTGGTCTTCGCCGCGATCAAGGAGACGGCCCGGGTCGCAGAATCGCTGACTTTCCAGGACGCCATGAACCGGGTGACGCGCCGGCAACTGTCGACGGTTGACGCACTCTACGGCTCGGAGGACAATCTCGAGGGCTTTCGCGCCTTTGCCGAAAAGCGCGATCCGGTGTGGAAGGGGAAATGAAGGTATTGCCGAAATGACGGCACTCCGTCACGCCCCCCTCTGGCCTGCCGGCCATCTCCCCCTCAAGGGGGGAGATCGGATGTCGCTTCGGTTTTCGCCAATCTCCAACGTTGCAAGATGGGCTGCAAGGCCGAAGCTGCCGATCTCCCCACTTGAGGGGGAGATGGCCGGCAGGCCAGAGGGGGGTGTTCACGCGGATTCATTGCGATCCATTCAGCGCCCATGACCGACTACAAAACCCTCATCGACGCCGAGACCTGGGCCTTCATCGAGCGGACCAATTCTTATTATCCGCCCGATACGATCGACTACACCGTCGCCGAGCAGCGCCAGATCTATAACCGGATGTGCCGCGAGTTCTTTGCCGGCTATCCCCAAGGCGTCACGGCGGAAACCACCGCCATTGCCACACCCTGGCACATTCCGATCCGCATCTACCGCGCTCCGGCGCCGGAAACGGCGGCGATGGTGCTTTATTTCCATGGCGGCGGTTTTATCCTCGGCGGGCTCGACAGCCATGACGACCTCTGCGCCGAGCTTTGCAGCCGCACCGGCTACGAAGTGGTTTCGGTCGACTACCGGCTGGCACCGGAACACCTTCATCCGGCCGCCTTCGACGATGCCATCAGCGCCTTCGAATGGGCGGCGGCGACTTACGAGCGTCCTGTCCTGCTCTGCGGCGACAGTGCCGGCGGCAATCTCGCCGCCGCTGTCAGTCACGCAACGCGCGGCCATGCGCGCAAGCCGATCGGCCAGATTCTGGTCTATCCCGGCCTTGGCGGCGACAGCTCCGCCGGTTCCTACGTCACCCACGCGGAAGCGCCGATGCTTACCGCGCGCGACCTCCTTTTCTACAGGGACATCAGGACCGGTGGCGAGGATCGCACCGGCGATCTCACTCTGTGGCCGCTCGCCGACGCCGAGTTCGCCAATCTGCCGCCCACCGTCGTGATCACCGCCGAATGCGACCCGCTGTCGTCGGACGGCGAAGCCTATCGCGACCGCATCGTTGCCGCGGGCGGGCGCGCCTGGTGGCTCGAGGAGCCGGGGCTGGTGCATGGCTATTTGCGCGCCAGGCACACGGCCGGCCGGGCCCGCTCGAGCTTTACCCGGATTGTCGATGCGGTAGCGGTTTTGGGAAGGGGCGAGTGGATCTGGTGAGGGATGTCTTCCCGACCAGAACGGGCCTTTGTCGGCCGGTACAGCTCTATTTGCGGCGGCGTCGCCGGCCGGAAACCTGCTTCAGCCAAGGTCCTAAATGAAAGCCGCTCATCAGCAGGTACATCGGGACCATGCCGCCCAGCGGTGACGCCTCTTGCCCGGTCGAGCACATCATGTCCGGCGCGCCGCCGAGAAGCGTCAGCAGCGCCATGGTTGCGAAGGTCGGCGCGGCCGCAAAGGACAGCCAATCGGCTGCACTATGGCCGGCCGGGCTCGCATCGCCGGTGGATCCGCCTGCATGAATCTCGCTCATGTCCGTAGTCCTACATAGCGAGCGGGATGCGGTCGAACCGTGCATCCCGCTCCTCCAATTGTCCTGGCCGCATTTGCGCGACGCCAAAGACGTTCTATTCAGTGCGATTCCGGAACGCGGCCTCTCCGGCGTCCGATATCTCGACCCATTTTTTGTCGGGGACGGCTTCGGCGCCGTAATTGTCGTGCCAGTTCCACCACTTGTACGTCGGCGTCTGCGGATAGCCCTCGGGCGAATCTTCCCAAACCTCCTGGCGGCCGAGCGGCGACAGGTCGAGATAGCTCCATACGGTCCCCATCGCCTCGTCACCGCGGTTGTTGATGAAGTAGGTGCGGAACACGCGGTCGCCGTCGCGGATGAACACGTTGTGGCCGTGCCACTCGTCAACGCCGAAGTCGGCATCGAAGCTGTCGGTGATGGTGTACCAGGGCATCTTCCAGTCCATCCGCGCCTTCAGCCGCGCAATGTCGGCCTGCGGTGCGCGCGAGGCGTAGGCAAGCGTGGTGTCGCGGGCGTTCAGATGGGCGAGGTTGCCGACCTGGTCCGCCCCCAGCGAACAGCCGCGGCAAGCGTGGTCGGGCCAGCCGAATACGCCGGGCTCGAAGAAGGCGCGGTAGACGATCAGTTGACGGCGGCCCTCGAACAGGTCGAGCAGGCTCACCTTTCCGTTGGGGCCCTCGAACGTATAGGTCTTCTCCACAGCCATCCACGGCATCCGCCGGCGCTCGGCGGCCAGTGCGTCGCGAGCCCGGGTCACGGTCTTCTCTTTCACGAGCAGTTGCTGGCGCGCGGCCTCCCACGCGTCAGGCGAAACGACCGGTGGTGTCTTCATCGCGAGCCGCGTCGTCTGCTCGCCTGTGCCATTCTGATGTGCCGTCATTGTGCATCTCCCTTGCTGGTTTGTCGCCGCACCGGCGCGACGTGTTGCGTGTTGGGTCGTGAGACAGGATAGGGGCGATAGCGGATTGGCGAGAGTGACAAGTGTGACGCGATTCCGACGGGTCCGCTGATCACGGCCAATTTCGCCGCCCGCGACGCCCCTGCGCTCATTCGTGCCCGGACTGCTGAATGGGCCGAGCGCCGGCCAGATAGCGGTCATTGTCAAACGGCTCGGCCTGGTTGCTATCCGGACTCCACAGCTGCCGGTGGGTTCGTGTGAGATCGCCGAGGTAGACATGCAGCGCACCCGATCGCGCACCGCCCGTATTCGCAACCGCATGAACGGTATTTGACGCCATGTGCACCACGGCAGGCGCTGCGATGTCCTGCCTTTCGGGAACATCGAGTTCGCTGCCGGCAACGGGATAGATGAAGTTCGTCTCGCTGCCCTTGTAGATGCCGATCAAGGCGTCCATCAGGTGGTTGTGAGGCGGGTACTGCAGGCCGGGCGACAGAGTGATGTGATAGATCGTCAGGTTCGGACTCGCATGCAGAAGCACCTCGTCGTCGTCTTCTTCGTGAGCGAGTGTTCCCGATGCGTGAAAGCGGTTGGTGTAGTCGCCCAGGACCGTCCTTACCGCTTCGAGGGGATCTGGCCCCTTCGCGGCATTGACGATATCATCAGCAACAGCGTAGAGGGGCGAGTTGGCGGCTAAAGGCATATCAGTTACCTCTCTGAGATGCTCAGATTATCAATTTGAGATGATCACGCTAGCGAATGCTGAGGCCAGCGTCAATCGGACAGCCAGACGGACAAAATATGAAAACGACGAAGTTGACCGCCGAACCGGCAAGACCGGCTACGGTCGAGGCGACAGCACTGTCAGCCGCCGACGTCCTTCGCAGGGAACAGGCATATGAGCAGCTGAGGAACGACATCATCGCCTGCGTGCTGCGCCCCGGCGAGGCGCTGACGGAGAAACAGATCGGTGATCGATACCAGATCAAAAAGGCGACCATCCGCGCGGCGCTGGCCCGACTGATGCAGGAAGGACTGGTCAGGAGCGAGCCGCGCCGCGGCTACGTCGTTGCTACGCTCAGCCTGCGGGATGTCAACGAGATCTTCGATGTCCGCAGCTTGATCGAGCCGGAAGTGTTCAGGGTGGCGGCATCGAACATGACCGAGCGCGGGCTCGAGGATGTCAGGCTGGCAGCGCAAAAAGTGCTGAAGCCGGAGACGCTACGCAGCCACGTCGCCTTCCTTGCGGCCGACCGTGCGTTTCGTCTGGCCCTTGCGGAGCTCTCGGGAAATTTACGACTGGCGCATCTGCTGGACCAGATACTCGACCAGTCGGCGCGGGTTCTCCACCTCGGCTTCAAGTCCCGCGACTTCACCCAGTTGATCATCGCCCAGCAAAAGGAGCTGGTCCTTGCCTGTGAGGCAGGCGAGATTTCCGCCATCGTCAAACTTGCCCGTTCGCAGTGCCTGTCTCTCAAGAAGCAGGTGCTCGAGGCTTTGCTTGCCGGTTCCAAGCTTCAAGACGTCAATTTGCAGCCCTTCACCTAGAGCCGGTTCCGGTTCTCCTGGAACCGGTAACCCGCTCTAACTATCTGTTTTGCCGCATTTATGCGGACGCCAAATGATTCCATTCGGCTGCAAAATGCTCTAAGGGAAGTTGGCCATTCGGTGCGACCCGCCACCTTGGCGCAACGGCCGCCGGCGGGCCTTGTTTCACCCCACCGCGTGTGCCGCCGCCCGTCCGGCACTGCGGCCGGAAAAGATGCAGCCGCCGAGAAACGTGCCTTCGAGCGCTGCATAGCCGTGCATGCCGCCGCCGCCGAAACCGGCGGCCTCGCCCGCCGCGTACAGCCCCTCGACTGGTTGGCCGCCGGCGCCCAGCACGCGGCTGTCGAGGTCAGTCTCCAGCCCACCGAGCGTCTTGCGGGTCAGGATGCTGAGCCTGACGGCAATCAGCGGGCCATTGGCGGGATCGAGCAGCTTGTGCGGTCTTGCGGTGCGGATCAGCCGGTCGCCGAGATAGGCTCGCGCGCCGCGCAACGCAGTAATCTGCATGTCCTTGGAGAACGGATTGTCGAGCTGCCGGTCGCGGGCGCGGATTTCGCGCTCAACCTGCGCCAGTTCGAGCAGCGGCTCGCAGCCGGCCACTGCGTTCATGCGGGCGACCAGCGCCGGCAAATCAGGCTCGACGATGAAATCCTCGCCCTTCTCCATGAACGCCTTGACCGGCGCGGGCACGCCGCTGGTGGCGCGTCCGAGCACCTGGCGCCAGCTCTTCGCCGTCAGATCGGGGTTCTGCTCGGAGCCCGACAGCGCGAACTCCTTCTGGATGATCTTTTTGGTCAGGATGAACCAGGAATGATCGAAGCCGGTGCTCATGATGTGGCTGAGCGTGGCCAACGTGTCGAAGCCGGGATAGAGCGGGACCGGCAGGCGCTTGCCGCGCGCATCGAGCCACAGCGATGACGGGCCGGGCAGGATGCGGATCGCATGATCGGTCCAGATCGGTGCCCAGTTCCTGACGCCCTCGACATAGTGCCACATGCGGTCGCGGTTGATCAGCCGGCCGCCGGCGGCTTCGGCGATCGCCAGCATGCGGCCGTCGACATGATCGGGAACGCCGGTGATCATGCGTTTCGGCGGCGCGCCCATCCGCTTCGGCCAATTCTCCCGGACCAGCTGGTGATTGGCGCCGATGCCGCCGGAGGCGACGATGACGGCCTGCGCCTTCAGCTCGAAATCGCCGGTGATCTCGCGCGAGCTCTTGCGGCCGCGCTCGGCATCGCTCGCCGCCAACAGGTCGCCGCGCACGCCGTCGACGACGCCGCCCGTCCGCGTCAATTCGTTTACCCGGTGACGGAATTTGAAGCGGATCAGCCCGCGTTTCTCGGCCTCGCGCACGCGCTGCACGAACGGCTCGAGCACGCCAGGGCCGGTGCCCCAGGTGATGTGGAAGCGCGGCACCGAATTGCCGTGGCCGACGGCATTGCCGCCGCCGCGCTCGGCCCAGCCGACCACCGGAAAGAATTTCAGGCCGCGCTGCATGAGCCAGGAGCGCTTCTCGCCGGCGGCGAAGCCGAGATAGGCCTCGGCCCAGCGGCGCGGCCAGAGATCTTCCGTGCGGTCGAAGGCTGCGGTGCCCAGCCAGTCCTCGAGCGCCAGCTCATACGAATCGCGGATGCGCATGCGACGCTGTTCGGGCGAATCGACAAGGAAGATTCCGCCGAGCGACCAGAATGCCTGGCCGCCAAGCGACTGTTCCGGCTCCTGCTCGACGATGATGGCCTTCTTGCCGGCCGCAGTCAGTTCGGCCGCCGCGACAAGGCCGGCAAGGCCGGCGCCGACAATGATCACATCCGCATCGTCGGACATCTATTTGGCCATGATCTTGTCCAAAAACCGGTCCCCACTTTTTGGGATCATGGCCGGCCTAGACTGTTTCCCAGCCTTCCTTCTCGCCGGCGCGGAAGATGGCATCGATGACCTTCTGGTTGAGCACCGATTCTTCCAGAGTGAAGACGCGGTCCTTGCCGCCCCGTGCCGCCCGCGCGAAGGCCTCGACTTCCAGCCGGTATTGCTGCGTGCCGGGAAAGCGGAACACCTGCGCCTCGCTGTGGTTCTGGTTGTGCAGTTCGACGCGGTGATGGTCGTAGAGTCCGGCGTTGAACGGTGAGAACACCTCGATGAAGCCCTTCTCGCCGTGGAAGACCATCACCTGGCGTGCCGCCATCTGCGTCGACAGGTAAAACGACAGCTCGAAGTCGCCGAAATCGGCGCGGATCGAGGAATAGATGTCGGTGCCGAACGTCTTGTCGCGCTCGATCGTCGCCTGGACGCGCAGCGGCTCCTTGCCGGTCGAAAAGCGCGTCGATACCGTCGGATAGACGCCGATGTCGGGCAGCGCGCCGCCGCCGAGATCGAGCTTGTTGCGCATGTTGTTGGGGTCGACATTGTAATAGGAGAACGCGCCCTGGACATGGCGCAGCCGGCCGATGGCGCCGTTGGCGATGAGGTCGCGCACCTTGATCCATTGCGGATGGTAGACGACCATGAAGGCTTCGCAGACCAGCACCTTCCTGGCATCGCGCAGCTTGATCAATGGCGGAATGTCCTTGGCGTCGAGCGCCAGTGGCTTTTCGACCAGAACATGCTTGCCGGCCTCGATCGCCTTGGCTGTCCATTCGACATGCTGCGAGGTCGGCAGCGGAATGTAGACGCCGTCGATGTCGCTGGAGGCGAGCAGCTCCTCATAGGAGCCGAACGCGTGGCGCGCACCGAAGCGTTCGCCCAGCGCCTGCGCTTTCGACAGATCGCGGCTGGCAATCGCGGACAGCACGCCGTTCTCCGCTTCGACGATTGCCGGCAAAAGCTGCTCGCGGCCGATCTTGGCCGTCGACAAAACTCCCCATCGGAACATCAGATTTCTCCTCTCGATTGCAGGCCTGGAGGTTTGCCCCAATTCAGGAGAAAAGCCAATGCGGGAGCATGGTTCCTCGCCCCACGAAGTGGGGAGAGGTGGCCCGGCGAAGCCGGGACGGAGAGGGGTCTTCGTGACGGGCTGGAATTCGCTGTTTAAGGGCGGCGCCTGATAGGCTTCGTATTATGGCCCGTCTCGCGCTCAGTCCCTTTTAGGAGTCTGACTTCGCGACCGTCGTCCCCCTCTCCGTCCCGGCTTCGCCGGGCCACCTCTCCCCCGCACCGCGGGGGCGAGGAACCCAGGTCCTGCAGCGATGGTGAAATCGCAGGAAGAACCGCTCAACCCCTTCTACCCGTCAGCGTCATGTCGAAATCGACGACGTTGGAATAAATCGGCGTGCCGACATCCATGCCGTAGCGCGACCGCAGCACCTTGCCGGTGACGTGGAATTTTATCGTGCCCGCCCTGAGCCCGCCGAGCTCGGCCGTGAATTTTTCCTGAAAGGTCTTGCCGCGCGCCGTCAGCCGGCCGGTGACAAGGGCCGACGTGTCGCCGGTGCGTTTGACGCTGGTCGAACGGAACTGGATCTCCGGATTGTTGGCCGCGTCGAAAACGGCGTCCGAGCGGAGAAAGGCATCGATGCGGCTTTGGCCGGTACCGACGCTTTCGGGGAAGATGGTGAAATTGACCCGGGACCGGCCGACATCACTGTTGTCGATGAGGATACTGCCCTTGAAGCGGGAAAAGGCACCGTCGAGCCCGCCGCCGCCGAGCTTGGCGATGGAGAAATGGATGCTGGAACTCCCCGGGCTGATCGTGTAGCTGCCGGCCGCCTCGCCAAGGGCAACGGCGGCGAAAACAGGCATGGCAAAACAAGCGGCGGCTGCCGCAAATCCGAAGATGCGCGCGTACATGGAAATGGTCCTCTTGGCGGGCAACGCTTTCTTGCGTCCTCGCCCCATCAACGAATGAGCCGTCCGCTCTATTCCCTGTCGTGATGTGACGAAGCCGTGATCATGCGCGTCAGCACGGTATCCCTCAGCCAGAAATGGTGGCGCAGCGCTGCGGCGAGATGCAAAGCGACAAGTCCGATGCCGGCATAGGCGAGATACCAGTGCGTCGCTGCCCAGAAGCTTTCTGCTGTGTCCGATTCACCGAGCGGCAGATTGGGCATGACGAACAGATTGAACGGCACGCTCGGGATCTCCAGCACCGAGACCGAGACCAGTGCCCAGCCGGACAACGGCAGAGCGAGCTGAAACGCATAAAGCGCGAGATGGACCAGCGGCGCCGCACGGCGCTCGAAAGGCCCGACCGAGCGCGGCAGCGGCGGGGCCGGTCTGCCCAGGCGCCAGGCGATGCGCAGGATGACCAGTCCAAGCAGCAGGAAGCCGAAGGATTTATGCAGCTGGATCAGCTCGAAGGCGGTGCGCTGGCTGGACAGCCGCACCATGACGAAGCCGAGCACGAACTGGCCGATAAAGAGCGCCGCGATCAGCCAGTGAAGGATGATCGCCGTCCAGCCGTAGCCGGCCGTCTGGTTTTTGGGCAGTGCTGACATGGTCGGTGAACGAATGCCAGGTCGGCTTTCTTCCACCTCTCCCTTGTGGGGAGGGTTGGCTTACTCGCCGACCTTGAAAAAATCGACAAAGGCCCTGAGCGCCGGCCGCATCTGGCGGCGGCTTGGGTAATAGACGAAGAAGCCGTCGAAGCGCGGGCACCAGTCCTCCAGCACGCGAACGAGCTTGCCGCCGGCGAGCGGGTCGCGGACATAGTCCTCGAACACGAAGGCGAGCCCGGCGCCGTCGACCGCCGCATTGGCGATCAGATGGTCCTCGTCGAGGATCAGCGGCCCCTGAACCGCTATCTCCATCTCCTCGCCGTTTTTCTCGAATTCCCAGCGGTAGAGAACACCGCTGGAGAAGCGGAAGCGGATGCAGCGGTGAGCGGCGAGATCGCGCGGATGCTGCGGTTTTGGCATGGTCTCGAAGTAGGCTGGCGCGCCGACCACGGCGCCGCGAAGGTCTGGTCCGATGCGCACCGCGATCATGTCGCGCTGCAGGCTCTCGCCCAGTCGCACACCGCCATCGAAGCCGCCCTCGACGACGTCGGTGAAGCGGTCCTCGATGACGATCTCCAGCACGATGTCGGGATAGGCAGCCGCAAAGGCGCTGAGCCTTGGCGTCAGCGCCAGATGGGCCGCGGTGCGCGGCACGGTCAGCCGGAGATTGCCGGCCGGCCGGTCGCGCGCCTCGATCGCCGATTCCAGCGCCAGGTCGATTTCCGACAGCGCCGGCCTGAGGCGCTCGAGCAGTTGCGCGCCCTCCTCGGTCGGAGCGACGCTGCGCGTGCTGCGCGCCAGAAGGCGCACGCCGAGGCGCGCTTCGAGGCTGGACACCGCGTGGCTGACCGCCGATGGCGCGATCGCCAGCTCCTTGGCGGCGCCGCGAAAACTGCCGCATTGGGCGACCGTTGCCAGTACCGCGAGCTGTGAAAGATGGGTTCGCTTCATTGATCTATTTCTTGGAACAGCCCGTGCAATTGAGAGCCGATTATCGAACTCGGCGCAAGACGCTATCTCTGCGGCATCACAACCATCACAACAAGGAGACACGTGATGCAAACCCGCAAGCTTGGCAATGAACTTGACGTCTACCCGGTCGGCCTCGGCTGCATGGGGATGAGCTTTGCCTATGGTGGCCAGCCGGAGGCGGAGGCGATTGCCACGCTGCGCCATGCCGTCGAGATTGGGGTCAATTTCTTCGACACGGCCGAGGTCTATGGCCCTTTCGAGAACGAGATCCTGGTCGGCAAGGCGCTGAAGCCGGTGCGTGACAAGGTGACGATCGCAACCAAATTCGGCTTCAAAATCCTCGAAGAAGGCAGCGGCATGGAGCGCATGGCCGGTGTCGATAGCCGCCCGGAGCATGTCAAGGCCGTGGCCGAAGCGTCATTGAAGCGGTTGGATACGGAGGTGATCGATCTCTATTACCAGCACCGCGTCGACCCCAACGTGCCGATCGAGGATACGGTCGGCGCCATGGCCGAGCTGGTGCGCGAGGGCAAGGTGCGGGCGCTCGGCCTGTCGGAGGCAAGTGCGGCGACCATTCGTCGGGCGCATGCCGTGCATCCGATCGCCGCCGTGCAGAGCGAGTATTCACTGTGGAGCCGCGATCCGGAGGAGGAGGTGTTTGCTGTCTGCCGTGAGCTCGGCATCGGCTTTGTCCCCTATAGCCCGCTCGGCCGCGGCCTGCTCACCGGCACGATCGCCAAGCCCGATGTTCTCGGCGCCGACGACTGGCGCCGTGGGTTGCCGCGCTTCCAGGCCGACGCCATGGCGGCCAATGCGGCGGTCGTCGCCGTGCTGGAAAAGATGGCCGCCGGGAAGGGCGTGACGCCGGCGCAGCTGGCGCTCGCCTGGGTGCTGCATCAGGGCGACTTCATTGTGCCGATCCCTGGTGCGCGAAAAATGCGCCATCTGGAGCAGAATACGGCGGCAGCCGATATCGTGCTGAGCCAGCCCGAGGTGGCATCCATCGGCGACGCCCTGTCGCCGGAAAAGGTGGTCGGCAAGCGCTATACCGAGGAGCTGCTGGCGCTGGTTAACGGGTGAACGGCAATCGACGGCCTAATCGAAACGGGGCGTTTCGGCACCCCTTTTCGACTAATACGGTGCGATGCAAAGCGTTGTGAGACCTCGGCGCGAGGCACCCCCCTCTGTCCTGCCGGACATCTCCCCCTCAAGGGGGGAGATTGGCAGTTCCCGCGCCCTGCCCGCCCTTCCGGCGCCGGTGATTGGCGAAAGCCGAGGCGACATCCGATCTCCCCCCTTGAGGGGGAGATGCCCGGCAGGGCAGAGGGGGTGCCTCGCGCCGACATTTCCTACCAAGGCACGACACTGATCTCCGGCCAGTTCTCCCTGGCACGTGCGCCCTTCATCTCGTGCGTCTGCCGATTATCCAGTGCACGGTTCGGGGTAACGCGAAACGAGAAGATGTCGTCGAGCCCGAACGGCGCCACGATCGCGAGTTGCCCATCGGTGCCGAATCTAACGCCGACCGCATGGGTTTTCGAAGCGAAATAGGACAGCGCCTCGGCGGACGACGACAGTCTGGGATAGGAACCGCCAAAGCGCGCCTCAAACCACAGATGCACCCGCGCCTGGTTGCGCACTTCGACCGGCAGCGTCAGTCCTTCGAACTGCCTCGCCGCCCGGCGGATGACCGTGTCCTCGGCTTCATAGGACAGATCGCTCTCATCGAAATAGAAAAGGTCGACATCCCGGATGCCGTACCCCGAGGGCTTTCCGGTCAGATGATTCCAGACGCTGTTGTAAAGCGCGCCGGAAACGACCAGCCAGTCCGGCAGGCCTAGCACCCGTACCCGCGACAGCGTCTCACTGACCAGCGGATCGGCTGAGACGATATCGAGAAAGACTGCACGCTGTTCCTCGAAGGGCAGCCCTGAATAGCGCAAATGGTCCATCGCCCTTTGGACGGCGATTCGCCAGGCGCTCGCAACCCCTCAGCCGCGCAGCACGCCGCCGGTCTGCTTGCCGACATTCTCGACGATGCGCTTGGCCAGCGCCTCGAAATCCTCGTCGGTCAGCGTCTTTTCGACCGGCTGGATCGACACTTCGATGGCGATCGATTTCTTCGCCGCGCCGAGCGCTGCACCCTCGAAAACATCGAACACCGAGACGCCGGAAATCAGCTTTCGGTCGGCGGCAAGGGCGGCGCGAACGAGTGTGCCGGCTTCGACCGCCTTGTCGACGACGAAGGCGAAATCGCGCTTGATTGCCTGGAAGGCGGACAGATCCAGTCTCGGCTTTGTCCGCGTCGGCTTGGTCTTCGGCTCAGGCACGGCATCGATGAACACTTCGAAGCCGCAAAGCGGGCCGGAGACGTCAAGCCCCTCCAGCGTCTTCGGGTGGAACTCGCCAAACGTGCCAAGGATTACCTTCGGCCCGAGCTTGATCGTGCCGGAGCGGCCGGGGTGATACCAGGCCGGGCCGCCGGCCTCGATCTGCAGCCGCTCGACCGGCGCGCCGCAGGCTTCGAGTGCGGCGATCGCGTCGGCCTTGGCATCGAAGACGCCGACGGCGCCGGCGTTGCCGGCCCAATGGCGGCCGGAGCCTTCGAGCTTGGCGGTGCCGCGCCGCACGCCGGCGGCAACACGCCGCTGCTGGTCGGCGCCGTCGCCTTCATAGGTGCCCGACACTTCGAACAGCGCGACATCGCCGATGCCCCTGTCGGCATTGCGTTGCGCTGCCGCGATCAGCCCCGGCAGCAGCGACGGCCGCATGTCCGACATATCGGCGGCGATCGGGTTGGCAAGCTTCAGCGCCTGCTGGCCGCCGCCGAACAATTCGGCGTGTTTTGCCGGAATGAACGACCAGGTGACGGCCTCCATCATGCCGCGCACGGCAAGTGCCCGCTTGGCGGCGCGGGTGCGGATCTGCAGCACAGTCAGGATCCTGGCGTTGACCGCATCGTGCGAACCGAGCGGCTGCGGCGCGATGTTGTCGACGCCGTGGATGCGCATGACCTCCTCGACCAGGTCGGCCTTGCCGTCGACATCCGGCCGCCAGGACGGGACCGCCACATTGACGACATCGCCCGTGCCCTCCGGCCTGAAGCCGAGGCGGGCAAGAATGTCGAGGCTTGTCGAGCGCGGCACTTCGATGCCGGTCAGCCGCTTCACTTCCGACAATGGGAACGAGACGATCTTCGGCTGATGGCCGGCATAGCCGACGACTTCGGTTTGCGCCGGCGTACCGCCGCAGAAGTCGAGCACCAGCTTCGTTGCCAGCTCCAAGCCGGGAACCATCATTTCCGGGTCGACGCCGCGCTCGAAGCGGTAGCGTGCATCCGTAATGATGCCGAGCGTGCGGCCGGTGCGGGCGGTGGTGATCGGGTCCCAAAGCGCCGACTCGATCAGCACGTCGGTGGTGTTCTCGTCGCAGCCGGAATGCTCGCCGCCCATGATGCCGGCAATCGATTCGATGCCGTCCTGGTCGGCGATGACGCACATCTCCGGCGTCAGCGTGTATTCGCGGCCGTCGAGCGACAGCACCTTTTCGCCATCACGCGCCCGGCGCACGGCGAGATTGCCGGTGACCTTCGCAGCGTCGAAGACATGCAGCGGCCGGCCGCGGTCGAAGGTGACGTAATTGGTGATATCGACGAGCGCGCTGATCGGCCTCAAGCCGATGGCGAGAAGCCTTTGCTGCAGCCATTTCGGCGACGGTCCGTTCTTGACGCCGCGCACCAGGCGCAGCGCAAAGCCGGGACAGAGCTCCGGCGCTTCGATCGTCACCTTGACCGGCGTCTCGCCCTTGCCGGGGATCGGCTCTATCGGCGCGCTCTTCAGCCTGCCGAGCCCGCTCGCCGCCAGATCGCGGGCGATGCCATGGACACTGGTCGCATCCGGCCGGTTCGGCGTCAGATTGATCTCGATCAGCGGGTCGTCGAGATGGGCATAGGCGGCGAAGCTGGTACCGACCGGCGCATCGGCCGGAAGGTCGATGATGCCGTCATGCTCCTCGGACAATTCGAGCTCGCGCTCGGAGCACATCATGCCGTGGCTTTCAACGCCGCGGATCTTGCCGACGGTCAGCGTCACGTCGATGCCGGGAATATAGGTGCCCGGTGCTGCGAAGGCGCCGACCAAGCCCGCGCGGGCGTTCGGCGCTCCACACACGACCTGCACCGGCGGCTTGCCGTCGCCGGTGTCGACGGTCAGCACGCGAAGCCGGTCGGCGTCGGGATGCTGGACCGCCGTCACCACCTTGGCGATGACGAAGGGGGCCAGGCTCGCCCGGTCGTCGACATGCTCGACCTCGAGGCCGATCGAGGTGAGACGCTCGACGATTTCCGCCAGCGAGGCGTCTGTCTCGAGATGATCCTTGAGCCAGGAGAGGGTGAGTTTCATGACTGTGTTCCGTCTGGTCTGGGCACGTTGCACTTGAAGCTATGCGGCCGCGCGTCGGACATGTGCAGGAAGGCGAGCTGCCCGCGGATTTGCTGCGGCCCGGTCGTCACGCGCTCAAGCCCCCGAACAGCGTCGGCATGTCGAGCGGCCTAAAACCGTAATGCGACAGCCAGCGCACATCGGCGTCGAAGAAGGCGCGCAGATCCGGCATGCCGTATTTCAGCATGGCGATACGGTCGATGCCCATGCCCCAGGCGAAGCCCTGGTATTCGTCGGGATCGAGCCCACCGTAACGGAGCACATTGGGGTGGACCATGCCGCAGCCGAGGATCTCCATCCAGTCCGAGCCCTCGCCGAAGCGCACCTCGCCGGGCCGCGAACGGTCGCACTGGATGTCGACCTCGAGGCTGGGCTCGGTAAACGGGAAGAAAGACGGCCGGAAGCGCATCTTGACGCTCGGCACCTCGAAGAAGGCTTTGCAGAACTCCTCCAGCACCCATTTCATGTTGGCGACGTTGGCTGATTTGTCGATCACCAGCCCCTCGACCTGATGGAACATCGGCGAGTGGGTGGCATCGGAATCCTGCCGGTAGGTCTTGCCGGGGATGACGATGCGGATCGGCGGCTTCTGCATCTCCATGGTGCGGATCTGCACCGGCGAGGTGTGGGTGCGCAAAAGCTTGCGCTCGCCCTGCTCGTCCGGCTGGAAGAAGAACGTGTCGTGCATCTCGCGCGCCGGGTGGCCTTCCGGGAAGTTCAGCGAGGTGAAATTGTAATAGTCGGTCTCGATGTCCGGACCTTCGGCGATGGCAAAGCCGAGATCGCCGAAAATCGCCGCGATCTCGTCGATAACCTGGCTGATCGGATGGATGCGGCCGCGCTCGGCCGGCGATTGCCTGACCGGCAAGCTGACGTCGACGTTCTCGGCGGCAAGCCGTGCTGTGATCGCCACATCTTTCAGCTCGGCGCGGCGCGCCGAAAGTGCCTCGGTGACGCGGTTCTTGAGGCCGTTGATTGCCGGGCCTTTGACCTGTCGCTCCTCGGCGCTCATCGAGCCGAGTGTCTTCAGCATCTCGGAAACCGAGCCCTTCTTGCCAAGGGCAGAGACACGCACCGCCTCGATCGCCTGCTCGTCGGCGGCCGAGGCGATCTCGGCCATCAGGGAATTTTCGAGAGTTTCCATGTCACTCATGTTCCAGATCCGATCGGAAGCAAAGAAAAACCCGCGCCAGCCCTGCCAGCGCGGGTTTCCCAAATCAAGTATCGAATAGCTTGGGAAGCGCTGGTCTTAAGCGACAGCGCTTTCAAAAGCATTCGGCGTGGTGTTCTTCAGGTATTCGAGCGCGACTTTGGCCTTGGCCACGAGTGCGGCGAAGGCCTGCGGCTCGTGGATGGCCATGTCCGACAGGATCTTGCGATCGATCTCGATCCCGGCCTTGTTGAGACCGTCGATGAAACGGCCATAGGTCAGGCCATGCTCATGCGTCGCCGCATTGATGCGCTGGATCCACAGCGCGCGGAACGAGCGCTTGCGGTTCTTGCGGTCGCGATAGGCGTACTGCAGCGACTTTTCCACCGCCTGCTTGGCGATGCGGATGGTGTTCTTGCGGCGGCCGTAAAAACCCTTGGCGGCTTTCAGGACCTTCTTGTGCTTGGCGTGCGAGGTGACGCCTCTCTTTACGCGTGCCATGTCATAATCTCCTTAACGCTGTCCAGACCGAATGCTCAGAGGCCGTTCGGCAGAAAATTCTTGATGACCTTCTTGCCATCCGGTTCAGCCAGAACCATCGTGCCGCGGGCATTTCGAATGAACTTGTTGGACCGCTTGATCATGCCGTGACGCTTGCCGGCCGCAGCCGACAGAACTTTACCCGTACCTGTGATCTTGAACCGCTTCTTGGCGGCCGATTTGGTCTTCATCTTGGGCATTTTGCTACTCCGTTTATATGCGCACCAATGCGCTTTTTGTTCGCTTCAGGCCGACCAAAGCCCGAAAAGCAAATGAAACCGCCACGGCATGCCCTGCCGGGCGGTTTTTTGGGAACGGCGGTCCTATACGTCAAAGCGGGGGCGCGCGCAACACCCCGTGCCCAGCAACACTGTACTCAGCAACACCGTACTCAGGGGAAACGGAACAGCACCGGCAATATGCCGGACTGCTGGGCGCCGTCGATCAGTTCGAAAGCCGGCAAGGCAACCAGGAAGACCAGACCGTCGAGCAGCGTGGTTCGCAGCAGGCGCGGCTTGAAGCCGCCGGTGTCGCCTTCCTGATACAGCGACAGTTTCGGGAAGAAGCGCGGCACTTTCAACAGGTAGGCCTGGTATGGCGCGCCAAGAACCTGCCTGAGGAATTTCTCCTCGCGCAGGATAACGATGTAAAATGCACCCGCGCAGAGCGCTCCAAAGCCGATCGTGGCGGTGATGGAGCCGATCTGTGCGCCGACACCGGCGGCAGCTAAAGTAGAGAAGACATAGAGCGGGTTGCGGGTGATCGAATAGGGTCCGCCGGTCACCACTTCGGAGGATTTGCGTCCACCAATATAGAGCGTCGACCACAAGCGTCCGACAACGCCGAGAAAGATCAGCAGGACGCCGACCATTTCGATCGTTTCATGCACAGGCGTATCGGGCGGAAAAACCGACTGCCCGAACAAAAGCATCGCGAAAAGGACGACGACGACGACGGCAAGCACCATCCTGCGCGTGTGCTGGTAGCTGCCCAGCCCATATTTGGCTTCCGAATGCTTGACGTCATTGACCATGTCGGGAATCCGATCGTCGAGGGAACCAGAGCGTCTTTGCTCTCGCCGGCGATCGCAGCGTCTGGCCAAGAAACAGGCGCCCCGCCGATCGCCGGGACGCCTTGCAACATGATTCAGGCGGATTTAATGCACGTCGCCCAAAAGTGCGCAGCGGTTTTGCGACAACGACATGCACAAACAGAACTAAAGCGCACAACGCGCTTTAGCGGGGCGCCAGCACCATCATCATCTGGCGGCCTTCGAGCTTCGGTTCGGCTTCGACCTTGGCGATGGGCGCCACTTCCTCGCGAACCTTGTTCAGAAGCTGCATGCCGAGTTCCATATGCGCCATCTCGCGACCGCGGAAGCGCAATGTCAGCTTGACCTTGTCGCCTTCCTCGAAAAAGCGCCGGACGGCCTTCATCTTGGTCTCGTAGTCGTGGCTGTCGATGTTCGGGCGCATCTTGATCTCCTTGATCTCGATGACCTTCTGGTTCTTGCGCGCCTCGGCCGCCTTCTTCTGGTTGGCGTATTTCAGCTTGCCGAGATCGAGGATCTTTACGACGGGCGGCACTGCATTGGGCGATATCTCGACCAGATCGAGCCCAGCCTCTTCGGCGAGCAGCAATGCGTCGTTGATGGAGACATCGCCGCGGTTCTGGCCTTCGGCGTCGATTAGCTGGACCCGGGGAACCCGGATGTCACGGTTGGAGCGCGGGCCTTCCTTGGTGGGCGCCGCTGCTTTGAAAGGTCTGCGAATGGTCGTGGTCTCCTTGAGCCGTTTCGTTAAGGGGTTCTTCGGTTCAGAATTGCGAACGCGCAATGTGGTGAGCGCGCGGTCGGAGTCAATAGCACAGCATTCTCAGGAAATCACCTGCTCGATGGAATGCTCCTCTGCACCAAGCGAAGAAAGTGGCGGAGCACTTTTCGTTGAATGCCTTGCTGTGCCAAAAGACCGGCGTGAGGGAATACACCATGAGCACCACCCCGATCTTCCTGGACGTCGACGGGACGAGCATCGCCGTCAGGCATGCGGCAGGTGCCGAGCCCGGCATCGTCTGGCTTGGCGGCTACAAATCCGACATGCTGGGCACCAAGGCCGAAACCTTGTCGGAATGGGCGCTCGGGGAAGGCCGCGCCTTCCTGCGCCACGATTATTCCGGTCACGGCGAATCGGGCGGCGCCTTTGCCGACGGCACCATCTCGAAATGGCTGGGCGAGAGCCTGGCGGTTTTCCGCCGTTTCACCCAGGGCAGGCAAATCCTGGTCGGTTCGTCGATGGGCGCCTGGATCGCGCTGCGCATAGTGCAGGAGTTGCGCAAGGCGGGCGAGAACAGCGTCGCCGGCCTTGTGCTGCTGGCGCCGGCGCCCGATTTCACATTCGAACTGGTGGAGCCGGTGCTGACCGGGGCGCAGAAGCGCAACCTCAGGAAAAAGGGCTTTTTCGAGGAGCCGTCGGACTATTCAGCCGAACCGTACATCTACACGCGCGCACTGATCGAGGACGGCCGCAACAACCGGGTGATGACCGGGCCGATCGACACGCACTGTCCGGTCCATATCCTGCAAGGGCTGGCCGATCCCGACGTGCCGTCGAGCCATGCGCTGAAGCTGGTCAGCCTGCTGCCGGCCGACGACGTCACGCTGTCGCTCATTCCCGACGGCGACCACCGCCTGTCGCGGCCGCAGGATCTCGACATGCTGGTGCGGGCGGTGGACGCGATGGTGCGGCAGGCGGGATAGAGACATGCGCATTTCCATTCCGGTGTCCGCCTTCGTGGCGGCGATCGTCGGCTTCGGCGGTACGCTGGCCATCGTCATTGCCGCCGCCAAGGCGGTCGGCGCAACGCAGGTCGAGACCGCAAGCTGGGTGACGGCGCTTTGCCTGGCGATGGCGATCGAGAGCCTGTGGCTGTCCTGGCGTACGAAAATGCCGGTCATCACCGCCTGGTCGACGCCAGGCTTGGCGCTGATCGCCGCGTCGACCGGCTTTTCGATGGGTGAGGCGGTTGGTGCCTTCGTCGTCACCGCGGTCCTGCTGATCACCACAGGCCTGTTCGGGCCCTTGACCAAGCTGATCGCCAGAATACCGGCGTCCGTCGCGTCCGGAATGCTGGCCGGCATCGTCGTCACCTTCGCCATCAATGCGGTGAAAACCGTTCCCGTCGACCCCTGGCTGATCCTGCCGCTGGTTGCGGCGTTCTTCGTCATCCGCCTGTTCAACCCGGCCCTGTCGGTGCTGCTGGTGCTGATCGGCGGCGGTCTCGCCGCCTTCCTCACCGGCCGGGTCGGCGGTCTGCCGGCACCGGAACTCTCGAGCTTGACGCTGGTGATGCCGCAGTTCACCGCCACTGCGATCATCGGCCTCGCCTTGCCGCTCTACCTCGTCACCATGGCCTCGCAGAACCTGTCCGGCCTCGCCGTGCTGAGGGCAGCCGGCTATCATCCCGAACCCGGGCCGCTGATCGGCGTCACCGGCCTGTTTTCGCTGCTGACGGCGCCGTTCGGCGCTTCGACCACCAATCTGGCGGCAATCTCGGCGGCGATCTGCACCGGGCCCGACGTGCATCCCGATCCGGCCGAGCGCTGGAAGACCGGGCCGTTCTATGCGTTGGCCTATCTCGTCTTTGCCCTGTTCGGCGCCTCGCTGGTGGCGATCTTCGCCGTATTGCCGCAGAGCCTGATCGCGCTGGTCGCCGGCCTGGCGCTGATGGCGCCGCTCGCCAATGCACTGTCGATCGCCTTGAAAGACGAGGACGAGCGGATGGCCGCCACCGTCACCTTCGCCGTCACCGCATCGGGGCTGACGCTGTTCGGCGTCGGTGCGGCGTTCTGGGGCCTGATCGCCGGATTGGTCGTGCTTTTTCTTGAAATGCTCAAAAAGCGATAATCATTTCAGCCGCTTGTCCGGTTTTGGCGGTTGCTGTCTTGAATCGCCGTTTTCTTCATCCCATTTCGATTCCACGCAGCCGGATTTGGCTGTCTCCAACTGAAGGATTGGAAGAAATGAACACATCTGCATTGATCCGTCCGGCCTGGACGCCGGCGACCATCGCGTTGATGGTGATCGGGTTCATGGTGTTCTGGCCGCTCGGCTTCGCCATGCTCGCCTACATCATCTGGGGCGATCGGCTCGAGGGCTTCAAGCGCGACGTCAACCGCGCCACCGACGGCATCTTCGCCGGCTGCCGCCGCGGCTCCGACAGGGCCGCGCGCTGGGGCCATGGCTCCGCACGCACCGGCAACGTCGCTTTCGACGACTGGCGCGAAAAGGAACTCGAGCGGCTTGCCGAGGAACGCCGCAAGCTCGACGAGATGCTGAGCGAGTTCGATGAATATGCCCGCGAATTGCGCCGCGCCAAGGACCAGGAAGAGTTCGATCGCTTCATGGCCAACCGCAACAAGTCGACGTCGCCCACGACAGGTGGGTCAACTGGCTCGACGACGAATAACAAACGCGGCGGCAACTCCACGCCAGGCCTGCTCGACGAGTAAGGTCCCGTGCCCAGATAGATAATCCAACGGCGTCGCGTCAGCGGCGCCGTTTCTTTTTTGTTCTAGTCGTTTCCCTCGAATCACGTATCGTCCCGGAATGTCCTTCGGCTTCTTCCGCACCCCGACGAAACCCAAGCCCACGCCCGTCGTGGAGCGCGAGCATTGCGTTGCCGGCCGCACGCTGCCGCTCAAGATCGTCGAGAACGACCGGGCGCGGCGCCTGACGCTGCGCATCGATTCCGGCGGCCGTGGTCTGCGCATCACCGTGCCGCCGGGGCTGCGCCGCGGCGAGGTGGAAAAATTTCTCGACCGCCATCAGGACTGGCTGGAGCAAAGGCTGGCCAAAGTGCCCAACCGGCCGCAGGTGCGTCCCGGCATCAAGGTGCCGGTGCGCGGCGTGCCGCATCGCATCGTCCATGAACCGTCGAAACGCGGCACCGTCACGCTGTCGCGCGACGAGCGCGGGCCGCTGATGATCGTGCATGGCGAACGCGTGCATCTGCCGCGCCGCATCGCCGATTTCCTGAAGCGCGAAGCCAAGCGCGAGATCGAAGCGCTGGTGACCAAGCACAGTGCTGCGGTCGGCAAGCGCGCCAAGGCGATCCGCTTCAAGGATACGTCGAGCCGCTGGGGATCGTGCACGTCGGACGGCAATCTGTCGTTTTCCTGGCGCATCATGATGGCGCCGCGGCCGGTGATAAACTACCTCGTCGCGCATGAGGTGGCGCATCTCAAGGAGATGAACCACGGCCCGAAATTCTGGAAACTATGCGAGCAGCTTTGCCCGGATACCGAGCGCTGCAAGGACTGGCTCAAGCGCAATGGCGGCGCGCTGCAGGCGATCGCGTTCGAGTAGGATGCTTGTAGGGGAACGAAATGGAAACTGTAGCGATCCTTCGCGCCGGCCTCAATAGATTCTGCACTGCCGATCAATCGTCATTGGCCGCGTTCAACTCCTCCGGCCGCAACCCCTCATCGACATGGCGCGGCCAGGGCAGGAAATCCTTCTCGAAGGTCTCGTTGCTGAAATAAGCCAGCGCCCGGTGCGCCTCGGCGCCGTTGAAGGCTGCCTTGTCCATCAAATGAGCGATGACCTCATGGGCCTGCGCCAGCTTTTGCCTGAGTTCCGCGACGGTCTTTTCCGACATGATCTTTGTTCTCCCGCCTCTGTGCCTGAGCAAGTAGCGTTGCGCTTATATTAGCAAGGTAGCGCGTTCCGCTCTTACATTAGCAAGGTAGCGCGTTCCGCGCTGGCGGCAAACAGGATGCTTTTTCTCGACTCTTTGGCCGTTTCATGCCAATCCCGCGCCATGGCGCTGGACATCAAGATATGCGGGTTGAAGACCGACAAGGCACTGGCTGCGGCATTGGCCGGCGGCGCCAGCCATGTCGGCTTCATTTTCTTTGCCAAAAGCCCGCGCTATGTCGAGCCGGCGGAAGCCGGCCGCCTGCGCGAAGCGGCGCGCGGCAAGGCCAAGGCGGTTGCCGTGACGGTCGACGCCAGCGATGCGTTCCTGGATGACATCGTCGAAAAGATGCAGCCCGATATGCTGCAGCTTCACGGCGCCGAGCCTCCCGAGCGGGTGGCCGAGGTGAAGGCCCGCTACGGCTTGCCGGTGATGAAGGCGCTGCCGGTCAGCGAGGCCGCCGATCTCGGGCGAGTCAAGCCCTTCATCGGCATTGCCGACCGCTTCCTGTTCGATGCCAAGCCGCCTAAGGGTTCGGAATTGCCGGGCGGCAACGGTCTTGCCTTCGACTGGCGCATTCTGGCTGGCCTTGACGCCGGCGTCGATTACATGCTTTCCGGAGGGCTCAATGCCGGCAATATCGGCGACGCCTTTCGGCTGGCGAACCCGCCCGGAATAGATGTTTCCTCGGGCGTGGAGAGCGCGCCGGGCGTCAAGGAACCGGCGCTGATCGAACAATTTTTCCGCGCCGTCGGGGCAGCACGCGACAACCGCGCCGCCTGACCACGCTTCAAACCACAGACCAGGAGATCGGCGATGGACAAGCCGGCGATACCGAATTCCTTCCGCACCGGCCCCGACGAGCAGGGCATGTTCGGCATTTTTGGCGGTCGTTTCGTTGCCGAAACGCTGATGCCGCTGATCCTTGAGCTGGAGCGGCACTGGAACGAGGTCAAGAACGACCCGGATTTCAAGGCCGAACTGACCGATCTCTCGACGCATTACGCCGGGCGGCCGTCGAAGCTCTATTTCGCCGAAGGCCTGACCAGGCATCTTCGTGAGGTGTCCTCGGCGAAGGGCCTAGGCGGCGGCGCAAAGGTCTATTTCAAGCGCGAGGACCTGAACCACACCGGCTCGCACAAGATCAACAACTGCCTCGGCCAGATCCTGCTCGCCAAGCGCATGGGCAAGACGAGGATCATCGCAGAGACCGGTGCCGGCCAGCATGGCGTCGCTTCCGCCACGGTCGCGGCGCGCTTCGGGCTTCCTTGTATCGTCTATATGGGCGCGACCGATGTCGCCCGGCAAAGCCCCAACGTATTTCGCATGAAGCTTCTGGGCGCCGAGGTGCGGCCGGTGACGGCCGGCCACGGGACGCTGAAGGACGCCATGAACGAGGCCCTGCGCGACTGGGTGACCAATGTCGAGGATACCTATTATCTGATCGGCACCGCCGCCGGCCCGCACCCCTATCCGGAGCTGGTGCGCGACTTCCAGTCGGTGATCGGCACCGAGGCGCGCGCCCAGATCCTCGAGCAGGAAGGCCGGCTGCCGGACACCATCATCGCTTGTGTCGGCGGCGGTTCCAACGCTATCGGCCTGTTCCATCCCTTCCTCGACGACAGTGAGGTGCGCATCATCGGCGTCGAAGCCGGCGGCCGCGGGCTCGACGGCATCGAGCATTGCGCCTCGATGAGTGCCGGCGCGCCCGGCGTGCTGCATGGCAACCGTACCTACCTTCTGCAGAACGCCGACGGCCAGATCATGGACGGTCACTCGATCTCGGCGGGCCTCGACTATCCGGGCGTCGGTCCCGAGCACTCATGGCTGCGCGATTCCGGCCGCGTCGACTATGTGCCGATCCTCGACAGCGAGGCGCTGGAGGCGTTCCAGTTGACGACACGCGTCGAGGGCATCATTCCGGCGCTTGAATCGGCCCATGCCATCGCACAGGCGGTGAAGATCGTGCCTGACATGGACAAGGACCAGATCGTCATCGTCAACCTGTCCGGCCGCGGCGACAAGGACGTGCATACGGTGGCCAATATGCTGGGCATGGAGATCTGATCATGGCCACCCGTATCGACCGCCGCATGGCAAAGCTGAAGGCCGAGGGGCGACCGGCACTCGTCACCTATTTCATGGGCGGCGATCCGGACTACGACACGTCCCTGTCGATCATGAAGGCGCTGCCCCGCGCCGGCAGCGACATCATCGAGTTAGGCATGCCGTTTTCCGATCCAATGGCCGACGGCCCGGCGATCCAGGCGGCCGGCCTGCGGGCGCTGAAGGGCGGCCAGACCTTGGTCAAGACGCTGAAGATGGCCTCGGAATTCCGCGCCGGCGACAGTGAAACGCCGATCGTCTTGATGGGCTATTACAATCCGATCTACATCTACGGCGTCGAGCGCTTCCTGAGCGACGCGCTGGCCAGCGGCATAGACGGGCTGATCGTCGTCGACCTGCCGCCTGAGATGGACGAGGAGCTTTGCATCCCGGCACTCAAGGCCGGCATCAATTTCATCCGGCTGGCGACGCCGACCACCGACGACAAGCGCCTGCCCAAGGTGCTGCAGAACACGTCGGGTTTCGTCTACTACGTCTCGATGACCGGCATCACCGGTTCGGCGCTGGCCGACACCGGCAAGGTGGCGGCAGCGGTCAAGCGCATCAAGAGCCATACCGACCTGCCGGTCTGTGTCGGCTTCGGCGTCAAGACCGCCGAGCAGGCGCGCACCATCGGCGCGTCGGCCGACGGCGTCGTTGTAGGCACCGCGATTGTCAATGCAGTCGCCAACGTGCTGGGGCCGAAGGGCGAAAAGACCGCCGATCCGGCCGAGGCCGTCGCCACGCTGGTCAGCGGGCTTTCGCAAGGGGTTCGGGCGGCTCGCCTTGCTGCCGCCGAATAATCTTGATCTTCTGGTTGGCCATGATCTCCAGCGAAAACCGATTTCCACTTTTCGGGATCATGGTCTAACTCTTCGTAAGGACAGGAGCCGAAGCGATGAACTGGATCACCAATTACGTCCGTCCGAAGATCAATTCGATGCTCGGCCGCCGCACCGACATGCCGGAAAACCTGTGGATCAAGGATCCCGAGACCGGCGAAATGGTGTTCCATAAGGATCTGGAGCAGAACCAGTTCGTCATCCCGTCCTCCGGCCACCATATGAAGATATCAGCCAAGGAACGGCTGAAATTCTTCCTCGACGACGGCAAATACGAGACGCTGGAAAACCCCAAGGTCGTTCAGGATCCGCTCAAGTTCCGCGACGAGAAGCGCTACGCAGACCGGCTGAGGGATGCCAAGGCCAAGACCGGCATGGAAGACGCCATCATCAATGCGCTGGGCACGGTCGAGGGCGTGCCGGTGATGGTGACGGTGCAGGATTTTGCCTTCATGGGCGGCTCGCTCGGCATGGCGGCAGGTGACGCCATCGTGCATGGTTTCGAGGTCGCCTTGCAGCGCAAGCGGCCGCTGATCCTGTTTGCGGCCTCCGGCGGCGCCCGTATGCAGGAAGGCATCCTGTCGCTGATGCAGTTGCCACGGACCACGGTCGGCGTCGACAGGCTGAAGGAGGCCGGCCTGCCCTACATCGTCGTCCTGACCAACCCGACGACCGGCGGCGTCACCGCCTCCTATGCCATGCTGGGCGACGTGCATATTGCCGAGCCCGGCGCCCTGATCGGCTTTGCCGGCCCGCGCGTCATCGAGCAGACCATCAGGGAAAAGCTGCCTGACGGCTTCCAGCGCGCCGAATATCTGATGGAACACGGCATGGTCGACATGGTGGTGTCACGGCTGGAGATGCGCCAGACCATTGCACGGCTACTGAGAATGCTGCTCAAGCTGCCGGAGGAGCAAAAATCTCAGGAACCGGAAATCTTGCCGCCGTCGGTGATTCCGGCCGAAGCCCGGCCGCACGCCTGACGCATTCGCCACGAACTGCGATTGCGCGCCGTCCGTGGCGCGCCTAGGATTCGCCATGACCACGCTTGCCGCCGACCGCGAAATCGAAAGCCTGATGGCGCTTCATCCGAAGGGCTTCGACCTTTCGCTCGACCGCATTTCGCGGCTGCTCGAGCGGCTCGGCAATCCGCAGGACCAGCTGCCGCCGGTCATCCACATCGCCGGCACCAACGGCAAGGGCTCCTGTGCTGCTTTTTCACGGGCGCTGCTCGAAGCCGCCGGCTACCGCGTCCACGTCCACACCTCGCCACATCTGGTGAACTGGCACGAGCGCTACCGGCTGGCCGCGGATGGCGGCGGCAGGCTGGTGGACGACAAGGTCTTCGCCGAAGCCATCGCCCGCGTCGCCAAAGCCAATCAAGGCCAGAAGATCACCGTCTTCGAAATCCTCACCGCCGTCACCTTCCTGCTGTTTTCCGAACATCCGGCCGATGCCGTCATCCTCGAGGTTGGCCTTGGCGGCCGCTTCGACGCCACCAATGTCATCGCCGAGCCGGCCGTGTCGGTGATCATGCCGGTGTCGCTCGACCACGAAGCCTATCTCGGCGACCGCGTCGAGCTGATCGCCGCCGAAAAGGCCGGTATCATCAAGCGCGGATGCCCGGTCGTCATCGGCGCGCAGGAAAGCGAGACGGCCCAGCAGGTGCTCATCGAAACCGCCGAGCGGCTCGACTGCCCCGCCTTCGTCTATGGCCAGGATTTCCTTGCCTATGAGGAAAACGGGCGCATGGTCTATCAGGACGAAGACGGATTGATGGACCTGCCGCCGCCGCGCCTGCCGGGGCGCCATCAATTCGCCAATGCGGCGGCGGCGATCGCGGCGGTCAAGGCGGCGGGCTTCGAGATCAGCCACCGCGCTGCCGAGAAGGCGATGGCGAATGTTGCCTGGCCGGGCCGCATGCAAAAGCTGCCGCAAGGACGGCTGAGCGAACTGGCGCCGAAGGGCGCCGACATCTGGCTCGACGGCGGCCACAATCCCGGCGCTGGCGTGGTCGTCGCCGAGGCGCTGGCCGAGCAGGAGGAAAAGAACCCGCGTCCGCTGTTCCTGATCTCGGGTATGATCAACACCAAGGACCAGAGCGGCTATTTCCGCGCCTTCAAAGGGCTGGTCCGGCATGTCTACACCGTGCCGGTGAGCCTGAGCGACGCGGGCGTGCCGAACGACGAGCTGGCGACCCGCGCCATCGAGGCCGGCCTGTCGGCCGAACCGGTCAGTTCCGTCGCCAATGCGCTGATGCTGCTGCGCGACACGTGGGACGGACCGCCGCCGCGCATCCTGATCGGCGGGTCACTTTACCTGGCCGGCGCGGTGTTGGCCGAAAACGGCACGCCGCCGGTTTGAGGCGTGCTTCAGCCGGGCCACGGTGACGCCAAACTTGTCAGACCACCGCGAGGAGCCAATCATGATCAAGGTAAAGCAGCTCGCACACGTTTGCATTTTCGCGAATGACCTGGAGATGACGCGAAGCTTCTATCGGGACGTCCTCGGCATGGACACCCAGTTCAATTTCCTGCGCGACGGGAAGATTTTTGGCTTCTACCTCAATTGCGGCAGCCGTAGCCATGTCGAGGTGTTCCAGAAAGACGACGCCAGCTATGGCGACTTGAACCAGATCAACCACTTCTGCCTCGAAGTGGAAAACATCGACGCCGCGATCGCCCATCTGAGGTCAAAGGGGGTTGATGTCACTTCCAAGAAACGCGCGTGCGATGACACCTACCAGGCTTGGATCCGCGACCCCAACGGCGTGAGGATAGAACTGTTCGAATACACTGAAAAAAGCGCACAATTCGTCGGCGGCGATCGTGTCGCGGATTGGTGATCGCGCCTCGCCGGGACAATTGTAGCGGCGCAGCCGATGATTGGTGGACTACTTCAGCTCGACCTCGATGAAGGCGAATTCGCCATCGTTTGCACTGATGACGTCATGTTCGACGCCCTCGTTGCGGAAATACGGGGCGCCCTTCTTCATCTCGGCAAAGGATTCGCCATCCTTGGTCAGGAGCTTCACCTTGCCGTCGGTCAACGGCACGATCACATAGTCGTGGCCATGGCGGTGCCAGCCGGTGTTGTCGCCCGGGGCGAAGCGGTATTCGGTGACGATGACGCGCTCATTGTCGATGAAGACGGTGGCCTTGGCGGATCCGGTCATATCGCTTCTCCTTTGAATTCAGAAGAGAAGAATACCGGGCGGCAAGCCGCGAGTGCCAGAGCGGCCCACCAATGACGCCAGCAAAAGAAGGCCCGGCGCGAGGCCGGGCTTTTCTGCAAAATTTTGATCGGATCAGGCGAGGCTGCCGTTGATCCAGTGCGACAATGCCGTTTTCGGCGCAGCACCGACCTTCATGTCGGCGACTTCGCCGCCCTTGAAGATCATCAGCGTCGGGATCGAGCGCACGCCGAACTGCGCGGCCAGCTCAGGATTCTCGTCGATGTTGAGCTTGGCGATCTTTATCTTGCTGCCGAGTTCGATGGCGATGTCCTCGAGCGCCGGGGCGATCATCTTGCACGGGCCGCACCATTCCGCCCAGAAATCGACCACGACCGGCTCCTTGGCGTTGAGCACGTCGGCCTGGAAATTGCTCTTGTCGACCTTGACGGTGGCCATGCTGAGATCCTTTCGATTTATTCGTCCCACCAAATGTGGTGGTGATCGTGTCCGTCTTCAAGCAAGTGTTGTGTCACGCTCCCGTGAGTCTAGCAAGCGCGTCGTCCATGGCCGCTGCCGGCAGCTCGATCAGCCGCGGCGCTTCGGTGAACAGCAGCGCCGCCGAGACCTCGCGTCCCGGATAGAGCGGCTGAAGCAGCGCGCGATAAAGTGCGAGCTGCAGAACATAGGCTTGCGGCACTTCGGCGAGCGTAGCTGGCGCTGGCCGATTGGTCTTGTAGTCGACGATCGAAACCTTGTCCGGCGTTACTGCCAACCGGTCGATCTTGCCGGAAATCGAGCGCAGTTTGCCCCTCACCTCCAGGCTGCCCATGATGGCGACTTCGGCGCGCGAGTTTGGCGCAAACAGCGGCGCGAAGCGGCTGTCGGCAAGAATTCTGAAAACGCCAGCCAAGGCCTTGTCGTGCTCGTCGTCGGGCCATGCCGCGCCGGCTCTTGCCAGATAGCGTTCGGCGGCATCCCGGCGTGTTCCCTCGGCGATGCCGGGCAGCATCTGCAGCAATTTGTGCAGCGCCAGCCCGCGCACGACGGCAAGGCCGGGCTCGGCGTCGGCATCCAGCACCGGCGAACGCGTGTCGGCCACCGCTTGCCGCGCCTCGTCGATCAGCACCGAGGCGCCGGACGGCGAGAGCGGCCGCGGCAATTCTTCGAAGGGCGGCAGCGGCCGGAACAGGGTTTCAGGCAGTGGTGCAAAGCGTCCCGCCTGTCGTGCCTCATCCACTGACGCCGGTGGCATGGGCGGCAGTTTCGTCACCTGGAAACGATGCACGGTCTCGCCAGTGGCGGGATGCCGGCGTTCTTCGCTCTCTGCGGCACCGACCAGTGCGCGGCTGACGATCGAATGCCAGGTACCGATATTCGGCGCCCGCTTGCCGTGGTAGCCGCAGACGATCAGCCGATCCTCGGCGCGGGTCATGCCGACATAGAGCAGCCGGCGGTATTCGTCGTCGGCGAGCTCGCGGGCGCGGGCCGATGCGGCGCGTGAAAACCCATTTGCGACATCGCTGGCCGAACGCCAGAGATAGCCCTTGCCCTCCCAGCAGTCGCCCGAGCCTTCGAACGGCATCAATCTCGGCAGATGCTGGTCACTGAACGGCGCGGAGCCGCCATCGACAAGGAATACCACCGGCGCCTCCAGGCCTTTGGCGGCATGCACGGTCATGACGCGAACCTCGTCGCGGGTCTGGTCCATTTCGCGCTTGATCTCGGGGCCGGCGTTTTCCAACGTCGACAGGAAGGATTCCAGTCCCGGCAGGCCGGTCCGCTCCTCGGCCAGGCAGAAATTCAGGAATTCGTCGAGGACGTCGCCGGCCTCCGGCCCGAGCCGCGCGATCATCTTCTTGCGCAGGCCGTCGCGGGCGAGAGCTGCAGCATAGAATTCGAACACCGGCTTGAATGCGGCCTCGTTCGACCATGTGCCGAGCCGGCTGACGACGGCGGCCAACGCCTCGCTTTCGCCGGCATGCCGGCGCAGCGAGGCGATCAGCGAGACGCTCGATGGCCTCTCCGCAGCAAGCGCGAAAAGCTGCTCTTCCGAGACATCGAAGATCGGGCTGCGCAGCACGGCGGCCAGCGACAGATCGTCCTCGGGCTGGATGAGAAAGTGACCGAGTGCGATCAGGTCCTTCACCGCGATATGGCCAGGCAGGCTGAGCCGGTCGGCGCCGGCCACCGGGATGTGGCGGCGCTTCAACGCCCGTGTCAGCGCATGGACGAAGCGGTCGCGCTTGCGCACCAGCACCAGCACGTCGCCGGGCCGGAGTTTCTTGCCGCGGCCTTCGATGACCTCACCGTTGCCGATCCAGCCGGCAATCGTTGCGGCGACGTTTTCAGCGACGCGGACTGCCGGCGCGTGGGCATGGTCGACCGCTTGCGTCCAATCGTCTGGTTCGTCGACGACGTTGGCGCCGAGCGACGGCCAGACCTCGACATGACCCGGCGCATCGGTGCGGATCGCCTTGTGGTCGAGCGGATCGGGGTCGTGGCTGATGCCGCGCCGCACGTTCGGGTCGGCAAAGACCCGGTCGACGGCGGCAAGAACATCTTCGGTCGAGCGAAACGACCAGGTTAGCTTGAGATCGGCGAAGGCGGCGGCGGCGGATCTGACTTTGCCGGCAAACAAAAGCCGGCTGTCGGCAAAGGAGTCCGGGGCGGCGCCCTGGAAGGAATAGATCGACTGCTTTTCGTCGCCGACAGCAAAGATGGTGCGGTGGACGGCGTCGCGTGCGCCGAGCCCGGCAAAGAACTCCTCCGCCAGCCGCTTGACCACCTCCCACTGGTCGGGACTGGTGTCCTGCGCCTCGTCGAGGAGGATGTGGTCGATGCCCTGGTCGAGCTTGTACTGCACCCATGGACCGGCGTCGGGCCGCGCCAGTAGATGGACCGTGCGGGTGATCAGGTCGTTGAAGTCGAGGAAGCCCCGGGCGCGCTTCAATTGCTCGTAGCGGGCGATCAGCCAGTCGGCGATGGTCAGCGCCGCACGCGTGCCTTCCAGCATCCTGAACAAGGCCAGCCGGTCGGAGATTTCGAGAATGGCGTCGACCGCCGCCAGATATCGTTCGGCAAGATCTGGCAACCGGTCCAGCAATGCCCTCTTAAACGTCTTTGCCGGATCGTAAGGCTCGCCGTCGGCCCTCAGGAAAGCCTTGGAGAGCAAATTCAGGCGACGTACCGGATCCTCCTCGGCAAAGGCAAGGCGGGCGTATGGCAGCAGATTGTTCAGCACGATGCGCGCATCGGCGGCCTCGGCTGCCCGTGAAAAGGTGACGAGATAATCCGGCAGGAAGCCGGGCAGCGGCCAGACCGAGGCGGCTATACCTTCGGCCGTCTGGCCGGCGCGGAAATGGAACTCGTCGAACAGCGCCTGAAAACCATCGCCGCCGGCCGCGGCGATGAACGCACGCAAACCATCGCGCTTGCGCACGATCTCGGCCAGCAGTGCGTCGAGCCCATGCTCGCCGCCGCGCTCCAGCACGGTTGCGAAGGCCTCGGACAATGCCGCATCGCCTGCAACGCCGCCCGAAATCATGTCGCGGCGGGCGGCGGCGAACAGCGAAGCCTCCATTTGCGGATCGAGCATTTCGAAATGCGCAGGGATATTGGCTTCCAGCGGGAACTGATGCAGCACCGATTCGCAGAAGGCGTGGATGGTCTGGATCTTCAGCCCGCCCGGTGTTTCCAGCGCCTCGGCGAACAACCGCCGCGCCCGGCGCATGGTTTCGCGGTCGGGCTGGCGGCCGTCCAGCGCCTCTATCCGTGTCGAGAGCTCGGCATCGCCCAGGGCCGTCCATTGCGACAGCGTCGAAAACACCCGGTTCGACATGTTGGCGGCGGCGGCACGCGTATAGGTCAGGCACAGGATCTTGGACGGATCGGTGCCGCGCAGCAACAGCCGGATAACGCGCTGGGCGAGTACGTGGGTCTTGCCGGATCCGGCGTTGGCCGACACCCAGGCGGAATTGCGCGGATCGGACGCGCTTGCCTGGCTCGCGGCAGTGTCGCTTGGAATGGGGTAGGCCTTTTTCATGCCTCCCCTCCCTCGTCATCGGCGTCGCCGCCGGCGGACCATTCGTGCACGCGGGCGAGATGGTCGTAGTCGCCGTCGGTCTCGCCCTCGCGGAACGGCAGCGCCCGCGACAGATAGCCGGTCGCCGGGTCGGCGTAGTGGATCAGCAGTTTTTCCAGCCGCGCCCACGCTTCTTCGGCGAGATCGGCGGCGGTTCGCGGCTTGCGGTTGTATTCGAGGATGGATTCCTCGAACACTTCGCCATTCGGCCTCAGCCGCACGAAGGCCAGTTGCGACGGCTCGCATGCGCCAAGCTCCTTGAAAGCGCCGCGCCTGAGCAGCGCGCCCTCGAGTGCCAGTTGCGGCGCGAGCAGCGTGTGTGCCTGTGCTTTGGATGGCGAGGAGCCGGTCTTGTAATCGAGGATGTCGGCCATGCCGCCGGCCAGCAGATCGATGCGATCGGCATAGCCGGACAGGGTCACACCGGATCGGCCCACACCGGTCTTTTCGGCGCGTTCCTCGGCGTGCCGCCGTGCCACGGCTGCGGCCCGGCCGCGCTCCCATTCGATGATGCCGGCGGCAAGCTTTTCGAAGCGTGGCCACCACACCGCCTCGACATCGGCCGGCAGCGCCGCCTCGGCAAAGCAGGAGCGGCCTGCGGCGATGAGCCCGTCCAGCGCCTCCGGCGCGCGCGGGTCGGCCACCCTCGCCGAGAAGAGGTGCAGAATTGCGTGAAACAGCGTGCCACGCTCTGCAGCGCCCGGATCGCGAATGACCGGATCGAGCGGCATCAGGCCGAGTATCCTTCTGGCATAGACCGCATAGGGATCGCGGCGCAGCGTTTCGATCTCGGTGACCGAGAAGTGGTGCGGCCGCGCGGCGAGCGGCGGTTTCGGCTGCGGCCGCGGCGCAAAGTCCTGCTTTTCGCCGGCATCGAGCACACGCGCCCAGGCAAGCAGTTCGTCGCCGCGTCGGCGAAGTGCAGCAGCGTGGTCCTCGCCGACGAATGTAAGGATGCGCTGCAGCCAGCGCGAAGGTACCGACGGTGCATCGCCGGAGCGGCCGGAGCGAGCCAGCACCACTTTTTTGACGCCCATGGCCATCTGGAAATCATGGGCGGCAAGGCCGATGCGCCGCTCGGGCGGTTCAAGATCGATGCCGGTCTTCATCAGCCGCGACATGAAGCGGTCGCTCTCCGGCTTGCGCGGCCACACGCCTTCGTTGAGGCCGCCGACGACCAGCGTGTCGACATCCTGAAGCCGCGCTTCCAGCACACCCCAGATGGCGATGTTCCTGTCGGTGCCCTGCGCCGGCTTGACCGTCTCGGGCGCGATCAGCGCCTCCATCACGTCAGGCCATTCGTCAGCGGCGAAGGAGAACGACACCGAGGCCGCGACCAGCCCGCGCAAGAGCTCGGCGAGCTTTTCGCCGGCATCGCCCGCATAGAGTTCGCTCGGGCTGCCGTCAGCGGCGCGGCCGAGGCTTTCGAGCGCAACGACGCTGGCGCGCACAAGAGTGGCAAGATCGGCATTCTCGTCGCCGCGAAAAGCAACCAGCGGCGCCAGCACGGCCGTTAGCCGGATCAGCAGGTCGCGCGCCTGTTCGATGCGCCTGACCGAAAGCCGCGGCCACCAGAAGGGTGGGCGGCGATTGCCGCTGCCGTCGAATTCGAGGAGCCGGGTGTCGAAGAGCTGCGCCAGCGACGCCACGTCCGGACGCCCTGTGCCACCGCGCAGCGCCACAAGTTCGACGATTTCGGCCGCATGGCGCACGCTTGCCCGCTCCAGGCCGAGGCCAAGCAGGGGATGCTTGAGCAGCGACAGCAGGGCAACGGGGTCGCCCGGGCGGAAGGCTGCCTGAAGCGCCAGCCTGAGCAGGCTGGCGGCTGGTGTGTTGATCAGCGGCGTGCCGCCGGAATCGTCGGCGGCAACGCCGAAGCGCAGCAGCTCGACTGAGACGCGCCGCGCCAGAGCGCGGTCGCCGGTGACGAGTGCGGCGCGCTGGCCGGGCCGTTCGACAGCCTGTTTGAGCGCGACGGCGATCGCCACGGCTTCGTCGCGTTCGCTGGCGGCTTCGAGAAGCGTCACCTCGGCGAAGGCCTCGGCAATATCGCCGGCCCTAAAGCGGGCGCGCGTCTCGGCCCAGAGCTCGGTGGTCTCCGCCGGGCGCAGCGCTTCGCCGACAAGTGCGGCGCGCAGCGCAAGCGGTCGCGGCGCAACAGCAATCTCCTCGACATCGGCGAGCGGCACGCCGATCTTGCCGATCAACTTTGCCAGGCCGTATTGCGGGTGGCCAAGCACGGCTGGGCGCGCGCCCGGTGTGGTGATCGCGGCAAAGGATGGCTCGTCCAATGCCCGGTCGAGCCCGGGCAGCACAACGGCGCCATTGGGCAGACCGGCGATCACGGCAAGCAGCTCGGCCGTGGCGGGAATGGAGCCGGTGGAACCGGCGGCGATCACCGGTCCGGCTGGCGGATTACGCTTCAGCCGCGCCGCCTCCAGCCTTATCAGGGCATTACGATGCGCGGCCGGATTGGAACGATGGTGTTCCTCGAGCAGGTTCGGCCAGTTCTCCGTCACGATGGTCAGGAAGTCGAGTGTCACCTGCCACCAGCCTGCAAGATTGCCGGTTACAAGGTCGGCGAGCCTTGCCCAATCCGTGCCTTCGGTGTCGATCTCATCCATCAGGCGTGCAAGGTCGCGCGCCAGCCAGATGGCGTCGGCGGCGGAGGCCGGTATGACGATCTCCTCGTCGAACAATGCCGCGACATGTGCCGGCAGGCGGCGTTTCCACGCCCGCACCAGCGGCGCAAGCAGCAGAAGACGCTCGACCGCGGCGATCGGCGGCGCAAGGTCGATGGCGGCCGAACCTCCTGCCTCGAAGGCGGCTTCATCCTCATCGAACTCACCAAGCGGGCGGATGACCGGCAGGATCGCCGAGCGGCTTCCCGAGCGCGAGAGAGCATCGACGAAGACGCCGCGAAGCGCCCGCGCCGCACGGCGCGTCGGCACATAGATGGTAAGATCGGCCAGCGCCAGCGGATCGCCGTCATAGGCGAAGCCGGGAACCAAGCGCCCCGCAAGCAGCGCCTCGGCCAGCGTCGGCAGGAACGGCGCTCCGGGCGGGATCGAGAAAACGCGGCGGGAGCCGCTCATTTCGACTCGGGAAGAGCGCCGGGTGCCTCACCGACAGCATTGGGCGTGCCGGCAAAAGCGGCGGCGACCGCTGCTTCCGCCCGCGGGATCGCGTCAGGTGTGCCGACAGTAATCCAGTGACCCTGCATTTTCAGGCCGAACAGGCGGCCGGCGGCGATTGCCGCATCGAAATAGGCGTTGAGAGAGTGTGGACCGGCCGGCGCATCCTTGAAGATGCGCGGATGGACGATTGCGGCGCCGGCATAGATCAGGCCGGCCGGATCGTTGTTCGCACGCCGCAAGGCGCCGTCCGGCGCCATCAGGAAATCGGTGCCGCCGCTATGTCCGGTTGCCGACTGGAGATCCGCAAGCATCAGCAGAATGTCCATTGTCGCGCCCTCCCATGCAAGGGCAAGTCGCCTGAGACTGGAAACGCCGCTGTCGATCCAGAAGGTGTCGGCGTTGAGCACATAGAAGGGCGCCCCTAACCTGGGCAATGCCTTGACGATACCACCGCCGGAGTCAAGCAAGCCCCTACTCTCATCCGAGATGACGATTCTCGGCGCACTGCGGCGGGCTACATGGTCCACGATCTGTTGCGGGAGGTAATGGACGTTGACGACGGCCTTGGCGACGCCGGCTCCGGCTAGGCAGTCCAGCCCCCAGTCGAGCAATGTCTTGCCGGCGACCTTGACCAGCGGCTTCGGCATGGTGTCGGTGATCGGCCGCATGCGCTTGCCGAGCCCGGCGGCGAGCACCATGGCGGTCGTCGGCATCGGCTGCTCATCCGCCGCCTTCAGGCCCAAATCCTTAGCCGTCAAATCGAGCGTTCCTCCAGGAAGCCGTGGGCGATGTAGAAATCCTGCAGCCCGGCCAGCGCCGGATGCGCCAGTGCCCGGCGAAGATAGTCGCGGATGCGCGGCAGATGCTTCAGATAATAAGGCTTGCCGTCGCGTTTTTCGAGCCGCACGAAGATGCCGAGGATCTTGGAATTGCGCTGTGCGGCCATGATTGCATAGGTTTCGCGGAATTCGTTCTCATCGAAGGCACCGGCAGCACGTCGCGCGGCGATGTAGGCGGCGAGCGTGTGCTTTTCGATTTCAGGTGAGATGGTGACGCGCGCGTCCATGGCGAGCGAGGCGACGTCGTAGGCTGACGGACCGATCAGCGCATCCTGGACATCGACGACGCCGAGGCGGTCGTGACCGAAACGGTCAGCGCGCCAGATCAGGTTGGGCGAATGAAAGTCGCGCAGCATCAGCGTGTATTCGCGCCCCTCGAGCCGATCGACCACCGCACTCCATTCGCTGCGATAACCGGCGCGCAACGCCTCGCTTGGCGAAGCGCCTGATATCGCCGGGACATACCAGTCGACCAGCAATTCGGCCTCGATCATCATGGCGTCGCGGTCGAAAGGCGGCACGTCGTGGAAGACGCCGGGGCCGGCCTGCATGCGGGCCGGCCATGTTTTGCCGTGCATCATGGCAAGCAGTTCGGCCGCCGCCGCATAACGCGCGGCCACCGGCTGGCCGCGCTTGTCGAGGAAGCCTTGGGAACCGAGATGCTCCAGCAGAAGAAAACCCTGCTCGAGATCCTGGGCATGGATTTCCGGGACGCTGACGCCGCCGGCCCGCAAGGCCCGGTCGATGGCGACGAACGCCGAAACGGATTGCGCGGTGTGAGCGATCTCGGCATAGGGTTTGCCGTCGCGGACTGGCGGTCCGAGCACCAGCCTTGGCGAGTTCATCAGCACGCGCGGCGGAAATCCGGCGAGCGTGACGATCTCGTAGGAGCGAGCCGAGGCATCACCGATGAAATATCGTCGCTGCGCTTCGCCCCAACCGGCCTGCCCGAGAAAATCGCGCATTGCCAGCGATCGCGCCGCGCGCTCGAAGGCGGCGCCCTCTCCCGATAGTCTCGCCAGTCGGCCGTCGCCCTGCTGGAGAAGTTCGACCAGCACCGAGGTTTTCGGCAGATATGCCTCTGCCCGCTCCGGCCATTCGACCAGCGCGGCGCCTTGCGTCAGCGCCTCGTCGAAGCCCAGCTCGTCCAGCTCGGATGCCGTGCCCAAGCGGTAGAGATCGAAATGATGAACCGGCACACGCGCGTCGTAGCTCTGGACCAGCGTGAAGGTCGGGCTCGGCACGTCGAGCCCGGCATCGTCGGCCAGTGCCCTGATCAGCGCCCGTGCCAAGGTCGATTTGCCGGCGCCGAGATCGCCCTTGAGGGCGAGCACGTCGCCAATGCGCAGCGACATGGCGAGATCCTCGCCGAACCTTGCCGTCGCAGCCTCGTCGGCGAGAAAACGCTCCAGCACCAATACCGCCATCGAACGCGCTACTCGGCCGCCGCGCGGATGCCGGACGGCGTGTCGGGAAAGGCGCAAACAACCGTGGTGCCCTTATCCCTGCCGGTCTCGATGCGGACGCTGCCGCCATGCAGTTCGACAAAGCTCTTGACGATCGACAGGCCGAGCCCGGCGCCACGGCGGCGGCCGCCATTGGTGCGCGGCTCGAAGCGCCGGAACACTGAGTCAAGCAGGTCCGGCGGCATGCCGGGGCCGTCATCGTGAACGGAAAATTCCACGCCGTCGGCAAGTTGGCGGCAGGCGAGCGTTATGGTGCTCGCCTCCGGCGCGTAATTGGCGGCATTGCTGAGCAGATTGAAGAGGATCTGGCGGACGCGGATCTCGTCGCCGTGGAAGGTTTTCGGCGCGGCCGCCGCGTCGATCCTGAGCTTGATCGCATGTTCCTCCAGCCGGTCGGCGACCAGTTCGGCGGCAGCCGTAATGGTTCGATCGATGTGAACTTCGGAAATGTCGAGTTCCATGATGCCGGCATCCACCGTCGCCAGGTCGAGGATGTCGTTGACGATGGTGAGCAGGACCGAGGAGGACGAGCCGACATGCCCGATATATTCGCGTTGCTTCTGGTTCAGCGGACCAGTCGACGGCAGTGAAAGAAGCTCGGTAAAGCCGATGATGTTGGTGAGTGGCGAGCGCAGCTCATAGGAGACGTGCTGCACGAATTCGTTCTTGATCTGGTCGGACTTTTGCAGCGCCTCATTCTTGTCCTTCAGCGCCCGCTCGACATTGACGCTGTCGGTAACGTCGACGAAGGTCATCATCACCTGGCCGTTGGGCAAAGGGATGACGGCGTAGCGCAAAACGGTGCCGTTGTTCAATTCGGTTTGGCCGTGGCGGTCGCGGCGCTCGTCGTCGAAGCCGGTGATGGCGGCAACGAACCCGCCCCACGGACTGTCGACGGCACTGCGGTCGCAAAGGTCGCGGATCGTCGAGACATGGACGTTGGGTTTTGAGGCATCGGCATCCAGCCCCCACAATGCCGCGAACGCCGGGTTCGACAATCTCAGCCTGCCGTCGGGGCCGAACACAGCGACGCCTTCGGCGAGGTTGTCGAGCGTCTCGCCCTGGACCCGGACGGCGGTCTGGTAGCGGCTTTCAAGGTCCATCTTCTCGGTCAGGTTCTCGAACACCCAGGTGACGCCGCCCTTGGGCTGCGGATTGGCGACGACGCGAATGGTCTTGCCGTCCGGCAGATGCCACCAATGCTCCTGCGATTCAACCGCGCGGTAAGCGCCGAGCAGGCTCTCTTTCCAGCGCCGCCATTCGGGCTGCTCGGCGATCTTGCCTTCGCTGCGCAGGCGGTCGAGCAGCAAGGCGTTGTCCGGCGCGCTGTGCAGGAAGCCGCTGTCGAGGCCCCATAGTTTCTGGAACGCCTGATTGAAAAACCGCAATTTCTCGTCGGTGTCGAAAATCGCCACGGCGGTGTTGAGCTGATCGAGCGTGTCGGCGTGGCTCTGCATGGTCCGCTCGTATTCGGCGCGAATGGCCTCGATAGCGCTGATGTCGCAGGCAAGACCAGCCGAACCATCCGCCCCGGCAAAATCGGTCACGGCAAACATACGGCGGTCGCCTTCGATGACCGTGGAGAGCGTCTGTTCAAAGACCGCGCGCGACCTGTGCTGCGCAGCGATCGTGTCGCGCGCCTGGCCGCCGAGGAATTCCTTGCCATCGCGGACCGCCGCTTCGGCATTCTCGGCCTCGACCGCTTCGGCATAGGCGCGGTTGACCCATTTCAGCCGCCCGTCGACAGTACGCAGCCATGACGGCATCTTGAGCGCATCCAGAAGACCGATCAGCGTCTCATGGTCGGCGGCTAAGCGCTGGTTCTCGATCTTCAGCCTGGCCTGGCTTCGCTGTGTCTCCGAAAGCGAGACGAAGCGAACCAGCACATGCGCCGCACTCTTGCGGCCGTGAACCTCGAGCGGCTGGCCGGCCTGCGATTCGATGACCAGATCGAACGGCTTTGCCTTGTCCCGCAGTGCCGCGACGGCATGTTCGAGTGCAGCCGCCGAACGCGGCATCAGCCAGCGGCCGAAAGCCAGGAAGGCCGCCCGGTCCTCCGGCGCGCCGCTCTCGATCGGCAATGTCCCGACAAGCTCGGGCTTCTTGTTCTCGGCCGCCCATACCACCACGCGCTGATCGCGGGAATGGAGCAGCGCCTCCGAGCGCTGCAGCGCGGCATTGACGTCGGCGATACGGGTCCTGAGCTCGGCATTTTCCGCCGCGGTGCGCGCCCGTTCGCGGATCAGAAAGATGGCCGACAGCAATGCCGCCCCCATGACGCCGACGAACATGGCGAGTTGCATGACCTCGACCGTGCTGACCGACAGCCCGGCCTTTTGCGCCACGCGGGTTTGGGCATGTGCAGTAAAGCCAAGCAGCGGACCAACCAGCGCGGAAGAAGCAAGCAGCACCCCGACACGGCTGCCGGCGCGCCATAGAAGGCTGCCGCCTCTGGCAGCGGAGCCCGTGATCGAATCGTTATGGCCGCCGGAAACGGCCTGTCCCGCGCAAGGCGGGTTATCCCCCGGCATGTCTTGGTCCTCTTCGCCGCCTGAATGCAAGACCGCCCTGATGCGTGCGCCCGGGCCTCGTCCCCGGACCGCGAATCAGCACCATAGCGCTTGCGCGAATCGGCGTGAAGAATCAATCAGCGCAAAAATAAAGCCGGGCGAAAAGTCAATCGCCCGGCTTCAATATCTAGTGGCAAGTTTCGCCGTGGTTAATAGCGGTAGTGTTCCGGCTTGAACGGTCCCTGCGGAGTGACGCCGATATAGGCGGCCTGTTCGCCGGACAGTTCGGTCAGGCGGGCACCGAGCTTGTCGAGATGCAGGCGCGCGACCTTTTCGTCGAGATGCTTCGGCAGGACATAAACCTGGTTCTCGTACTGGCCGGGCTTGGTGTACAGCTCGATCTGGGCCAACACCTGGTTGGTGAAGGACGCCGACATGACGAAGCTCGGGTGGCCGGTAGCGTTGCCGAGGTTGAGCAGGCGGCCTTCCGACAAAAGGATCATCCGCTTGCCGTCCGGGAAGGTGATCATATCCACCTGAGGCTTGATGTTGGTCCATTTCAGGTTGCGCAGCGAGGCCACCTGGATCTCGTTGTCGAAGTGACCGATGTTGCCGACGATCACCATGTCCTTCATCAGGCGCATGTGGTCGAGGGTAACGACGTCCTTGTTGCCGGTGGTGGTGATGACGATGTCGGCCGTCGGCGCTGCGTCTTCCAGCGTGACCACCTCGAAACCGTCCATCGCCGCCTGCAGCGCGCAGATCGGATCGACCTCGGTGACCTTGACGCGGGCGCCGGCGCCCTTGAGCGAAGCCGACGAGCCCTTGCCGACGTCGCCATAGCCGCAGACAACCGCGACCTTGCCGGCCATCATCGTGTCGGTGCCGCGGCGAATGCCGTCGACAAGCGATTCCTTGCAGCCATATTTGTTGTCGAATTTCGACTTGGTGACGGAATCATTGACGTTGATCGCCGGGAACGGCAGCAGGCCTTTTTTCTGCAACTGATAGAGCCGGTTGACGCCGGTCGTCGTCTCTTCGGTGACGCCGCGGATCGCTTCCTTCTGCTTGGTGAAGAAGCCAGGCGACGCCTGCATGCGCTTCTTGATCTGGGCAAACAGGATCTCTTCCTCTTCGCTGCCCGGATTGGACAGCACATCCTCGCCGGCCTCGGCGCGGGCGCCGATCAGGATGTACATGGTGGCATCGCCACCGTCGTCGAGGATCATGTTGGACGTGCCGCCATCGGCCCACTGGAAGATCTTGTCGGTGTAGACCCAATAGTCCTCCAGCGTCTCGCCCTTGACGGCAAAGACCGGAATTCCGGCTTCGGCAATGGCCGCGGCAGCGTGGTCCTGGGTCGAGAAGATGTTGCAGGAAGCCCAGCGGATGTCGGCGCCGAGCGCTTTCAGCGTTTCGATCAGCACCGCCGTCTGGATGGTCATGTGCAGCGAACCGGTGATGCGCGCGCCGTTGAGCGGCTTCTTGTCGCCGAATTCCTCGCGGCAGGCCATCAGGCCGGGCATTTCGGTTTCGGCGATCTCGATCTCCTTGCGGCCCCAGCCGGCAAGCGCGATGTCAGCGACCACATAGTCCTTGCTACCCGTCATGGCAGTGCTCCGATGCGAATTGATTGCGGGACGCGCCCGCCCCGAAGGCATTTCGGAGGGCGCGAGTTGCCGGCCTGACTAGCAGATCGGGAGTGGGACGACAATGGGATATAAAGAAATCTTTATCCGTGCATGTCTTCAGCGGCGGCGGCCATGAGAGCGCGCAGAAGGGGTGCTGTCCAAGGTGGCCGTCCCTCAGACCTCAGATCGGCAACACTTTCAAAGCCGGAAACAAAAACCCGCCTCGGCGGGCGGGTCTTCGGGGCCAATTGCCACCATAACGAAATTAGTAGCATAGCTGCCGGCACAAAGCAAGAACAAAATACGCGACGGTCGCGCAAAAATGCGATTTCCTTCACCGCCGCAAGGTTGCGCCCGAACATGCCGTAGCAGGTGCCGTCGGCGAAGCCGTCAGCACTCCTCGCCGAAACGGGAAGCAACTAGTTGCTCCAGCGCATCGATGACCTCTTCGGCCTCCGGGCCGGTGGCGGTGACGCGTATCGAATAACCGGGGCTCGCCGCCAGCATCATCAGGCCCATGATCGAGGTGCCGCCGACCTTGACGCCGTCCTTCTCGACCTGGACCGTGGCGTTGAAGCCGCTGGCGACTTGAACGAACTTGGCCGAGGCGCGTGCGTGTAGGCCGCGCTGGTTGACGATCGGAAAGTCGCGAACGATCTTGTCCTTTTCCGGCAACAGCGCGCTCATTTGCTGCTCAGGAGTTGACTGGCGACATTGATGTATTTACGGCCGGCAGCCTGCGCCTCATCCAGCGCGGCCGTCATGTTGTCGCCCTTGCGAACGCTGGACAGCTTGATCAGCATCGGCAGGTTCATGCCGGCAATGACCTCGATACGCCCGGATTCCATCACGGAAATGGCGAGGTTAGAGGGCGTGCCGCCGAACATGTCGGTCAAAACGATGACGCCTGATCCCGTATCGACGCGGCCGACTGCCTCGATAATGTCGCGGCGGCGCTGTTCCATATCGTCGTCGGCACCGATCGCCACGGTCTCGAAATTGTCTTGTGGCCCAACGACATGTTCCACGGCATTGCGGAACTCGGCGGCCAGTTGACCGTGCGTTACAAGCACGAGTCCGATCATTCTTTGGTGGCTCCCGTCATCGCCGCTTCACAGGCGCATTTTATGCTCGCCGACCGTTCCAGGTGGCGGGAGCGCTATCTTGTCGACGCAAGGCCCGTTGACAAGCCCAAAATTGCGCCGGCCCAAGCCAATTTGACGCATTGCAGCAAAAAATCGAAATCGGATCACAGGAAAGGTGCAATCGACAGGCGCGACATCACTGCCGGCAAGCCCGCCGCTACATTGCGCCCGGCAAGATCGATGCGCGGCACTGGTACGCCGACAACGAGTTCGCTGCAGTCTTCCTGGAAGCGGGCCATTTTGCCGGCTGGCACCAGCCGGATAATGAGGTCGATCACGCAGCTTGGCTCGAACCGTATCGGTTTGGGGCCGAATCCCGGCACCTCGACGAGGCCGGCTATGCTGGCTGGTGCGCGGCAGACCAGCCGCCCGTCGCAATCTGCAGCATAGAGCTGGTCATCGCCGATCAGCCGGGAAAACAGCCCACGCTGGCTGCAATGATCGATCAGGGCGAGCGCCAGCGTCGTCTTGCCCAAACCGGACGGTCCGGTGATGAGAATGCCGCGATCACCTACCAGGATCGCGGTGCCGTGAATGTTTTCAGGCTGCACAATAGGACCAGGCGTGATTGGAATTCATCCGTCAGCCTTCCGCCGGCAGCGTCACCACGAAGCGCGCGCCCTTGATCTCGCCAGGCTTGGTGCCCGGGATGTTCTCGGCGCTCAGCGTGCCGCCATGGGCTTCAACGATCTGCCTGGATATCGACAGGCCAAGGCCCGAGTTCTGACCGAACGCCTCGCCGGCCGGCCGATCGGTATAGAACCGCTCGAAAATGCGATCGATGTTATCGGCCCGGATACCGGGTCCATTGTCGTCGATGGTGACGATGTTGAACTTGCCGGCGCGCGCCAGCGATATGGTGATGTGGCCACGTTCCTCGGGAACGAACGAGCGGGCATTCTCGATCAGGTTGGTGATCACCTGGCCGATCCTCAGATCATGACCGACGACGAAGTAGCCTTTCACGCCCTGTGGCAGTTTGGCGACCTTGAATTCGATCTCGACCGCCTTCTTGTTGCGCGTGGCCTCGCGCGAGACGGCGACCAGATCGGTGATGAACTTCTTGAGGTCGACGGTTCCCGCATCTTCCCGCGCCAGCTCGGCATCGAGACGGGAGGCATCGGAAATATCGGTGATGAGACGGTCAAGCCGCCTCACATCGTGCTGGATGATATCCATCAGCCGGCTGCGCGAATTGTCGTTCCTGGCCAGCGGCAATGTCTCCACCGCGCTGCGCAGCGAGGTAAGCGGGTTCTTCAACTCGTGCGAGACATCCGCGGCAAAACTTTCGATCGCCTCGATGCGGGCGTAGAGCGCGTTGGTCATGTCGCGCACGGCGATCGACAGATTGCCGATCTCGTCCTGGCGGTCGGAGAAGTCAGGGATTTCCTCGCGGTTCTTGACGCCGCGGCGAACCCTGACCGCCGCCGCGGAAAGCCGGCGCAGCGGGTTGGCGATGGTGGAGGCCAGCAGCATCGACAGGATGGCGGTAACCAGGGCGGCAATGCCGAACACGCGCAGGATCGCCTTGCGCTCGGCCGCGACGATCTTGTCGATGTCGCCGCCTTCGGTCGACAGCATCAGCACGCCGAGAACGGCACGGAAGCGCTGGATCGGTACCGCCACTGAAACGATCTGCTCGCCCTGCTCCGAGATCCGCACGATCGTCGACGGACTGCCGGTAAGCGCCTTGACCACTTCAGGAAACGCGGCGCCGTTGCCACCTGGCTGCTCGCGATAGACAGGCAGCTGCTTGTTGCGAAAGAAATCAAAGACGAATTTCTGGATGCGCTCCAGAAGGTCCGGCTGCTCCTCTTCGACCGGCGGCAGGTCGTAGCGAAGGATCTGGCCGCGCGAATAGAGATGGCGGGAATCGAGCAGCAGGTTGGCGTCGCGGTCGTAAATGCGGGCGCGTGTGCGCGTCGGCGAGATCAACCGCCTGAGCACCGGCGCCACGCGCTCCGGATTGATCGGGAAATCGAGGTTGTCGAGCTGATCGGAGCCCGGGCCGAGGCTTTCGCCGGCCTGCAACTCGAGCAGCTTCTCCGGATCGATGCTGATCGAATCGGTCTCGACCGTCGCCGAGGCGGCGATCGCCCCGGCGATGATCTCGCCTTGAGTCATCAGGCTCTCGACACGGGCGTCGATCAGCCCGTCGCGAAAGGTATTGAGATAGAGAATGCCGGTGACCAGGACGGCAAGGCCGGCAAGGTTGAGAAAGAGGATACGCCGCGTCAGGCTGGAAAAGATGTGATGGCCGAGAAACCGGCGCATCGGCACCGTAATTTTCGACACGAAGGCGGGCAGAATCCGCGGCGGGCGCCTGGCGGCGCCCGACCGTCTCACTCGCTCTACTTGCACTGCCATCGAATAGCAGCTCCCGCTCGACTCAAGCTTCGCGGAACCGATATCCGACTCCGTAAAGGGTTTCGATCATTTCGAAGTCATCATCAACGGCCTTGAACTTTTTGCGCAGCCGCTTGATGTGACTGTCGATGGTGCGGTCATCGACATAGACCTGCTCATCATAAGCCGAATCCATCAGCGCATCACGGCTTTTTACGACCCCCGGACGCTGTGCCAGCGAATGCAGGATGAGGAACTCGGTGACGGTAAGTGTCACCGGCTCGCCCTTCCAGGTGCAGGTGTGGCGCTCCTGGTCCATGACAAGCTGGCCGCGCTCAAGCGATCGGGCCTGCTGGTTGGGCGCCTTGGCCGCCGCCTCGCGGGTGCTGGCGCGGCGCAGCACGGCGCGGACGCGCTCCACCAGAAGACGCTGCGAGAAGGGTTTGCGGATGAAGTCGTCGGCGCCCATCTTGAGGCCGAACAGTTCATCGATCTCATCGTCCTTGGAGGTCAGGAAGATTACTGGCAGGTCGGATTTCTGACGCATCCGGCGCAGCAACTCCATGCCATCCATGCGCGGCATCTTGATGTCAAGGATGGCGAGGTTCGGCGGGCGCGCCGCCAGTCCCTCCAGCGCCGATGCCCCATCCGTGTAGGTTTCGACCCGATAACCCTCGGATTCGAGGGCGATCGAAACCGAAGTCAGAATGTTGCGATCGTCGTCGACAAGCGCGATTGTTGCCATTTCAAGCGGCTCCCTCATGAGCTGTCCCTTCTTTCGTCGAGAAGGGGCTTTTGCAGGACAAATTAGGTACAAAATGTGGCACAGGCTGTATCCGCTGTCACGCGCGGCATGTCGACGGCTACAATTGTACCTCGATATGGATTGGACGAATGAACATCGCCAATCCTTTGGGCAACCATCAGTGTTTTTGCACATATAAACGATTTAAACAACTTTCAAAATATTTAAATCGATTAATGATTTGATATCATTCGCCTTTTCTGGTTTTGACGTTTTTAGCTCCTGCAATGGGGGTTCCGGAATTCGCCGGTAAAGACGCGGTAAATCGAAGAAGGGACACCCATGTCGGAAGCCGGCAAACGCAATCCTGCATGTGCAATCGATCGCATCGACCTGAGAACCACGGGCGTGGTGCGCTATAATTTCGGCGCGGCCGCGCTCTACGAGGAGGCAATCCGCCGTGGCGAGGCCCGACTCACCGCGCATGGCGCGCTTGCCGCCGAGACCGGGCAGCACACCGGCCGCTCGCCCAGGGACAAATTCGTGGTGCGCGACGAAAGCACCGCGCCGCATATATGGTGGGACAACAACAAAGCGATTTCGCCGATCCAGTTCGATACGCTGCTTGCCGATTTTCGCGCCCACGCGGCTGGAAAGGACCTTTATGTGCAGGACCTGGTCGGCGGCGCCGACGAGGAACTGAAGCTGCCGACCAGGGTGATCACGGAGCTTGCCTGGCACTCCTTGTTCATCCGCAATCTGCTCATCCGACCGGCCGCCGCCGAACTCGAGCATTTCATGCCCGATTTGACGATCATCGACCTGCCGTCGTTCCGCGCCGATCCCGCCCGCCACGGCACGCGCGGCGAAACGGTGATTGCCGTCGATCTTTCGCACATGATCGTGTTGATCGGCGGTACCTCGTATGCCGGTGAGATGAAGAAGTCGGTGTTCACCGTGCTCAACTATCTGCTGCCGGCAAAGGGTGTGATGCCGATGCACTGCTCGGCCAATGAAGGGCCCGTCGGCGACGCGGCCGTTTTCTTCGGCCTTTCCGGGACCGGCAAGACGACGTTGTCGGCCGACCCGTCGCGCACGCTGGTCGGCGACGACGAGCATGGCTGGGGACCGCACGGCATCTTCAATTTCGAGGGCGGCTGCTATGCCAAGACGATCAAGCTTTCGGCCGAAGCCGAGCCGGAGATCTTCGCCACCACCCAGCGCTTCGGCACGGTGCTGGAGAATGTGGCGCTCGACGCAGGCCGCGTGCCGGATTTCGACGACGGCGGGCTGACCGAAAACACACGCTGCGCCTACCCGCTCCACTTCATCCCCAACGCCAGCAAGACGGGGCGCGCCAGCCACCCGAAGAACATCATCATGCTGACCGCCGACGCATTCGGTGTGATGCCGCCGATCGCGCGGCTGACCCCGGCGCAGGCCATGTACCATTTCCTCTCCGGCTATACCGCCAAGGTGGCGGGGACCGAGAAGGGTGTTACGGAACCCGAAGCGACATTTTCGACATGCTTCGGCGCACCGTTCATGCCGCGGCATCCGTCGGTATACGGCAATCTGTTGCGCGAGCTCATCGCCCGCCACGGCGTCGATTGCTGGCTGGTCAACACCGGCTGGACCGGCGGCGCCTACGGCACCGGCAAGCGAATGCCGATCAAAGCAACGCGGGCGCTGCTTGCGGCGGCGCTCGACGGCTCGCTGAAAGCGGCCGACTTCCGCACCGACGCCAATTTCGGTTTCGACGTTCCCGTGACGGTTGCCGGCGTCGACCGCGCCATTCTCGACCCTAGATCGACTTGGATCGACAAGCCCGCCTACGACCGGCAGGCGGCAAGGCTGGTCGGCATGTTCGTCGACAATTTCGAAAAATTCGAAGCCCATGTCGACGCCACCGTGCTCGGCGCCGCACCACGCATGCAGGTAGCGGCTGAATAGCCGTCGCCCCTGGTGATGCTTCAAGGCCCGGCTTCGATCGGGCCTTTTCTTTTTTCGCCTGCCGCGCCATGAGTGCGGCATGAACGCCGACGACAAGATCATCATTACCGACGATGCGGTGATTAATCCGGGCGACCTGCACGAGGACTTCATCCGTTCGTCCGGCCCGGGCGGCCAGAACGTCAACAAGGTGGCGACGGCAGTGCAATTGCGCTTCGATGCCGCCAATGCGGCTGGCCTGTCGGAGCGGGTGCGCGAACGGACCATCAAGCTTGCCGGCCAGCGCGCCACCAAGGACGGCGTCATCGTCATTGAAGCCGGACGCTTCCGCACCCAGGAGCAGAACCGGGCGGACGCCCGGGCGCGGCTGACGGCACTGGTCGCCAAGGCCGCCGAACCACCACCACCGCCGCGCAAGAAGACCAGGCCGTCCAAAGGCGCGGTCGAAAGACGGCTCAAGAGCAAGGCCGGGCGCGGCTCGATCAAGAAACTGCGCGGCCGGGTCGGGGATGAGTGACAGCCGAAGCGGCTTCGGATCTCAGATCGCCGGTTAAAGCGCGCAGCCACCGTCGGAGGCGGCTTTCGGGTCGCCGTTTTCATTTGACGGTGGCATTCTGATTTCTCCAGACCAACGGATCAAGCGACGCGATGCTCGTACTGCCCAAAGGCGTCCGCCATATGCCCGGCTACCTGTCGCGCGCCATGCAGGAAGTGCTGGTGGAAGATATCAGGCAGGTCGTGCAGAACGCGCCGCTGTTCGTGCCGGCGATGCCGCGTACCGGCAAGGAGATGAGCGTGCGCATGACCAATTGCGGTCCGCTGGGCTGGGTCACCGACAAGGAGCACGGCTATCGCTACCAGCCGACCCACCCGGTGACCGGAAGGCCTTGGCCGCCGATCCCGGAGATGCTGCTCGAACTGTGGCGGGATGTATCTGCCTATGCGCACCCGCCGGAAGCCTGCCTGGTCAATTTCTATTCGCAGGATGCCAAGATGGGTCTTCACCAGGACCGCGACGAGAGCGATTTCTCCGCGCCTGTCGTCTCGGTGTCGCTCGGCGACGATTGCCTGTTCCGGGTCGGCCAGACGACGCGCGACGGCGCCACCAAATCGTTCAGGCTGAGGAGCGGCGACGTCGTCGTGCTTGGCGGCGAAGGGCGGCTCTGCTTTCACGGCGTCGACCGTATCTACCCGTCGACCTCGGCATTGCTCAGGAGTGGCGGCCGCATCAATCTGACGCTGCGACGGGTGACGATGCCGAAATAGGCTGTTCGGGTGGCCGGTGGCCCGGGCGGACATAATCGTCGCGCAGATAGATGCGCTCGGTCTCGTCCTCGATAAGAATGCGGTAGTGCGCCAGGATGGCGTCAAAGCCAAAACGCTCCATCAGTTGGCTTGTCCACATCGTGTTGTTTTTCTTGAAGACGACGATATCCGGGCGCAGACGCACGAACTCTTCGCGTTTGCTTTCGACGTAGCGCGCCATGATGGCTCGGTAACGCATGGCTTCGGCGGTGTCACCCGAGAGAGCTGCCTGCCGGGACAGGGAAAGTGCGAACGCTCCGAGCCAATCGCTGACGTGGGTCGAAACGAACTGCCCATCGATCATACGATTCAACGGATGTCCCGAGGAAATATCCGAACTGACCAACGCTACGGTCGGCCGATCGGTGGCGGCGCGAATTGCAGCAACCAGCGCCGGCCCTGGTTTCTGGGTGCTCCAGTACGGCAAGAAAGCGATTGCCACCGCCGCCAATGCCCAAGCTCGCGAAGGAGCCGTCACGAACGTCAACAGCTTCGACGGCTGCTGCACGATCCTGGGCAGTGCCAACAGGCAGAAAATGGCTGCCACAGCGCAAAAGATCGCGGGATAGGCATGATAAGACCAGCCTTTGGCTTGGTAGAACAGGGGAAACATGCCGGCGATCGATGCAGCCAACGCTACCGCCGCCAGCTCTGGAAACTGTCTGGCAGGCCACAGCCACCAGATCAGGAAGACAAGGAAACACCACGAGAAACCGTAGCCGATCACAATCGGCCAAAAGATGCCGATCTTTGCATAAACGTCCGCCAAGAGGGGATAGATGTCGCGCACGAATTCCGGATGGATCAGCGTGACCGTGCCGAGATAGACAACGCAGATGCCGCCAATGACCCAGTGTTCCAGGGCGAAGATCGATTTCAGACTGCGCCGGCGCACTGCAACGACCAGCGCCGGCGCCAACACCATGATCGCATAGTAGGGCTTGACCAGCAGCAGAATGCTGCCCGACAGGCCGGCGAGTGCGGCGAGCCCGGGGTCTGGTTGGGCAGCTGCATCTCTGCGCGCGCGCCAGGCATGAAGCGCAAGCAGCGGCATGAAAAGTGCCATGCCGATATGCTCCCGCTCGCTGAAGGCATTTCCGGGGAAGACCACCAACATTGCGCAAAACGCTGGCCCCAGTGCAAACAATGATGCAGTTTCGGTGAAACCCGCACGCTTGACGATCACGCCCGAGAGCGAAAGTCCGATAAGCACGGCAAGGTATGTCCAGGCCTCAACCAGGATTTCCGGGGCGGTGCCCAGCAATCTGGCCGCAGCCACTGGCGGCAGATAGAGCCAGACGCTGAATGGGGGATTGGTCTCGTAGATTTGCGAGTAGAGCCGCTCACCGGACAGCATACGCTCGCAGACCGTGATCAGCCAGCTAGTGTCGGGAACAGTCCCCCAACGTCGCTGCCAGAAGATCGAGAAGACGGTGACTGCGGCAATGGCCAGGACATTGCGGCTAGGAAGCAGCGACGCCGCAATATCCCGGTCGCGCCAGCGGCTCAAGCCGCCAACGTCGTTCGAGACGCTCATGCTGTTGCACCGAGGCTCTCGAGATCGAGCCATATGTCGTCCAGCGGAGCGATTGGATCCAGCCGTGTCATGGGTTTCCGGGGGCTCCTGCTCTATCGGTTTGGAGCGGCGCAGGCGCCGTGTAACGCAGATAGACAGTGATTTCCCGCTCGGCGTGCAGCAGACGATAGTCGGCCAAGGCGACCTGGATCCGCTTGTCCTGCAGCATCAGGGCAGTCCACGCCGGCGAGCCTGACAGCACGATATCGGGCTTCTTCGCTGATATCTCGGCGGCGTTTTCGCCGATCACCCGATCGCGGATGCTTTCAAGTTCCGGTCTCCGTTCGAGATCGCCGGTGGCGCGGGCGAGCGCGTCCGCGTTGGAGACCGCCCAGGCGCTCGGATGGCGTGATATGAACCTGCCGCCGACCAGCCTGGCGAGGGGATGGGCAACCTGCATCTGGTCGGCAATCGACATGATGGTCGGGGTTTCGACCGTTGCGCGGATCGCGGCGACAGACCGGGCGGTCGGGCCGTTATCCGTCGTCAGCGCCGCGTACTGTGCCCTGACCGCTATTTGCAGCACCAGCACGCAGCCGAAGATCAGGGCGGCCTTGCGAACGAAGCCTGCACTGCCGAATGTGCCGAACCGCACAAGCTGCATGCCAAATGCAAGTGTCGCAACAACGACCATCGGCAGCGCGTGATTGGGCCAACCCTTGCCCATGACGATGAAGGCCGGAATGAACCCCAGGGCGGTCAGGAGCGGAATCCTGACGTCCCAGTTCGTGTTTCTCAGGCCGCCGGCCGCTAGCATGGTGGCGGCGGCCAGAAGCAGCACCACTTTCGGCCAGTTTGCCAGCATATCGGCGGCAGAGGCCCTCAACGGAAGATAGACCTCCCTGACCAAGGGCAGGACGTCGCTGACGTAAGCGCGGTCGAAGAGCGCGATGGACGCGATATAGGCGGCCACGATCGCAGCGCCCATCAGGTTCTCTGCGACGAAGAGCGGTCTCAGCGACCGCCTTTCAAGCGCAAGACAGAGCGACGGCAACATGAAGGCCAGCACAAAATAGGGCGGCTTGACCATGACCACGACCGCCGCGCAGAACCCGGCGACCATGTGCTCCAGGCGCGAGCCCGCGCTGAAATCCAGGTTCCGCTGACGTGTGCATTGCAACGCCACCCAAGGCAGAATGGCAATCAATGCGAAGTGCTCGCGTTGGCCGAATTGATCCGGCATGAAACACAGGATCAAAAACAGGGCCGCGGCTGCCGCCCACAGCGCATGGGGCTGCCGGTAGACCGGTTCGTCGCGCGCGAGAATACGGACGGAACCGAAAAGACTGGCCAGGCTCAGGCAAACGACGCCAAGCGTCAGCCAGAATTCCGCACGCATGCCAGTGAGCTTTTCCAGGAGCATGAACGGCATGTAGAGCCAGATCGAGAAAGGGGGGTTGGTCTCCACGATGTCGGTGTTGAGCCGCTCTCCGCCAAGCAGGCGATCGCAGACGACCAGAAGCCATGACACGTCAACATTGGTCGGAATTGCAACAGTCGATAGCCAGACGGCGTATGTGACGATCAGACTGGCCAGCAGCAACGGAGCACCCGCTACGCCCACAAAGGGCGAGAAGCGGTTGGCGCCGGGCAGCAGTTCACTGAGGGATCGCGCGCTAGAGACCACGAAACACCCACCGCCCGAGGACGACATAGTTGATGACCGGCACGGCAATGCAGGTGAGCAGGATCGGGATTGCGGCAGGGATGCCGAGCATCTGGGTCAAAAGCCCCGGCAGGGCGATCGCGACGGCGAGGCCGGAAGCGGTGAGCAGGAGGAAGCGGGGCAATTCCATAGCGTGGCTGCCGCCCGAGGTGAACGTGAAATATTTATGCCCGGTGTAGGAGAACAGCGCGGCGACGGCGTAGGCCGCAAACGATGTGAGCGCCGCCGGCAGGGCCGCCGTTGCCTGTCCACGCGACAGCAGAAAAGCGCAAACGGCGTAGATCAGCGTCGACGCGATGCCAATCAGCGCAAAGCGCGATAGTCGACGATACGAGCCGGTGCCCATGACGCGGTCAAGCTGCCAATTTCTCGTCGGGGCGAGCGGTTTCGACGGCGCTGTCCTTGCGGAATACCGCCAGCAACGAAACCCCGAAGGGCAAGCTTGCATTTGGTATGATGCGGCCTTCCGCCGAAAACACTGCCTTCATCGCCGCATTCAGTGGTTTTGGCGGCGTGGCATGGCCGGCTGGCAACGCCGACTTGCGCAACCTGTCCACCAGTCGTGCCAGCGCCGCTACCGGGAAGAGCGCGGCATTTGTGTAGCTCAGCCGGTCGATCGCGAAACCAGCCTTTTCAATTCGTTCACGCAGCAGATTGCGTGAATAGCGCCGCATGTGATGCAGCCCAACATCATGCGTGCTCCACAACCATTGGTGTGCTGGCACCGTGAGGACGACGCTGCCGCCCGGCTTCAGCATCTGGCGGATCGCGGCAAGCGACGCCTCGTCTTCGGCGACATGTTCCAGCACGTCGAACAGGCAGACGAGGTCGCAGCTTTGCGGCGCGACAGGAATGTTGTCCGGCAGATGTCCGGCGAGGAAGTCGCGGCCGGTCTTTTCCCAGGCAATCCTGCGCGCGAGATCGCTCATCTCGACTGCCGTCACTGCGCCGAACTGCTCCAGCATCCGGATGTTGCCGCCGGTGCCGGCGCCGATCTCGACGATGCGCGCGTTTTCAGGCAGGCCGATGCTGCGAATGACCGCCTCGGCGATGGCGCGACGCCCGCAGAACCACCAATGCTCATCTTCGGTGGCGGCCATCTGTCGGTAAGCGTCGATCTCCATCAGCTCATTCCCTCATATTTGCGGCGCACGATATAGATCGGACGCTGCTTGATCTCGGCGTAGACCCTGCCGAGGTATTGTCCGATGATGCCGATGCCGAGTAACTGGATGCCGCCAAGGAAAAGAACACTGACCAGCAGGGAGGCGTAGCCGGGCACATCAACGCCAAAGATCATTGTCTTGGCGACGATCAGCAGGCCGTAGAGGAACGACAGCGCGGAAATCGTCGCGCCGACATAGGTCCAGATTTCAAGCGGAGCGGTGGAGAAGCTGGTGATGCCTTCGAGCGCGAAGTTCCACAGCTTCCAGCCGGAGAATTTCGACTGGCCGGCGATGCGCTGATCGCGGACATATTCGACGCTTGCGGTACGGAACCCGACCCAGGCGAACAGGCCCTTCATGAAACGACGGCGTTCGGGCAAAGACCGCAGCGCCTGGATGACCTGGCGGTCGATCAAACGGAAGTCGCCGACATCGTGCGGGATCTTCTGCTGCGCGATCCAGTTGTGAACGCGGTAGAACATCGAGGCGGAGCGCTGCTTGAGAAAGCTGTCGCTCGACCGATTGGCTCGCTTGGCCAGAACAACCTCAAAACCCTCGCGCCACTTTTCCACAAGCAGCGGAATGACATGCGGCGGATCCTGCATATCGACATCCATCGGGATCGCTGCATCGGCATCGCAGCTGTCGAGCCCCGCGGTCATCGCGGCTTCCTTGCCGAAATTGCGTGAAAGGTCGATTACGTGGATGCGTGGATCGGTTTGTTGGGCTTCGATCAGCTTTTCGAGCGTCGTATCGCTGCTGCCGTCGTTGACGAAGATGAACTCGAGGGCAACGCCTTTGTCCTTCAGCGGCGCGGTGCTTTCGCATACCGCCTTCAGGAATGGAGCAATTGCGCCTTCCTCATTGTGGACAGGCACGATCAGGGCAATCGTTGCGCCGCCGCTGCCCGGACGTGCGATGCGGTCAGCTGCCGGCCGATCGATGTTTAGGAATGGCGCATTCATTTGTTTGCCGAGCCCGCAGATCAGGCCCGACAATAGAAAGACTGGGTTAAGATGACTTTAAGGAATGTCCCGGGATTTCACAGTTTCCTGAGCGCCACTTCCTCGACCAGATGGTTGGCGCCCTTGCGCAGGATGAGATCGGCTCGGGCGCGGGTCGGCAATATATTCTCGCGCAGATTCTTAAGGTTGATGTTGGTCCACAGACCCTCGGCGATGGCGCGGGCCGCATCCTCGGAAAGTTGCGAATAGCGGTGAAAGAAGGAGGCCGGGTCGCGGAAGGCGGTTTCGCGCAACCGCATGAAGCGGGCGATATACCAGTGATGGATCAGCGCCTCCTCGGCATCGATGTAGATGGCAAAGTCGAAGAAATCCGACAGGAAAGGCACGATCTTGCCGTCCTTCGGCAGCTTGCCCGGCTGCAGGACATTAATGCCTTCGAAGATCAGGATGTCGGGCCGGTCGATGGTCTGGAACTCGCCCGGAATGACGTCATAGGTCAGGTGCGAATAGACCGGCGCGCGGACGTTGCGCTGCGCCGATTTGATGCCGGACAGGAAGCGCAGAAGGGCGCCGACGTCGTAGCTGTCGGGAAAGCCCTTGCGCTCCATCAGGTTGTTGCGGCGCAGGACTTCGTTCGGCAGCAGGAAACCATCGGTGGTGACCAGGTCGACCTTGGGACTCGACGGCCAGCGCGCCAGCAGCTCCTTCAGCACGCGCGCCGTGGTCGATTTGCCGACCGCGACGGAACCGGCAATGCCGATGATGAACGGTGTCTTGGCCGCGTCCAGCGCGTTGAAGAAGGCCTGGCGCTGCCTGAACAGGAGTTGACTGGCTTCGACATGAGCCGACAACAGCCGCGACATCGAAAGATAGATGCGCTCGACCTCGTGGAGATCGACCGGATCGTTCAGCGACCGCAGACGACGGACCTCGTCCTCGGTGAGCGTCATCGGCGTATCGGCGCGGAACCGCGACCATTGCTCGGCCGAGAAGAAACGATAGGGTGAATACTTCTCGGTAGGAGCGAGCTGGTCCATCGAGTTCCTCCGCAGCGATCAGCCCCGGTCCAGCCGAGACGCCTTTTCGGCGATGCCCGAACGACCGGTGCGGCGTTCAAGCTCGTTGAGCACATCGCTCAGCGGAATGTCCGCTATGCCGAGAACGACAAGCCAATGATAGATGAGATCGGCGCTTTCCGAAACAAGCGCGTCCCGGTCGGCGCTGACGGCTGCGATCACCGTTTCGACTGCCTCTTCGCCGAGTTTCTGCGCTGCCTTGCTCATGCCACGCTGAAAGAGCTTGGCCGTCCACGAATCCGGATCGCCGGAACGTGCGCGTTCGCCAATAATCTTCTCCAGATCGGAGAGTGAGAACTCGGTCATGACGGCGTTTACAGCCTCTTCTTAGCCGGAAAGGCTCTAGGACCGATTACCCGGCGAGTCCAGCCGCATCGGCAGTCCGGCCTGAGCCATGTGCAGCTTGGCTTCGGCGATGCTGTAGGTGCCGAAATGGAAGATCGACGCCGCCAGCACCGCGCCGGCATGGCCGTCGCGAATGCCTTCGACAAGGTGGTCGAGCGTGCCGACGCCACCGGAAGCGATGACCGGCACGCGTACGGCATCGGCGACCGCGCGGGTAAGGGCTATATCATAGCCGGCCTTGGTGCCGTCGCGGTCCATCGATGTCAGCAGGATCTCGCCGGCGCCGAGGTCGACCACTCGCCGAGCGAACTCGACGGCGTCGATGCCGGTCTTCTCGCGGCCGCCATGGGTGAATATCTCCCAGCGATCAGCCTCGCTCGCAGCGGACACTTTCTTGGCATCGATGGCGACGACGATGCACTGGTTGCCGAATTTGTCGGCAGCCTCGGCGACAAAATTTGGGGTCTTCACCGCCGCCGTGTTGATCGACACCTTGTCGGCGCCGGCCAGTAGCAGCTTCCTGATGTCGGCGACCTGACGGACGCCACCGCCAACGGTCAGCGGCATGAAACATTGTTCGGCGGTACGGGCGATGACATCGAAAATGGTCTCGCGGTTTTCCGGCGAGGCGGTGATGTCGAGAAAGCAGAGCTCGTCGGCGCCGGCCGCGTCATAGGCTTTTGCCGCTTCGACGGGATCGCCGGCATCGACCAGGTCGACGAAATTGACGCCCTTGACGACACGGCCGTTCTTGACGTCGAGACAGGGGATGACGCGGGCTTTCAGCATCAGATCCTCTCGATCGCCGCAAGAACGTCGACAAGCAGCTGGCCGACGACGGGCGGAACTTCGGACTGGGAATCAAAGGCCGGGTCGTAGGCCGAGAGCGTCACGCCGACAATCGGGATTGACCTGGCCAGTCCGCAGGCAAGCTGCCGCAGCTGTTCCGGACTCGGGCCGCCCGGGTGCGCGTAGCGATTCACCTGCAACACATCCGGATCGAGAACATCCAGGTCGAGATGCAGATGCGCCCGCACAGTCCCTGCCGCCGTGAGCTTTCCGATCATATCGAGTGCACCGGCACATTCGGTGCGCACGATCGGCAAAGTTTCCAGCAGTCGCTTTTCGTCGGGATCGAGGTCGCGGGCATCGACCAGCATGCAGCGCGCCGGGTCTATCGGCCGGAACCCCGGAATTGCTGCCGCCATCGGATGCCAGCAGAGCCCGAGCGTCGCCGCCAGCGCCATGCCGTCGAGAAAGCCGTAGGCCGACGTCTCCGGCGTGTTGAGATCGCCATGCTGGTCGATCCAGATGATCGAATCCGCCGCTTCACCGGCAACCGCACCGGCGGCGGTCAGGCAATTTCCAGCAAGGATAATGGGGAAGCGTCCTCCATCGCGGGCGAGGTTAACCTTGGTCGCGACGGCGTTGCAGACGGCGAAGCCGGTTGCAATTTCGCGCCCCTGCTCGTCTCCGACCTTGCCGATATCTTCGACGGCGACGTCATGGCCAGCCACGGTCAGGGCTTCGACCAGCCCACCGCCGACGATGGCGTCCGGCCCCTGGCCGCACCCCTCGTGATAGTGCCCGCTGTCGTAGGGAGCAACGATAATCGAGACTTTCATGATGACGCCCCTGCCGTCGGCTTGCCGCGCAGGATCGCCAGCGCCTCGGCCGGATCGATGCGGCCGTCATAAAGCGCGCGGCCGGAGATCGCGCCTTCGAGCTTGCGGGCATCGGGCATGGTCATGCGCACGATGTCGGCGATCGAGGCGAGCCCGCCCGAGGCGATAACCGGGATCGACACCGCGTCGGCGAGATCGATAGTGGCGTCCCAGTTGATGCCAGTCAGCACACCGTCGCGGTCGATATCGGTGTAGATGATGGCGGCGACGCCGGCACCCTCGAATTTCCTCGCCAGTTCAATGACGCCGAGGCTCGAAGCCTCAGCCCAGCCTTCGACCGCGACCTTACCGCCCTTGGCGTCGATGCCGACAGCGATCTTGCCCGGGAATGCCTTGCAGGCCTGCCTGACCAGATCCGGATCGCGGACCGCCACGGTGCCAAGAATGACGCGGGCCAGCCCACGGTCGAGCCAGTCCTCGATCTGCGCCAGGGTGCGGATGCCGCCGCCGAGCTGCACCGGATTGCTCGTCGCCTTCAGGATGGCGCCGACCGCGGCGCTGTTGACGCTCTGGCCCTTGAAGGCGCCGTTGAGGTCGACGACGTGCAACCATTCGAAGCCCTGCTCTTCGAAGACGCGCGCCTGAGCGGCGGGATCGTCATTGTAGATGGTGGCGGTCGCCATGTCGCCATGCCTGAGGCGCACGCATTTGCCGTCCTTGAGGTCTATCGCCGGAAACAGAAACACCTTCAGGCGCCTTCGACGATGACAAAGTGGCCGGTCGAGCCGGCGAGCCTGTACTTCAACGCCTCCTGGTATTCAGGCGAGCCGTAGCATTCCAGCGCCTTTTCATAGGATTCGAATTCCACCAGCACGTGGCGATTGCCTGCCGGTCCTTCCGGGCTGGTGTACCGCCCGGCGCGCACCGGGAACTTCGCGCCGTATTTCGCGAAAGCCGCGGCATTGGCCTCGATATATCGCTTGTAGATCTCGGGATCGCGGACATCGACCATTGCCATCCAATAGCCCTTCTTGCTCATGGTTCAGGGCCTCCAGCCTAGGAAATTGGTGATCAGCGCCAGGCCCAGCGCCTGGCTCTTCTCGGGGTGGAATTGCGTTCCGGCGAGGTTGTCGCGAGCGACAGCGGCCGTTACCGGGCCGCCATAGTCGGCAACCGCCAGCACCTCATCCTCCTTCCGTGCATCGAGATGGTAGGAGTGGACGAAATAGGCGTGCAGTCCCTTGCCACCCGTCGCAATGCCGGAAAACAGCGGATGCTTGCGCTTCAGGTCAATCGTGTTCCAGCCGATCTGCGGGATCTTCAGTGTCGGATCGGCCGGCGTGATCTCCTTGACGTCGCCGGCGACCCAGCCAAAGCCCTTTGTGACGGTCTTTTCCAGGCCTCGCTCCGACATCAGCTGCATGCCGACGCAGATGCCGAGGAACGGCCGAGCCTTGGCGATCGCCACCTCCTCGACCGCTTCCCACATGCCGGCGACCGCACGCAGTCCAGCGGCGCAATCGGCATAGGCACCGACGCCGGGCAGGACGATGCGGTCGGCGGTCCTGACCCGCTCGGCATCGGCGGTGAGTTCGATCGCGGCGGCAATACCGGCTTCATGCGCGGCACGCTCGAAGGCCTTGGTGGCCGAGCGCAGATTGCCCGACCCGTAATCGATGATCGCTACCCTCATCTCAGGGCTTTCCCGGAATATGGTTCAGCCCCAGCGCCAGGCCCATCTGCGCCGACCGGGCATGTGCTGCGTCTGGGACGATGCGTTGCACCGTCGGTTGTTCATCCGACTGAGCATCGGCTTCCAATGCATAGCGGAGGTCTGCGTCGTCGAGCCTGTCGGCCTCGACCACGCCCCATTCATGCCAGCCGCGACGGCGCAGGGCTGCGATCCGCAAGCCCTGCCCTTCCAGTCCGACAAAGAGCATGACAAGCAGGGATAAAAGCGAGCCGGTTGTTTCCAGGTCCAGCCTTTCGCCTAGCATCGAGAGCAGGCCCATTGCGACAAACGCCAATGCCGCCTCGACCCACAGCCGGTGCCAGGCCAGCCACAGCGGCGGCACCAGGAAGCCGAGCCAGGCAAAGCCGTCACGGATAAAGGTAGTGTCCACGCTTTCGCTGCGGCCTGGCGGCTTCATCACGACATAGATGGCCATGACGCTATCCTTTCAGGGATCCCTTGGTGGAGGGAACCGCGTCCGGCTGGCGCGGGTCGCGCTCAAGCGCCGAACGCAACACACGCGCCACGGCCTTGAAGCAGGTCTCGGCGATGTGGTGGTTGTTGGCGCCGTAATGATTGGTGACATGAAGCGTGATGCCGGCATTCTGCGCCAGCGCGTGGAAGAATTCGCGCACCAGCTCGGTATCGAACGTACCGATCTTCGGCGACGAGAACGAAACATTCCAGACCAGAAAAGGCCGGCCGGAGACATCGATTGCCGCCCGCGTCAGTGTCTCGTCCATGGCGAGATCGATCGAGGCGTAGCGCATGATGCCGCGCCGCTCGCCCAACGCCTTGGCCAGCGCCTGGCCGAGCGCGATGCCCGTATCCTCGACCGAGTGGTGGTCGTCTATGTGCAGGTCGCCCTTGGCCTTCACGGTCATGTCGATCAGCGAATGGCGCGACAACTGGTCCAGCATATGGTCGAAGAAGCCGACGCCCGTCGAAATGTCGGATTTGCCCGAGCCGTCGACCTGAACCGACACGGCGATGTCGGTTTCCCTGGTCTTGCGGCTTATCTCGGCGGAACGGGGCGCCATGACCTCATCCTTGTCTCAGATTTGCACGGTTCAGGCGTTCACATGCCTGAAAACGAAAGCCTTCTAGCAGCATGATCCGGCGATTGCCAGTTACCGCTGCGGAGCACAGTCCGGCCCGGCGGATGGCCGGTTTGCAATCATCCGGCCTATGCATACATATGGCCGATCAAGTCACTCGTAACGCGCCGATCGCCTCGATGGGATCGGTGCTGATCGGAGCAGAAAATGTCGAATGAACTGACCATGCATGCCACGACCATCCTGACCGTGCGCAAGGGCGGCAAGGTGGTGATCGCCGGCGACGGCCAGGTCAGCCTCGGCCAGACCATCATGAAGGGCAACGCCAAGAAGGTGCGCCGCATCGGCAAAAGCGGCAACGTCATTGCCGGCTTCGCCGGGGCCACCGCCGATGCCTTCACGCTGCTGGAGCGGCTCGAAGCCAAGCTCGAACAATATCCCGACCAGCTAACACGTGCCTGCGTCGAGCTCGCCAAGGACTGGCGCACCGACCGTTATTTGCGCCGGCTGGAAGCAATGATGCTGGTGGCCGACAAGTCGGTGTCGCTGGCGCTGACCGGCACCGGCGACGTGCTGGAGCCCGAATTTGGCGTCATGGCCATCGGCTCCGGCGGCAATTACGCGCTGGCAGCGGCACGCGCTTTGATGGACAGCGACAAGGGCGCAGAGGACATCGCCCGCAAGGCGATGCAGATCGCGTCAGACATTTGCGTCTACACAAACAACAACTTCGTCGTCGAAACCCTCGATGCCGCCTGAGCGGAGCCTCCGCTATGGTTTTCGGCCGGTGATCCAGAGGGACCTGCCGATGATCGCCGGCTGGCTTGCCGAGCCGCATGTCGCCGAATGGTGGAACGACCCAGAGACCGAGATTGCGGAGATCCGCGAGCATATCGACAGCATTTCGGTCGAGCCGCTGATTATCGAGCTCGACGGAAAGCCCATCGGCTATTTGCAGAGCTACGATCCGCATCTGGAGGACGGCCATCCCTATAGCGACCAGCCGTTCGGCACGCTCGGCATCGATCTGTCGATCGGCGTGCCGGGGCTTGTCGGGGTCGGCCACGGCTCGGCGATCGTCCGGCAGTTCGTCGAGCAGCTTTTCGAGGAAGGTACGCCGCGCGTCATCATCGACCCGGACCCCGCCAATGCACGGGCTATCCGGGCCTATGAAAAGGCCGGTTTCAGGGCTATCGATCGCAGGAAGTCGGAATATGGCGATGCCGTGCTGATGGCGATTGATGCCCCAGAGGGCGACGCCGGACAGGGTGAGGCAAAAGAGGGGCAATAGCAGCATGAGCGTATCCAGCGACAAAACCGTCTCGGCCTACGAAGACAGCTGGCGAATGGGGCTTCTGCTGGTTCTCGGCCTGGTCATCTTCCAGGCCGGGGTCCTCTACGGCATGGGGCGGACGCCGATCTGTACCTGCGGCTATGTCAAGCTGTGGCACGGCATTGTGCAGAGCTCCGAGAATTCCCAGCATATTTCCGACTGGTACAGCTTCTCGCACATCATTCACGGCTTCCTGTTCTATGCGCTGGCGTGGTTCCTTTTCCCGCGCTCGCCGATCGGGCTCAGGCTGGCCTTTGCGGTGGTTATAGAGGGCGGCTGGGAGTTGCTCGAGAACAGCCCTTTCATCATCGACCGCTACCGCGCCGGCACAATCTCGCTCGACTATTATGGCGACAGCATCATCAATTCGGTGTCCGACACGCTGGCCATGGTGCTGGGGTTTGTCATGGCGCGAAGGCTTCCTATATGGGTGATCGTGACCCTCGCCCTCATCTTCGAATTCGGTGTCGGCTATCTCATCCGGGACAATCTGACACTCAACGTGATCATGCTGCTGCATCCGTTCGAGTCCATTCGGCAGTGGCAAAGTGGAATTTAGTGACATGAGCACCTTCTCTCCCCGCGAAATCGTTTCGGAACTCGACCGCTTCATCATCGGCCAGAAAGACGCCAAGCGTGCCGTGGCGATTGCCTTGCGCAACCGTTGGCGCCGCCAGCAGCTCGAGGGCCAGATGCGCGAAGAGGTGATGCCGAAGAACATCCTGATGATCGGCCCGACCGGTGTCGGCAAGACCGAGATTTCACGCCGCCTGGCACGCCTTGCCGGTGCGCCTTTCGTCAAGGTCGAAGCCACCAAGTTCACCGAGGTCGGTTATGTCGGCCGCGATGTCGAGCAGATCATCCGCGATCTGGTCGAGATCGCCATGGGGCTGGTGCGCGAGAAGATGCGCGAGGACGTCAAGGCGCGTGCCCACATCAACGCCGAGGAACGGGTGCTCGAAGCGCTCGTCGGCAAGACGGCGAGCCCGGCCACCCGCGACAGTTTCCGCAAGAAGCTGCGCGACGGCGAGCTCGACGACAAGGAGATCGAGATCGAAGTTGCCGATACCGGCAATGGCGGCATGCCTGGCTTCGAGATCCCCGGCATGCCAGGCGCCAATATCGGCGTGCTCAACATCAACGACATGCTGTCGAAGGCGATGGGCGGCAAGAAGACCAAGTTGCGCAAGACGACCGTCAAGGAGTCCTACGGGCTGTTGATCAGCGACGAGTCCGACAAGCTGCTCGATCAGGACGAAGTGGTGCGCAGGGCACTCGAATCGACCGAGAATGACGGCATCGTCTTCCTTGACGAGATCGACAAGATCGCCTCGCGCGAAGGCGGCATCGGTGCCGGTGTTTCGCGTGAAGGTGTGCAGCGCGACCTGCTGCCGCTGGTCGAAGGCACCACGGTTGCGACCAAATATGGACCGGTGAAGACCGACCACATCCTGTTCATCGCCTCGGGTGCGTTCCACGTCGCCAAGCCCTCCGACCTGCTGCCGGAATTGCAGGGCCGCCTGCCGATCCGCGTCGAGCTGCGGGCGCTGGAGAAGGACGATTTCGTCCGCATCCTCACCGAGACCGAAGCCAGCCTGATCAAGCAGTATATCGCGCTGATGAAGACCGAAGGCGTCGACCTGGTCTTCACCGATGACGCGATCGATTCGTTGGCCGGTATCGCCGTGGACCTTAACGCCAGCGTCGAGAATATCGGCGCCAGGCGGCTGCAGACGGTGATGGAACGGGTGCTGGACGATATCTCCTATGACGCGCCGGACCGCAACGGCACCTCGGTGACCATCGATGCCGCCTATGTCGAGAAGCATGTCGGCGACCTCTCCAGAAACACGGACTTGTCGCGTTTCATCTTGTAGGAGACGCTTCATTCTCGAAGAGGGTCGGGGAATTGCTCCCGGCCTCCCCAGTTTGGCCCAGCATTCCCGATGTGTGGCCAAATGGAAGCATCCGGCAAGCTTTCGTCCCGTCGGGTGCAGGCGTCTCTCGACTCCCGGTGGAGCATTACCTAGTTTGCCGGCGACTATTTGGGCGGCGGCGCATGAAAAAACTGATCCTCGTCATTTTGGGGCTGACGCTGGCGGCAGCCATGTTCGCCGCGCAAGCGGCAACGATGGTGCCGCCGGGCAACCGCAACACCGAGCAGCCCGACATACCGGGCGCTTCGAGCCGGCGCACCCAGGCGACCAACACCACCTTCCAGGCGAAATACCGCAAAGTCTTTGCGCTGCTCCAGAACGATGCCGAGTTGCGCGGCAAGATCAAGCAGGCAGCCGCGGCCTATGGCATCGACCCAATGCATATCGTCGGCGCCATCGTCGGCGAGCACACCTACAATGTCGATGCCTACGACCGGCTGCAGACCTACTACGTCAAGGCGATTTCGTATCTGTCGAGCAAGCTCTCCTTTGCCTATGATGGCGAGGATATCTCCGATTTCGTGCAGCGGCCGCAATTTGCGAAATGCGCAGGGAAGTCCGACAGCTACGATCTGTGGGAGTGCCGCGAACAGGTGTGGAACCGGTCGTTCCGCGGCAAGACCGTCGACGGCGAGAGCTTTCCCAACGACCGCTTAGGCGCCACTTTCTTCCAGCCTTATTATGCCGGGCAGACTTTTGGCCTTGGCCAGCTCAATCCGCTGACGGCACTGCAAATGAGCGACCTCGTGCACAAGGTTTCCGGCCTGCCGGAACTCGACGTCGGCGATCCCAACGCGGTCTACAAGACCATCATGGATCCTGACCTGACACTGCCTTATGTCGCAGCAACAATCCGGAAATCGATCGACGCCTATAGAAGCATTGCCGGCTTTGACATCTCAGGCAATCCCGGCATCACGTCGACGCTCTACAATGTCGGCAACCCCGAACAGCGCGCCTATGCGCTGAAGGCCGAGAACGACAAGCGCCGCGCTGCGGGCGAGCCGGAAAAACTGCCCGAGGAAAATTACTATGGCTGGCTGGTCAACGACAAGCTGCCGGAGCTGAAGGCGCTGTTTTAGCCGAACGCGCTCGGCCAATTATCCACGCGGCGGATCAAGCCGCCAGCAGCGACTTTAACTTGATGGTCTGCGAGCCTAGCGCTTCCGGCGCCGGCCTTGCCTGCTTCGCAATCAGCATCTCGGCCAGCCTTATGTCGCGGGCGACCGCGTTGCCGGCGCCGATGCCGCTTGCCGCAACCAGCCTGCCGTCCTCGGCGAGGTGGAACAGGATGAAGGCGCCGTCGCCGAGGTCGCGGCGCACGATGCTGCGGCCTTCGTCCGACAGGCCGGCGATCTGCAAGGTCAGGCCGTACTGATCCGACCAGAACCACGGCACCGCCGCATGGGCCTCGCCGGCGCCAAGCATATTCCTTGCGGCGAGCGCGCCCTGCTCCTGTGCATTACGCCAGGCTTCGAGCCGCACGCGCTTGTCGCCATAGATGGCGAGCGGAAACGAACAGCAATCGCCGGCGGCAAAGACATCCGGGTCGCTGGTGCGAAGCTCGGCGTCGACGGCAACACCATTGTCGACGGTCAGCCCCGCCTCCGCGGCAAGTCCGGTCACCGGCACGGCGCCGATGCCGATCACGGCAAGATCGGCGACAATGTCGTATCCACCGGCGAGCGCGATGCGCACTTCGGCGCCATCATCGGCAATGGCGGCGATGCCCTCACCGCACAGGATTTTCACGCCTTCCGCTTCATGCGCCTGATGGATAACCCCAGCGATCTCGGCTGGCACGCCGCGCATCAAGATGCGCGGCTGCGCCTCAATGATGGTGACCGCCGCACCCAGCCTGCGCGCCGCCGCGGCAAGCTCAAGCCCGATGAAGCCCCCGCCGACTATGGCGATGCGATTTCCGGCGCTGAGATGGGCGCGAATGGCCAGCGCGTCGTTGAAGGTCCGGAGGTAGACGCAGCGCCCGCCAAGGCCCGGCATCGGCAGCTTGCGCGGCACCGAACCGGTCGCCAGCAGGAGCTTGTCGTAGGCCAGGGCGGAACCGTCGGACAGGCGCACGACATGCGCCGTGCGGTCGATCGCCACAGCCAAAACCGAATGGATATGCCGGATAGAGCGCTCGGCCAGGATCGCGTCGCTGGCGATCGCCTTGATCAGGGGCGCGTCGGCAACCATCGCGTCTTTCGACAGCGGCGGGCGCTCATAGGGAAGATGCGGCTCGTCGCCGACCAGCGTCACCGGGCCATCATAGCCGAGCTCGCGCAGCGCAAGGGCGGCGCGCCCGCCGCATTCGCCGGCGCCGATGATGACCATTCCCTTCGTCATCATCAACCGATCCGGACAAGGACTTTGCCGGCGTCGACTTTGACCGGATAAGTCCTGAGATCGACGCAGACCGGCGCGCCCCTGGCAGCCCCTGTCTTGTAGTTGAAGCGGCCGTTATGCTTCGGGCATTCGATGATATCGTCCATCACCAGCCCGTCGGCCAGATGCACCTTCTCATGCGTGCAAAGCCCGTCGGTGGCGAAATACCCGTCGTCGGGGCTGCGATAGATGGCAAAGGTGCGGCCGCCATGGTCGAAGCGCATCACGTCCTCTTCGTCGATGTCCTCGGCGTCACAGGCCTCGACCCAGTCGCTCATTTACGGGTCCCTCGATATTTGGTGCGTTGGCATGGGCTTGTCATTCAGCAGCCACCGCAACAGCAGCGTTATCGCTGTGGAAATCCTCGCGATAGGGCCTCGCTGTCGGCGGCAGTTCGCGCTTGATGAAATAATCCTCATTGCGCAGCTGGCGCAGGAAAGCCGGTATCATCTCGCGGTAGCCGGCCAGGATGGATGGTGTCGGCGCCGGCAGATCGTGCTTGATCAGTTCGTGCAGCCTGGGCAGCGCGTGATAGGGCACCATGGGAAACATGTGATGCTCGACGTGGTAGTTCATGTTCCAGTAGATGAAGCGGCTTATCGGGTTCATGTAGACCGTGCGGCTGTTGAGCCGGTGATCGGTGACGTTTTCAGCCAGGCCGCCATGCTGCAGCAGGCCGACCATGACATGGTGCCACGCGCCGTAAAGCCTGGGCAGCCCGACCAGCATCAGCGGCAGGAACGAGCCCGTGTAGAGCGCCAGCGCAATGGTAGCGGCATAGATTGTCGTCCAGATGCGGGCAATGCGAATTGCCTTCGGCTGCTCCTGGTCGGGAATGAAGGTTCTTTCGGCCGGACTGACGATACCGGCTGCATTGCGCAGCATGTCGCTCATCGCATGCCAGGCGTCGAGAATGCCGACGAAGTTGAGCACCACGCGCAGCAGATCGGGCGGACGCATCACCGAGATCTCCGGATCGCGGCCGACTAGGATGGTATCGGTATGATGTCGCGTGTGGCTCCAGCGCCAGGTCACCGGGTTGCGCATGATCATGAAGCAGGCGACCTGATAGACCACGTCGTTCATCCACTGCGTCCTGAAAGCGGTGCCGTGGCCGCATTCGTGCCAGCGTGAGTCGGTGGAGGAACCGTAGAGGACGCCGTAGACGAAGAAGAACGGCACGCACCACCAGCTGCCCCAGAACCAGGCGGCGCCGGCGCCGCTGAGGATCATGGTGCCGAGCCAGATGATGGTGTCGCGGATCGCCGGGCCGTCGGAGCGCTGCATCAGCTCCTTCATCTGCTTGCGCGGCACGTCGGTGTGATACCACTCGGCCGCCGCCAGCCCGCTCTCGACGGCAAGCTTCGCGTCGCGGCCGATCAGGCTGTAGTCGCGTCGGGACGCTGCTGCGGAGCTCGTATTCCCGGTTCGGAGTCCAATATCCACCATAGCGGAGGCCTCGATCATATTCGGTAAGCGTTCAAAATAACGCCGAGCCCTGATAGGCTCAATATCACAAAGATAGTTTCTATCATTTTCCATCAGAATGGTGTAAAAGGGCCAAACAGTGGAATGAGGCAGCGATGGCGAAACGGCCGACGATCACCGACCTGGCGCGCATTTCGGGGGTCAGCGTTGCCACCGTCGATCGAGTGCTGAACAACCGCTTGCCGGTGCGCGAGGAAACCGCGCGCCGCGTCTATGAGGCCGCGACCAGCATCGGCTATCACGCAGCCGGATTGATCAAGCAGCGGATGCGCCATGAATTGCCCGAATACCGGCTCGGGTTCCTGCTGTTGAGGCGGGAGGACGTCTTCTACAGCGAATTTGCCCGCGAGCTTGAACTGGCGGTATCGCAGTCGCCGCGCTTTCGCGGCGTGGCCACCATCGACTTCGCCGCTTCGCTGGCGCCGGACGAGATCGTCGAGCGGATGCGCAAGCTGGCCGCCAAATCCAGGGCCGTCGCCCTGGTCGGGCCTGATCACCCGACGCTGACGGTCGCCGTCGAGGCTCTCAAAGCCAATGGCGTACCGGTGTTCTCCCTGCTTTCCGACTTTGCGTCCGGTATTCGCGAGGGCTATGTTGGCCTGGACAATCGCAAGGTCGGCCGCACCGCTGCCTGGATGATCTCGAAGGCCGCGAAGAGACCTGGCAAGGTTGCCCTCTTCGTCGGCAGCCATCGCTTCCATGGCCATGAGCTTCGCGAGATCGGTTTTCGCTCCTTCTTTCGCGAGCAGGCGCCGGAATTCACTCTCCTCGAGACGTTGGTCAATCTGGAAGCGAACCAGATCACGCATGATGCAATGATCGAGCTTCTGGCCCGGCACCCTGATCTCGCCGGTTGCTATGTCGCCGGTGGCGGCATGGAAGGCGCGATCTCGGCGCTGAGGGAGGCAAAGCCGGCTGAGATGCCGGCGGTCGTCTGCAACGAGATCACGCCCGACTCCCGCGCGGCGCTGGCGGATAATTTCCTGACCATGGTGATCTCGACGCCACTGGCGGCGCTTTGCCGCGAGCTTGTCGGGCTGATGGCGCATGCCATCGAGACCGGCGCTGCGAATGCGCCGGGCCAGACCTTTCTGCCCTTCGACATTTATCTGCCAGAAAACATCTGACGTCGCGGTCATCGGCGGCAGACATGATGTAATCTATCAGAATGCTTTCAGGCCTCGCTTGCCTGAGCGTCCGTCCAAAAGCGCTCGAAATGCCGAAAATCCATTCCTCATGGCGAAATCTCGCTTGACGCCCACGCGAAATGGAATAAATATTTCACCATCTGAGCATTTTGGTTCTTTCGTTCCGGAAGATCTGTTTCAGGCAAATGCCTCTGGAACCAAAAATGGCAATCGGGAGAGAATTCCCTGCGAGATCGGGGATTCCGGGTAGATCGGTGCAGCCGGACACCAATGTGGAGGAGAAATAAAATGAAAAAACTGCTTTTGGGCGTCGCGTTCGCGGCGCTAATGAGTTCGTCCGCCTTTGCCGCCAAGATCGGCGTGTCGATGGCGTTGTTCGACGACAATTTTCTCACCGTGCTGCGCAACGGCATGATTGAACAGGCCAAGGGCATGGACGGCGTCGAGCTGCAGGTGGAGGATGCGCAGAACGACGTCGCCAAGCAACTCGACCAGATCAAGAACTTCGCCGCCTCAGGCGTCGACGCCATCATCGTCAACCCGGTCGACACCTCGGCGACCCAGGCAATGTCGGACGCAGCCGCCGCTGCCAAGATTCCACTGGTCTATGTCAATCGCGAGCCGGTCAACGTCGACACGCTGCCCGAAAACCAGGCCTTCGTCGCCTCGAACGAAGCCGATTCCGGCACGCTCGAGACCAAGGAGGTCTGCCGCCTCTTCAAGGAGGCCGGCAAGACTGAAGCCAATGTCTATGTGATCATGGGCGAGCTGTCGAACCAGGCAGCGGTGCAGCGCACCAAGGACATTGATGACGTGATCGCCACACCGGAGTGCAGCTTCATCAAGATCATCGACAAGCAGACGTCGAACTGGAAGCGCGAAGAAGCGCAGAACCTGATGACCAACTGGCTGTCGACCGGCAAGCCGTTCGACGGCGTCATCGCCAATAATGACGAAAGCGCCATCGGCGCCATCCAGGCGATGAAGGCCGCCAACATCGACATGAAGTCGGTTGTCGTCGGCGGGGTCGACGCTACCCAGGATGCGCTTGCCGCGATGCAGGCGGGCGACCTCGATGCGACGGTGTTCCAGGACGCGGCCGGCCAGGGTGCCGGCGCGCTTGACGCAGCGCTCAAGCTGGCGAAGGGCGAGAAGGTCGAGCACAAGGTCTACATCCCGTTCCAGCTGGTCACGCCGGCAAATATCGACAAGTTCCTGAAGAAGAACTGAGGCGGACCTGTCCGATACGGAGCGGCGCGCCAAAGTAAGACAGCGCCGCTCCGCTTTTTCCCTCTCGGCCTGAACAGCGCCGAGTGGAGACCGTGGCTGACGGAGGAAGCACGATTGGCACAGACATCTCACGGCGTCGGCGGGCTCAGCTATGATGCGAAGCGGCGCGCATGGCCGGCCGAATTCAACGTCTTCCTGGCGCTCGTCATCCTGGTCGGCGCTTTCGAGCTGATCGGCCGGGTCTTCCTGGGCGACAGCTTCCTTTTCAATACCCGCGACAATATCGATGCGATCTTCAACGAAGCGCGGCTGCAGATCATCATCCTGCAGGTGTCGATCGTCGGCATTATTGCCATCGGCGTGACGCAGGTGATCATTACCGGCGGCATCGACCTGTCCTCAGGTTCGATCGTCGGCGCCACGGCGATGATAGCCATGAGCTTCGCCCAGGTAGCGACGGTCAACGGCAACCCGAACCCCAAGGCGATGTTCATCGCCCAGGGCTGGACCGACCTGCCGGTGATCGTGCCCGTGCTGGTCGCGATCGGCTGCGGCCTGCTGGCCGGCCTGGTCAACGGCGCTTTGATCGCCTACACGCGCATCCCACCGTTCATCGCCACGCTCGGCATGATGGTCACCGCGCGCGGCATCGCCAAATGGTGGTCAAAGGGGCAGCCGATCTCGTTTCCGACCGAGAGTTTCGCCGCCATCGGCAAGGGGCTGATGCCGGTCATCATTTTCATATCGCTCGCAGTGCTGTTCCAGCTGATCCTGAGTTACACCAAATATGGCAAGCACTGCTATGCGATCGGCTCCAATGAGGACGCCGCGCGCATGTCCGGCATCAACATCGCCAACCACAAGATCCTCGTCTACGTCATTGCCGGCGTCCTCGCCGCGCTCGCCGCCGTGGTGCTGAGCTCCAAGAATCTCACCGCCCAAGCCGGCATGGGTGTAATGTACGAGCTCGATGCGATCGCCATGGCGGTTATCGGCGGTGTCTCGCTGTCGGGCGGCCGCGGCTCGATCATCGGAACGGTGATCGGCTCGCTGATCTTCGGCGTGATCATCTCCGGCTTCACCTTTCTGCGCCTCGACGCCTATTATCAGGAGATGGTCAAAGGCGTGATCATCGTCGGCGCAGTCGTTCTCGACCAGTGGCGCCAACGCCTGCGGGCAATGAGGGCTTGATCATGTCGGACATCGTCCTGAAGACCGAAAACCTGACCAAGTATTATGGCGGCGTCCATGCGCTGGAGGGTGCCGACTTCGAGCTGCGCAAGGGCGAGCATGTCGCTATCATGGGCGACAACGGCGCGGGGAAATCGACCTTCGTACGCCAGATCACCGGCGTCGAGCAGCGCACCAGTGGCAGGATGTGGTTCGACGGCAAGGAAGTGAATTTTGCCGGCCCCATCGAAGCCCGCGAGGCAGGCATCGAGACGGTGTTCCAGAACCTGGCGCTCGCCGACGACCTCGACGTGCCGTCGAACCTGTTCCTCGGCCGCGAGCGGGTGCTGTTCAATCTCGGGCCCTTCTCGATCCTCGATCGCAAGTTCATGCGCAAGGCGACCGAGGCAGCCTTGGTCCGCACAGCGGTCAAGATCCCCAATCTTTCCAACACTATCCGCCACATGTCGGGCGGCCAGCGCCAGTGCGTAGCAATTGCCAGAACCGCGACCTTTGCTTCCAAGCTCATCATCATGGATGAGCCGACGGCGGCACTCGGCGTGCAGGAGACGATGCAGGTCGAAAACATCATCCGCACGCTGAAGGAGAATGGCGAACCGCTGATCCTGATCTCTCACAACATGCGCCAGGTGTTCGACCTGGTCGACCGCATCGTCGTTTTCCGGCGCGGCCGCATCGTCGCCAATTTGCGCAAGCAGGACACCGACGGCAACGATATCGTCTCCTACATCACCGGCGCCAAGACCGGGCAGGCGGAACTTGCGGCGTAACGGCCAACGCCGAGCCACAGGCGCTGACACGCCCTCCCTTCCGAACCATCCTCAAAGGAAAACTCTTCATGCCTCTTCGCTTTGCTCTTCTCGGTGCCGGCCGTATCGGCAAGGTCCATGCTCGCGCCGTCGGTTCCAATCCTGAGGCCAGGCTGGTCGCAGTTGCCGACGCCTTCGAGAAGGCGGCGACCGATCTGGCCTCTGCCTACGGCGCCGAAGTGCGCAGCATCGATGCCATCGAGAAGGCCGGCGATATCGATGCGGTCGTCATCTGCACGCCGACCGATACCCATGCCGATCTGATCGAACGCTTCGCCAAAGCGGGCAAGGCGATTTTCTGCGAAAAGCCGATCGATCTCGACGCCGGCAGAGTGGAAGAATGCCTGGCCATCGTCGACAAGGCCGGCGCCACCCTGATGGTCGGCTTCAACCGCCGCTTCGATCCGCATTTTGCCGCCGTGCGCAAGGCGATCGACGACGGCGCCATCGGCACTGTCGAAATGGTGACAATCACCTCGCGCGATCCCGGCCCGCCGCCGCTCGACTATATCGGCCGCTCGGGCGGCATCTTCCGCGACATGACCATTCATGATTTCGACATGGCGCGCTTCCTGCTCGGCGAGGAGCCGGTGGCGGTCAGCGCGCATGCTTCGGTGCTGGTCGACAAGAAGATCGGCGAGGCCGGCGACTTCGACAGCGTCAGCGTCATCCTCGAAACTGCTTCCGGCAAGCAATGCGTCATTTCCAACTCACGCCGCGCCACCTACGGTTACGACCAGCGCATCGAGGTGCATGGCTCGAAAGGCATGATTGCGGCCGAGAACCAGCGGCCGGTGTCGATCGAACTGGCCAATGAGAAGGGCTATACGCGGCCGCCGCTGCACGATTTCTTCATGACCCGTTATCTCGACGCTTATGCCAACGAGATCGCTGCCTTCATCGCGGCAGCGACGTCAGGCAAGAAGGCGACGCCGAGCGGCAAGGACGGGCTGGTGGCGCTCAGGCTGGCGGATGCGGCGCTGAAATCGGCCAAGGAAGGCAAGACCGTCCGCCTCGACAAAACAATCTGACTATCAAGCACAGGAGCAAGGCGATGAACGGTTCAGCCGGTCGCAATTCCGAAACACGCGCCATCGTCACCGGCGGCGCACAAGGCATCGGCTTTGCTGTCGCCGAAGCGCTGGCCGATGAGGGCTGCCGGGCGCTGGCGCTGATCGGCCGCTCGCAGGAGAAGGGCGACAAGGCTGTCGCCATCCTCAAGGGGGCAGGCGTCGATGCCATCTTCATCAGCGCCGACGTCTCAAAAGTGGCCGACTGCAAGCGTGCGGTCGAAACGGCGATTGGCCATTTTGGTTCCGTCAACGCGCTGGTCAACGCCGCTGCCACCTCGGCTCGCGGCTCGCTGGTCGAGACCTCCGAGGATCTGTTCGACCAGATATTCCAGACCAATGTGCGGGGCCCGTTTTTCCTGATGCAGGGCGTGGTGGCGCATTTGCTGGCGCGCCAGGCACCGGGCTCGATCGTCAACGTGCTGTCGATGTCGGCGCATTGCGGCCAGTCGTTCCTGGCGCCTTATTCGTCAAGCAAGGGAGCGCTGGCGACACTCACCAAGAATGTCGCCAATGCCTATCGCGGCAATCGCATCCGCTGCAATGCGGTGCTGCCCGGCTGGATGGACACCGAGGGCGAGGCGATCGTGCAGAAGAAATGGCACGACGCCCCGGACGACTGGCTGGAAAGGGCCGAGGCCGCGCAGCCGATGGGTCAATTGGTGAAGCCAGCACAGCTTGCCCGGTTGATCAGCTATATGATCAGCCCGCAGTCCGGCGTCATGACCGGGTCGCTGGTCGATTACGACCAGAGCGTCGCCGGGTCGTCGCCGGAATAACGCCGGCAAGTCTAGCGGAACGCTTCGTCATCTACGGGCGGAGCAAGGAGCGCAGCGACGCGGCGCAGACCCGAGGATGACGAAGTTCGGGGGGCTTCAGCCAATCGCGAATGGGCTGGAGTAAACCTCCTCCTCACCAGGCACGTGACAAGCGCATCCGCATCGACTATATCAGCCCTCATGATCAACCTGACCGCCACATATTGGTACTTTATGAGCTCGCTGGCGGCGGGAGGATTGCGCTCGATCTGAAGATTGCAGCAACAATATCCGAACAGCCGCCAGACCTGGCGGCTTTTTTGTTTCAGCCGGCAGGTCTCCCCAATCAGGAGCGTAAGCCGTGTTGACGACCACAGACGATCTTCGGGTCAAGGAAATCAGAGAACTGAGCACACCCGACGAGGTGATGCGGGAAATACCGCGCACGCTGACGGCGACGCGCACCGTTGCCGCATCACGCAATGCCATCCACGCCGTGCTGACCCGCGCCGACGACCGGCTGGTGGTTGTCGTCGGCCCCTGTTCGATCCACGACCCGGCCGCTGCCGTAGACTATGCCAGCCGTTTGGCATCGCTGCGTGAAAGCCTGTCGGACCGGCTGGAGATCGTGATGCGGGTTTATTTCGAGAAGCCGCGCACGACGGTCGGCTGGAAGGGCCTGATCAACGATCCCGACCTCGACGGCAGCTTCAACATTGACAAGGGCCTGAGGATGGCACGCAACGTGCTCTCCGCCGTCAACAATCTCGGCCTGCCGGCGGCGACGGAATTCCTCGACATGGCCACCCCGCAATATATTGCCGACCTCGTCGCCTGGGGCGCGATCGGCGCGCGCACGACCGAGAGCCAGATCCACCGCGAACTCGCATCGGGCCTGTCCTGCCCGGTCGGCTTCAAGAACGGCACCGACGGCAATTTGCGGATTGCCGCCGAGGCGGTGAAATCCGCCGCCCAGCCGCACCATTTCATGGCGGTGACGAAAGGTGGGCGCAGCGCCATCGCGACGACCACCGGCAACGAGGACTGCCACGTCATCCTGCGCGGCGGCATTGTGCCCAACTACGACGCGGCAAGCATAGCTGCTGCCTCCGCTGAGCTCGGCCGGATCGGCGTGGCACCTCGGCTGATGATCGATGTCAGTCATGCCAACAGCAACAAGAAGCCGGAAAACCAGCCGCTGGTGGCGGCTGACGTGGCGGGCCAGATCGCGGCAGGCGACGAGCGCATCATCGGCGTCATGATCGAGAGCAACCTTGTCGCCGGCCGGCAGGATGTCGTGCCCGGCAAGCCGCTCGTCTATGGCCAGAGCATCACCGACGGCTGTATCGACTGGGAAACCACCGAAACGGTGCTGCACGGCCTTGCCGACGCCGTCGAGCAGCGCCGGTCGGCGCGACGCGCCATGATCGCTGGCCGTCCGGGAGCCGCCTGAGGCAGCCAATGCCGGCCCTGACCCTTCTCCCCTTGTGGGAGAAGGTGGATCGGCGCGCAGCGCCGAGCCGGATGAGGGGTGCTGGAAGAAACTCGGCGCAAAATATTGAGGGATTTTAAGCGTTTATTTCTTCGCTGTAGCGATCCGTCCAACACCCCTCATCCGACCGAGCTTCGCTCGGTCTCCCCTTCTCCCACAAGGGGGGAAGGGGAGACCAGCGCGGGCTTACTACCGCACCTCCATCCAGCGCTGTTCCGCGAACGAGCGCGCCATCGCGTGCACCGTGCGCTCGATCTCCAGGCCTTCGTCGAAATCGATGATCCGCGCCGGCTTGCCGGCAAGTCGCGTCAACAGTTCCCGGCATTCGATAATCTTGAGGTCATTAAAGCCAAGGCCGTGGCCGGGCGCCGGCAGGAAGGCGTCATAAGGCTTATGATGCGGCGCCACCAGGATGGTGCGATAGCCTTGCTCGGTCGGCCGGTCGGCCGTCAGATAGAGTTGGAACTCATTCATCCGCTCCTGGTCGTACAGGATCGAGCCCTTCGAGCCAAAAATCTGGATGGCGATCCGGCCTTTGCGGCCCCAGGCCGAACGGTTGACCAGCAGCGTGCCGGCGATGCCGTTTTCGAGATGCATCAGGATGCTCGCAATGTCGTAGGTCTCGACCGCGCGGCGCCCGCCCGAGGCGACGCGGCGGTCGGCATAGGGTCTGGCCATGTCGCACATGACGCGGGCAACGCGGCCGAACAGTACGGCGATGAGCGACAGCGGATGCACGGCGAAATCGTCGAGCGCGCCGTAACCGGACGCCGCCTCGTGCTTCCAGAAGAACAGCGCCTCCGGATCGGCCATGAAGTCCTCGTCCATCTCGATACGCAGATGGTTGACCTCGCCGATGATCTTCTCGTCGAGCAGCGCGCCGATATGGCGGATCGCTGGATTCTGAATATAGTTATAGCCGAGCGCGGCCACCTTGCCGGACTTTTGGGCCGCCGCAGCCATTGCTTGCGCCTCCGCAAAACTTGGCGCCATCGGTTTTTCACACCACAGATGCTTGCCGGCTTCGAGGATGGCGATGGCCATTTCCGGGTGGAACTGGTTCGGCGTGGTCAGCGAGATGACATCGACATCCGGGTCGTCGACGACGGCGCGCCAGTCACCGGACGCCTTGGCGAAGCCGAATTCGCTGGCACGGCGTTTGGCAAGATCCTCGTTGACCTCGCCCAGATGGACCAGCCTTGGCTTGGCCACATCGGGAAAGACGGTGCCGACCGCGTTCCAGGCAATGGCGTGGCACTTGCCCATGAAACCCGTGCCGATAAGACCTACCCCGACCATCCGCTTGCCTCCCTGTGCGCAAAATTTGTGTGGATGAATTAGTCCATTTTGTCTGCAGATGGAACGCTTGTCTCATTTTTTATGGTGTTCTTGCACAGGCCCGCTATGATGGGCCACAGAGGGAACCAGACGATGAGCCTGGGCGGAGCGACGATGGACGAACGGGTGCCGCGCGATTTCGAGACGCTGCGGGCGACGATACTGGAGCGGCGTCAGAGCCTGCCGAAACGTATCGCCCAGATCGCCGCCTATGCGCTCGACAACCCAGACGATATCGCCTTCGGCACCGCTGCCAGCATCGCCGCTTCCGCCGGTGTCCAGCCTTCGACCCTGATCCGCTTTGCCCAGCAGCTTGGTTTTGATGGTTTCACCAGCCTGCAGTTGGTGTTTCGCGAGCGCCTGCGCGAGCGCAACTCATCCTATGATGAAAGGCTGGCGGCATTGCGCGCCAAGGCCGAGGAAGGCGCCGGCCACCGCGCGATTTTCGACGGTTTTGTTGCCGCAGCCAGTACCTCGCTCAACGACATTTCGCGCACGCTGAATGAAGACCATTTCGAAGATGCGATCACCGTGCTGGCCAAGGCCGAAACCATTTACGTGCTGGCCAAGCGGCGCTCCTACCCGGTCGCCTCCTATATCGCCTATGCATTGGGCAAGCTCAAGATCCGCAACCAGCTGATCGAATCGGCCGCCGGCCTCAATGCAGAGATGATCGGCTTTGCCTCTCCAAGGGACGCCGTGATCGCCATCAGCTTTTCGCCCTATGCCCCGGCCACCATCGAGGAGGCGCGCGTCATTTCGGAGCAAGGCGTGCCGATCGTGGCGATTACCGACAGCTCCTTTTCGCCACTCGCTCAATTCGCCAGGGTCTGGTTCGAGGTCGCCGAGGCCGATTTCGCCGGCTTCCGCTCGCTGTCGGCGACGATGGCTTTGGCTATGGCGCTGACCGTCGCGGTCGGCGAGAAGCGGCGCGATAGCGGCCGCAAGCGCAAGCCTTAGATCACCTCTATTGCCGTTTCGCCTTCTGCCGAAAGCCGCGCTGCGTCGCGTGCAGGCGGCGACCCGAACTGGCGGGCATACTCCCGGCTGAACTGGGAAGCACTCACATAGCCGACGGCGAAGGCGACACGTGCGACGTTGCCCGGCTGGGCAATCAGCAGATGGCGGGCTTCCAGCAAGCGGATTTGCTTTTGATACTGGATTGGGCTCATGGCCGTTGCCGCCTTGAAGTGACGATAAAACGCAGCACTGCTCATACGGGCAATCTCGGCCAGATCGCCGACCCGGACCGGCTGATGGGGATGCGAACGGATCCAGGCGATCGCCCGGCCAATCCGGGACAGATGGCCATCGGCGCGCGCAAGTTCACGAAGCTTTCCGCCTTGGGAGCCTTGCAGGAGCCGAAACAACATCTCTCGCTCGATCATGGTCGCGAGCACGGGAATCTCCGCTGGCCGGTCAAGCAGCCGCATCATTCGACGCAACGCGTCGAGCAGGTCGTCATCAGCGGGAGAGGTGGAGAAACTGTCGCCACTGAGGGCCGGCGCGTGCTCGACGAGGAGCGCGGCGACGGCCTGCAGGTCAAGGGTCAAGCCAATGGCCAGGTAAGGACGCGCCGCGCTCGCTTCGATTATCTGGCTGATGGTGGGCGTCTCGACAGTATAGATGAAATAGCTGGCCGGATTGTAACGAAGAGCCCGGTCGCCGATCAGAACCGTCTTCGCGCCCTGCAGTACGAATAAGATCCCCGACCCCCACACCCCTGGTATTGGCGCCGTGGCGACTTCGCTGCGGCCGATCGAAACGCGGGGAATCGCCGTTCTTGTTCTTCGCCCGCGCGCATGGCGGCCGGCGATCTCGATCAACTCCTGCAGCGCTTCGCTCATTGCGCCAGCATCGCGCATTCGCACCAGCTGCGCAACAGCGTGAGAGGATTAGGCAAGAACCGGAGAATTTCCGGCGCGCGGCGCACGCTGTCTCGCGCCATTTGTGGGTCTTCCACAGCAAACATGGAGACACCGATATGACGACATCGAAAAGCGCGCTGGTGACCGGCGCCAACAAGGGTATAGGCCGTGAAATCGCCCGGCAACTGGCGACCAAGGGCTTCAAGGTCTGGCTCGGCGCCAGGAGCGCCGAACGCGGCATGGCGGCGGCGCAGGCATTGCGCGCCGAAGGCCTCGACGTGGAGTGGCTTGAGCTGGACGTCACGCGGGATGACAGTGTGAAGGCGGCAGCCGAGGCATTCAGGCAGGCCAGCCCCTGCCTCGACGTGCTGGTGAACAACGCCGGCGTCGCCATCAATTACGACCTGCCGCCGAGCCAGCAGCGGATCGCCGACATCCAGGCCACCTACGACGTCAATGTCTTCGGCCCGATCCGCGTGACCCAGGCATTCCTGTCGCTGCTGCTAGCAGCACCTGCTGCCCGGATCGTGATGGTGAGCAGCTCCACCGGGTCCATCGGCCGGGCGCTCGATCCCGCCACTGCGAACCACGCCGTTAACATGATGGGCTACGGCAGCTCCAAGACAGCCTTGAACGCCATCACGGTGGCATTCGCCAGGGAGCTCGCGCCGCAAGGCATCAAGGTCAACGCCGCGGCGCCCGGCTACACTGCCACCGATCTCAACGGGTATAAAGGTCACCGCACGGTGCAGCAGGCGGCCGAGATCGTCATTCACCTGGCGACCCTGGACGCCGATGGCCCGACCGCCGGGTACTTCAACGATGATGGCCCGCTTCCTTGGTAAATCAGCTGGTTTCAGTGGTAGACACTTGACGTTCGTCTGACTTCAAAGTTTCTGAACGCGCGAGCCTTGCACAGCACTTTTCAGCCTTGGGAATGCTCGTTCCATATTGACTATGGATTGGAATTATTATTTCATATTGCCGGCGCCACGCTGCCGCTCGCGCGTGTTACCCAAGACAACAAAGCCGATGGGAGGTTCGAATGGGCGAAGCCGTGGAAGCGAGACATGCGCCGCTCGACATCATCACCATCGGCCGCGCTTCCGTCGATCTCTACGGCCAGCAGATCGGCTCGCGCCTCGAGGACATTACTTCCTTTGCCAAGTCGGTCGGCGGCTGTCCGGCCAATATCGCGGTCGGTACTGCCAGGCTCGGCCTGCGCTCGGCGCTGCTCACCCGCGTCGGCAATGAGCAGATGGGCCGCTTCATCCGCGAGCAGCTGACCCGCGAGGGCGTTTCGGTCCAAGGCCTCAAGACCGATCCGGAGCGGCTGACCGCCCTGGTGCTGCTGTCGGTCGAGGATGACGGGGTCTCGCCGATGATCTTCTATCGCAGCGATTGCGCCGACATGGCGCTTTCGGAAGACGATATCGACGAGGCGTTCATCGCTTCGGCACGCGCGATCGTCGTCACCGGCACGCATTTTTCGCGGCCCAACAGCGACGCCGCCCAACGCAAGGCGATCCGTGTCATGAAAGCCAAGGGTGGCAAGGTGGTGTTCGACATCGACTACCGCCCCAACCTCTGGGGTCTCGCCGGCCACGCCGAAGGCTTCGAGCGCTATGTGAAATCCGACCGCGTCTCGGCGCAGTTGAAGACGGTGCTGCCCGATTGCGATCTCATCGTCGGCACCGAAGAGGAAATCATGATCGCGTCGGGCGCAGACGATTGCCTGAGCGCGCTGAAAACCATCCGCTCGCTGTCGGCGGCAACCATCGTGCTGAAACGCGGCGCCATGGGCTGCATCGTCTATGACGGGCCGATCAGCGACGACCTCGAGGACGGTATCGTCGGCAAGGGATTTCCAATCGAGGTCTACAATGTGCTCGGCGCCGGCGACGCCTTCATGTCGGGCTTCCTGCGCGGCTGGCTCGGCGAGGAAGGCCTGGCGACGGCGGCGACCTGGGCCAATGCCTGCGGCGCCTTTGCCGTGTCGCGGCTCCTCTGCGCACCGGAATACCCGACTTTCGAGGAATTGCAGTTCTTCCTGAAAAACGGCAGCAAGCATCTGGCGCTGCGCAAGGACGAGGCGATCAATCACATCCATTGGGCGACCACGCGCCGGCGCGACATCCCCTCGCTGATGGCGTTCGCCTGCGACCACCGCGTCCAGCTGGAGGATGTCGCGGCAAAAGCCGGCGCCGATCCGTCGCGAATCCCGGCTTTCAAGGTGCTGACGGTCAAGGCTGCGGCCAAGGTTGCGGCTGGCCGCGCCGGCTACGGGATGCTGCTCGACGAAAAATACGGACGCGAGGCGATGTTCGAATTCGCCCACCATTCCTTCGCCTGGCTCGGCCGGCCGGTCGAGTTGCCGGGTTCGCGGCCGCTTCGCTTCGAGTTCTCGCAAGACATAGGTTCGCAACTGACCGAATGGCCGGTCGACCACTGCATCAAGTGCCTGTGCTTCTATCATCCCGACGATCCCGCGGCGCTGAAGAGCGAACAGCAGCAGAAACTGCGCGCTTTGTTCGAGGCCGCGCGGAAAGTGGGTAGAGAACTTCTCATCGAGATCATCGCCGGCAAGCACGGCAAGCTCGACGACATGACGATCCCGCGGGCGCTGGAGGAACTCTATGCGCTCGGCATCAAGCCCGACTGGTGGAAGCTCGAGCCGCAGGCTTCGGCCGGCGCATGGGCAAAGATCGAAGCGGTGATCCTGAAGCACGATCCGTGGTGCCGCGGGATTGTGCTGCTTGGCCTGGAAGCGCCGCAGGACGAGCTGGAAGCGGCCTTCGCCGCCACCGCCAAGGCGCCTATCGTCAAAGGCTTCGCTGTCGGCCGCACCATCTTCATTAACGCGGCCGAACAATGGCTTGCCGGCAAGATGTCGGACGAGGAGGCGGTGGCCGACATGGCATCGCGTTTCGAAAAACTGACCGAGGCATGGCTTGCGGCGCGCGGCCGCAAAGCAGCATAAGAAGGCGCGGCATAAGGACTGCGGAGGAACCGACATGACCAAGACAATCCGCCTGACGATGGCGCAGGCGCTGACCCGCTTTCTTGCCCGACAGATGACCGAGATGGACGAGAAGAAGGTGCCGATCTTCGGCGGCGTCTGGGCGATCTTCGGCCACGGCAATGTCGCCGGGGTCGGCGAGGCGCTCTACCAGGTTCGCGACGAACTGCCGACCTTCCGTGCCCATAACGAGCAGGCAATGGCGCATGCGGCGATCGCCTACGCCAAGGCCAATTTCCGCCGCCGCTTCATGGCCGCGACCAGTTCGATCGGCCCCGGCGCGCTCAACATGGTGACCGCTGCGGCACTTGCGCATGTAAACAGGTTGCCTGTCCTGTTTCTGCCCGGCGACGTCTTCGCCAATCGCATTCCCGATCCCGTCCTGCAGCAGGCCGAGGATTTTTCCGACGGCACGGCGACGGTCAATGACTGCCTCCGCCCGGTGTCGCGCTATTTCGACCGCATCACGCGGCCGGAGCAGATCATGCCGGCGCTCAACCGCGCCATGCAGGTGCTGACCGATCCCGCCGAATGCGGCCCGGTGACGCTGGCGCTGTGCCAGGACGTGCAGGCCGAGGCCTATGACTACCCCGAGAGTTTCTTTGCCGAGCGACTCTGGACGCCGCGACGGCAGCGCCCGGACCGCAACGAACTGGCGGCCGCAGTCGCGGTACTCAAAGCGGCGAAAGAGCCGCTGGTGATCGCGGGCGGCGGCGTACTCTATTCGCAGGCGTCCGAGGAGCTGGCAAAACTGGTGCACGGCGCCGGCATTCCAGTTTGTGAGACGCAAGGCGGCAAATCCTCGCTCCCGGACGATCATCCGTTGAACATGGGCGCGGTCGGCGTTACCGGCACTTCGGCGGCCAACAGGCTGGCCGAAGAGGCCGATGTCGTGCTTGCCGTCGGCACCAGACTGCAGGATTTCACCACCGGCTCCTGGGCATTGTTCAAGCATGCCGGCAGGACCATCATCGGGCTCAACGTGCAGCCTTTTGACGCCGGAAAGCACCAGGCGCTGCCGCTGGTCGCCGATGCGGCGGAAGGGCTCGCCGAACTCGCTGCGGCGCTGAAAGGCTGGAAAGCCCCTTCAGGCTGGACCGACAATGCGATCGCGGGCAAGAAGAACTGGCAAGCGGATGCCGACAAGGTGACGGCGTCGACCAATGCCGCCTATCCGTCCGACGCGCAAGTGATCGGCGCAGTACAGCGCGCCATGGGCTCCGGCGTGGTACTGCTTCATGCCGCCGGCGGCTTGCCCGGCGAATTGCACAAGCTATGGCAGGCGGGTGCCCCCGGCTCCTACCACGCAGAATACGGCTTCTCGACCATGGGCTATGAAATCGCCGGCGGGCTTGGCGTCAAGATGGCCAAGCCGGACGAAGAGGTCGTGGTGATGATCGGCGACGGCTCTTACCTGATGCTCAATTCCGAGATCGCGACCTCGGTGATGCTCGGCCTCAAGCTGACCATCGTGCTGCTCGACAACCGCGGCTATGGCTGCATCAACCGGTTGCAGATGGCGACCGGCGGCGCCAACTTCAACAATCTGCTGAAGGACGCCCGTCACGAAACCTTGCCCGAGATCGACTTCGCCGCGCATGCTGCGAGCATGGGTGCGATTGCCGAAAAAGTGCCGTCGGTCGCCGGGCTGGAAACGGCGCTGGCGCAAGCGAAGAAGAACACGCGAACGACGGTGCTGGTCATCGACACCGACCCGCTGGTTTCGACCGAGGCCGGTGGAAGCTGGTGGGATGTCGCAGTGCCGGAAGTCTCGGCACGGCCGCAAGTGAATGCGGCGCGCAAGAAATATGAGGAAGCGCTGAGCGGGCGGGTTCTTTAGCCATCCGCGAACGCGCCTCGAATGTCTGAAACTGGAGTGACGACTTGAAAGCCAAACTGGGCATGTCCCCCATTGCATGGTGGAACGACGATCTTGCCGAACTCAGCGATGATGTGTCGCTGGAGGAGTGCCTGCGCCAGTCGCGCTCGGCCGGCTTTACCGGAATGGAAATGGGCCGCCGCTTTCCCAACGATCCGCAAATCATGCTGCCGATCCTGAAAGAGGCCGACGTGACGCTTTGCGGCGGCTGGTTCTCGGGGACGCTGGTCGACGAAGACATGGCGAAGAACAAGGATCGTATCCAGCCGATGATCGACCTGTTCAAGGCGGTGAACGCGCCATGCATCGTCTATGGTGAAGTCGGCCGCTCCATCCAGGGCGACCGCTCGAAGCCGCTCGCCAGCAAGCCCAGGCTTTCGGACGAGGAAATGAAAGCCTACGCCCGGCGGCTCACGCAGTTCGGCGAATGGTGTGCAGAGCAAGGCATGCCGCTCTCCTACCATCATCATATGGCGGCAGTAGTTGAGACCGAGCCAGAGCTAGATGCCTTCATGCGCTATTCGGGAGAAGGCATTCCATTGCTGCTCGACGCGGGTCACCTGGCCTTTGCCGGCGGCGATGTGCTGCGCGCTATTGATAACCACCACCGGCGCATCAACCACGTGCATGTGAAAGACGTACGCATGGAGGTGATCAACAAGCTGGATCGTAGCAGGCAATCCTTTCTCGATGCGGTGGCGCTTGGTGCCTTCACCGTGCCGGGAGATGGCTCCTTGGACTTTGGCGCCATCGTCCAGAGGCTCGCCGACCATGGCTATGAGGGCTGGTTCGTGGTCGAGGCCGAGCAGGATCCGAAGAAGAACCCGCCGCTCAAGATGGCGCAGGTCGGCTACAAGGAATTGATGCGGGCTATGACGGCGGCCGGCTATACGGTGGAGACACAGGGCTTTCCCAATGCTTGAGAGTTCGCGAGGAAAGGTGTTGATCCGATGAAAGACTCCGAGCACCCGTTTTTCCGGCCGCTGTGGCGGCGCGTCGCCGTTGTCGCGGTCTGCCTGGTCTGGTCGGTAATCGAATTCGCCACCGGCACGCCGTTCTGGGGCGTGATCGCGCTCGGCTTCGCCGGCTATGCCGTCTGGCAGTTTTTCTACCTCTACAAGCCGGCTGACGAGGACGAGCCATCGGCAGACGCCAAACCGAAGGAATGACCATGTCTAAGCTGCTCGTCAAAGCCAATAAGGGCCACGGCCACATCGCTCATGTGACGCCGCAAAACGCCGGCTGGACCTATGTCGGCTTCGATCTGCATCGGCTCAGGCCCGGCGAGAGCGCTTCCGGGCAAACCGCGGATCGTGAGGTCTGCCTGGTGTTCGTCACCGGCAAGGGCAAGGCCAAGGCCGGCGGCAAGGATCTCGGCTTGCTGGGCGAACGCATGTCGCCGTTCGAAGGCAAGCCTTGGTCGGTCTATGTGCCGCAGGGGTCGGAGTGGTCGGTGAGCGCCGATACCGATCTCGAACTTGCCATCTGTTCGGCGCCAGGACTGGGCGGCGGTCTGCCGGTCCGTGTCATCGCGCCCGACGATCTCGGCCAGGAGGTTCGCGGCAAAGGCACCAACACGCGCTACGTCACCAACATCCTGCCGGAAGGCAAGCCGGCCGATTCCTTGCTGGTGGTCGAGGTCATCACACCCGGCGGCCACACATCGAGCTATCCGCCGCACAAGCACGACCAGGACAATCTGCCGGCTGAATCCTATCTCGAGGAGACCTATTACCACCGTCTCAACCCGCCACAGGGCTTTGCTTTCCAGCGCGTCTACACCGATGCCGACCAGAACGGTGCTCGTTCGCTCGACGAGGCGATGGCGATCGAGGACGGCGACGTCGTGCTGGTCCCCAAGGGTTATCACCCCTGCGCCGCCTGCCACGGCTATGATCTCTATTATCTCAACGTCATGGCCGGACCGAAGCGGACGTGGAAATTCCACAACGCGCCCGAGCACGAATGGCTGATGAAGGCCTAACCACTTCCCCTTCGCCCCAACCGCTGGTCCAAGCGAAAAATCGTCGGCTAACGACCCGGCTGTGTGGTTTTGTTACCGAAAACGCCACAAAGCTTCGTCAATTCGTCATGGAAATCACCTATGGCAGCGGGGCTGACGAGGACTTTCGATGCGCTACGCGATCTATTTCACCCCCCGACAGGACGAACCGCTGGCACGGATCGCTGCCGACTGGCTCGGCCGCGACCCATTCGGTGCCGCCACAAAGCCGGTCGAGGCTGCGGGCGAGTTGTCGGCGGCAGAAGTTGCCTTCCATACCGCCTCGGCGCGCCGCTATGGCTTTCATGCGACACTGAAGGCGCCCTTCAGACTGGCCTCCAACGAGACGGAAACCTCGCTTCGTGCAGCACTCGACGATTTTGCCGAGGCGACGCCGGTCGTTACGATCCCGCGCCTCGTCGTCAGCCAGATCGACGGCTTCTTCGCGCTGTTGCCGGAAATACCGCTGCCGGCGCTCAACCGCTTCGCCGACGACGTGGTGCGCGACTTCGACCGCTTCCGCGCGCCGTTGACGGAAACCGAGATCGAACGGCGCAGCCCCGATTCGCTGAAGCCCGACGAGTTCCGCAATCTCTGCCAGTGGGGCTATCCCTATGTCTTCGAGACGTTTCGCTTCCATATGACGCTGTCCGGCCGGGTGTCGTCACAGGAAAGCCCTCGTCTTCGCCTAGCAATCGACAGCCTGTTTACGGACGTGCTGCAACGGCCGGTGGCGGTGGACGCGCTGACGCTGTTTGTGGAAACTGAACCGGGTGCGCCGTTCATGGTGCTGTCCCATCACGCGCTCGGGCGCCGCCCGGCCAGAAGAACTGCCTGATCAGAAGAACTGCCTAAATGACTATTTGTTCTAACCGCATTTGTACGACGCCAATTGGTTCCAGTTGGCTGCAAAATCCTGCAAGGACTGCTTGAAATGACCGCCGAGACTGTTCTTGACAACGCCCGGATCGTGCTCGCCGACCAGATCGTCGAAGGGTCGATCGTGCTGCGCGACGGCATGATCGCCGCCATCGATGCCGGACCCGGCCGCAGCGGCGAGGACATGGGCGGCGACTTCATCATCCCTGGCCTGGTCGAGCTCCACACCGACCATCTGGAAGGCCATTACGCGCCGCGGCCGAAAGTGCGCTGGAACCCGATCGCCGCGGTTCTCGCGCATGACGCGCAGGTGGCGACGGCCGGCATCACCACCGTGCTCGACGCCTTGCGCGTCGGCATGGACGAGGACGCCGACCTGACGGCCGCCGACATACGCAAACTGGCCGACGCGATCGAGGACAGCGTGCAGCAGGACCGGCTCAGGGCCGACCATTTCATCCATTTGCGCTGCGAGGTTTCGGCGCCGGACTGCCTCACAGCCTTCGCCAATTTCGAAGGCGACGAGCGGGTCAGGCTGGCGTCGCTGATGGACCATGCGCCGGGACAGCGCCAATTCGTCGATCTCGAAACCTATGCCTATTATTACCAGCGCAAGCTGAAGCTGACCGATCGCGATTTCCAGAAATTCTGCGAAAAGCGGATGGCGGAATCGGCGAGGAATTCGAGCCCGAACCGCAGCTTCATCGCCGCTGCCTGCCAAGAGCGCGGCATCGTGCTCGCCAGCCATGACGACGCAACCGTCGGCCATGTCGACGAAGCGATCGAGCAAGGTGTGCGCGTCGCCGAGTTCCCGACCACCGAGGAGGCAGCACGGGCTTCGAAAAAGGCAGGGCTCGGCGTATTGATGGGCGCGCCGAACGTCATGCGCGGCGCGTCGCATTCGGGCAATGTCTCGGCCCGCACGCTGGCCGGCGATGGCCTGCTCGATATCCTGTCGTCGGACTACATTCCCTTCAGTCTGATCCAGTCAGCCTTCTTCCTCGGCGACGTGGTCGAGGGCATTTCCTTGCCACAGGCGGTGGCGATGGTCTCGAAGAACCCGGCCGAGGCGGTCGGCCTCACCGATCGCGGTGTCATCGAGCCCGGCCGGCGCGCCGATCTGGTTCGCGTGCGCGTCGACGACCATGTCCCGGTCGTCCGCACGGTCTGGCGGCAGGGACGCCGGGTCGCATGATGGTGTCGGCATCGGTCGAGCGTGAATTGTCCGCCGCGAGATTTCCGATCCGCGACGGTGTCTTCGTCGCCGTCGTCGGGCCGAGCGGTGCCGGCAAGGACACGGTGATCGGCTATGCGCGCGCCGTGTTTGCCGACGAGAGCCGGCTGGAGTTCGTGCGCCGGGTGATCACCCGGCCGAGCGATGCGGCCACCGAGGATCACGACACGCTCGCCGACGTTGCCTTCGTCGAGGCCGAAGCGGATGGCGCCTTCGCGATTTCCTGGGAGGCGCATGGCCTGCGCTATGGCATCCCGGCCGAAGTCGACTGGTCGGTCTCAAACGGCCGTGTCGCGATCGCCAACGTCTCGCGCGCGATCATCCCGGCGCTGCGGGAGCGCTACGCCAATCTGGCGGTCGTCGAGATCACGGCTACACCGGATATCCTGGCCGAGCGGCTGGCATTGCGGGGTCGCGAATCGCGCGGCGAAGTGCTGGCACGGCTGGCGCGCAGTGCCAATGTGGCGCTGTCCGGACCGGGTGTCACCTCGATCGACAATAGCGGCCCTCGTGAAGCCGCCGGCGAGCGCTTCGCCGAGGTGCTGCGCAAGGCCATGGCCTTCTCCGACATGTCGGGCCTTATCTAAAGTAGAGCCCATCCGATGCATTCGGTATGGGCGCTACTTGTCTAACCGATATCTTTTTGGAAATCGGTATCCAGTTTTCGGGATTATGGCCTCATGCGGCGTGCCGGTCCCGACCAGCGTGACGAGTATCCGTGGCAGTGGTTGTCGAAGGCTTCGCTGGCGCATCCGCTGGTGTATCCAGAACTGCAACGTGGTGCCGATACACCATCTCCCAGCCCTTCCAGCCGGTGAACAGCAGTATGCAGACCACTATGAACGACAAGAGCGCACCCCATGGGCGGACCGCGGCTTCGGCGCCTTGCGCATAGCGAAGGTAGAAATTGATCAGTGCCACAACGACCGCGGTCAAGTTGCCCAGCATGTGGTACCAGGCGTCGGACAAGGCGCGAATGCGCGGCTCGTTGAGGAAGTCGATAAAACCGGCTGTCGCAGCGAGAAGGGCCATTACGATGGCTGCCCCGATCAGCCACATCGATGCCCGTGCCCAGAAGGCATCGGCAGTCCCCCAGAAAACCAGGTCGGTGACAAACGCACCGACAAGAAACGCGACAGGAAAAGGTATCAGCATCGGGTGGAGGGGGTGAGTTCCTACTTTGGCGGTACTAACTGGATTCGTGGGCATGGGACGCCTCCGCGCAGCAAAGCTTAAATAAACGCTCAGATACGGGTTTCGTTCCAAATAGAGACCGACCTGAACTGCTGTCGCGAAGCTCCGGCTGACTCTCTCACGCCACCTGCCATGGCAGTCGGCGTATTTCATCCAGCTATTTTTGCGTCACTCAGCGGCAGCACCCGCCACGCCCTTGCGTGTGGCTTCCAGCATCCGCCGCCGCGCCCTGAATACGCCCCATTGCTGGTCGACCAGCACGCCGATGAGGATCACCCCGCCCATGACGGCGAAGTTGAGCGAGGACGGGATGCCGAGCAGGTTGACGAGGTTCTGCAGCTCCTGCAGCAGCACGGTGCCGAGCAGGACGCCGATCAGCGAGCCTTCGCCGCCTCGCAGCGAGAAGCCGCCGAGCACCGCGGCCGCGATGGCATAGAGCTCGTAGAACTGGCCGTGGCTCGCCGGCGAGATCGAGCGTGTGTACATGGCGAAATAGATAGCTGACAGCGCCGTCAGCACGCCGCAGATGACATAGGCGGCCATGACGATGCGGCCGGTGCGGATGCCGGAATATTTTGCCGCTTCCTCGTTCTTGCCGATGGCATAGAGATAGCGCCCGAACACCGACCGGTGCAGCACCACCCACATGACGACGGCGATGACGATCAGCGCGATGAAGCTGTTCGGCACGCCCCAGGACCGCCCCGCCGTCAGGAACTCGAGTTCCGGGAAGTTCTGTCCGAAGGCAAAGCCGGCGGTGCCGTCAGCGGTGTAGAAGCGCGCCACGCCGCGATAGATCAACAGGCCGCACAAAGTCACCACGAAAGGCTGCAATTTGAGCCGGGTGATCAGCCAGCCATGCGCCAGCCCGATGATGCCGCCGAGCACCAGGATCAGCGGCAGGGCGACCGGCCAGGCCATGCCGCGCGTGGCGATGAAGTCGATGAACAGCACGCCGAGCAGCGCAACCACCGAGCCGACCGACAATTCGATGCCACCGGTGATGATGACGAAGGCTTGGCCAATCGACAGGATGCCGAACAACCCGATCAGGTTCGAGGTGTTGGCGAGATTGATCGGCAGCAGGAAGCGTGGGTTGATGATTGCCACCACCGCGCCGACCACCAGGATCAGGATCAGCAGGCCGAGATCTTTCTTGCTCATCGTCTTCTCCCAGTGCCTGCGAACTACTTCGGCTGCTTGCCGACCGCCAGCAGCAGCACGTTTTCCTGGCTGAACCGGTCCTTGTCGAGAATGCCCGAGATCTGGCCTTCATGCATGACGGCAATGCGGTCGGAAACGCCGATCACCTCCTCCATGTCGCTGGAGATCATCAGCACGGCGACGCCGGCATCGGCCAGCGCCCGCATCAGCCCGTAGATCTCGGCCTTGGCGCCGATGTCGATACCGCGGGTCGGTTCGTCGAGAATCATCACCTTCGGCTTCATCGCCAGCCATTTGGCCAGCACGACCTTTTGCTGGTTGCCGCCGGACAGCGTGCCGGTGCGCGTCTGCACGGAGGGCGCCCTGATGCCGAGATCGGTCTTCTGCTTCTCGGCGGTGGCGGCCTCGGCGCCGGCCGAGACCAGCGAGCGCCGCGAATGCGCCGGCAGATTGGGCAGCGAGATGTTTTGGGCGATCGAAAGGTCGAGCAGGATGCCGGTCAGCTTGCGATCCTCGGGGACGAGGAAAATACCGTTGGCCACTGCGTCCGCGGCCGAACCAAGAACCAGATCTTTTCCGTCAAGCTGGAACGAGCCGCCAAAGCTCTTGTCGATGCCGAACAGGACGCGCGCCAGCTCCGTCCGGCCGGAGCCGACGAGACCGGCGAGGCCGAGGATCTCGCCATGCCTGACATCGAGGTCGACGGGCCGGTCGGGATAGGCAGCGGTGCGAATGGCCTTGACCGACAGCGCGACAGAGCCCGGCGGGCGCGCCGATTCCGCGGCCTTCTCGCGCTCCTTCAGCATGCGGCCGATCATCAGCTTGACCATCTGGTCGTGATTGATCGCGCTCTTCGGCAAGGTTCCGGCGAGCATTCCGTCCCTGAGCACGACGACGCGGTCGGCGACGCGCTCGACCTCGTGAAGGCGGTGCGAGATGAAAATGACACTGATGCCGTCTGCCTTCAGCGCCTTGATGACGCCGAGCAGCTTGTCGGTTTCGGCGATCGGCAGGCTCGAGGTCGGTTCGTCGAGGATAACCAGCCTTGCCTCGATCGACAGCGCCTTGGCGATCTCGACCATTTGCTGCTGGGCCAGCGACAGCGCCGACACCGGCGTATCGGCCGAGAAATTGGCGCCCACGCGTTTGAGCAGCGGCGCCGCCTGCGCTCGCAGCCTGGCGCGGTCGACGAGCTTGAGCGGCCCGGCGCGCAGCGGTTCGCGGCCAAAGAAGATATTGGCGGCCACGTCGAGGTTTTCGAACAGGTTGAGTTCCTGGTGGACGAAGGCGATGCCCGAGCCGATGCTCGCCTCGACAGTCAGCCCGTCATGGGCGGCGCCATCGACGGTGATGGTGCCGGTGTCCGGCCTGGTCACGCCCCCGAGGATCTTCATCAGCGTCGATTTGCCGGCGCCGTTTTCGCCGACCAGGCCGATGACCTCGCCGGGCCTTACGTCCATCGAGAATCCGTCCAGCGCGACGACACCGGGATAGGTCTTGCGCACACCGTCGAGGCTCAGGAACGGAGCGTCCGTGGATGCAACGATGGATGGGTCGGAATAATTCATCACGCCTGACAGCAGCCGGTGAGCCGTTTGGTCTCAGACTGACGGGCCTCGCGAGGCCCGTCAATAGAACGCCGGCTCAAGGCGAACCTTGAGCCGGCGCAACCTAATTTGCTCAGTTTCCAGACATCGCCTTGAGGCTGGCGGCGTAGGCGTCGACATCGTCCTTGCCGATGATCTTGGTCGGGATGATGATCAGGCCATCGGCGGGAATGCCCGACTTATCGCCCTCGAGATAGGCAGCCATCAGCTTCATGCCCTGATAGGCCCATTCGAAGGGCTGCTGCACGACGGTGGCGGCGACGGTGCCTTCCTTGACGCCGCCCAGCGTGATCGGATCGTCGTCGAAGCCGACGACGGTGATCTGGCCGAGCTTGCCGGCATCGCGCAGCGCTTCATAGATGCGCGGCGTGTTGTAGGAATAGAAGCCGACCATGCAGGTGACGTCGGGGCTGGCGACCAGCGCGTCCTCGACGTTCTTCTTGGCGCGAGCCTGATCGATGTCGTCGCCACGCACGTCGACCAATTCGATCTTGGTGCCGGCGAGACCTTCCTTCATGCCCTGGATACGTTCCTTGGCGTTGTCGGCGCCGAGCAGGCCGACGAAGCCGAGGCACTTGCCGCCGTCAGGCATGGCCTTCTTGGCGATCTCTGCCGCCTGCTTGCCGGCATCGACATTGGACGAGCCAATATAGGCGACACGCTTGGTCTGCGGTGCGTCGCTATCGGTGGTGAACAACGCCGTTTCCGAGGCGATCTTGTTCAGCCCGTCGGTCGACGTCTTGGGATCGACGGCCGAGACCATGATCGCCTTCACGCCGGCCGTCACCAGATCGTCCATCAGGCGCTGCTGGATGGCGACCGAGGACTGCTCCGGATATTTGAGCTCCAGATTGTATTTGGGCAGTTCGCCTTGAGCCTTCTTGACGCCGGCTTCGGCCGCCTTCCAGAAATCGGAAGCGCCGTTGACGACGAAGGCCAGAGTCGGCTTGTCGTCGGCCCGCGCAATTGCGCTGGCGGAAAGGCCGAGCAGCAGGGCCGCAGCGGCGACGGACGCATTTCGTATTACAGATTTCATATTCAACCTCCCATTTGACTCAGTAATTTTCGCTGATGATGAACGTGCCGGCGCGGCTTGGACGCCCTCCTCCTCAAGGGTTTCCGGCAGCGAAGAACGACGCCATTCCAGCCGCTATCGTCGACTTTAGAGACTCATTCGCCGTTCGTAAATAGTCCGATTTGTCTGACATTTCCCGGAGCGGCAGGCAAGCTTCGACTGACGGGAACCGTCCGATACCAGGCTGACTTGCGTTCCGAACATGCGCGGTCCGACGTCGTCCGGGCATGATGGATTGACGTTATAGGGATGCCAGATATTAGTAAAGAGTATTAGTTTGGTCGGGATTCTCGCCCACAAACAAGTGAGGCCTCCCCAGTCGCAACCGTTTTGGATCGGGGACTAAATCGCCTAAGAGAGTCGATTATATCTATTAGTATCGCTTCGCCCTATAAATGCGAGATTCGCGGGACCAATGACATGAACGAACCACTGCGTGATCCCGTCCTTGAGGGTACCAGGCGGCGCAAGCTGTCCGGGAAAAACCCCAAGGGCCGCGTTACCATGACCGACATCGCCAGGGCGGCAGGCTGTTCGCAGGCGACGGTTTCGTTCGTCCTCAACAACACGCCGGGCATCAGGCTGTCGCAGCAAACCCGCGAGCGGGTGATCGAGACGGCGCGAACGCTGGGCTATTCGCCGCCGGTGTTTTCTGCCTTGCGAGCCCCGGTTGCCGCATTCGACGGGCTGGATGGCGTGATCGGCTTCGTCGTCGACCAGTTGGCGACCAGCCCGGAGGCGGTCGTCGCCATTGAAGGGGCGCGGCAAGCCTCGTGGAACGCCGGCAATGTGCTTTTGGTGGCGCAGACCATGGGCGACGAGGTGATGGAGCCCCGTGCCATCGCGGCTCTGACCAAGCGGGGCATTTCGGCGCTGATCTACATGACCATTTTCACCCGCGAGATCGTCGCGCCGGACTATCTCTACGGCCTCGACATTCCGGTCATCCTGCTCAACTGCTACACCGCCGACTATGCCTTCCCCGCCGTGGTGCCGAGCGAGATCGCCGGCGGCCAGAGCTCGACCCGGCACCTGATCAGCCATGGCCACCGGCGCATCGCTACCATCACCGGCGAGCCCTGGATGCAAGCGGCGCAGGACAGGCTGAAGGGTTACCGCCGGGCGCTGGCGACAGCCGACATCCCGTTCGACCCGGCGCTGGTCGTCGAAGGCGATTGGTCGGCGAGCGCCGGCTATGCCGCGACCGTCAAGCTCTTGGCGCTGAAGGACCGGCCGACCGCCATCTTCTGCCAGAACGACCGCACCGCGATCGGCTGCTACGAGGCGCTAAAGGAGGCCGGCCTGCACATCCCCCGGGATATTTCGGTGATCGGTTATGACGACGAGGAGATCGCGCGGCATCTGTTCCCGCCGCTGACGACGTCGATCCTGCCGCATATGGCGATGGGACAATGGGCGATCGAGCAGCTCGAAGTCCCCGCTGCTCCCGGTCGTGGCCGCTATCCCATCACCAAGCTCGAATGCCCGCTGGTGGAACGGGAGTCGGTTGGCGCTCTGGCGGGCTGAGGCGAGAGCGCCGACGATCGACAATGGCACAGGCTTGACATCGGGCCCGGCATATACCCGATTGATTTCATGAGATTGCAAAGCTGCTACAATTTTCAGGACTTCCGCCGGCTGGCAAAACAGCGCCTGCCAGGTCCGATCTTCAATTATATCGATGGCGGCGCGGACGACGAGACGACGCTGCGGCGCAACACGGCGGCGTTCGAGGACTGCGATCTCGTCCCCAACGTCCTTGCCGGCGTCGGACAGGTCGACATGTCGGTCACCGTCATGGGCCAGAAGCTGGCGATGCCGGTCTATTGTTCGCCGACGGCTCTCCAGCGACTGTTTCACCATAGCGGCGAGCGCGCCGTCGCCGCGGCGGCGGAGAAGTTCGGCACGATGTTCGGCGTCTCGTCGCTCGGCACGGTCAGCCTGGAGGAAGTCCGCAAGCACAGAACGCCGCAGGTCTATCAGTTCTATTTTCACAGGGATCGCGGCCTGAACCGCGCCATGATGGAGCGCGCCAAGGCGTCCGGCGTCGACGTAATGATGCTGACGGTCGACAGCGTCACCGGCGGAAACCGCGAGCGTGACCTGCGGACCGGCTTTTCAATCCCCTTTCGGCTTACGCTCGGCGGCATGATGCAGTTCGCGATCAAACCGAGATGGGCTATCGACTATTTGACGCACGAAAAGTTCAGCCTGCCGCAGTTGGACGGCCATATCGATCTCGGCGGCGGAGCGCTTTCCATCAGCCGCTATTTCACCGAGATCCTCGATCCATCGCTGGATTGGAAGGACGTCGAAGACATGGTCCGCTTCTGGAACGGCCAGTTCTGCCTGAAGGGGATCATGAGCGTCGCCGATGCCAGAAAAGCCGTCGACATCGGCTGCACCGGTATCGTTCTGTCAAATCATGGCGGCAGGCAGCTGGACGGCTCGCGCAGCCCCTTCGACCAGCTGTCGGAGATCGTTGACGCGGTGGGCGACAAGATAGACGTCATCATCGACAGCGGCGTCCAGCGCGGCACGCATGTGCTGAAAGCCCTGTCGTTGGGCGCCAAGGCCGTCGGCGTCGGGCGCTACTATCTCTTCCCGCTGGCAGCCGCCGGACAGGCCGGCGTCGAACGGGCACTCGGCCTGATGCGAACCGAGATCGAACGCGACATGCGGCTGATGGGATGCAGGTCGGTGGCAGAGCTTTCCAGGGGGAATGTGCGGTTTAGGTGATGGAGCCGGGAAGTGGCGCACGGCATAAGCTTTTCGAAGTGCGAAGCTATACCGACCTGCCGCTGCTCCTGCCGTCCGTTTCGAAGACAGCCTCGCCGGAAACAGCATCCGTATATCCGCCCTCAAGCTGCTGCAACGTATGCCGGAACCGATCAGGATTGCCTAGCATTTTGGGCCTGGCATCGACCATGTGCTGGAACGTGTCACACTCTCCAATCGAGAAGAAGGCGCCGTCTCCCGATTTGATGAGAGCCATTTTCGCAATCCCTCGAAGTTGCGCGGAGCGCTGCCGAATAGTTCAACGAATTCGTCTTCACTACCCGGCTTGACCCGGAAGCGGACGCTGTTGAATGCCGTCATCTACGTTCCCTCGTGAAAGAACTGAAGAACCTCGAATTTGCGAAAGCGCTAAGGCACCTCAAACCCTTCGAACAGGTGTACAGGAAAATCGGAAGGTTGGCTTCAGTCACCTCTGGCCGAAAGCCCCGTTTCTGGCGCTATTTTGCCAGGAAGAGGACGACGCTCGATCTCAATCGGTACGCCCTTCCGACCGGCAATGAAACGCGCTGTTAACGCCGTTCGCGGGTGACAGGATGTTGGCCGCAGTTCGAAGGTATAATCTGCGTCTCGCTGTCAGTTGCGGAGGCGAAAGTGAATTTGCTTCGGATTGCGCTCTTGTGCACGGCCATGATCGACCTTGGAATGCCGGCCGTTCGCGCTGAGGATCGGCCTGTGCCGCAGAACAATAAAGCCGCAACAGCGCAGCCGCCCGTTCATTGTGAAGGCCAAAATTGTCTGCCGCCGGCGAAGGATCCGGTGCAGGAATGCACCGGCCAGGATTGCACGCCAGGCCCGCCGACTGAACCGGGCCCGGAGATTAAGCAGGCCGACTGAGTAGCATCAGCGGACCATCCGCTCTTTGCAAGGACGGCGCTCACTCAAGGCAACCTTCCGGCCAGTGGCGGCAGATTCTGTTACCTATGTCCCCGGGCCGTGCATTGAGTTTAATGGCGCGCCCGAAGAGATTCGAACTCCTGACCCCCAGATTCGTAGTCTGGTGCTCTATCCAGCTGAGCTACGGGCGCGCAACAGGCCATGCTTGCATAGCCCCGCGATCCGATCCTGGCGACCGGCCGCGAATGTGAGCTGTTCCCTAGCGACTGAATTTGCGAAAAGCAAGCCGATCCTGGCCAAAAGTTTTGCCGTCATGTTTTGCCGTCATGCGCCGGCCGGCGAAGGCAAGATCGAGTCACGCGGCGGCCGAGCCGATAGGTCGTCGTCTTGGATCAGTCATTTGCCAATCGGAACGGCCCGTAACGGAACACGCCGTTGCACGGCGGCCGAGCCGATGGCTCGTAGTCTCGGACCAAACATTTGCGAATTGAAACGGTCCGTAACGAAACGGTTCGTTACGCCGGGCGGCGCAGACCGTTGCGGGCCTGGTCGAGCCGAACCGGCTGGTCGGGAATGGTGACGGCGAATGTGGTGCGACCGCCGATCGATTCGACCAGCTCCACCGTGCCGCCATGGGCGCGGATCAATTCATGGGCGATCGCCAGGCCAAGGCCGGTGCCACCGCTGCGGGCCGAGCCGCGAAATGCCGCGAACAGGTTTTCGCGCGCCTTTGGCGGCAGGCCGGGGCCGGTGTCGGTGACGACGATGCGGCTGACGCTGCCGATGCGCTCGGCCGATATGGTCAGGCGGCGCACCACGGCGCTCTCGGTGTCCGCCGCCATCGCCTGCACGGCGTTGCGGCTAAGATTGGTGAGCACGCGGAACAGCTGGTCGGAATCGGCATCGACCTCGAGCACCGGGTCGACGGCGTTGACGAATTCGATGCCGCATTCGATGTCGAGCAGGCCCTGGACGTCTTCGACCAGCTGGCGCAGCCGCAGTCTGCGGCGCGACGGCGGCGGCTCCTGGGTGCGGCCATAGGCCAGCACGCCCTCCGAGTAGGACACCGCACGGTCAAGCGCGCGCAGCAGTTTTGGCGCGAACGCCTGCACGGTCGGGTCCTTGACCTGGCGCAGGCGGTCCGACATGAGCTGCGCGGAGGCGAGGATGTTGCGCATGTCGTGGTTGATCTTCGACACGGCCAGGCCGAGATCGGCCAGGTGCTTCTGCTCGGTCAGCATCTTCTGCAGCCGCTCCTGCATCTGCGACAGCTCGCGTTCGGCGACGCCGATCTCGTCGGCCCGGGCGGCGGGGTGAATGATGCGGCCGGGATCGTCGGGCGCCTCGGAAAAGGACAGCATCGAGCGTGTCATCGTCCTGATCGGGCCGATCATGATCAGGTCTATCGCGGCATAGACCAGCATGGCGGTGAACAGCGAGATCAGCAGCGAGACGAAGGCGACGTTGCGCGAATAGATCAGCATGGCATTGCGCAGGCGGTGGTCGGGCATGATCAGCTCGAATTCTTTGTCGCTGTCGCCGACCGGCCCGAAAACGCGCAGCATCCGCTTGCCGCCGAAAAACAGCGTGTCCAGCGCGCCGGTCATGCCCTTGATCATGCCGACATTGGCGATATCGATATGCTCGTCGACCTGCGGCGGCATTTCGGCCACGACCAGAAGCCGCGAGACGCCGCCGTCGCGCACGGCGATCGCCTTGGCGCCGATCGCCATCAGTACGTCGTTCTGGGCGGCACGCGACAGCGAGGCAGGTTCGCCCTGTACCAGGACGATCGACACCGCGGCGGCGGTGCTCAGCCTCTCCTTCAGCCAGCTCAGCCTGTAGCTGGCGATCCAGGGCACGAAGATGAGGATTTCGGCCAACAGCACGAAGACGATGGTGAGCAGCAGCAACTTGGTCGACAGGCCGCGCGCCAGCGGCACCCTGCGGGTGGCGGCCTTCGCCTGGGCGATGCTTTCGTCGGTTGCTGGGACTTCACTCATGCTCGTCGTCACGGCTGCCTGTCATCACGGCTGCTTGTCTTAGGGACTGCTCGTCTTCACGATCGCTTGATCGGGCAAGATTAGGCGATTGCGGCTTTTTTGCCAAATTCATCCTTGGTCGAAGCCGGACAAAGGGCCGCAAGGACTTCCCTGCCGGTCCGACAACGCCGGCCCGACACGCTGGATTGACTTCCAAAACCCTTCTTTCTATAAGCCCGCTCACGCTCGGGCCATTCGTCCCGGCGCGGTTTCGATCGCGCCAAAACCGGCCCGGCAAAGCTCCTGTTACAAAGTGACAGAATCAAGAAGGGCCGCACCCCGCGGTATTTAAACAAATGAAGCGTACTTACCAGCCGTCCAAACTCGTCCGCAAACGCAGGCACGGTTTCCGCGCCCGCATGGCCACCAAAGGTGGCCGCGGCGTCGTCGCAGCCCGCCGCAACCGCGGCCGCAAGCGTCTCAGCGCCTGAGCACCAAGCGAGAGACAAGATCGTTGCCCGCAACCGGCAAGCCAACGGGTGCCCATCCCAAGCGGCTTCTGAAGCGCGCGGAATTCCTGGCTGTCCGCCGCGGCGAAAAGCGCCGCGGGCGGCTTTTCCTCGTCGAGGTCCTGGGCCGCGGCGACAGCGAGGCGCCGCGCGTCGGCTACACCGTCACCAGGAAGGTCGGCAACGCCGTCGTTCGCAACCGCATCCGGCGGCGGCTCAGAGAGGCCGTGCGCACGCATGCCGCCGATGACATGGCGCCCGGCAATGATTATGTCATCGTCGGGCGCGAAGACGTGCTTACCACTCCGTTCGGCCAGTTGAAGGCCGAACTCTCCCGCAGATTGCGTGGAACACGATAGGCCAAGGGCTTCGATGGAAAACAACCGCAACTTCTTCATCACCATCGCACTGTCGGTGCTGATCCTGGCGCTTTGGCAATATTTCTATGTGATGCCGCGCAGCGAGATGCAGCGCGAAGCCGCCCGCATCGAAGAGCAGCGCGTGGCGGAGCAGAAGAAGGCCGCCCAAGGCACCAGCCCGGGCGCCAGCGAAACACCGGTGCAGCCGGGCGCCATTCCGAACGCGCCTGGCGGCAACGCGGTGACGCCGGCCGGCCGCGAGCAGGCGATTGCCTCGACCCGCCGCGTCAAGATCGACACGCCGAGCCTCGAAGGCTCGATCAACCTCACCGGCGCGCGTCTCGATGATCTCAAGCTCAAGCACTACACCGAGACGGTCGACAAAAACTCACCCAAGATCGCGCTGCTCAATCCGGAGTCGCTGCCGAACGGATATTTCGCCGAGATCGGCTTTGTTGGCGAAGACAAGGTGGGAACGCTACCGGGACCCAAGACCGTTTGGAACGTCGACGGCAATCCGACGCTAACGCCGGCTACACCAGTGACGCTCACCTTCACCAACGATAAGGGCCTGACTTTCAAACGCACATTCTCGGTCGACAACGACTACATGTTCACCGTTTCCGACATCGTGCAGAATTCCGGCAGCAGCCCTGTCTCGCTGTTCAATTATGGCCGCATCACCCGCTTCGACAAGCCGGCGGTCGCCAGCACCTATGTGTTGCACGAAGGCCTGATCGGCGTCACCGGCAGCGAAGGCCTGCAGGAACACAAATACGCCGATCTCGAGAAAAACAAGCAGTACACACCGAGCAAGTCCAAGGACGGTTGGCTGGGCATCACCGACAAATACTGGGCGGCGACGCTGGTGCCGACAGAAGCGCAGGAGTTTCAGCCAAACTTCGCTTATTACGAGGACGGCCGTCATCGCTATCAAGCCGACTTCCGCACGGACGCGATTGCGCTGCAGCCCGGCGAATCCAAGACCATTGAATCGGAGATCTTTGCCGGCGCAAAGGAAGTCAACAAGATCAATGCTTACGAGAAAGATCGCAAGATAAGGCTTTTCGAAAAGCTGATCGATTGGGGCTGGTTCTGGTTCATAACTCAGCCGATGTTCTCGCTGATCGACACGCTTTACAAATTCTTCGGCAATTTCGGTCTGGCGATCCTCGCCACCACCGTCATCGTCAAGGCGCTGTTCTTCCCGCTCGCCAACAAGTCCTATGCGTCGATGGCGAACATGAAGAAGGTGCAGCCCAAGATGCTCGAGATCCGCGAGAAATACGCGGACGACAAGATGAAGCAGCAGCAGGCGATGATGGAGCTCTACAAGACCGAGAAGATCAATCCGCTCGCCGGCTGCTGGCCGGTGGCATTGCAGATCCCGGTGTTCTTCTCGCTCTACAAGGTGCTCTACATCACCATCGAGATGCGGCACGCGCCGTTCTTCGGCTGGATCCAGGATCTGGCGGCGCCGGACCCGACATCGATTTTCAACCTGTTCGGGCTGATCCCCGTTACCTTGCCGCACATGCTGATGATCGGCGTCTGGCCGCTGATCATGGGCGTGACGATGTTCCTGCAGATGCGCATGAACCCGACGCCGCCGGACCCGACGCAGGCGGCGATCTTCACGTGGATGCCCGTGATCTTCACCTTCATGATGGCGGGTTTTCCGGCCGGCCTCGTCATCTACTGGGCCTGGAACAACACGCTGTCGATCCTGCAGCAGGGCGTGATCATGAAGCGGCAGGGCGCCAAGATCGAATTGTGGGACAATCTGGTCGCGCTGTTCCGCAAGAAACCGTCGCCGGCGGAATAGCCGGCGCTCCGATAGTGCGAAACCAGAAAGCCCCGGTTCGTCCGGGGCTTTTTGCACAGGCTGCCGGCCTGGATTAAGCGATTGGTACTGCCGGACGGATCGCGCTATTTTGACCTGGCTGGCAGTTGCCCGACGGAGCTCGATATGACCGGACCCAATCCATCGATCAAGCATCCGATCCCGTTGCACACGCGCGTCGGCTTTCTGAAGCCGCTGGTGACGGCGCCGAATATCGAGATCGGCGACTTCACCTATTATGACGACCCTGACGGACCCGACAAATTCGCCGAAAAATGCGTGCTGCATCATTATCCGTTCATCGGCGACAGGCTGATCATCGGCAAGTTCTGCGCCATTGCCGAGGGTGCGCGCTTCATCATGAACGGCGCCAATCACGCCATGTCCGGCTTTTCGACCTATCCGTTCAACATCTTCGGCCATGGCTGGGAAGAAGGTTTCGACCCGGCGACATGGTCGAAGGAGGTGCGCGGCGATACAATCGTCGGCAATGACGTCTGGATCGGCATGGAAGCGGTGATGCTGCCGGGCGTGAAAATCGGCGACGGCGCTATCGTCGCGGCAAAGTCGGTGGTGACGCACGATGTGCCAGCCTATGCGATTGTCGCCGGTAATCCGGCCAAGGTGGTGAAGATGCGCTTCGATGACAGGACCATCCGGCGGCTGCTGGCGCTGGCGTGGTGGCACTGGCCGGTGGAAAAGATCAGCCGCAATCTCGATGCCATTCGTGGCAGCAACATTTTTCTTCTGGAGGCAGCGGTTTGAACGCGTTGAACAAGACCACGATCGGCATCGAATTGTTCACGCGAGCCTGGATCTTCATCCGCGGCGTGCCGGCGATGAAATTCCTGCCGCCGGAGGGTCCACCCGAGATCGCCTTTGCCGGCCGCTCCAATGTCGGCAAATCGTCGCTGATCAACGCGCTGGTCAACCAGAAGGGGCTGGCGCGCACCTCCAACACGCCGGGCCGCACGCAAGAACTCAACTATTTCGTGCCGGGCGGATTTTCGGGAGAGGGCGCCGATCTGCCGCCGATGGCCCTGGTCGACATGCCGGGCTATGGCTACGCCACGGCGCCGAAGGAAAAGGTCGACGAGTGGACGAAGCTCGTGTTCGACTATCTGAAGGGCCGGGTGACGCTGAAGCGCGTCTACGTGCTGATCGATGCCCGCCATGGCATCAAGGCCAAGGACGACGAGGTGCTGTCGCTGCTCGACAAGGCGGCGGTGTCGTATCAGATCGTGCTGACCAAGACCGACAAGATCAAAGCGGCGGGGGTACCGCGGCTGATCGAGGAAACGCTCCAGAAGATCAAGAAACGCCCGGCGGCATTTCCCTTCGTGCTCGCCACGTCGTCGGAAAAGAGCGAGGGCCTCGAGGAATTGCGTGCGGCGATCGTGCTCGCCGCCAACGGCGGATAGGCAACGGACTCCGACGGCTGGTCAGGCGGGGCTGGAGGCCCGTTCCTGCTCTGCAAGCTGTTCGGTGCCGTAGGCCTTCAGGAACACATCGACGCCCGACCTGACGATGTGTTCGATCTCGGCCGCACTTGGCGCCTTGGTGCGATAGGCGAAAATGCACTGGCGGAAAAGACCGGCCAGACACAGCTCGGTGAACTGATAGGCGGCAAGCTCGACGTCGTCGATCTTCAGCAGGCCGCGTTCGATAGCCATGTTGAGGAAAACGACGACCCTGTCATGGCCACGCTTCGGGCCGCGTTCGTAGAACCGGGCACCAAGCTCCGGGATGCGTTCCGACGCGCCGATCACCGTCCGCTGCGCCAGGATGACCCTCGCGGAAGTGATCTTCATGGACAGCACGATGCCGAACTTCACCAACGTCTGGCGAAGGTCGCCGATCTGGTCGAGCACCTCATACATGTTCTTGAAAATCGTGCCGCGCTCTTCCTCGATCAGCGCTTCGAAGAGCTCTTCCTTGTTGGCGAAGTAGACATAGATGGTGCCCTTGGACACGCCGGCCTCGCGCGTAATGTCGTTCATCGACGCGGCTTCGAAGCCCTTTTCGATGAAGACACGGCGCGCACCGTCGATGATCTGGCTGCGCTTGACCGGGTCTTGACCCGCGGCCGGGCGGCCGCGCGGCAGGCTGTCCAGCAGATCGCACTGGTCCTTGCCAGCGCCGGGCAATGGGCCTGAATCAGGCAAAGGAGCGGCCTTGGGGGCTTCGGCCATAATGTCACACCTCGTAAAATAATTCGAACCATCCGGTTCGATTGCTCTTGATATGGGCCTCCTTAAGCGCTAAGTCAACGTCGAGATCGAACCGAACGGTTCAGTCTGACAAAATTCAGCGCCAGTTAATTTAGAGAGATATCATGTCCTCGAACGCGCCCACCAGTGCCGAAGTCCGCCCCTTCCCCAGTGCCAAGGTCCAGCCTGCGATCGAAGCGCCGGAAACCCCTCTCAAGCCCGCCGACGTCACCCCGCTGGCTCCCGCCAAGAAGAAGCGCTCGATGCGCTCGATGTTGTTGCCCATCATCGGCCTGGCCCTGCTGGGCGCCGGCGCCTGGTATGGCTATGATTACTGGACCGACGGGCGCTTCATGATCACGACTGACGATGCCTATGTCCAGGCCGACACCGCGTTCATCTCGCCAAAAATCTCGGGTTATGTCGATCAGGTCAAAGTGACCGAGAACCAGCAGGTGAAGGCCGGCGACCCGCTGCTGATCGTCGATGACGGTGACTACAAGATAGCCGTTGCTCAGGCCGAGGCGCAGATCGCCACGTTGAGCAAGACGCTCGACCGCATCGATGCCCAGACCGAGGCGGCGCGCGCCTCGCTCAAGCAGGCGCAGGCGCAGAAGACCGCCGACCAGGCCGCGGCCGATAATGCGAAGCGAGCTCAGGTTCGTGCCGCCCAGTTGCTCAAGACCCGCGTCGGTACCCAGGCCCAGTTGGACGATGCCCAGACGGCGGTCGAGCAAGCCAATGCCGCACTAGCCGGCGCCGACGCGCAGATCGCGGCGGCTCAGGCGAATATCGGCGTGCTCCAGGCGCAGCGGGCGGAATCGGCAAGCACGCTGGCCTCGCTGCAGCTTGCCCACGACAAGGCGGTGCGGGATCTGTCCTTCACCGTGCTGCGCGCACCCTATGACGGCGTGGTCGGCAACCGCTCGGTCGAGCAGGGCGACCTGATCAGCCCCGGACAGAAGCTCGCCGTCATCGTGCCAATGGACAAGCTCTACATCGTCGCCAACTTCAAGGAGACCCAGCTTGCCCGGCTGGTGCCTGGTGAAAAGGTCAGAGTGTCGGTCGACGCGATCGACGGTCAGGACATCGAGGGTACCGTGTCGTCGCTGGCCCCGGCTTCGGGAGCAGTGTTCTCGCTGCTGCCGCCGGAAAACGCCACAGGCAATTTCACCAAGGTGGTGCAGCGCGTTCCGGTTCGCATAGACGTGCCCGCGGATGTGCTGAAGACGGGCAAGCTGCGCGCCGGCCTGAGCGTCGTCGTCGCCGTCGACAGCCGCACCGCGCCTTCGGCATCGAAGTAAAGCGGAACCGGGAGCAAGGGTCATGGCGACCGCAACCCTAACTGCAGGATCGGCGCCGGCGCCAGCCATGCCGGTGCCGGTCGACCACATCTCGACGCGCCGCGTCATCGCCTTCCTGGCAATGGTGTTCGGCATGTTCATGGCCATCCTGGACATCCAGATCGTCTCGGCCTCGCTGGCCGAGATCCAGGCGGGCCTGAGCGCCAGTTCGGACGAGATTCCGTGGGTGCAGACGGCGTATCTGATTGCCGAGGTGGTGATGATCCCGCTGTCGGGCTTCCTCAGCCGGATGCTGTCGACGCGGGTGCTGTTCACAATCTCGGCGGCAGGTTTCACCGCGGCCAGCGCGCTGGCGGCGACCGCAACCAATATCGACCAGATGATCGTCTACCGCGCCGTGCAGGGCTTCATCGGCGGCGGCATGATCCCGAGCGTCTTTGCAGCCGCCTTCACCATCTTCCCGCCGTCGCGTCGCGCCATCGTCTCGCCGATGATCGGCCTGGTGGCGACGCTGGCGCCAACCATCGGCCCGACCGTCGGCGGCTATATCAGCCATGCCATGTTCTGGCACTGGCTGTTCCTGGTCAACGTCGTGCCCGGCATTCTGGTGACGACGGCCGCCTGGTCGCTGATCGACTTCGACAAACCCAATCTCAAGCTGTTCAGCAAGTTCGACTGGTGGGGGCTTGCCGGCATGGCCGCCTTCCTGGGCTGCATGGAATATGTGCTGGAGGAAGGTCCCAATAACGACTGGCTGCAGGATCAGGCGGTGTTCATCTGCGCCGTCATCATGACCTTCGGCGCGGTGCTGTTCTTCTGGCGCGTGTTCACCGCCGAGGAGCCGATTGTCGATCTGAGGGCTTTCAGCAATATCAATTTTGCCTTCGGCTCGCTGTTCTCCTTCGTCGTCGGCATCGGCCTCTACGGTCTGACCTATCTTTATCCGGTGTTCCTGGGGCGGATCCGCGGCTACGATTCGATGATGATCGGCGAGGCGCTGTTCGTCAGCGGCCTAGCCATGTTCTTCACTGCGCCGATCTCCGGCATCCTGTCGAACAAGATGGACCCGCGCATCATGATGATGATCGGCTTCTTCGGCTTCGCCACGGGGACCTGGTGGATGACGCATCTCACCGCCGACTGGGATTTCTATGAACTGCTGATCCCGCAGATCCTGCGCGGCTGCTCGATGATGCTTTGCATGGTGCCGATCAACAACATTGCGCTCGGAACCTTGCCGCCGGAGCGGCTGAAGAATGCGTCTGGCCTGTTCAACCTGACCCGCAATCTCGGCGGCGCCGTCGGCCTGGCAGTCATCAACACCGTGCTGATCGACCGCAATGCCTTCCACTACGCCAGGCTCTCCGAGCACGTGCAATGGGGAAGTGCCGCTGCGCAGCAGAAGCTGCAGAACATGACGCTCAACTTCGAGCAGACCGCCGGGCTCGACGCCTCCAAGGCGGCCATCTCCAAACTGTCAGGCATGGTCCAGCAGCAGGCGTCGCTGCTGTCGTTCATGGACGTATTCTTCATGCTGACGGTTTTGTTCGCGACGCTTGGGCTCTTCACCCTGGTGATCCGCAAGCCAGCCGCTCAAGGCGGCGGTGGCGGAGGCCATTGAGGCGCGCTGGATCCCCCGCCTGGCGCCCTCGCGCATGACCCCGAAAAGCGATTTTCGGGGTCATGCGCAAAATCAACCATTACGAAGTCCTCTCGCGCTCCGACAAAGTCAGGGTCGCAGCCGTCCTCACGCCGTCGCCGGCTTGAAGGTCAAGGCAACGCCATTGATGCAGTGTCGCAACCCGGTCGGCGGCGGACCGTCGTCGAATACGTGGCCGAGATGGCCGCCGCAGCGGCGACAATGGACCTCCGTGCGGGTCATGCCCAAAGACCTGTCCACGGTCTTGCCGACGGACTTCGGGATTTCCTGCCAGAAGCTCGGCCAGCCTGTGCCGGAATCGAACTTGGTCTCTGACGAATAGACCGGCAGGCCGCAGCCGGCGCAAGCGAAGATGCCTTTGCGGTGCTCGTTGAGCAGCGGACTGGTGCCTGGGTATTCCGTGCCCTCCTTGCGCAGCACATTGAAGGCCGCGTCGGACAGGATGGCGCGCCACTCGGCTTCGGTCTTGGTAACCTCGAAAGTCTCAGCCGCGCGTGCATCCTGGGCTCCGCCCATGCGCAGCGCGGTGGCGCCTGCGACAACGCCAATGGCTGCCGCACCACTCAAAAGAAGCTCGCGACGGTTCATGGCCATTCCTCCTGTCATTGCTTGTGCCAAATTCGACCGCCACACGGAAATCAAAAGCCGGTGACGATCGCTGTCCTCAAAGCGGGACTCCGCGCCTATCCACATCTTGCGTGAACGGCGCGGAGTGTGCGCAGGGAGGCCCTTAGCGATATCTTCGCCGGCAGCGTGCGTTTGTTACATCTTCGGCAGGAGAACCTTGTCGACGACGTGGATGACGCCGTTGGACTGCTCGACATCGGCGATCGTCACATTGGCGACGTTGCCGTTCTCGTCGGTCACGGTGACCTTGCCGCCGTCGGCCTTGAGCGACAGTTCGCAACCACCGACCGTCTTGACCTTGTGGGTGCCGCCGTCGTTCTTGACCATCTTGGCGACGTCGGCGGCCATCGCTTTGGCGCCGATGACATGGCAAGTCAGGATCTTGACGAGCTTGTCCTTGTTTTCAGGCCTGAGCAGCGTCTCCACCGTGCCGGCTGGAAGTGCCGCAAAGGCCTCGTTGGTCGGCGCGAACACAGTGAAGGGGCCAGCGCTTTGCAGCGTATCGACCAGGCCGCCTGCCTTGACGGCAGCGACCAGCGTCGTGTGGTCCTTCGAGTTGACAGCATTTTCGACGATGTTTTTCTGGGCATACATGGCGGCGCCGCCGACCATCGGATTTTGAGCATAGGCAATGGTGGCGAGCGCGGAAATGGCGACCGTGCCGGCAAGCAAAAGGGTGGCGAATTTACGCATGATTTCAATCTCCTCTGGTTATCGTTCCCCTCATTTGGGAACGCAAGGAGATACGCGATAGAAATGCTGGAGTTTCGCCCTCTCCGCAAAAAAATATTTGTCGCTGCAATTTGCCCGGCGCGGATCGACAGCCGCTAACAAGCTTTGCAGGCGTTTAAATCGCGGGAGATAGATTTCAGGTCTGCTTCCGGAGATGAGAAGCGGTCAGATGCTCTTCAGATCGCCCGCTGCGACCACCGGTCCAGTCGGCTGGCCGGTCGGTGAACCGCCGGCAGGCTCAACGCTGACCGCAAGCACGGCGCCTTGCGCCAATTTCTCCTGGACGGCGGGCGGGATGGGCAAATGCGCGGTCGCACCGGCCGGGATGACGCCCATCGACACCGGCGCCTTCTTGCCTTCGATCATCCACAGTTCGAAGTCCTTGCCGGCGGCCCGCTCGCCGGAAACGTGAGAAAGACCGACCTCTTGACGGGCGGCATCGTAGACGACGAGATATTTGACGTCGCTGCCTTCGGCCGCCAGCGAGGCGACAAGCCGCGCCTGCGGCGGTTCCGTGGACGGGCGGAAGTAAGGCACGGCGATGTAGATCGCCAGCGCCGCAATGGCGGCGGCGGCAAGACCGCGCCAGAAGCCAAGGCTCGACCACAGGCCGGCGCGCGGCTCTGCAGCGAAAAGCCGGCGGTCCAATGCTTCCTTGACCCTGATCGGAGGCTCTGTCTCCGGATAGGCGGCGGCCATCGGCGAAAGATGCGCCTCCCAGGCATCGACAAGGCGCGCGAAGGCGGCGTCCGCATCGATGCGGCGCGACGCGATCTCGCGTTCATCGGCGGCCAGAACGCCAAGAACGTATTCGGCGGCGAACAGGTCGTCGCCCCCACGTTCCGGTCCATTGTCGTCAGCCAGCGTCATCTCTCCAGGCATTCTCTCAGTTTCAACAGGCTGCGCCGCAGCCAGGTCCGCATCGTGTTCAGCGGTACGCCATAGCGCTCCGCCAGTTCGGCATAGCTTTTGCCATCCAGATAGGCGCCCCGAACGGCCGCCGCCCGGTCCTTCTCCAATTCCTCGAGACAATGGTAGATGCGTTCGGACTCACCGCCCGCCACGGCCATGGCCTCCGGCCCCGGCGCCGGATCGGCCACGTCGAGCGCGGCATCGATATAGGCGGCAGGCTCTCGCCGCGCCCTGATCCGATCGATCGCATGATTGCGCGCAATGGCCACCAGCCAGGAGATCGGGCTCAGATCCGAAACGGCGAAACGGTCCGCCTTCGTCCATATCTTGACGAAGACCTCTTGAAGCGCTTCTTCAGCATCTCCCCGATCCTTCAATACACGAAGGCAGACGCCGAAAAGTTTCGCGCTGGTCTGCCGGTAGAGCAGATCGAACGCAGCCCGGTCCTTCATCGAAGTCCGGACAATCAGGTTGCTGATGTCCTGCGGCGTCATCCGCCGCCAAATTAGGCGATTGCAATGCATTTGCAACGACTGAAATGGTCTTGCGCACCGGCAGCGCCAGCCTCGATTGCCAATGAAATCGCCGCCCGCTAGCTTGCAATGAGCGGGAGGGCGACCATGTCGATCGAGCGGGTTCTGTGGGAGCATGACGCAACCGGCCAGGCCGCACTCGTGCACAAGGGAGAGATCACACCGCAAGATCTCGTCGATGCGGCGATCGCCCGGGCCGAGGCCACCCTGCCGGAGATCAACGCCATCGCCGAACCGCTTTTTGAGGCGGCGCGGGCGCGAGCGAAAACCGTCGACCACAAGCTGCCGCTTGCCGGAGTGCCCTTTGCGCTGAAGGACCTCGGCATCGCCATGAAAGGCGTGCCGACGCATGGCGGCAGCCGCATCCCAGCTTTCACCCCCGATTTCAGCTCGGTGATGACGGAACGCTATCTGGCCGCCGGCCTGATCCCGATCGCCACCAGCACCGCACCCGAACACGGGCTGAGGCTGGTGACCGAGTCGGTGGCTTACGGCGTCACCCGCAATCCATGGAACACCGCGCACACGTCCGGCGGTTCCTCGGGCGGTGCGGCTGCGCTGGTCGCGGCCGGCGTCGTGCCGGTGGCGCATGCCTCGGATGGCGGCGGCTCGATCAGGGTGCCTGCCGCTTGCACCGGGCTGGTCGGGCTGAAAACCTCGCGCGGCCGCGTACCCTTGACGCCGCTCGTCACGGAAAGCTGGTACGGCTTCGTCGTCGACCATGCGTTGGCCCGCTCGGTGCGCGATACGGCCCTGCTGCTCGACCTGACCCACGGGCCCGACCCGCTGTCGCCCTACGCGGCACCCTCGCCGAACGGCAGTTTCACTGCGGCCGCCGGGCGCGATCCGGGCAAGCTCAAGCTCGCCTTCTATCGAAAATCGCCGCTCGGCTTGCCGATATCGGAAGAGACGTTGAAAGCTCTGGATGCGGCGATTGCGCTGGCGCGCGAAGGCGGGCACAGCGTCGAGGAGATCGACCTGCCCTATATCGATCGTGATTTCATCGCCGATTTCGCCAGAACCGTCGCCGCGGCGGTGGCCGGCACGATGCGTGGCGAGGCCTTGCGCGTCGGCCGCTCCATCTCAGGCGACATCGAACGCGCCACGCGCGTGATGAGCCGGTTCGGTGAAATCCTCTCGGCCGGCGAAATCTATGCCGGCCTGCAGCGGCTGCACGCAACCTCGCGCCGGCTTATCACCGAAACCGCGCACTATGATGCAGTGCTGATGCCTGTCATCGCGCACCCGCCGCTCGCCTGCGGCACCATGGACCCGAAAGGCGCCGACGAATTCATCGAGAATGTCCTGGACAGACTGCGCCTCGCCGGCCTGCTGAAGTTCAAGCCGCTATTCGGCCAGCTGATGGACAAGAGCCTGTGGTTCACCCACTGGCCGGCGATCCAGAACGTCAGCGGGCAACCGTCGATCACGCTCCCGGTTTACGTCACCGATGCCGGCCTGCCGCTCGGCGTCCAGGCCGCCGGCCGCCCCGGCGACGAGGAAACGCTTTTGTCGTTCGCCGCGCAGATGGAAAGGATCTCGGGCTGGCTGGGCCGACGGGCGCCGCTGCAGCGGCCGGCATAGGCGGTGATTTGATCGATCGTGACCGCAAAGCCGTTTGCCCCCTCGTCCAATTCCCGCTAAGACGCCGCCGTTCATGCTGGGAACCACGCCGATGACGGATGTCGCCGCCACCGCCGAAATGCAGGCCGCGCTGCTTTCAAGGGCGCTGCCCTATATGCAGCGCTACGAGAACAAGACGGTCGTGGTGAAATATGGCGGCCACGCGATGGGCGACATCGCGCTCGGCAAGGCTTTCGCCCGCGACATCGCACTTTTGAAACAATCCGGCGTCAACCCGATCGTCGTGCATGGCGGCGGGCCGCAGATCGGCGCCATGCTCAGCAAGATGGGCATCGAATCCAAATTCGAGGGCGGCTTGCGCGTCACCGACCAGAAGACCGTCGAGATTGTCGAGATGGTGCTGGCCGGGTCGATCAACAAGGAGATCGTCGCGCTGATCAATGCCGAGGGCGAGTGGGCGATCGGCCTGTGCGGCAAGGACGGCAACATGGTGTTTGCCGAAAAGGCGCGAAAGACCATGATCGATCCGGATTCCAACATCGAACGGGTGCTCGACCTGGGCTTCGTTGGTGAGCCTGTCGAGGTCGACCGCACATTGCTCGACCTCCTGGCGCGGTCCGAAATGATCCCGGTGCTGGCGCCGGTGGCACCCGGCCGCGACGGCCATACCTACAACATCAACGCCGACACTTTTGCCGGCGCCATCGCCGGCGCCTGCCAGGCGACGCGCCTGCTGTTCCTTACCGACGTGCCCGGCGTGCTCGACAAGGACAAGAAGCTGATCGACGAGTTGACCGTGGCCGAGGCCAAGGCCCTGATCAAGGACGGCACTGTCTCGGGCGGCATGATCCCCAAAGTCGAGACCTGCATCGAGGCAATCGAGCGCGGCGTCGCAGGCGTCGTCATCCTCAACGGCAAGACGCCGCATGCGGTGCTGCTCGAGCTGTTCACCGAACACGGCGCCGGCACGCTGATCGTGCCGTGAGGCCGGGTGTCTGAGAGGCTCAAGCGTTTGGCGAAATAGCGGTCACGGACTTACGCGGCAGGCGTTCGACAACCATCGATTCCTCTTCCTCGTCTTGCGGCGCGCCCCAGAATTCGGCGAGCGTCGGGCCATTTTTGAGGCGGCGGTCGCGGACCAGAAAGCCCCAGACTTCGCGAAACCAGACGCGGCGGCCCATTCTGGTGTACCAGCGCATCGAATGCCGTTGCTCCGGATCCTTGTGGAACAGGATGCGCGCCAAGGCCTTGGGCCGCGACTGCACCGCCAGTTCGATCAGCTTGACGGCGAAGAACAGCATCCACGGCTTGAGGCGGGTCATCCGCAGGACCTGATGCTTGTAGTCCCACAGGCGGGCGTCCAGCTGGATCACCTTGCGGTCCCTGGCAATCCTGAAGAACGGCGTCCAGCGATGCGGCGTCACATAGAGCGCCTGGATCTGGTCGGGGTCATAAGCGATCAGCTGGCGGAAGCCGCGCCAGAGGTCGCGCAAACTTTCGTCCTCGAAACCGGCCACCCAGGTCGCCATCGACAAGATGCCGTTGAGGCGCAGCAGCCGTATCGCCTCGCGGTCGGACGAGGTGCTGCCGCCCTTGCGGATCAATGCAAGCGTCCGCTCGTCGGTGTTTTCCATGCCAAGCAGCCAGCGGATGACGCCGGCCCGGCGATAGAGATGCAGGCTGTCGGCGTCGCGGACGATGTCGTCGGCGCGGGTGGAGCCGACGATCAGCACCGGCACATTCTCGGCGATCATCGCATCGAGAAAGGCGCGCCAGGCTTTTTTGGACGACGTCGGGTTCTCGTCGGCAAGGTTGATCAGCTCGACGCCATGCTCGCGGTACAGCCAGGCAATCTCCCGCGCGAACTTCCCGGGGTCGCGGTGCCGCCAGCGCGTCCAGAAGCCGCGCTGGCCGCAATAATTGCACAGATGCGGACAGCCTCGCGAGAACTGCATGACCACCGCGCGCTTGCCTCCCCAATAGCTGTAGCGACTGAAATCGATCAGTTCCCAGCCGATGCGGTAGTCGTCCAGGTTGGTGATCGTTCTTGTTGGCCGGGTTGCAAAGGGCCGGCGCAAAACGTCAGGAAAGGCGATGCCCGCCACATCCGACAGCGGCTTGCGGTTTTCAAGCGCTTCGACCAGCGCGACGATGGTCGCCTCGCCCTCGCCGCGCACGATGAAGTCGAAGACATTCGTTTCAGCCAGTATGTCGCGCCAATGATAGGTCGGAAACACGCCGCCATAGATCAGGATTGTCGCTGGCTGGATGTCCTTGACCATGCCGGCGATCAGCAGGGCTGTCGGATGCGCAGAGGTCGAGCCGGAATGGCCGATCAGAATGCAGTGGGGATGATCGCTCAAGGCGTCCCGGACCAGCGTGGCAAGCGCCATCGGCCCGAATTCGGCGTCCACAAGCCGCACTTGATGTCCCGCGTCGATCAGCGGACCGCCCAGTGCCAGCAAACCGAGCGGTGGCAGATGGTCGTCCGGCACACGGCTGCCGACGGCGGTATGCGGCGGGTTGATCAGGACGATTTTCATGGCGGACCTTATGCAATGGCGGTCCGCATGTCGTAGTCGGCGATCTAGCTCTGGAGATTGGCTCGCTTCAGCAGTTTGTGTGCAGCTTTTCCGCAGAAATGCCTATCGTCTGAGATGTGCCAGCGGCACATGGCCGGGCCCCTTGATGTTCTGCAGCACTAGCTGCGTGTGTACGTCGCGCACGCCTTCGAGCCGCATCAGCCGGTGCATGACGAAGGCATTGAGTTCGTCGACCGACGGCACCATGACATGCAGCAGGAAATCGTAGTCTCCAGTCATCGTCCAGCACGACGACACCTCGTCCATGCGCTGCACGGCGGCGATAAAGTTTTCGGGCGAGCCGTCGCTGTGAGTTACGAGACGCACCTGGATGAAGACCTCGACCATCAGACCGACGGCGCGGCGGCTGAGCACCGCGGCGAAGCCCTTGATGATGCCCGCCTGCTGAAGAGCCTCGAAGCGCCGCGCGCAAGGTGTCGTCGACAGGCCGATCTCCTGCGCCAATTCGGAGACCGGCTTGCGACCGTCGCGCTGCAGGATGTCGAGCATCTTGATCTCGAATTCGTCAAACTGAGGCATTTTCACTCTCCCAAAGCTCGATCGTGGAGCCTTTTACCTCCAACCCTGCGTTTGAGCCACCATCAAAGCTGATTTGCCTCGCGCTATCCGGCTAGAGTTTCCGGCAATCCGCTGATCATGATTTCCAGGGAGAGCAAGCCATGACAATGAACGTTGCCGACTATGCCCGCGAATGCGCGGCGCGAGGTCTTCGCGGCGATTATTCGGTCTGCCGTGCCGATTTCACCGTGGCGCAGGGCTACAATTATAGCGACGAAGAACAGGCGGTGTGGCGCACGCTGTGCGACCGCCAGACGAAGCTGACCAGGAAGCTCGCCCACCATTCCTATCTCGATGGCGTTGCGGCGCTCGGCCTTCTCGACAAGATCCCGGATTTCGGTGCGGTCAGCGAGAAGCTGCGCAAGCTCACCGGCTGGGAGATCGTCGCTGTGCCGGGGCTCATCCCCGCCCAGCCGTTCTTCGACCACCTCGCCAACCGCCGCTTCCCGGTCACCAACTGGCTGCGAACCCAAAAGGAGCTCGACTACATCGTCGAGCCCGACATGTTCCACGATTTCTTCGGTCACGTGCCGATCCTGACGCAGCCGGTCTTTGCCGACTTCATGCAGATGTATGGCAAAAAGGCCGATAGCGTGATTGCGCTCGGCGGCGACGAGATGATCACCAGGCTTTACTGGTACACCGTCGAATACGGGCTGATACGCGAGCCGGGCCAGCCGCTGAAGGCTTTCGGCGCCGGGCTGATGTCATCCTTCACGGAGCTTCAGTTCGCGGTCGAAGGCGGCGAGGCGCACCATGTCCCCTTCGACCTGGAAACCGTAATGCGCACCGGCTACGAGATCGACAAGTTCCAGCGTGCCTATTTCGTGCTGCCGTCGTTCAACGCCCTGCGTGATGCTTTCGAGACCGCCGATCTTGCGGCGATCGTGGCGCGCCGCAAAGGCGAGCCAGCGCTCGACCCGGCGAGCCTATAGGCTGTCGGTTATTCCAACGCCTCGGCCTTCAGCCGGGCCAGCTGGTCGCGCTGAAGGTCGAGGGACGCCGTAACGAAGCGCAGGATCGTGGCGAGCTCAGTGTCGCTGAATGTGGCGATCACCTTTTCCCCCTCCTGCGCGATCGCGCCATAATAGCGCGTCGATAGTTCTCGTGTGAGTTCCGTCGCCTCTATGACCACCTTGCGCCTGTCCTCAAGGCTGCGCGTTCGTGTCAGCAGGCCGCGTGCCTCCAGCCGGTCGATCAGCGCGGTGACCGCGGCCGGCGTCAACCCTGTTGCGGCCGCGACCTCGCCAGCCGATCGCGGGCCGCCATAGAGCAGCGCCAGGCAATGGCGTTCCGCCATACTCAGCCCAAGCCTATCGCCCACTGCCTCGTCATAAGCCTGCGTCGCGTCCTGCCAGCCCATAATGGCAAGGCTGATGGCGGTCTTCATGTCGGCCCGATTCATGCTTGACGAATTTATTTCGATCATCTAACTATCAAACTGCCTAACATTATGGCTATTATAGTAATATGCTGCATCAGGCGCAAGGCAAGGCCTGTCGCAGCCTGCAAGGAGTGAAACATGAATCAGACCCCGACGCGCGGCCCACTCACACCGGCCGAGGAGTTCAAATATGCCAAGCTGGCGATGGAGTGGTATGGCTGGGGCTCTCCCATTGGCCTTGGCATCGCTCTGGTGGCGGTGGCGGCGGCCGCCCTGCTGTTCCGCATCGCCATCTTCGGATTTTGACAGTCTGGCAGTGGCGCGGTTGAATGCAGCAGAAGGCTTAGGGCCGAGCTCAGGCGGCTTCGGAAATATCGCGGTCGATGATCGACAGATTACGGCCGCGATGCTTGGCCTCGTAGAGCCGCTGGTCGGCGGCGCGCATTAGCTCCGACACTGCGGCGTCTCTGCCGCAGGTGATGCCGCCAATACTGACTGTCAGCGGAACCGTTCGTTCGTCGACGGGCCGGAAACGGATACGCTCGACTTCACGGCGGATGCGCTCGGCGATGCGCCTGGCCTCGTGTTCGGTGGCACCAATCAGAAGGGCGCAGAATTCCTCGCCGCCGATGCGGCCAAGCACGTCGCCGCTGCGCACGCCACGCTCTATCGCGTTTGCAATCAGGAGCAGCGCATCGTCGCCGATCAGATGGCCGTAGCTGTCGTTGATGGTCTTGAAATGGTCGGCATCGACGATCAGCAATGCCCCGCGATCGGATTTGCGCCGGGAGCCGTCGAGAGCGGCAAAGAAACTTTCGCGGTTGAGCATGCCGGTCATGTCGTCGCGGCTCGCCTTTTCCGCCAAGCGCCTGTGCGCGGCGGCGAGTTGGGCATGGGCGCGGGCGAGCTCGCGATGCGCGGTCTGCAACCTTTCGCCCTGCCAGAACGTATAGGCGCCGACGCTCCAGGCCAGCGCGAGCGGGCACACGGTGGATGTCAGCCAGATGGTGCGATTGATCGGAAACCCCATTGCCGGCACGACGATCAGCGTCAGCAAAAGCGAGACCGCGACGGAGGCGAAAGCGATGGCGGCAGACTTTAGAAATATGCGATTCATCGCTTGCTCCCACTGGTCCGTCTTGGTTCCAGCAAAGCGCTGAATGTCACCTTTCGGCGATGCTTAAGATTTTAATCATGGCGCCATTTTTACCACCCAGGGCGCGCATAGGTTGTGGATAAACCTCCTGTTAGAAAGATCGTTTCGTGCCATAAGGACGTATGACGACACTTCCCGACCCCGCCCGCTTTGCCCATGTCACCGACTGGGTGTTCGATCTCGACAACACGCTTTATCCGCATCATTCGAATCTGTTCTCGCAGATCGATGTGAAGATGACCGCCTACGTCGGAGAATTGCTGACGCTGCCGCGCGAGGAAGCACGCAAGCTGCAAAAGGAGCTCTACCGCGAATATGGCACGACGCTGAACGGATTGATGACGCGCCACGGCATCGACCCCGACGATTTTCTCGAGAAAGTGCACGATATCGATTATTCCTGGCTGGTGCCCGATCCCGTCCTCGGCACCGCCATTCGCCAGCTTCCCGGCCGTAAATTCATCTTCACCAACGGGGATCGCCGGCATGCCGAACGCACCGCGCGGCAGCTGGGCATTCTCGAGCATTTCGATGATATTTTCGATATCGTCGCAGCCGGACTGAACCCGAAGCCGGCGCGGCAATCCTATGAGAAATTTGCCGAACTCCACGCCGTTGCCGGGCAAAATGCGGTGATGTTCGAAGATCTTGCCCGCAACCTGTCGGTGCCGAAATCGCTGGGCATGACCACGGTGTTGGTGGTGCCGCGCAATTTCGAGCCGACCTTCTCGGAAATCTGGGAACGCGACCCGGCCAACGAGGACGATGTGGACTTCGTCACCGACGACCTCGCCAGCTTTCTCACGGCGATCGTGGAAGTCCCTGCTTGAGGCAGCCGGCGCGCTTCAAGTCCTTGCTTGCATGTCAAAGTTTATAGAAGCGGCTGACGATCCCCCAGGCCTCGTCAGCGGTATCGACGAAATCGATGATATCCTGATCGCCGGGTGTGATCGTGCCTTGCTCGGCGAGGAAATCGAGGTCGATCGCCTTTGCCCAGAAAGCCTTGCCGAACAGAATGACCGGCACGCGTTCCATGCGGCCGGTCTGGATCAGGGTCAGCGTCTCGAAGAACTCGTCCATCGTGCCGAAGCCGCCTGGAAACACCGCAACGGCCTTGGCACGCATGACGAAATGCATCTTGCGGACCGCGAAATAGTGGAAGTTGAAGCAGAGTTCCGGCGTCACGTAGGCGTTTGGCGCCTGCTCGTGTGGCAGCACGATATTGAGACCGATCGACGGCGCGCCAACATCGTCGGCGCCACGATTGCCGGCCTCCATGACACCCGGCCCGCCGCCGGTCACCACGACGAATTCGCGATAGTACGAGGTGGCCGACTGCTGTGAGCAGAGGCGGGCGAATTTGCGCGCCTCCTCGTAATATTTGCTGTTTTGCTCGAGGTTCTTCTTCTGCGTCTCGTTCTTGGCCGCCCAGGCTTCGCCGCCGGGCTCGGGAATGCGGGCGCCGCCGAACAGGATGACGGTCGATTGGATGCCGCGCTCGGCCAGGATCATCTCCGGTTTAAGCAGTTCGAGCTGCAGTCTGACCGCACGCAACTCGCGCCGCGTCATGAAATCGGGATCGTTCCAGGCCAGCCGATATGTCTCCGCGCGCGTTTGCGGCGTGTCCGGCACGCTTCTCGACCGCTCCAGATCCTCGTCCGAATGCGGCAGCGGCGTCCATCCCGCCTTTTCCATGGGAGTCATATTTGCTTTACCCGTCCAATCATTCACCTGCGCCGTCCCGTGACGCTGCCGCGATTGACCCTCCCCAAGCCTTCACATAGGGTCCGCGCGACTTTCAAACAGGTTAAGGCGCCGGCCCTTAACAGCTTGGTAATGGAGCGAATTCATGTCGAAGCCCGATCTCGCGAGCCTCGAGGAGATTATCGAGAACGCCTTCGAGGAACGCGACACGATTTCGACCGCAACCCGCGGCGAGACGCGCGAGGCCATCCAATCGGCGCTCGACCTGCTCGACCGGGGCGTCGCACGCGTCGCCGAGCGGCAGGCCGACGGCAAATGGCACGTCAACCAGTGGCTGAAAAAAGCGGTGCTGCTGTCGTTCCGGCTCACCCCGATGGAGATCATAGAGGGCGGTCCCGGTCAGGCGGTATGGTGGGACAAGGTGCCCTCAAAATTCGACGGCTGGAGCGCCGTCGATTTCGAGAAGGCGGGCTTCCGCGCCGTGCCGTCGTCGATCGTGCGCCGCTCCGCCTACGTCGCGCCCGGCGCCGTGCTGATGCCGTCCTTCGTCAATGTCGGCGCCTATGTCGACAGCGGCACCATGGTCGACACCTGGGCTTCGGTCGGCTCCTGTGCCCAGATCGGCAAGAATGTGCATCTGTCAGGCGGCGTCGGCATCGGCGGTGTGCTGGAGCCGATGCAGGCCGGCCCAACCATCATCGAGGACAATTGCTTCATCGGCGCCCGTTCCGAAGTGGTCGAAGGCTGCATCGTTCGCGAAGGCTCGGTGCTCGGCATGGGCGTCTTCATCGGCCAGTCGACCAAGATCGTCGACCGTGCCACCGGCGAGATCTTCTACGGCGAGGTGCCGCCTAATTCCGTCGTCGTCGCCGGCTCGCTGCCGGGCAAGCCTTTTCCAAACAACGAGCCCGGCCCCAGCCTCTACTGCGCCGTCATCGTCAAGCGGGTCGACGCCAGGACCCGGTCCAAGACCTCGATCAACGAATTGCTTCGCGATTGATCTTTCTCAACGAACACGGACGGAATTCGCTTGCCTGAAAGATCCGACCTCATCTGGCTTTTCTTCAAAGCTTCGGGCCGCGTCAGCCGCGCGGCCTATTTTCTTGGAGGACTGCTGGTGGCCATCATACAGGCCTTCCCGCTCTACCGTTTCACGCTGGTGCCGGAGGGCACCACCGAGAGCAACATGTGGTCGTTCATTTTCTTCATCGCCTTCATTGCCTCGCTTTGGTCGAACGTGGTGCTGGCGGTCAAGCGGTTGCACGACCTCGACAAGCCGGGCGTTGCGGCGCTGGTGCTGTTCGTGCCGGTTGTCTCGATCATCGCTTTCCTCGTGCTTTGCCTGTTTCCAGGGCAACCCGGCCCCAACCGCTACGGCAAGCGCACCAACGCCCCGGCCGAACCCTGAGCACCGATCGGACATTTCGTCATGCGCTACCGCTCGCTTGATCCGAAACTGATCCTCGAAACCGCCGAACGGCTGGAAGGGCGCGTCGCCGAGCGCTTTCCCGATGCAGGCTTGCGCGGCGTCGCCGCCGAGCTCGTGTCGCTGTCGCGCGATCTGGCAAAGGCAGCCAAGGCGCTGGAGGCGCCGATCTGGTGGCTGCGCGGCCTCATCATCGCCGCCTTCGTCGTCGGAGCGCTGATGTTCCTGTTCGTCGGCACAATCCTGCCGCTCGGCCGCATCTCGGGAAACCACGATGCCTTCCAGTCGGTGCAAGGCATCGAAGCCTCCCTCAACATGATCATCCTCGCGGTGCTGGGCTTCCTGGCCCTGATTCGCTCCGAGGAGCGGATCAAGCGCAAGCGGGTGTTTCGCCAGCTTCACGGGCTGCGGTCGCTGATCCACGTCATCGACATGCACCAGCTGACCAAGGATCCGGCAACGCTTTCAGCCAGTTTCAAGCCGACTGCGCATTCGCCAGCCCGCATCACCAACGCCGCCGACCTTGCCCGCTATCTCGACTACTGCTCCGAAATGCTGTCGATCACCGGCAAGATCGCCGCGCTGTTCGCGCAATCGGTGAATGACGCCGTGGTCATCGACGGCGTCAATGACATCGAGAACCTGGCTTCGAACCTCTCGCGAAAGATCTGGCAGAAGATCACGCTGATCGAAACCCCTCATGGGCAGCCGGCACGTGCGGCGAAGACCGATCCCGAGCCGGGTCCGCCGCGTCGGCCTGCAGTCCGCAGACGACCGGGGCCGGCAAGCTAAAACCGGCGACCCGGCGGCAGATCGGCTAGAACGGTTCATCGTTTCGCAGAAACGCCGAACCGCTGTATCTTTTTGTTTTGACGCAATTCCGGACGGAAAACCGCTTCACACTTTTCCTGGAATTGCTCCAGAGCGGCGGAACGGGGAGTTCCGAAAGCCCGGTTTTGCGCCGGATGCTCTAAGCGAATGTTAATCACCCTGGCCCAGCATGCCGGCGAAGACTGTGTCGACCGGCACGGAGCGCTCGACTGGCAAGCGACCTATCCCTGATCACCAAGGAGCCGCGCAAAACGTGGAGCGCCGCCGCTCGCCTGTTTGCCTGGTTCTCTTCGCCGATGAAATTGGAACCGGAAGCTGTCCGCGCCCGGCTTCTCGACACCACCTTCGACCGCAAATTCGCAGTCCTGTTCGGCACCATCAGCGTTCTGTTGGTTGCAGTCAGCGCCGCTCTTGCCACCGGGGATTGGTGGCCCTACGCCTGGATTGCCGCCGACGTGATGCTTTTCACCGTCCGCGTGCGGCTGATGCGGGAATGCGAGCAGGCCCGCAGGCGCGGCTCGAAAGGGCCGCTGGCGGGCCTGATGGCAGCCAGCGGCGTCTGGTCGGTCGTTTTCGGCCTCGGCTGCTATGGCTGTGTTGCCAGCGGGAATATGGCGCTTTCCGTACTTGCCGCCTTGAATGTCGCAGGCGTCGTCGGCGTGGTGTCGTCACGCAATGCGGCGACCCCGCGCTTCGCCATATTCGTCATGTTGGCCGTAAGTCTGCCTTACGTGGTCGGTGCATTGTTTTCTGCGGCGCCCGGAATGCCGATCGTCGGAATTCAAACGCCGTTCTATGTGGCCGGCGTCATCATCGTGCTGCTTCAGAACCACGCAATCAATGCCCGCATGATTCGCGCCGAACTGGACAATCGCGACCTGGCCATCAAGGACGCGCTGACCGGCCTGCCAAACCGCATCTTCCTGCAGGAGAAATTGCGCGACATGTGCCGCGACCTTGCGGCGCCGGCCGCTAATGGCGGCAAGCCGTTTGCAGTGCTCAGCATGGATCTCGACGGTTTCAAACAGGTCAACGACCGTTTTGGCCACGCTGTCGGCGACGTGCTGCTGCGCAAGGTGGCCGAACGATTGAAGCGCGGCTTCCGTCCGGGGGACGTGGTCTTCCGCATTGGTGGCGATGAATTTGTCATCCTTTTGCCCGCAACCTCGGAGATCGAGGCCACCTACCTGGCAAAGCGGGCCATCGAAAAGGTCTCGGTGCCTTTCGACCTCGGGGTCGGTTCCGCCATCCATGTCGGCTTGAGCGTCGGCAGCGCCTTCGCACCTGCCGACGGCGGCGATCCGGAAATCCTGCTCACCTGTTCCGACCATGCGCTGTACGAAGCCAAGCGCACCGGCAAGGGCCGTTACTGGGCGCCTGTGCGGGCTACGATCTGACGGACGCGACAACGGCTTCCGGCGACAGGCAGGGCGATCCGCCTCTTTCCTGCTCGACCGCGCGCACCAATGCCGTCACGCGCTTCAGCAACGGCGCCGGCGTGCCGGCCTTTTCGGCCAAACGCAAGGCCGCGCCTTGCAGTTCGCCGATCTCCGAGGGCCGGCGGCGCTGAAGGTCATCCCACATCGACGAACGCGCGGCCGGATCGATGGCAAGCATCCGACGCGCCAAGAACTTGAACAGCCAGTCGGGCAGGCGAAGCACTTTCGGCAGCAGCGCGGGACGCAGGCCGGCGATGCGAGCGGGTTCGATGCCTGTCGCCATCATTGCCCCCAATGCTTCGTCGATCTGGCCGGCCAGGATCAGCCGCCAGCGGCGATCGGCAAGCTCTGCCGCCAGCGGCAGGCCGGAAAGCGCCACCAGCGCGTTGTTGAGGTTGAGCAGCAGCTTGCCCCATAGCACCGCTTCGATGTCACCATGTGTGGCGACGGCAAAGCCCTCGACGTCGAGCAGTTCGTCAAGGCCTGTCGCGCCCTGTTCGATCATCACCTTGCCGCCGCTGGCGCGGTGCAGGCGAAGCGGCAATTCGCCCTCCGGTGATTGGACCACGTTGAACGGCACCATGCCCGCGAGCACCCGCCGGGCGGTGAGATGGGCTCGCAACTTATCGGCATTGTCGACGCCGTTCTGCAGACTGAGTACCACCGCATCCGGTCGGGCATGGGCCGCAATAAGCCCGGCCATGTCTTGCGTCGCGCCGCTCTTGACCGTTAGCAGGATGACATCGGCACCGGGGAATGCCGCGGCCGGATCGGCGGTGACCGACAATGCCTCCGGCTTGACGGATCGGTCGCGGCCATCACGGTCGGTGATGCGCAATCCACCTTTTTGCAGCGCCTTCTCGATGCGAGGCCGCGCCAGCAGAACCACCTTTCGCCCGGCAAGTATCAGGCAGCCGCCGGCGTAGCACCCGATACTGCCGGCACCGGCGATTACGATCGTCCTGCCATGCGTGATCATGCGATGGCCCTGTCCTGGTTGAGAGGCCTTGCCGCAACTTATACGGCATGAAAACCATAATGTCGGCGGCATGGCTGGCCCTTATGTCTGGCCGTGACAGGCCTTGCGCTTTCGACTATCGCTTTTGCCCATGACGCTGCCTACCGATCCGACCAGAAATCTGGCTGCTCTCATCCGCTGCGCTTCCGTGACGCCCGCCGAAGGCGGTGCGCTGAGCGCGCTGGAAGAAATGTTGAAGCCGCTCGGCTTTGCCGTCGAGCGCCCGGTGTTTTCCGAATCCGGCACACCTGACATAGAGAACCTTTACGCGCGGCGTTCCGGCAACGGCCCGCATCTGATGTTTGCCGGCCATACCGATGTGGTGCCGGTGGGCGATGAAACAGCCTGGACGCACCCACCCTTTGGCGCCGAGATCGCCAATGGCGAGATGTTCGGCCGCGGCGCCGTCGACATGAAGGGCGGCATTGCTTGTTTCGTCGCGGCGGTAGCGCGACATATCGCGCAGAAGGGCGGCCCGAAGGGGTCGGTCTCGCTGCTGATAACCGGCGACGAGGAAGGGCCGGCGATCAACGGCACGACGAAGCTGCTCGAATGGGCGGCTGCCAAGGGTGAGAAATGGCATGCTGCGATCGTCGGCGAGCCGACCAATCCCGACGCGCTCGGCGATATGATCAAGATCGGCCGGCGCGGCTCGCTCTCCGGCACGGTCGTCGTCAACGGCCGCCAGGGCCACGCCGCCTATCCGCAGCTAGCCGACAACCCGGTGCGCGGCCTGGTGACGCTGGTCGACGCCTTGCTTCACCCCGTCTTCGACAACGGAACAAGGGATTTCCAGCCGACCAATCTTGAGGTCACCTCCATCGACGTTGGCAACCCTGCCACCAACGTCATCCCGGCGAAGGCGGCGGCTACCTTCAATATTCGCTTCAACGACATATGGACCGCCGAGACGATCCAGGCCGAGATCCACAACCGCCTCGACCGGGCGGCGAAACGCAAGAAATACCGCGCCGGCAAGAAGACGCCGGTCGACTACGAGATCGTCTGGCGCGACGGACCGAGCCACGTTTTCCTGACACGCGACGACAGGTTGATCGAGACGCTTGGCGGCTCGATCAAGGCGGTGACCGGCAGGAAGCCGGCGCTCTCCACCTCCGGCGGCACCTCCGATGCCCGCTTCATCAAGGATTATTGTCCGGTGGTCGAATTCGGACTGGTCGGCAAGACCATGCACATGGTCGACGAACGCGTGGCGATTGCCGACCTCGAGACGCTGACGCAGATTTATCTGCGCTTCGTTGAAGACTGGTTTGCGCAGGACATATCCTAGTGATGCTTTCAGCGGATGAAACCTACGCTTCGCTTGCCGGTGCCTGGCGGCTGATGCTCGGCAAGGCCGACGGATTTCGCCTGCTCGACCTTTCGGCGGACGGTTTCTGGAACTCCTTTTTTGCCATCGTCGTCGCGGCGCCGGCACTGATCGTCGGCTGGGTCGGTATTGCCAACGAGATCGGCGATCCCAACGCATTCGTCGGCCGTTTCAGCATGTTGATCCGCCTGGCCACCGTCGATATCGGCGCCTGGGTGCTGCCGCTCATAGGCCTCGCCCTGGTGGCGCCGCGGGTCGGCGTCGGCGGCCGTTTCGTCCATTATGTCGTGGCCAGCAATTGGGCCTCGGCGATCATCGCCTGGATGATGCTGCCATCGGCGTTGATCCGGCTTTTCCTGACGTCGGCCAGCGAAGTCTCCGGACTCGTGTCGCTGCTGTTATTCGCGCTGTCGATGGTATTGACCTGGCGGATGACCAACGTTGCGATCGGCAGGGGTGCGGCCACCGGCAGCGCCGTTTTTGCCGGCATGTTCGTGGCGTCGCTGATCGTCCTGTTCGGCCTGCAGGCGCTGCTCGGGATCAGCGTTCCGGATCAGCCAGGCGTCGGATAATCGACGCCGACGAGAAACAGCCCGTCGGGCGGCGCCACCTGACCGCAGGCCGCACGGTCGCGCGCCTCAAGCGCCGCCTTGAGGTCGGCAACAGTCCAGCCGCCTTCGCCGACACGTTTGAGCGAGCCGACCATCGAGCGCACCTGGTTGTGCAGGAATGACCGCGCCGAAGCGCGGACCTCAATGAAATCGCCCGCCCGGCTGACATCCAGCCGGTCGAGCGTGCGGACGGGGCTGGTGGCTTGGCACTGGGTCGAGCGGAAGGTGGTGAAATCATGCCGGCCAAGCAGCACCTTTGCCGCTTCGTGCATGGCACCGGCATCGAGCTGCTTCGGTACCCACCAGATCTTGCCCTTGTCGAGCGCCGCCGGCGCGCGGCGATTGACGATGCGGTAGAGGTAATGGCGGCTGATCGCCGAGAAACGCGCATCGAAGCCATCCGGCACGACGGCGGCCTTCAGGATGGCGATGCGCACCTTGGCCGCCTGCAGATGCGCGTTGACGGCGTCGCGCACCTTGTCGCCGGGCCATGCCTTGATCAGATCGACATGCGCCACCTGAGCGGTCGCATGGACGCCGGCATCGGTGCGGCCGGCGGCGCGCAGCGAAACCTGCTCACCGCAGAAGTTCTCGATCGCCCGCTCGATCGCCTGCTGCACCGAAGGCTGGTTGGCCTGGCGCTGCCAGCCGGCGAAGAGACTGCCGTCATATTCGATGTCGAGGCGAAAACGCGGCATTCCCGGATCGAGGCGAAATCAGGCGGCGAGGGCTGAGCCGAAGGCCGAGGCGTAGACCAGCCTGCCGGTCTCGGGCGCCTCGCCCCAGGCAAGCGCCTGCAAAGCCTCGCTTTGGTAGTCGCTCTCGAATTTCGCTGCACGGGCGCGGCTGTAGCCGAAACGGCCATAGTAAGCGGGATCGCCGAGCACCACGGCGAGCGTCTCGCCAGCAGCCTTCAGGCGGATATGCGCCTCGCGGACCAGCGCACCGCCGATGCCGGTGCCGTGGAACGACGGCTCGACCGCCAAAGGAGCCAAAGCCACCGCCGGGAAGCTCTTGCCGCCATTCCGCACGAAAAGCCGTGAAAACAGGATATGGCCGACCACTTGCCCGTCTTCGTCCGCCACCAGTTCGACGACGGCATCACCGCCGGTGACCAGCGCGTCGACCAGTCCGGCCTCGGTCTGCTGGCCGAATGCGTGTTCTTCGACAAGGCGGATCGCCTCGCGGTCCCGCGGCGTCGCCGCGCGTATGGACATCATGCTCACGACAATTTCATTCCTTTTTCGAGCCTGGCCCCGCGCAGAAACTCCTGCGCGGCAATGGGCCTTGCGCCCGCACGTTGAACTTCGACCGGCCTGATCGCGCCTGACCCGCAGGCGACCGTCAGCCGGTCATCGAGAATTCCTCCCGGTTCGCCGGCGCCTTGCGAGAGCGTCGAGCGAAGCAGTTTCAGCCGTTCCACGCGGCCGCCGATTTCGGCCTCGCACCATGCACCGGGAAAGGGCGACAGGCCGCGAATCTGGTTGTGCACGTCGCCGGCAGGTCGCAGCCAGTCTATGCGAGTCTCCGATTTATCGATTTTCTTGGCGTAGGTCACCCCCACCTCCGCCTGTGTGGTAAATGTCAGCGTATTCCGCTCCAGCCGTTCGAGCGCTTGCACTATCAGCGAAGCACCCAAGACCATCAGCCGATCGTGCAGATCGCCGGCCGTCATGTCGGGTCCAATGGCGCATTTTTCAACCATTGCCACCGGGCCGGTGTCGAGGCCTTCCTCCATCCGCATCACCATCATGCCCGTTTCGGTATCGCCGGCCATGATGGCGCGCTGGATAGGGGCAGCGCCGCGCCAGCGCGGCAGCAGCGATGCATGGCCGTTGAGGCAACCGAGCCGCGGCGCCTCGAGAATGGGTTTGGGCAGAAGCAGCCCGTAGGCGACCACCACGGCGACGTCGGCACGCAACGCGCGGAACGCCTCCTGCTCCGCCTCGCCCTTCAGCGACACCGGCGACCGCACCTCGATGCCAAGCCGCTCGGCCTCGCGCTGCACCGGCGACGGCGTCAGTTCGAGCCCGCGCCGGCCGCCGGCGCGCGGCGGCTGCGTGTAGACGGCTGCCAACTCGTGCCCGGCCCCGGCAATCGCCCGCAGCGTCGGCACGGAGAATTCGGGCGTACCCATGAAGATGACACGCAGGGGCATTCGTCGACGCCTACCCCACCATCTTGCCCGGCGCCTTGTCCCTGGCGAGCTTCTTGAATTTCTTGACCACCATGTCGCGCTTCAGCTTGGAGATGTAATCGATGAACAGCACGCCGTTGAGGTGGTCGATTTCATGCTGCAGGCAGGTCGCCATCAGCCCCTCGGCCTCGATCTCCTGCAGCTTGCCATCGCGATCGAGATATTTCACCCGCACCGCGGCGGGGCGCTCGACTTCCGCATAGTAATCGGGGATCGACAGGCAGCCTTCCTCATAGACCGAACGCTGGTCGGAGCTTTCAAGGATTTCGGGATTGATGAAGACGTGCGGCGCCGGCGTCTCGTCCTCCTTGGCGAGGTCGATCACCAGCATGCGCAAGGGTTCGCCGACCTGGATCGCTGCGAGGCCGATGCCGGGCGCGTCATACATGGTGTCCAGCATGTCGCCGGCCAGTTTGCGCAAATCGCCATCGACACGCTCGACCGGTTTTGAAACCTGGCGCAGGACGGGATCGGGGAGGATGATAAGCGGCTTGATCGACATGGCGTCTCACCTAAGACCTCGCAGGAAAAGCGTCAACCGGGGCGCCTTCGGGTCGTTCACGTTTTGATCTGTGCTGGCAGACCGAATCATCTATGCTGTCGACATGAACGATCTGGCCACCATCCTGTCCGAACCTGTCGCCCGCCTAGGCGCCACCACGATCACGCTCGGCCATGCCCTGGGTTTCGGCGCAATGCTGTTCCTTGGACTGTTCGTGGCGCTCGTCGTTGCGCTCTGGCGATCGGCCAAGGCGCGTGCAGTGGCGGCCGCCGAAGCCGCCGACCACGCCCGCGACGCCGAGGTGCGGATGGCCGGCATCTTGGCAAGCCAGGCGGAAATGCAGGGCCGCATGGGCGCCATCGCCGAAGTGTTCGGGGCGCGCCAGGCGGAACTGACACAGTCGATCGGCCAGCGTCTCGATGCCATGACCGGCCGCCTGGGCCAGACCATGACCGAGCAGACGAGATCGACGCATGAGAGCCTCGCCAAGCTGCAGGAACGGCTGGCGGTCATCGATATCGCGCAAGGCAACATCCAGTCGCTGGCCGGCCAGGTCGTGCAATTGCAGGCGATCCTTTCCAACAAGCAGACGCGCGGCGCCTTCGGCCAGTCGCGTATGGAAGCTATCGTCGCCGACGGATTGCCGCACGGCGCCTATGAATTCCAGGCGACCTTGTCGAATGGCAGCCGGCCCGACTGCCTGGTGAAGATGCCGAACGGCGCACCGTCGCTTGCCATCGATGCAAAGTTTCCGCTCGAGGCCTGGAATGCCATCCGGGCCGCCGAAGGCGCCGAACTGCAGAAGACCGCCGCACAGGCTTTCCGCCGCGACATCGAGGTGCATGTCCGCGATATTTCCGAAAAATACCTGATCCAGGGCGAGACGCAGGACACCGCCTTCATGTTCGTGCCTTCGGAATCGGTGTTCGCCGAAATCCACGAGAATTTCGAGGCCGTTGTCCAGAAGGCGCATCGCTCACGGATCGTCATCGTCTCGCCATCGCTTTTGATGCTGTCGATCCAGGTCATCCAGGCGATCCTCAAGGATGCCCGCATGCGCGAGCAGGCACACCTGATCCAGGGCGAGGTTATCCGGCTGATGGAAGACGTCTCCCGGCTAGACGAGCGGGTGCGCAAATTGCAGACGCATTTCGGCCAATCGGCCAAGGACATCGAGGACATCCTGGTCTCGACATCGAAGGTGACCAGGCGCGGACAGAAGATCGAGGCGCTGGAGTTTGGCGTGCAGCCGGCGGAGGACACCCCCGGTTCGAATGGCAGCGGAGCAAAAGCGGAAAGCAGCCCGCGCGTCGCCGATTCGAAAACCGGGCAGTTGAGGCTAAGGGTCGTCGAAGGCGACGATTGAGAGCTGCGCCGGAACCGGAGGCTTCGCCCCGGTCTGGCGCTACTGCTCCTCGATGATGGTTGTGCCTTCGAATTCCGGCAGCCAATGCAGCGCCGAGCGGTGCCAGATCTGCTTTCTCGGCACCAGTTGCTCGCGCTGCCGTGCCGTGCCGACCCTGATACCGTAAACCTTCGGTCCCTCACCCGCCGAAGTGGCGTAGAGATGCGAGCCGCACTCACCGCAAAATGCCTGGGCGCGCTTGGCGCCGCTCGAACCGGTCTTGATGTAGATCTTCGGCGTGCCCTTGGTGATCCTGTAATTGTCCTCGGACGCCGGCACGGTGACGCGAAAGGCCGTTCCGGTTAGCTTCTGACAATCGATGCAGTGACAAATGGTGGTCTTTTCCGGATCGATCTCGGCCTCGTAAGTAATGGCGCCGCAATGACACCCGCCGTCGATTTTCATCTTCGTTCCTCCTGGAGCTTTTGCCCGCAATCATAACCGGGACTGCCCGATGGCGCAGCCATTTTCCTCAGGCTGGTTCCCCTCCGGACGCCGCCAAGGCCTTGCTCCGGCGTTCCCAGGTGCCGGTGGTCTGCGGTTTGACGAAGAGCCGCGTCACCTCCGGCATCTCCGCCTTCAGCCGCGTCTCCAGGCGCTCGACACAGGTCTCTATCTCCGGCGCCGACAAATGATCCTCGAACTCGATGCTCAAAGCGGCGACGATCTCCTGCGGACCCATATGCAGCGTCAGCGCGCCATTCGCCCGCTGCACCGCCGGGTCCTGCTGGACGATGGCCAGCACCTCTGTTTGCACCTCGGGCGAAGCCGGCTCGCCGAGCAGCAGGCTCTTGCTTTCGCGCGCCAGGAAGATCGCGGTCCCGCCCAGGATCAGCGCGATGCCGATCGACGCGGCGCCGTCGAGCTTCGGCATGTCCAGCAGTTCCGCCGCCGATATCCCGGCGAAGGCGACAACGAGGCCGAGAAGTGCCGCGCTGTCTTCGAACAGCACGGTGTAGACACTCGGGTCTTTGCTGAGCTGCACCGCCTCAAGCCAGCCGTGGCTGCCTTTTTGGTGGCGGAACTCCTTCAGCGCCACCAGCCAAGAGGTGCCTTCGAAGAGAAAGGAAAGGCCAAGGACAGCGTAGTTCACCTTGGCGTTGGCAATCGGCTCCGGCGTCATGATGTGCGTCACGCCTTCGTAGAACGATATGCCGGCGCCCAGTGCAAAGACGAGGAGCGCAACGATGAAGCTCCAGAAGTACAGCTCGCGGCCATGGCCGAGCGGATGCGTGCGGTCGGCCGGGCGCGCGGCACGGTGCATGCCGTAAAGCAGCAGGCTGCCATTGCCGGTATCGACGAGCGAGTGGACGCCTTCCGAGAGCATTGCCGAGCTGCCCGTGAACAAGGCAGCGGCGAATTTGGTCAGTGCGATCGCAAGATTTCCGGCGAGCGCCGCATAGATCACTTTTTTCGACCCGCCATGCGCCGCCATGGTGTGCTGCCTTGGTTGATGCACCGAGATTGGCGGAGCGCCCGCCCACGCTCCACAGTCCCCACAACGCCCGAAGTGCCCAGTTGTTCACAAGGTCAGTTGTTCAAAAGGGCGGCGCGGGGCTATTCGACGACCTCGTCCGTCCAGACCTTGAAGCCAGCCAGCGCGCCCGGCCCAAAAATGTGGGTCAGCGGCACATCGGCGGCATCGCGTCCGGAGGCAATCAGGATGCGGCCGATGCGCGGCGCGTTATTGCGCGGGTCGAACGCGTGCCAGCGGCCGCCGAGATAGACTTCCATCCAGGCGGCGAAATCCATGTCCGACCACGGCTTTGGCAGGCCGATATCACTGATATAGCCGGTGCAGTAGCGGGTCGGAATGTTCAGGGCGCGGCAGAAGGCAACAGCGAGGTGAGCAAAGTCCCGGCATACACCACTCTGCTCGCGATAGGCCTCGGCGGCGGTGCGCGTCGGCCGCGCATTGAAATAGTTGAAGACGATGTGGTTATGGACGAAGTCGCAGACCGCCTGGACGCGCGGAATGCCGAGCGGGGTGCTGCCGAACAGCCGCCACGCTTCATTCGACAGCACGTCGCTCTCGCAATAGCGGCTGGGCAGCAGGAACAGCAGCGTCTCCGACGGCAGATCGCGCACCTCGTGCTGCCACGCCGTCAGCTCGCGCGTCTCGAAGGAGCCGGGGTCGCGGATCACCGCGTCCGTGCCGAACGCAAAGCGCCCGGCCGGCGCAACGAAACGGTTGCACCAATTGCCGAAACTGTCGCGGTAGCTCTCGATCGGCACCGGCGGGTTCGACGTCAGGAAGTCCGGCCGCTCAAGATCGGATGCGCGCGAATAATGGACATTTAGCATCGCGATCAGCGGTGTTTCCTGCGGGAAGTCGAAGCTCATCTGGCAACCGATGTGGATCCGCATTGTCGTCCTGACCGGCCTGCCTGATCATCAGCTGGCGAAACGCGAGGGCTGATGCTGCAGTGCGAAGAAGACCATGGCACGGACCGCTGCGGTTTACGAGGGAATTAGAAACCGGTTGACAGCCCATCGGCCAGGCGACTGCACGGCAGCGGCCTCTTGCAGTCGAACGTTTTCTCTTGTTTCACTTCGCCAGATATCAACTGGAGGAACGAATCATGGCTAAGGGTGCGATGAAGGCAGGCAAGGAGGCCCGCAAGCCGAAGAAGGACGCGAAGAAACCGGCTCCGGCGCCGGCCCTGAAGGCACCGCCGGTGAAGGCGATGAAGCTGAAGGACAAGTAGAGCCGCAGCTACCGGCTTATTTCGACCGGCCGCAAACGCGGCCGGTATGATTGTTCATTAAGCTCACGCGCATCCCCTTGGATGCGGCGAAGGCAATTTTTGCGCTTTTCAAGAAATCGGCCGAAAGCCATCGAAACGGAGCGTTCCGATGTCGTCGGTTTTCCTGTTCCTCGCCGGCCTGTTCGAGATCGGCTGGGCGATCGGCCTCAAATACACCGACGGATTCTCGAAGCCGCTGCCAACCGTCCTGACGGTTGCCTCGATGATCGTCAGCCTGACCTTGCTCGGCCTGGCGCTGAAGGCGTTGGCGGTCGGCACCGCTTACGCGGTGTGGACCGGCATCGGCACGGCGCTGTTGGGGATATGGCTGCTCGGCGAGCCAGCGACGGCGATCAGGCTGGCCTGCATCGCGCTAATCGTCTGCGGCATCATGGGACTGAAGCTCGCGGCTTAGCCGATTCTGACAGACGAACGCGTTCGGGGCCGCTGCAAGGCGGCCCTGATTCTTGAATTCGGCTGATCAGTGCCGGAAGGCGCTATCGCGCGGAGAAGCCGGGCGGCGTCCTGCCGGTGCGCTGCTTGCGCGCGGCATAGCGTGCGTCACGCTTGGCCTTGCGTTCGGCCTCGTCGGCAAGAAAACGGGCGATGCGCTCGTTCTCTTCAGCTTCCCGGATCTTCGCTTCGGCCTGTGCGGCTTCTTCCGCGGCGATGCGTGCCGCTTCGGCAGCTGCCTCGCGCTCGGCCTTTTCGGCCGCTTCGCGCGCCAGCTTTTCCTGCTTCAGCCTGGCCTTTTCGGCCTCACGTATAGCGCGGGCCTCGAGGATTGCCTTGCGCTCGGCCTGTCGTGCCAGCACCGCTGGATCATCTGCCGCCGGCTTTGCCTTGAAGCGCTCCAGAAGCGCCTTCTTTGCCTCGTTTGCGGCATTGCGCCGCTCGAAAACGTCTTTTTCCCTATAGATAGCCAAGTCCACTTCCCTGAAGTCAATTTGCGACGCTTACATACGCGCGAAAACCGAGAGTTCAAGCGCCAAAACGGTATGCCAGCCATGAAATTCTGATCTGTTGCAGCCGGGAGACGCCATTTCGATTGAATTCGGCTGAAAGGCACCCGCACTGTTCACCATCCAGGCATCTGGCGGGGCGGCGGACTGATCGCTACGTGTAGCGCCAAGACAAAACGCTGAGATGACAGTATGGAACTCGGTCTCTACACCTTCGCCGACGTCAGCCCGGAACCGGGTCCCGGTGCGATCGGTGCGCATGAGCGGTTGCGCAATTTGATCGAGGAGATCGAGCTCGCCGACCAGGTCGGGCTGGACGTCTTTGGTCTCGGCGAGCACCACCGTCCCGACTATGCTGCCTCGGCTCCGGCGGTGGCGCTGGCGGCGGCGGCCGAACGGACCAAGCGCATAAGGCTGACCAGCGCTGTCACCGTGCTGTCCTCCGACGATCCGGTGCGCGTCTTCCAGCAGTTTGCCACCCTCGATCTTCTGTCCGGCGGCCGTGCCGAGATCATGGCCGGGCGCGGCTCGTTCATCGAGTCCTTTCCGCTGTTCGGCTACAATCTCGAAGATTATGACGAGCTCTTCGCCGAGAAGCTCGACCTGCTGCTCGCCATCCGCGATCATGTCAAGGTGACCTGGTCGGGCAGTCTGCGCGCGCCGATCAACGACCGCGGCGTCTACCCGCGGCCCTTGCAGGACAAATTGCCGATCTGGATCGCCGTCGGTGGAACACCGCAATCCGTCGCCCGCGCGGGCGTGCTCGGGTTGCCGCTGGCACTGGCGATCATCGGTGGCGAGCCGGCGCGGTTCGCACCGCTGTTCGACATCTACAGGGATGCAGCCAGGCGCGCCGGCAACGATCCGGCAAGCCTTGCCACCAGTCTCAACGTGCACGGCTTCATTGCCGACAGCACGGACCAGGCAGCCGACGATTTTTACGGGCCGCAGGCCGAGGTGATGAACCGCATCGGCCGCGAGCGCGGCTGGGGGCCGACATCGCGGGCGCATTTCGACCAATCGCGCGGTCCAAACGGCGCGCTGTTCGTCGGCAATCCAGAACAGGTGGCCGAGAAGATCATTGCCCAGCACAGGATATTCGGCAACGACCGCTTCCTGCTGCAAATGGCGATCGGCACCATGCCGCACGCCAAGGTGATGAAGGCCATCGAACTCTACGGAACCAAAGTGGCGCCGATCGTGCGCCGGGAAACTGCGAAGGCCGTTCCCGCCGTGGCGGCGCCGGTTGCCTGATTCCCAGTCACCTGATTCACCGGCAAGGCCGCGAGGCGGCCTGGCCGGTGACGCCGGCTAACGGAACCTTGAAGCGACAGAGGCGTTTTCGCCAACGGTCTGCACCAATCGCGGTGTGCCGCCGAGGGTCAGAATGAAAGCCGAACCCGACGCTTCGGGCGCAAGCGCTGCCGAAAGCCCGGATCCGCGCGTCGAGGCGCGGGCGGATGCGCATCTGATGCGTTCGCTGCTCGTCGGCATCTTCATCCTCATGGCGATCTACGCGCTTTACTTCGCCCGCGCCTTCTTCATGCCGGTCATTCTGGCTTTCCTGCTGGCGCTGACGCTGACGCCGATCGTTCGCTTCCTGCGCAAGCATGGCATGCCCGATGTCATTTCAGCGACACTGCTGGTGCTGCTTTCGTTCTGCCTCGTCGCCGTCGCGGGATATCTGCTCAGCGGCCCGGTCATCGACCTCATCAACAACACCTCGACGATCGGCCAGCAGCTTACCGAACGTCTGGCACAACTGCGCCGTCCGTTCGAACGGATCGTGGAGATTTCGCGCCAGATCGAGGGCCTGACACAGACATCCCAAGAGCCGGGCGTTCAGAGGGTGGCGACGGCGCCATCCGGTATTCTCTCGCAGGCCGCCGGCAATGTGCTGTCGGCCGGCGCCAGCGTTACCATCGTCTTCGTCCTGTCGCTGTTCCTGCTCGCCTCGGGCACGATGTTCTATGAAAAGATCGTCCAGTCCTTCCCCAGTCTCAGCGAAAAGAAGCGGGCGCTGCGCGTCGTCTACGACGTAGAACGTGAAATCTCGCATTATCTGCTTACTGTCACGGTCATCAATACATGTCTCGGCGTGGTCATCGGGCTCGGCCTGTGGGCGCTCGGCGTGCCCAACGCGCAGGTCTGGGGCGCGGCAGCGGCTCTGCTCAATTTCCTGCCCTATATCGGGGCGCTGACCACCATCACGCTGGTTACGATCATCGCGCTGATAAGCTTCGACACGATTTCCTATGCGCTGCTGGCGCCGGCCTTCGTCCTTATGTGCGATGTCGTCGAAGGCCAGTTCGTGACGCCGACGGTGGTCGGCCGCCGTCTCGAAATCAACGCAGTGGCGATCCTCATCGCCATCGCCTTCTGGTCGTGGCTGTGGGGTTTTGTCGGCGCGCTGCTGGCGGTGCCGCTGCTGGTCGTCATCAAGGTGTTCTGCGATCATTTCGACGGTCTCAGCCATGTCGGCAATTTCCTGGCGGCGCAACACACGGCAGCGATCGAGGACGAAGAGATTCCCGAGGTGAAAAAGTAGCGGCTTAAAGGGTCAAAAGCGTCCCCCCGATGGGGCAGATCACGACCTTGCATCGGTCGCACGTCCGTTGTGCCCTCAGCGCTCCATCAACATTTTGAATTTGCCGCCTCGGCAACGGCTTCCTACATCCCTTCGGCCCACAGGAAACCCGCGCCGATGACCGTTCTTTCCGTTCTCGACCTGTCGCCGATCGTCGAAGGCAGCAACGCTTCACAGTCACTCGCCAATTCGCTCGATCTCGCCCGTCATGCCGAGCGGCTGGGTTACCGGCGCTATTGGCTGGCAGAGCACCACAATATGCCGGGCATCGCCAGCGCCGCCACCTCGGTGGTCATTGCCCATGTGGCCGGCGGCACCAATACGATACGCGTCGGCGCCGGCGGCATCATGCTGCCCAATCATTCGCCGCTGGTCATCGCCGAGCAGTTCGGTACGCTTAACGCTCTGCATCCTGGCCGCATCGATCTCGGCCTCGGCCGGGCGCCCGGCACCGACATGGCCACCGCACGGGCGCTGCGCCGTAACCTCGACGCTGGCGCCGACAATTTCCCGCAGGACGTCGTCGAGCTGATGGGTTACTTGCAGCCGGCCGAAGACGGCCAACGCATCCGCGCGGTGCCCGGCGAAGGCGAAAAGGTGCCGATCTGGATTCTCGGTTCCAGCCTTTACGGCGCGCAGCTTGCCGCCATGCTCGGCCTGCCCTACGCCTTCGCTTCGCATTTTGCGCCGGCCGAGCTCGACCATGCTCTGGAGATCTACCGCTCGCGTTTCCAGCCTTCGGAGCAGCTCGACAAGCCTTATGTGATGCTCGGCCTCAACGTCTTCGCCGCTCCTTCCGATGCCGAGGCGCGGCTGCTGTTCACCTCGCTGCAGCAGGCCTTCGTCAATCTGCGCACCGGCCGGCCCGGCCGATTGCCGCCGCCGGTCGAAGGATATGAGCGCGACCTCGATCCAATGGCCAAGACCATGCTCGGCCAAGCGCTTTCCTGCGCCGTCGTCGGCTCTCCCGAAACGGTCAGGCAAGGCATCGAGGCGTTTGTGCGCCGCACAGGCGCCGACGAGCTGATGGTCACAGCGCAGATTTTCGACCATGCGGCGCGGGTGCGCTCGTTCGAGATCCTCGCCGACGCTCACAAATCGCTGTCGGAAGCTGCCTGAGAGTTGGTTCGCCACTTGCCACTGCTGCGGGCAAGGCCGGCCTTAGGCAGGGAACATCGCGAACAGGTGTGCGAAGACATAGCGAACATTTCGCGCGTTTTGCGCGGAGGTTTTCGATCCGTCATGCTCGTCCGTTAGCAGGAAACGCGGCGTCCACTAAATGACGATCACCTTGGTGCCGATTGTGGCGCGGTCATAGAGATCGATGATGTCCTGGTTCATGAGGCGAATGCAGCCCGCCGACACAGCTTTGCCGATGGACCACCATTCAGGGCTACCGTGCAGGCGATATCCAGTGTCACCTTTCTCGTTAAAAAGATAGAGCGCCCGCGCCCCGAGCGGGTTCATGAGTCCGCCCTCCATATGGGCCGGTATGATGCGGCCTCGCTTCTGCTCGCGCATGATCATCGCAGACGGCGCGCTCCAATCCGGCCATTCGCGCTTCCTCGCAACGTGAGCAGTGCCATGCCACTCGAAGCCCGCCTTGCCGACGCCGATGCCGTAGCGCAGCGCCTGACCGTCTCCCAACACGTAGTAGAGGAACTTCGCTCCTGTATCGACAATGATGGTGCCCGGCGCCTCGTCAGTCGCATAAGGTACTGTCTGCCGATGGAACTTTTGGTCAACCTTGTAGATCGGAACCGGCGGAACGCGAAAACCGGCGTCGGTGAGGCCGCCATAGGCCTGGGGAAAGGTCTGTAACGCTCCGCCGGTGGTGCAGCCGGAGAATGCGGCCATCCCAGCAAGTACCAGCCCGATTAGGATCGATTTCACGCGCATGACTCAAGCCGGCGCCCGTGTGAACGATCTGTCGCATCTCGTCATATTCCTAATCCGACATGCTTCGATTGCCAAGATTTTCCTGACTGTCGGCTGGCTGATTGTTGGCCACCTGGCCCGATCGGCGCCGCGTCCTTCAATTGCTCGGTTTGAACGACGACCCCCCGCAGTGGCTGCGCAGACCCGGGGTCGGCAGGACAGAGGAGCGCTGTCCGTCCGGCATTGCAAAGTTTCTGAACAGAGCCCACGCGCTACGCGCTGACGCTCTGCGCAGTCGCACCTAGCGGACGGCATGAATTGCGGATCATCAAGCGTCCCTTGAGCGTCAGCTTGCGCGGCGGCGCATCCCTGTTTCCGGCGAGCCGGTCGAGCAGCAGATTGGCCGCCTGTTCGCCGATCGCCTGCACGGGCTGTGCGACCGTGGTCAATTGCGGCCGGAACACATCCGACCACGGAAAATCGTCGAAGCAAGCGACGGAAATATCCTCCGGACAGGACAGGCCGATATCGCGAATGGCCTTCATGGTGCCGATCACCATCGGGTTGTTGGCCGAAAAGATGGCGCTCGGCCGGTCGTGCAGCGAAAGCAGCTGCATGGTGGCGTTGTAGCCATCGACTTCGTGGAAGTTGCCGAAGCGGACGAGCTCGGGTTCGGCCGGCAGGCCGGCGGCCTGGAGGGCCTCGCGGTATCCCGCCATGCGGTCATGCATCGGCGAGATATCGAACGAGCCGGAGATATAGCCGATGCGCCGATGGCCGAGATCGATCAGATAAGTGATGGCGTCGAACACCGCGCGCTGATTGTCGAGAACGACGGCATCGGTGTCGACACCCTGGCAAACACGGTCGAGCAGCACGACCGGCACATTGGCGTCGTCGACAATCCGTTTGAGGATCGCGCCGTCACCGACACGCGCGACGATCAGTCCGTCGACCATGCGGTCGAGCAGCAGCCTGATCTGGTCGTCCTGCGTGTTCAGGTGCTCGTCGGTGCAGCACAGCATGACGGCGTAGCCGGCCCTGTCGAAAGCCTGCTGGATGACCGAAACCACGTCGGTAAAGAACGGATTGGTGATGTGTGGGACGGTGAGCCCGATGGTGCGTGTGGTGCCCATCTTCAGGCTGCGGGCAATGGCGTTGCGCTTGTAGCCGATGTCGCGGATCGCCTGTTCGATGCGCTGGCTGAGCTCGGGGCTGACGGTCGCGGTGCCGTTGATCAGCGCCGATACGGTGGCCACGGAAACACGCGCGGCCTCGGCCACATGAAGCATAGTCGGGGCAGTGAATTTGCGCTGCTTTTTTCGTCCTGACGCTGTCATTTTCGAAACGTTTCACCACTCCACGGTAGCAATACGTACGGAATCTTATGATTTTGCGCAAGAATTGAAATGGAACAATCTCAGGCTCCAGATATTGCCTTGACATGATCGAAACGTTTAGATTAGCGTTTGAGGTGTTCGGTGACGACGGAGGGAGGCCGTCCTTGTCATGCAGCACGGCAATTCCATCCCTGCGCAAGGCGTTGTGGCGGACGGCTCGGCTATCGTGCTGAGCGCCGAGCACATCTCCAAGTCCTTCGGCGGTATCGCAGCACTCGTCGATGTCGGCTTCGAGCTGCGGCGCGGCGAGGTCCATGCGCTGATGGGCGAGAACGGCGCCGGCAAGTCGACGCTGATGAAGATCCTGTCCGGCGTCTATACGGACTATAACGGAACGGTCAGTATCGATGGCCACCCGGTGCGCTTTACCGGCGTCCGCGAGGCCGAGCGCGCCGGCATCGCCATCATCCACCAGGAGCTGAACCTCGTCCCCGAACTCAGCGTCGCCGACAACATTTTTCTCGGCCGCGAGAAGCTGATCGCCGGACTGATCGTCGACCGCAAGACGAGCAGCCGCGCCGCCGGAACGCTCTTGCAAAGGCTCGGCATCGAGCTCGACCCGGATGCACGCGTCGGTGCCTTGCGCGTCGGCGAACAGCAACTGGTCGAGATCGCCAAGGCGCTGTCGATGTCGGCACGCATTCTGATCATGGACGAGCCGACCTCGGCGCTTTCGCCAGCCGAATGCCAGCGGCTGTTCCGCATCATCCGCCAGCTCGCCGACAGCGGCGTGGCGATCGTCTACATTTCGCACCGCATCGACGAGGTCATGCATCTGGCCAGCCGCGTCACCGTGTTTCGCGATGGACGCCACGTCCTGACGCGGGTGATGGACAAGCTCGACGAAGACGCCATAATTTCGGCGATGGTCGGGCGAAACCTGCTTGCTTCCTCCCAGGAGCACCGCATCCCCGGTGGCAACACGGTCCTGTCCGTAAGCGAGCTGTCGCTGTCGAAGCCCAATCGCCATGGTTGGCGCACCGTGCTCGACGGCGTCAGCTTCGATCTTGCCGCAGGAGAAATCCTCGGTATCGGCGGGCTGCTGGGCTCGGGCCGTACCGAAATCCTGGAAACCATCTTCGGGTCCAGCGGCGGACGTGCCGGCGGTGAGATCAGGCTCGATGGCGAGGCAGTAGAAATCCGTTCGCCGCGCGATGCGCGCCGGCTCGGCATCGCCCTGGTCACGGAAGACCGCAAGACGCAAGGCCTGCATCTCGAGGCCTCGATCACCGACAATGTCGCGCTGCCGCTGGTCGGCGCGCTGGCGCGGTTCGGCGTGCGCTCGCTGGCCGGTGAGCAAGGGCTGGCACGGGACGCCGTCAAGGCGCTCGGCATTCGCTGCGAGACCGTCGAGCAGCCGGCCGGCACGCTGTCCGGCGGCAACCAGCAGAAGGTCGTCATCGGCAAATGGCTAGCGACGAGGCCGCGGGTGCTGCTGCTCGACGAGCCGACACGCGGCATCGATGTCGGTGCCAAGCGGGAAATCTACGATCTCATCTTCAAGCTGGCGCGAGACGGGCTGGCGATCGCCGTCATCAGCTCGGAATTGCCGGAACTGCTGCATCTTTCCGACCGTATCCTGGTCATGGCCGACGGCCGCCAGACGGGAATCCTGTCCCGCGCGCAAGCCAGCGAGGAGGCCATCATGCGGCTTGCGGCGCCGCGACGGACGATGACGAGGCCTGCCGCATGAGCATTTTGCATATCCTGTCCCGGACGAAGCTCTATTGGGGCCTGATCGCCATCTTCCTGATCGGCGTGCTCGGCTCGCCGATCAGCTCCAAGGGCAACAACATCTTCCTGTCCTACGGCAACCTGCTCGACGTGCTGCGCCAGGTGTCGACCACCGGGCTGATTGCCACCGGCATGACTGCGGTGATCATCACCGGCGGTATCGACCTTTCCGTCGGCTCGCTGATGGCTATCTGCACGGTCGTCTGTGCCATGCTGCTGACGGTCCCCGGCGTGACGCCGGCGGTGGTGCTGGGGGTGCCGACAGTTGCCCTGGCAGCCCTTTGCCTCGGCATTCTCGTCACTCGTTTCATCCTGCTGAACATCGAAAAATCTCGCGCCGGCGCGCAGGCCACGCACGACATCAGGTTGGACAGCGTTCGCGGGCTGGTGACACCCGGCATTGTCGGGGTGATCCTGTGCAGTCTGGTGCTGTGGTTCCTGCTGCCGCAGGTGGGCTCAAAATTCGGCGTGCTCGGCGTGCTGCTGGTGGCGCCTTGCGTCGGCCTGCTGTTCGGCGCGCTCAACGGCTTCATCATCGTCGCCGGGCGGCTGCAGCCCTTCATCGTGACGCTGGCGATGATGGTCACTGCGCTCGGCATCGCCCGGCTGACAGCCGGCCAGAACAATGCGGTGCTGCCGGTCTACACCGGCTCGAATGCCACCGCCGATTTCGAAATGCTGCGCTCGCTGGTATTCGGTGTGATCCCGATGCCGGGCCTGTTCTTCCTCGGCGCCATCCTGATCTACGGCGCTGTGCTGCGCTTCACCCCGTTCGGCCGCTATGTCTATGCGATCGGCGGCAATGAGGAGGCGGCGCGGCTGTCGGGCATCGCCGCAGGCCGCGTGAAGATCGCCACCTATGCCGTGTCAGGGCTGCTGGCCGGCATCGCGGCGGTGCTCTATGTCGCGCAGTACCGGCAAGGCAAGCCGGACGCCGGCGCCGGGCTGGAGCTCGACGCGATTGCCGCCGTGGTCATCGGCGGCACCAGCCTGATGGGCGGACGCGGCAGCCTCACCGGGACGTTCTGCGGCGTGCTGATTTTCGGGCTGCTCTCCAACATCCTGCAGCTGCACAACATCAATTCGAACCTTCAGCTGGTGCTGAAGGGGATGATCATCATCGGTACCGTGCTCGTACAGGAGCGCAGTGCCGGTGATCTTCTCTTCTATCTGCGACTGCCCGGCGGGCAAGCGCACAAGGAAACGGCCGCGGCAAAGCGGCCGTCGCAAGAGACCGCGTCTCTGAATATTGGAGGAAACAAGAAATGAAACGACGTGAATTGTTGAAGCTCGCCGGGCTGACAGCGGCACTCCTGACCACGACCGCCATGCTTGGCGGCGGCGCCCATGCTCAGGACAAGAAGTGGAAGATCGGCTTCTCGCAGGTGACGACCATCGAACCCTGGCGCGCCCAGTTCAACAAGGACATCCTGGCCGAAGCGGCCAAGCATCCGGAAGTCGAGCTGATCATCACCGACGGCGAGGACAAGACCGAGAAGCAGGTCGCCGATGTCGAAAACCTTATCCGTCAGGAGGTCGATGCGCTCTTGGTATCACCGAAAGAATCCGCCGGCCTGACCGGTGTCGTGCAGCAGGCGATCGATGCCAAGATCCCGGTCTTCGTGCTCGACCGCAACGTCGAAACCAACGACTACACGCAGTTCGTCGGCGGCGACAACAAGCTGATCGGCCGGGCTGCCGGTGAATATGCCGTCGAGCTGCTTGGCGGCAAGGGCAAGGCCGCCGGCAACGTCGTCGAGATCTGGGGCGGCATGGGCACCCAGCCGGCACACGACCGCCATGACGGCTTCCATGAATTCACCGACAAGGAGCCAGGCATAAAATACCTGCTCGACCAGCAGTCGGGCGACTGGAAGCAGGACCAGGCCTACAACATCATGGCGACGGCGTTGCGCAACAACGAGAAAATCGATCTTGTCTACGGCCACAATGATCCGATGGCCTATGGCGCCTATCTTGCCGCCAAGGACGTCGGACGTGAGAAGGACATCAAGTTCATCGGCATCGACGGCCTGCCCAATGAAGGCGTGCAGCTGGTCGCCAATGGCGAGCTGACGGCGACGTTCACTTATGTGACGCCGGGCGCCGAAGGGCTGCGGCAGGCGATCAAGTTCCTGAACGGGGAGAAGGTGGAAAAGACTATCACCCTGCCGACGCAGAAGATCACCAAGGAAAATGCCGCCCAGATCCTGAAGGACAACGGCCTCTGAGACGAGGCTTTCCTGCCGGGCGTTCAGCGCCCGGCAGGAACAACAACCAAACGCCGGCAGGCAGCAGATTAAGCCAGCTTGGCCAGCAGCTTCATGAAAATGGCCGCTTCCTTGGCGGAAAGCGGCGCCAGCGTTTCCTGCGTAATCTCACGGGCAAGCGGAATCAGCCGCTCGATCGCGTCGCGCCCCTCGGCGGTCAGATTGACCTGCAGGCGCCGTTTGTCGACTTCGTGTTTGCTAAGTTCGACAAAGCCACGCGCTTTCAGCCGGTCGATGACGCCCTTCACGGTCGCCGCATCCATGGCGATCAGGCTGCCAAGCTGGTTCTGCGAGGTCTCGCCGACGTCGCGCAATTTGGCCAAAGCGGCAAATTGCGGCGGCGTCAGATCGGCGATGTGTGCGGCGAAGATCGAGACATGGCGCTGATGCGCCTTGCGCAGGATGAAGCCGACCTGCTCCTGCAAGCGATAGTCGTTTTCGTCAGGCTCCTCGGCCTCGACCAGCTTGAGCAGATTGTCCTCGGCGCTCACCGCAGCCCATCCCATGCCTTAATGTCCTTGGCCGCCAGCCCACCCATGCGGTCGTGCACGCGCGGGCCGCAGGTCATGGCGAGGCAAAACAGGATCTCGTCGGGACGGGGGCCATCGCTGATGCCGATTTCCATGGCATCGAAATGGCTGCGCACATAGGCGGCGTTGATGTGGCCGAGCGGCACATCGAGCCGCGCCCCGAAGCCGCCGACCTTCTTCGCCGAGGGCACGATCGCCTTGGCGTCGCCGAGCCGTTCGCGCATGGCATAGCCGCCCGGCACATGCCACAGCGCGCCATGCTCCAGCTCGCCCGCCATGCCGACGATGGCGCCCTTGCCGTAACCGTCGATCTGTTTGACGTCGCCGCCCAATGCGGCAATAAGCCTGTCGGAGAGCAGCAGCCCGAGCGGCTTCAAATCCTCCATGGCGCTCTGCAGTTCCTCGACGTAACGGCCGGCGAACGGGTTCTTGACCACAGCCATGGCCGCCGCGCGGCGCCGCGGCACCTTCGCCACCGGCCCGCCTTCGTGAAAAATCTCTTCGGTCAGCACGGCGATCTTGCGGATCGGAAACTCAGGCATGAGCAATTTCCCTCTCTAAAACTTTATTGGCGAGCGCCATCGGACCTGCGATGCGCGCCTGACCGCCGAGGAAAAGCGCCGCGGCGGCAATCAGGCCGCGCCGCCGAAACTCCTCGGCAACGGCAAATCCGCCTTCCAGTGCAATATCGATTTCAGCGGCGGAAAGCAGCCCCACGCCCTGCGTCACCAAACGGTCGCCGAGGTCGCTGTCAGGTGCGAGATCGCGCGCCCGCACGCGCCTAACGGCCGGATGACCGGGCAGATCGACGGCGTTGGCGATCAAGGTCGCGGCGGCATCGGCTTCAGCACCCGTTCGCGCCAGCACCGTGACCGCGTCGGCGATGCCCAGCGAAAAGGAGCGGCCGCGCCAGCCGCTTGTCGCGACACCGCGGATCCCGTCTTCGGGGCGGATCGTGAGACGATCTGCCAACCCATGACCTGTCCCGGCAATGACAAGCGTCATCGACTGGCCGTGGCCGAGATAGATCGCGCTGTCGCCGCCATTGTTGACATAGGCGCGCTCGAGCCGGCGGCCGGCAAGCAGCGCGCCAAGCACTTCGTCGGCTACCGAGCCGGCGACAGCCGCCATCGGTGTGATGAATTGTTTCGCTAGCGGAACGACCGCCGCTTCCATGCGGCGCGCCGTCGGGCCAGCGAAAGCACGTGGCCGCGAGGCGGCCGGGCGCCGCAGTTCGGGCAACTCTTCGACCAGTTCGGGCAGGATTGTCTGGAAGCGCGCCACTGCCTGGCGATGTGCGGCGCTGCATTCACTCGCCTCGCCGAATGCCTCGACGATCAGGTCGATCGGCCCATGATTGAGGTGAAGCCTCCGGCCGTCCTCGAGCCAATGCGCCTGCGGGCCGTTCATCGCCCGGCCCCGTTTGCGGCCGCGCGACGCAACTGCGCCAGCGGCGGCCAGGGATTGTCACGGGGTGCGGCCGTGCCGCGGCGCGGATTGAGATATTCGCCGCCCTTGGCCAGGATATCGTCGACGCTGCGGATTTCGCCTTCGTAGCCGCCAAGCCTGACATAATCGTCGCGGCGCATGGTGAACTCGATCGGCGCCACCAGCGCCGGCGTCGGCACATAGCCGAAGGCGCCTTCCGGGACGCGGGTGACGTCGACCATCAGCGTGATGCCGCCGCCCGGCCAGACATAGACCGGCGCGCCGCCGACCGTCACGTAGGTCGTCAAGCCCTGCACCGAGCGGGTCAGATTGACCGGGTTCTCGGTGACGCCGGCGCGCAGCGAGCCGCCGGCGCCGCCGACGAAAAGCACGGTGCAGAGCGCCGGCTCGCAATTGTCCTCGATCAGTTCGACCGACTTCCGCAGCCGCTCCGGGAACGGTTTCTGGACCGACTTCAATTCGTCGTCGAGCTCGTAATAGGCGAATTGCTCACCGGTGGTCGAGACCATCAGCAGCGACATGCCGGGGCGCGCACCCTTTTTGGCGTTCCATTCACCAAGGATCGACAGCGGGTCGGAAATGCTGGTGCCGCCCCAGCCGAGGCCGGGCTCCGACACCTTGAAATAACGGCCCGGCGTCGAACGGCGGCCGATGATCTTGATGCCGGTATCCTGCCAGCCAAGCACCTTGCCGGCCTGATGCTCGGAGACGACGCCGGTGATGTGGTCATCGACCACCACCACCTCGTCGACAAGGCCGCGCCATTGGGTCGCGAACATGCCTATGGTAGCCGAACCGCAGCCGACGCGCATGCGCTGCTCGAGCTTGCCGTCGATGACCGGCGGCTTGCCGGCTTCGACGATGACGGTGGCGCCGCCGTCGATGACGAGTTCAACCGGTTTGCGGTTGCACAGGGCGAGCATGGCGTCGCAGGTGGCGCGCCCTTCAGCCTTCGAGCCGCCGGTCAGATGATGTACGCCGCCCAGCGACAGCATCTGCGAGCCGTATTCGCCGGTCGTGACATGGCCGATCGCCTCGCCTTGGGCACGGACCGTAGCCGTTTCGGGGCCGATATGACGGTCGGTGTCGATCTTCACCTTGACGCCGCAATAGGAGAAGATGCCCTCGGTGACGACGGTGACCAGATCGACGCCCTCGACCTCCTGGCTGACGATGAAGGGCGCCGGCTTGTAATCGGGATAGGTGGTGCCGGCGCCGATGGCGGTGACGAAGCGGCGGCCGGTGTTGACCAGTTCGCCGTCCCATGCCTCGCCTTCTTCGGCAAAGGGTACGATTGCGGCGCCGGTCTCGGCCGCGTGGTCGAGGATGGTCAGTGGATCCATCCGCACGATCCTGCCGCCAACATTGCCGTAGCGATCGCAGGCGCCGGTGCGGCCATCGGCGATGTAGCACATGACCGGACAGGCATCGCAGCGGATCTTCTCGGCCACCAGCTTCTCGCCGGGATCGTGGGTCTCGAAGCGTTCGGCAAGCTCGCTCATCGGCGCGCCTCCTTGTCGAGGATGGCGGCGCGGATGCGGGTCGGCGTCGCCGGAATTTTGGTGACCAGCACACCGGTGGCGTGGCGGATAGCATTGAGGATCGCCGGCGCCGTCGGGATCAGCACATGCTCGCCCAAACCCTTGGCGCCGAAGGGTCCTTCCGGATCCGGAACTTCTATCAGGATGGTCTCGATCGGTGGCACGTCGCCGATCGTCGGGATCAGATAGTCGTGCAGGTTTTCGGTGCGGCCGGGGATGAATTCCTCCATCAGCGCCATGCCGATGCCCTGGGCGATGCCACCCTCGATCTGGCCCTCTGCCAATAAAGGGTTGATGGCCTTGCCGACATCGTGAGCGGCGGTGATTTTTATAAGCTTCACGGTGCCGAGCCTGAGGTCGACCTCCAGTTCGGCGATCTGCGCGCCATAGCCATAGACGGCATAAGGCTTGCCCTGGCCCTTGGCATCGAGCGGCAGCGTCGGCGGGTCGTAGCTTTCCTCGGCGCGAAAGACAAAGCCTTCGGGGTCTGCCTTTAGCGAGGAAAGATTGACGCGGCGGGTCGCTTCGCCTTCCCTGATGCTCAGGCTTGTGCCGTCCAGCGCAATCGCCGCCTTTTCCGAGACATTGGCGAAACGCAAGATCTCCTCGCGCAAGGCGCGGCCGGCCTTTTCGGCGGCCTTGCCGGTGACGAAGGTCTGGCGCGAGGCCGACGTCTTGCCGGCGTCGGGGGTGATCGCCGTGTCGGCGCCTTTCAGCCGCAGCTTTTCAAGCGGAAGACCCAACGCGTCGGCGCAGATCTGCGCGATGACAGTGTTCGAACCTTGCCCGATATCGACCGCCCCCTGATGCAGGACGACTTCGCCCGATGCCGAGATGCCGACCTTGATGGTCGACGGATTGGGCAGCGAGGTGTTGCCGCAGCCGTACCAGCAAGAGGCGACGCCGACGCCGCGTTTTTTTTCGCTGCTGCTACGGGCGTTGAACGCGTCGGCGTCAGTTAGGGCACGCCGCCAATGTGAGCGGAGGGCCTCGAGGCAGTCGGCGATGCCGACGCCCGACTCGAGCCGCTGGCCGGTGACTGTTTCGGATCCGTTCCGAAGGCAGTTCTTCAGGCGAAAGTCGAGCCGATCCATGCCGAGCTTGTCGGCTAGCTCGTCATAGAGGGTCTCCTGCATGATCGTCGCCTGCGGTACGCCGAAACCGCGAAAGGCGCCGGCAATCGGGCCGTTGGTGTGGATGGCGCGGCCTTCGGCGCGATAGTTCGGCGTCGCATAGGGGCCGGAGGCGTGCACCGGCACGCGGTTGGCGACCGTCGGCCCCCAGCTGGCATAGGCGCCGGTGTTGAAATCGCCGGCGAAGGTCATGCCGGTGACACGGCCGTCGGCATCGGCGCCGATGCTCGCTCTCATCTGAGCGGGATGGCGCTTGGTGGTCGAGATCATCGATTCGGTGCGGCTGTAGGCGAGCGCCGCCGGCCGGCCGGTTTTCATGGCGACGAGGCCGATGAGCGGTTGCAGCGAGACGTCGAGTTTGGAGCCGAAGCCGCCGCCGGTGGCGGTCGGCACGATGCGCACCTTTTCCGGGGCAAGGCCGAGCACTTTTGCCGTGTCGTCACGGTCCATATAGGGTGCCTGCGTGCAGGCGACGACGACCAGCGTGTCGCCGTCCATGAAGGCATAACCGGCTTCCGGTTCGATATAGGCGTGCTCGACATAGGAGGTGTCGATGGCGCCGGCAACGACGAAAGCCGCACCGGCAAGCGCGGCTTCCGGGTCGCCACGCTCGACGAAGCCGGAGGTGAGCAGGTTCGAGGGCCGGTTTTCATGGACCAGTTGCGCACCGCCGGCCTGCGCTTCGCCAGTTTCCAGAAAATGCGGCAACTCGGTCCAACTGACAGGAAAATCGGCAAGGTCGAGATCGAGGATAGCCTCGCGTTCGCCGGCAACCAGGGCCACCGCCTCACCGCGAAAGCGCGAAACCCCTTCGGCCAGCGCCGGCTGGTCGGCGAAGGGCGCGATGACGCCGAAACAATTCTTTCCCGGAATGTCGGCGGCGGTGAAGACGCCGGCAATGCCAGGACGGGATTTCACCCAGCTGCCGAGATCGCCAAAAGTGAAAGCGGCATGATAATGCGGCGAGCGGACCACCAGCACCGACAATGCGTCAGCCGGGAATGAATCACCGCCGAATTTTTCGTCGCCGGTGACTTTCGGCAGGCCATCTACGCGGATCGGGGAGGAGCCGACGGCATGGCCAGAGGATGGCATGCGCGGATCGAGGCCGTCGGCGTGGCGCCAAGCATCCATCACCGCGGCGACGATCTTGCGGTAGCCGGTACAGCGGCAGAGCACGCCGCCCAGCGCATCCTGCGTTTCGGCCTCGCTCGGGCAAGGCGTCCTGTCCAGGAGTGCCGTTGCGGCGACCAGCAGGCCGGGCGTGCAGGCGCCGCATTGCGCTGCGCCATGGCTGAGAAACGAGGCCTGCAGCCCCGACAGCCGGCCATTGGCGAGGCCTTCGACGGTCGTCACCACGGTGCCGGAGGCGGAAGCCGCGGGAATCAGGCAGGCGCAGACCGGCTCGCCGTCGACCAGCACCGTGCAGGCGCCGCAGTCGCCGGCATCACAGCCGATCTTGGTGCCGGTCAGCCGCAACTCGTCGCGCAGCACCGCGGACAACCGCCGCACCGGCGGCACACAAACGCTGACGGCGGCGCCGTTGACTTCGAAGGCGATGTCGGCGCGCTCCATGCCCATCAGGCCGCCGCCCTTTCGTCGGGAACAGCGCCCATCGCACCAAGCACGGCGCGGGCGACGATCTCGCGCGCAGCGTCCAGTCGATATTCGGCGCTGCCGCGCACGTCGCCGATCGGCGACAGCTCGTCCATCGGTGCGGATTGGATCGCAGTGGCCAGCGCGTGGCCGACGGGCCGGCCGCGTAGCGCCGCCTCGACACCCGCCAGGCGCCTGGCGACAACCGAGCAGGAACCGACGGCGACGGCCGCGTTCCTGACCATACCATCTTCGACGGCCAGGCGTGCGGCGGCCATGGCGATGGAGATGACGAGATAACGCCGCGCGCCGAGTTTCACGAAGGCGGAGCTGCCGGCGGTCGCGGGTTTGGGAATGCGGATTGCCGTGACCATTTCGCCGGGCTGCAGTGCGGTGCGACGGTTGCCGAGGATGAATTCTGCAAGGGGCAGATGCCGGGTCGCCACAGCGGAACGCAGTTCGACTTCGGCATCGAGCACCAGCAGCGCCGGCACGCCGTCGGCGGCCGGCGAGGCGTTGCAGAGATTGCCGGCAATCGAGGCAACGTTCTGGATCTGCACCGAGCCGACTTCCCGCGCCGCCTGCTTCAGCGCGTCGAAAGCCGCCGGCAGAGGATGGCGGACGAGATCGGTCCAGGTGGTGCGCGCGCCGACGAGCCAATGGTTTTCGGCTTCGGCAATGCCGCGCAATGCCACCAGGCCATTGATATCGAGGACATTGTCGCGGAAAGGCTTGCTGCCCTGTGCCGGATAGAAGTCGGTGCCGCCGGCGAGGATGCGCCATTGCCCTTCGCCCAGCAAAGCGAGGGCGTCGTCGACCGTGGTGGGTTTTGCGTAACGGATCACGCTTTGCCTTCCCAGAATGGGCTTCCCGAGAGGGGATCCTGCCGAAAGATTTTCCCGAGCATTCAAGGCACGAAATTCATTCGTATGCAAATGATATCAAGCCGGCAGGAATTGTCAAAGCCAGAGTTTGCACGGCTGTTGGCCCCGGTGCACCCGGAACGCATTTGTTATGCCATGAGAGGTTGACGCAGCCGGCCATCTGGTCAAGTTTCTGCGTCCGGTCGCGTTTTCATTGGAGCCTAAGCTCAAGACCAAGAAAATAAGGAGGCTCCATGGCCGACGAAGCGCTTGTCGTTATCGACCTGCAGAACGATTTCTGCCCGGGTGGCGCCCTTGAAGTGGCCGGTGGCGACGAAATCGTGCCGTTGGTCAATGACCTAATCCGGCGGACCGAGCACGTCCTGCTGACGCAGGATTGGCACCCTGCCGGCCATTCGAGCTTTGCCTCCAGCCACCCCGGCAAGCAACCGTTCGAAACGATCGACGTGCCTTATGGCCACCAGACGCTGTGGCCGGATCACTGCATCCAGGGCAGTCTGGGATCGGATTTCCATTCGGGCCTCGCCTGGAGCAAGGCCGAGCTGGTGATCCGCAAGGGGTTCCGTCCTGCGATCGACAGCTATTCCGCATTCTTCGAGAACGACCGGACGACGCCGACCGGCCTTGCCGGCTATCTCCGGGATCGGAACATCGAGACGCTGACCCTGGTCGGCCTGGCGACGGATTTCTGCGTCGCCTTTTCGGCGCTCGACGCGGTCAAGCTCGGTTTTGAGACGTCCGTGCGGCTCGACGCCTGCCGCGGCATCGATCTCAACGGCTCCGTGGAGAGGATGCTGGGCCGGATGCGCGACGCCGGCGTGACACTGATTTGAACGTCATCCAGCCGAACCTGACAGACTTTTGAGGGCTTCATGCGGTTTGCGGCGTTGACGGCAAGTGCTGCACTTATTGCAGCAATCTCTTCTCCAAGAGCGGTTCTCGCGGCCGAAGCGCACGAATTGCCTGGCGCCGCCATGTCGCTTTGGTGGGTGCTGCCGTTTGCCGGGCTATTGCTTTGCATCGCGACCGGCCCGCTGCTGTTCCATCATGCCTGGGAGCACCATTACGGCAAGATCGCTGCCTTCTGGGCAGCGTTGGTGATCGGGCCGCTGGCCATCGCCTTCGGCATCCCGTCCGCCACGCAGGCGGTGCTGCATGCGCTGCTCACCGAATACATGTCGTTCATCATCCTGCTGTTTGCGCTGTTCACCATTTCGGGCGGTATCTTCGTTGCCGGCAACATACACGGCACGCCGCTGGTCAATGCCGGGCTGTTGCTGGGAGGGGCGCTGCTTGCCTCGATCATTGGCACAACCGGCGCCTCGATGATCCTGATCCGGCCGCTCATCCGCGCCAACGACAACCGGCGCTTCAACGCCCATGTCGTCATCTTTTTCATCTTCCTGGTGTCCAACATCGGCGGGTCGCTAACGCCGCTGGGCGATCCGCCGCTGTTCGTCGGCTTTCTGCGCGGCGTCGATTTCTTCTGGACGACAGTTCACCTGCTGCCCGAGACGCTGTTCGTCGCCGGCGTGGTGCTGGCTGTTTTCCTGGCGATCGACATCATCATGCATCGCCGGGAGGAAGGCGCGCCGAAGATCAAGGATCCGACGCCCGACAGCAAGGTGCGCATTCGCGGCCTGGCCAACATCCCGCTGCTGGCCGGCGTAATCGCCGCGATCCTGATTTCCGCTGCCTGGAAGCCGGGAGTGAGTTTCTCATTTCAGGGTGTCAGCCTCGAGCTGCAGAATCTGGTGCGGGACGCCGCCATCCTGATACTGGCCTTCACTTCGCTTGTCGTCTCGCCGAAGGAGTTTCGCGGCGCAAACGCCTTCAACTGGGGGCCTATTGCCGAGGTGGCGAAGCTGTTCGCCAGCATCTTCATCTGCATCGTGCCGGTCGTCGCCATATTGCGGGCCGGGCTCGATGGCGCGCTGGCGCCGTTGGTACTGCTGGTCAGTTCGCCGACCGGCGCGCCGGACAACCTTGCCTATTTCTGGCTGACCGGAGCGCTGTCGTCCTTCCTCGACAATGCGCCGACCTATCTGGTGTTCTTCGAGCTGGCTGGCGGCGATGCGCAGCATCTGATGACCGAGCTCGCCTCGACGCTGGCGGCGATCTCGGCAGGCGCGGTGTTCATGGGCGCCAACACCTATGTCGGCAATGCGCCGAATTTCATGGTCTATGCCATTGCCAGGCATCGCGGCATCAAGATGCCGAGCTTCTTTGGCTATATGGCATGGTCGGGCGCGGTGCTGATCCCGACATTCCTGCTTGCCGGCTTGCTGTTCTTTGCCTGATCATCCTACGCCGACATAGCGACGGACCGCGGAGGGATCGGAACGCAGTTCCTCGACATCGACCGTCTCGCGGTTGCGGCCGTTTTCGATGAAACAAACGCGGTCTGCGACCGACAGCACGGCATCGACGCGCTGCTCGACAAGAATTGTCGACACGCCAAGCGCACGCAGCTTCGACACGGTTTCGCGGATCTTGGCGATCATCGACGGCATCAGCCCTTCGGTCGGTTCGTCGAGCAGGAGCACCTGCGGTTCCAGACACAGGGCGCGGGCCATGGCCAGCATCTGCTGCTCGCCGCCGGACAGCGTGCCCGAACGCTGCCTGAGGCGCTGGCGCAACAGCGGGAAGAGATCGAGCACGTTCTCGCGCGTCGCCTTGCCCTTGTTGCGGGCCATCAGGCCGATCTCGATGTTTTCCGCCACCGTCATCTCGGCGAACAGCCGCCGGCCCTGCGGCACGTAGGCGACGCCGGCCTTGGGTACCTCGTGCGCCGGCAAGCCGCTCAATTCCCGCCCTTCGAGCCGAATCGACCCGGAGCTTACCGGCACCAGACCCATGATTGCCTTCAGCGTCGTCGTCTTGCCGGCGCCGTTGCGGCCGAACAGGCAGAGCACTTCGCCCTCGTTCAAGACAAGATCGAGGCCATAGAGCACCTGGACCTCGCCATAGAAGCAGTCGACCCCGGAGATCGTCAGTGCCTTGGACTGGGCCTCAGCCATGGGTCGTCCCCAGATAGGCGTCCTGCACCGCGGCATTGGCGCGGATCTGCTCGGGCGTGCCTTCAGCCAAAATCCTGCCGGCGTTGAAGACGGTGATGCGGTCGGCGAGCCGCATGACCACCGGCATGTTGTGCTCGATCAAAAGCACGGTGGCGCTATCGGCGATCGCGCGCACCAGCTCGATGAAATTGTCGATCTCGCTGTCGGCAAGCCCTTGCGTCGGTTCGTCGAGGATCAGCAGCCGCGGCTTCAGTGCCAGTCCCATTGCCACTTCCAGCAACCGCTGGTGACCGTAGGACAATTGCCCGGCAGGCATTTGCGCCCGGTCGGCAAGGCCGGTGCGCTCGAGCGCCGCCATGACGCCGGTGTGAACCGCGCCCTTCGAGCGGCCGTCGGTCAGCGTGCGCTGCACCGGCAGGGCAACATTGTCGTAGGCGCTGAGATTGGCAAAGACGCTGGTGATCTGGAACGTATAGGCGATGCCGAGGCGAACCCGGGCGTAGGCAGGCAGGCTGGTGATGTCGGCGCCGTCGAAGACGATCATGCCCGACGAGGGCTGGATGCGGCCGCTGACCAGGCTGACGAAGGTGGTCTTGCCGGCACCGTTGGGGCCGATAATGGCGCGAATCTCGCCCGGTATCAGCGCGAAGTCGACGCCGTCGACGGCACGCAAGCCGCCGAAACTGCGCGACAGGCCTTTGGTGGTGAGCAGCGGCATCATGGCAACCACCCGAGCCAGCGCTGGCGGATGCTGCCGAGAATGCCTCTCGGGAAGAACAGCACCAGCAGGATGAGCGCTATGCCGACGACCAGCAGATAGGCCGAGGTGTAGCCGCTGGCGACGTCGATGACATAATACATGAACAGCGTGCCGATCAGCGGACCGAGCGTGGTGGCGGCACCGCCCAGCAGCACCCAGAGCAGCGGCAGGATGGAGTATTGCACCGAGGCGAAGCTCGAGCCGACATAGCCGAACAGCAGCGCATAGGCCGCGCCGGAAGCCGCGCAGATGCTGCCGGAGATGACGACGGCGGCGAGCTTGCTGGAGAACGTGTCGTAGCCAAGCATCTTGGTCCGCTCCTCGTTCTCGCGGATGGCGACCAGCACGCGACCGTAGCCGGAGCGGACTATCGCCAGGCTTATGAGCAGCACGATCGAGAACAGTGCCAGCGCGCTCATATAGCGCACGGTCGGGTTGGTGAGGTCGAGTGACGTGCTGCCCAGGACAAGGACACGCATCGGCTGCGGCACGACCATGCCCTGGTCGCCACCGGTCCAGGCAGCGAAATAAAGAATGACGAGATAAAATACCTGAGCGAACATCATGGTGACGATCATGAAGGCGACGCCGGAGGTGCGCAGCGCCAGCAGCCCGATCACCAGCGCGAGAAGCGCGCCGTAGGCAAGCCCGGCTGCGAAGGCGGCCGGTACGCTCCAGCCGAGATGGATGACGGCAAGGCCGGCGCCATAGAGCCCGGCTGAAAAGAACATGGCATGGCCGAGGCTGAGCAGCCCGACATAGCCGAACAGCAGATTGTAGCCCATGGCGAAGACCGCCAGCACCATGATGCGGGCGAGCAGGCCGTGATGGTATTCCGGCAGGACGAAGCTAAGCCCGAAAAGCAGGGCGATGACGCCGAGGTGCAGCGCATATGGCTTTGCCGGCGAAGCATCCTTCATCGCGATGTCGTCCCGAATAGGCCCTGCGGCCGGAACACCAGCACCATGGCGACGAGCAAGGTGGCGATGATCTTGGCCAGCGTCGGTGAGAAGAACACCGAGATGATGCCGTCGGAAAGGCCGATCAGCACCGCGGCGACGACCGTGCCGCGCAGCGAGCCGAGGCCGCCGATGATGACGACGATGAACGACAGCAACAGCGGGTCCTGTCCCATCAGATAGTGGGCCTGGCTGATCGGCACGATCAGCACCGCGGCGACAGCAGCCAGCATGGCGCCGAGCGCGAAAACACCGGCATAGACTCTGGTCACCGGGATGCCGAAGGCCTGCGCCGTCTCGCTGTCATATTGCGTGGCGCGCATGACGAGGCCGATTTTCGTGCGCGTCAGCACCAGCCAGGTCGCGACCAGCAGCAGCGCCGACGCGGCGATGATCGACAGCTTGTAGCCGGAATAGCCGAACCACGGCAGGAGGATGCGGTAGCTGAACGGCGGCTCCACCGGCCGCGCCTCCGGGCCGTAGAAGGTCAGCGCCAATTGCTGGATGATGTAGAGCATGCCGATGGTGGCGACGATGGTGGCTTCCGGATTGTAGTTGAGCCGGCGCAGCACCAGCCGTTCGGCGAGCAGCGCGATCAGGCCGACGATCAGCGGCGCCAGCACCAGGGCGGCCAGGAAGCCGAGCGCCGGATGGCCGGATATCGCCGTTGAGATCGCCCAGGCAAGCACCGCGCCCAGCATGAAGAACTCGCCATGCGCGACATTGACGACGCGCATGACGCCGAACACCAGCGACAGCCCAAGCGCCGTCAGCGCCAGCACGGCGGAGGTGACGAGGCCTTCGAGGGCGGCGAGGAGCAGGTGAGGTCCGAAGTGCATCGCCTAAGCACCGGCGGATGCGCGAAGCACCCCCCTCTGGCCAGAGGGGGGTATCTTGGCGCTCACGCTTGCTGCAGCAGCCAAGCTCACAGCGTCTGCGTCGTGTAATCCCCCTCAGGCTCGTAGAGGCCGTCCTCGATCTTGGTCTTGTGGACGACATTCAGCCGGCCGCCTTCGACCTTGGAGATGTTCTGGATGCCAAAGCACTGGTGGATCTTGCCGTTGAAGGTTTTCGGCCCCTGCGGATGCTCCGGCCCCTCGGCGAACTCGGTCAACGCCTCGGTCGCCTCGACCAGCTTGGCGCGGTCTTCCGGGCCCTTGTAGCCGGCATCCTCCATCGCCTTCTTGACGACGTAGAGCGTTTCCCAGCAGCCGAACATATGCGCGGCGGTGGAGACGTCCTTGGGGTCGCCGACGGCGGCACCATTGTCGTCGATGCCGACGGCGGCGCGGTAGGCTTTCTGCGCAGGGGAGTCATCGGGCTGCGCATAACGCGGCGAGCCTTCCCAGAAATGGCTGCCGTCGAGGAATTCGAGGCCGGGGCTGTTGATGTCGGTGGCTTCGAGCGAATCGATGAAGCCGAACAATTGCGGCCGATTGGAGCCGTAGAACTCGCCGAGCTCCTTGACGAAGGTGAGCACCGCCGGGCCGACCATGACGTGGTAGATCACCTCGGTCTCTGCGGGGATCTGCGGGAAATATTTGGTGAAGGAGGATTCCGTCGGCGGAATCGCGATCTGCGCAATGACCTCGGCGCCTTGCGCCTTCAGGGCCGGCGGCAGGTAGTCGCGATGGTCGTAGCCGAAAGCGAAATCGGGGAAGATCTGCGTCACCTTCTTGCCGGCATTGGCGGCAATCCACGGCGCCATCGACTGGATCTGGCTCTTCACATCGGTGATGCCGGGCTGGAAGACGTAGCGGTTCAACTTGGTCGAGGCGACGTGGTGGCCTTCGCTGACAACGAAATAGGGCATCTTGGCCTCGCCGGCGGCCGGCGCCGAGCCGATGACGACATGCGAAAACAGCGTGCCGTAGACGATATCGGTCTTGTGCTGAGAGGCGAACTTGCCGACGACTTCGGCTCCCCGGCCGGGATCGGTGCCGTCATCCTCAATGATCACCTCGAGGGGTCGGCCGTTGATGCCGCCGGCATCGTTGATCGCCTTGACGGCAGCCGCTGTGGTTTTCTCGTACCAGCGGCCATAGGCGGCGCCGATGCCGGTGCGGTGCGACTGGAAGCCGATCTTGATCGGCGCCGAGTTCTGCGCCTGGCTGTAACGCACGAAACCCGGCGCGACGGCAAGACCGGCGCCGGCGGCAAGGCCCTTCAGCGCCGTGCGGCGGGTGAGAGCGGATCTGGAGAGATCGAAAAACCCATTCTTGTCAGTCACGGCAGTTCCCCTTGTTTTTGAGCTTTGACCAATGGCTGTAGCAGGCAGGCCACTCTTGTTAAGAGGGGCGAAAATTGCATGTGTACAAACTAAATCACCAAAGCTCTGACGTGGCAAGCGAGCTTTCCCCAAGGTTCGATTGACGGCCATCGCACACCTCGTTCATCCGGCGCTCGGCGTCGCAAGCAGCCATAGGCCGAGGACGGTGTAGGCGATCATCAGCACGGTGAGCGGGAACTGGCTGAGCGCGGCGCGAGCCGGAATGGCGTGCAGCCGCCAGGCCAAGCCATGGGCGACAAGCACAGCAAGCATGTGGCCGCCAATGATGACGCCGGCCTGGAGGTTCCACAGCCACCACGCCGAGCCGGCGCCGGCGACAACGCCGGCTTCAATTGACATGTCTGCGGTACCGAACAGGTTCCAGCCAAACGCAAACGGGTCGGAGAGAGCGGCAATTGCATATTGGCCGTCGACCAGCAGCGCCGTCAGATAATGCGCGAAGTGGTAGGCGAGCGCGATCGGTACGATCGACCAGGCCAAAAGCCCGGCGGCGTGACCGAGCGAATGGTTGCTGCCGGCAAGGTGCTGGCCAAGAAAGACGGCTAGCGCGAACACGGCCGCAAGCACGGCAAAGCTCAGCACAAGACCGAAACTGCCGATGCCGATCAAAGCGGTGCGTCCAGGAAACTCCAGCGGATTGATGCCGAACCAGCCTAGCCAGAAGAAGGTTTTCGACAGGCCGTCGAAGGACACAGACGACAGCGCAAGCAGCAGGAAAGCGACGCCGCTGAGCGGTAGCGGCGCGCCACCGAGCAGCTTGGCACCCGGCCAGCAGAGTTTGAGCCGGCCGTCTTCGTTGCGCTCGATGATGGCGAAGTGCGCTACCATGGAAAAGAACACCGTCAGGAACTCACCGCGCAGGCTCCAGTCGCGGTATCCGACGACCTGCATAGCGGCAAAGGTCAGCAGCCAATAGGCGCCGGCGGCCCAGGCCAGCCGCGCCGGATCGTCTGGCGCAGGGTCGATCAGCTCGAACCAGGCGAAGGCGAAGAACAGCAGGAAAGCCGGCCAATAGCCGAGCCGTTGGGGGAGCAGATTCGGCTGCGTTCTGCCGGACAGGCGCGAGGCGACGCGGCATGGCCCGTACCAGGGGTTGAGCCACGACCAGAGATCGCCGGCGAGCCCCTGCAACAGAGCCAGGCCAACCCAGAGCAGCGTCCACACGGTCAGCGGCAGCGGATTGGAAAGCGGATCGCGGCTGCCGAATAGGCCGGCGGCAATCAGAATTGCAAAGCCGGCAAAGGATACCAGGCTGACGGCAGTCCGCGCGCCGTCGCCGAAGGTAAAGAGCGGCAGGCGTTTGCGCCAGAAGCGGTCGAGGGAGTCCGGCGGCAGTAGAGCCAGAACAAGGAAGCTGGCGGCAACCGCGAGCGCGCCACCGACGACGTAGTAGCCGGTGGGAAGCAGCAGGACATGGCCGCGGTCGGAGGCGTGGGCGAAGGCGGGCGTGGATGGGAATGCCAAGAAAGCGACGAGGCCGGGAAAGGGCCGGATTGCCGAAATGCAGCGCTCTACAGCGCCCCCCTCTGTCCTGCCGGACATCTCAAGCGGGGAGATCGGCGGTTCCGCCGTCGGCTCTCCTTCTGCAACTTCAGCAATTGGCGAAAGCAGCAATGAGGGCGCAATCTCCCCCCTCGCGGGGGAGATGTCCGGCAGGACAGAGGGGGGCGCGAAGGAACTCATGCTGCGCAAGAGTTCCCCTACCTCACACCTTCACCAACTGCTCCACGCGGTCCTTCTGGCCGAAGATGCGCAAATAGCGCGAGATCTCTTTCTCGTCGCCTGTCGACTTGGCCGGATTGTCGGAAAGCTTGACCGCCGGCCTGCCGTTGGCTTCGGTGACCTTGCAGACCAGCGAGATGGCGTCTAGCCGGTTGGTCTCGGTCGGCGCGCAGCCCTCGAAATCGTTGGTCAGGTTGGTGCCCCAGCCGAAGGACATGCGCACCTTGCCGCGGAAGTGGCGGTAGGTTTCCTCGATGGTCTCGACCTCCAGCCCATCAGAGAAGATAAGCAGCTTCTGCTTGGGGTCCTTGCCCTTTTCGCGCCACCAGGAAATGATTTTCTCGCCGCCTTCGATCGGCGGCGCGCTGTCGGGGCGGAAGCCGGTCCAGTCGGCGACCCAGTCCGGTGCATCGCGCAGGAACGCCGCGGTGCCGAAGGTGTCCGGCAGTACGATCAGCAGGTTGCCGCCGTAGTAGCGCTGCCAGTCCTGCAGCACGTTGTAGGGCGACCGTTTCAATTCCTTTTCCGAATTGGTGAGCGCGGCGAACACCATCGGCAGTTCATGCGCGTTGGTGCCGAGCGCCTCGAGATCGTTGTCCATGGCGAGCAGCACGTTGGAGGTGCCAGTGAAGGCCTCGCCGATGCCCTCCTTCAACGCTTCGACGCACCAGCGCTGCCACAGGAAAGAATGACGGCGGCGGGTGCCGAAATCCGAGATGCGGATGCCGGGCAGCGCCTTCAGCCGCTCGGTCTTGGCCCACATCTTGGCCTTGGCGCGGGCATAGAGCACGTCGAGCGCGAACGGCCCGAACGCCCGCATGGCCGCGCGAGATCGAAGTTCATTGATAATTGCCAGCGCCGGGATCTCCCACAGCGTCGTGTACATCCACGGACCGCTGAAGGCGAGTTCGTATTGGCCGTCGCGCTTGGAAAGCTCGTATTCGGGCAGCCGGAAATTTTCCAGCCAGGCGAGGAATTCCGGTTCGAATATCTGCTTGCGGCCATAGAAGGTGTTGCCGCCGAGCCAGATCATTTCTTTCTTAGAGAAGCGCAAGGTGCGGGCATGGTCGAGCTGCTCGCGCAGCTCCGTCTCATCGATCTCCTCGGCAAGGCGGACCGAGGTGGTGCGGTTGATCAGCGAGAAGGTGGCGTCGACCTTGGGATACATGCCCCAGATCATCTGCAGCATCAGAAGCTTGTAGAAATCGGTGTCGAGCAAGCTGCGGACGATCGGGTCGAGCTTCCAGGTGTGATTGTAGACGCGCCGCGCTATATCGGTCTTTGCCATCGCTTAATGCGCCTTCGTTGCTCGCTCTAGCTTTTGTCTAGCGCAATTCCGGACGGAAAACCGCTGCGCACTTTTCCTGGAATTGCTCCAAATGCCTCTTAGCATCGAATTTTTGAACGCGCCTCCCGCTTTGCGGGCTGGCCCGACAAAAAGAAGCCCCTGCTGCAAGCGGCGCCTACGGCAGTTTCGGCCTCAGGATGCGGTCTTGGCGCCGACCACCTTGAGCGCTGGACGCTTGCGGCGAATGCCGATGCGGCCTGCCACCGGTGCGTCAGCGCGGCGGTCGGCCTGTTCTTTCTCGGCAAACAGCCAGTCGATGAACAATTGCACGATCGGTGCCGACCGCATCTCGTTGCGGCAGACGACGTAGAAATCGTCGACGGCCGGCACGGAAAGGCTGAACGGGGCGACAAGCAGGCCCCTGGCGAGCAGTCCGCTTGCCGTCACCGTATCGCCGAGCGCCACGCCATGGCCGTGAACCGCGGCCTCGGTCGCCATCCGCGCATCGCCGAGATGATGGCGACGGCCGCGCTCGAGGTCCAGCGCGTCGGCGGCGGCCAGCCAGGTATGCCATTCGCGGCCGTCGTCGCCATGCAGGAAGACGTGATCGGCGAGGTCGCGAACGGTGCGGATCGGGCGGTTGTTGATCAGCGTCGGGCTGACCACCGGGAACAGTTCGAGGCCCGACCATTTGCGCATCCAGCAGTCGGTCCAGCTGCCGTCGCCATAGTGCACGCAGACATCGATATGCGGTGCGCGGACGTCCTTGGCATCATTGGATGGGATCAGCGTCAGCCTGATATCCGGATATTGCGAGGTGAAGCTGCCCAGCCGCGGGATCATCCACAGCAACAGTAGCGCCGGCACGCAGGATACAGAGAGAACGCCGGTGCTGGCCGGTCTCGTCATGCGCTGCGTGGCGGCGGCAATGCCGTCGAAGGCGGTCGACACCGCCGGCAGCAGCTCGGCGCCGTGCGGCGTCAGTTTCACCCGCTGACCGGCACGCTCGAACAGCTTGACACCCAACGATTGCTCGAGCGCCTTGATCTGATGGCTGATGGCGCCGTGGGTGACGTTGAGCTCAGCCGCCGCCTTGCTCAGCGAGGCGTGGCGCGCCGTCGCCTCGAAGGCGCGCAGCGGGTTGAGCGGTGGCAAACGCTTGGCCATTTGGACCCTGGGCTCTGTGAGATTTTCTCACAGATAACACACTAACAATATCAATTGATTTTTCAATGCAGCTACGGGACACTTTGCCCAGGCATTGCATCAAGACGTGAAATCTGCAGGCAGCCGGCGGCTGCGGCTATCGAGGCCGCCGCCCGCGCGCCGCACCAGCCATGGAGGACCGACATGGGTTACGACCGCGGCAAGCTCGAAGCGTTGCGCCGCAAATACGGCGAGAGCCATGGCGGCGAAATGTTCGACCCGAAATTCCAGCGTGTCGCCGACAAGATCTTCTCCAAGACCGGCACGCGACTGGCGCCCTATTCCGGCATCCCGACCTTCCTCGCGGCGCCCTATCGTGAAATCGCCGCCGACAATCCGGATTTCGGCGATCTGCAGGTGGCGATGATCGGTGTGCCGATGGATCTGGGCGTCACCAACCGGCCGGGCGCCCGTTTCGGGCCAAGGGCGTTGCGCGCCATCGAGCGCATCGGCCCCTACAATCATGTGCTGGAATGCGCACCGACGCATGAGCTGAAGGTCGCCGACATCGGCGACGTGCCGTTCCAGAGCCGCTACCGGCTGGAGACCAGCCATGACGACATCGAACGCCGCACCAACCAGATCGTCGACGCCGGCGTCCTGCCCTTGTCTGTCGGCGGCGACCATTCGATCAGCCACCCGATCCTGAAGGCTGTCGGCAAGAAGGCGCCGGTGGGCATGATCCATATCGACGCTCATTGCGATACCAGCGGCCTGTTTGACATGACCAAGTTCCACCATGGCGGGCCGTTCCGCAACGCGGTGCTGGACGGCGTGCTCGACCCGAGCCGCACCATCCAGATCGGCATTCGCGGCTCGGCCGAATATCTGTGGGAGTTCACCTATGAGTCCGGCATGACCGTCGTGCATGCCGAAGAGGTGACCGGCCTCGGCATTCCCGCCATTATCGAGAAGGCGCGCAGGATAGTCGGCGACGGCCCGACCTATGTCTCCTTCGACATTGACAGCATCGATCCGGCCTTCGCGCCGGGCACCGGCACACCGGAAGTCGGCGGGTTGACGACGCGCGAAGTGCTCGAGCTGCTGCGCGGCCTGAAGGGACTCAACATCGTCGGCGGCGACGTGGTCGAGGTGGCACCGCAGTACGACGCGACCACCAACACGGCGCACGCCGGCGCGCAGGTGCTGTTCGAGATCCTCAGCCTGATGGTCTTCAGCCCGGCAATCACCGGCAAGGCGGGCTGACACGCTCGACCATGATCCCGAAAGTGGGAACCGGTTTTCGGAGAAGATCATGGCCCACCAGAGAATCCAAAGGCGACCGCCGCGCTGGAGCCGGCGGTTGCACTCAAACAAACAAGCTTCCAGCAGGGGAATGACAATGACACTTCACATGAAACTTAAATCGTCCATCGCCGCCGTGCTGATGCTCGGCGCGACCGGTTTTGCTTTCACCACGCAGGCCGTCAATGCCGACGCGATCGACGACATCGCCAAGGCCGGCGCCATCAATGTCGGCATCTTTTCCGACTTCCCGCCCTTCTCCTCGGCCAGCGCCGACATGAGCATCAAGGGCTACGACATCGACGTGGCGCAATCCATCGCCGACCAGCTCAAGGTCAAGCTCAATCTGGTCAGCGTGACCGGCCAGAACCGCATTCCGTACCTGACCGACAAGCGCGTCGACCTGCTGATGAGCGTCGGCTACTCCAAGGAGCGAGAGCAGGTAATCGATTTCGCCGCCGCCTACGCACCCTACTACATCGCCGTCATCGGCCCGGCAGCACTCTCGGTCAAAGGCAAGGAAGACCTTGCCGACAAGTCGATCGCCGTCAATCGCGGCACGCTGGAGGACACCTCGCTGACCGAGGCGGCACCCGCCTCGGCCGACATCCGCCGTTTCGACAACTATAATTCCGTCATCCAGGCGTTCATCTCGGGCCAGACCCAACTGATGGTGGTCGGCAACGATGTCGGCGCCCAGGTGCTCGCCCGGCAGGAGGAACTGAAGCCGGAGCAGAAATTCCAGCTTCTCACCTCGCCCTCGCATATCGGCCTCAACAAGAAGGAAGACCGCCTCAAGCAAGCGGTCAACGATGCGGTCGCCAAGATGCTGGCCGACGGCAAACTGGACGAAAGCTCGAAGGCCTGGCTGAAGACACCGCTCGATCCCGCCAATCTCAAGGATTGACGGCCAGTGACCTATAGCCTCGACTTCGGCTGGCTTGCCGGGGCAACAGGGGCGATCGCGCGCGGCGCGGCCACGACGATCCTGCTGATCGCCGTGACCACGCTGGCGGGAACGTTGCTCAGCATCCTCGGCGCGGCAGGGCGGCGGAACGGTCCGCTGCTGCTCAAGCGGGCGATCGGCGTCTATGTCGAGATGATCCGCAACACGCCGTTCCTGGTGCAGCTGTTCTTCATCTTCTTCGGGCTGCCCAGCATCGGCGTCAGGCTCGATCCGGTGCTGGCAGCCATGTTGGCGATGACGCTCAACATGGCCGCCTACACGATCGAGATCGTCGGCGCCGGGCTCGACGCGGTGCCGCCCGGGCAGACGGAAGCGGCACTGGCGCTTGGGCTCAGGCCGCGCCAGGTCTTCATCAAGATCGTGCTGCCGCAGGCGCTCAAGGTGATCTATCCGGCGCTGACCAGCCAGATCGTCATCATGATGCTGGAATCCGCCGTGGTGTCGCAGATCGCGGTGCGCGAGCTGACCTATGAAGCCGACATGCTGCAGGCGCGCACGTTCCGGGCTTTCGAGACCTATTTCGTGGTGACGATGGTCTACCTCGCCCTGTCGATTGGGCTGCGCCAGCTGCTGGTCGGCGGCGGCCGCCGGCTTCTCGGAGCCGGCGTGTCATGATCGAATTCACCTTCTGGGACATTCTGCGCAACCTGCTGCTGGCGGCGCGGTGGACGGTGCTCTTGTCGCTGGCCGCGTTTGTCGGCGGGACCGTGGTCGGCATGATCGTGCTGTTCTTCCGGATCGCCAAGAATAAATGGGCGCGCCGGTTTGCCTCCGGCTACATCGCGCTTTTCCAGGGCACGCCGCTGCTGATGCAGCTCTTCCTGATGTTCTTCGGCTTGCCGATGCTGGGCCTGCGCATCGAGCCGTGGACCGCGGCGGTGCTTGGCCTGACCTTCTTCGCCAGCGCCTATCTCGCCGAGATCTGGCGCGGCGGCGTCGATGCGCTGCCGCGCGGCCAGTGGGACGCCGGCGCCAGCCTCGGCCTGCACTATCTGCAGGAACTCCGGCTGATCATCTTGCCTCAGGCGTTTTCGATCACCCGCGCACCGACCGTCGGCTTTCTGGTGCAGCTGATCAAGTCGACCGCGCTGACGTCGATCATCGGTTTCGAGGAGCTGGTGAGGACATCCAACGCGATCAACAATGCGACCTTCGAACCGTTCAAAGTCTATGGGCTGGTAGCGCTGATCTTCTTCGTCATGTGCTTTCCGCTGACGCAATACGCACGTTCGCTCGAGCAACGGGCGGCGGCCCGCTGAGCGGGCGACCAGCAATTCAACGCCCGAATACCAGCGGCGGCGCGATCCTGTCACGCCGCAGCCAGCGCACCAGCAGGAGTGCCGCAACCACCGCCAGTCCCGACGACAGGCCGATCCAGATGCCGACGCCGTTGAAGCCGAAACGAAAGGCCAGCAGCACGCCGAGCGGCAGCCCGATGCCCCAATAGCCGATCGCGGCATAGATCATCGGCACCTTGGTGTCGTGCAGGCCGCGCAGCATGCCGCTGGCGACCGCCTGCGCACCGTCAAAAACCTGGAACAGCGCAGCAAAGGCGAGGAACGAGACGGCAAGCGCCACCACCTCGGCATTAGCCGGATTGCCCAGATCGATGAAGGCGCCGATCAAGAGTTGCGGCCACAGGATCATCACCAGCCCCATCAGCGCCATGAAGGAGACACCGACGACATAGGCGGTCCAGCCAGCCCGGCTGACACCTTCCGGATTGCCGGCGCCGTGGGCAAGTCCGACGCGCACCGTCACCGCCTGGTTGAGGCCGAGCGGCACCATAAAGGTGACCGAGGCGATCTGGATGGCGATCGCATGGGCGGCAAGCGAAGCCGCATCGATCAGGCCCATGAGAAAGGCGGCCGCGTTGAAGATCGTCACCTCGAACGCCAGCAGGCCGGCGATCGGTAGGCCGAGCCGCAGCAGGCCCTTGAAGCGCGGCCAGTCGGCGCGCCAGAAGCGTCCGAACAGACGATAGCGCCGGAACTTCTTCTCAAGCATCACCACCATCGCCATGCCGGCGAACATCAGCGTGCTGGACAGAGTGGTGGCAAGGCCGGAGCCGGCGATGCCCATCGAAGGGATGCCGAGATTGCCGAACATGAACAGCCAGTTGAAGAAGGCATTGCAGGCGACGGCAACGAAAACGATGATCAGTGCCCAGCCCGGCCGCTCCAGCGCCGAAATGAACGAGCGCAGGACGATGTAGCCGAAAAAGGGCAGCACCGCCCATTCGAGCCAGCGCAGATAGATGCCGGCCTGGTGCGCCAACGCCGGTTCCTGACCCATGGCCAGCAACACGCTCTCGCCGTGCCAGAGAAGGGCCCATATCGGAATGCAAATGAGGATCGCCAGCCACAGACCCTGGCGCACGGTGCGGCGCAGGTCGCGCACCGAGTGCCGACGGCGGCCGAGCTCCGTCGCCATCATCGGCGAGGTCGCCAGCATCAGGCCGAGCCCGAAGATGAGCGGCATGAAGTAGAGGTTGGCACCAAGCGCACCACTGGCCAGCGTGTCCGGCCCCAGCCGTCCCATCATCATGACGTCGGTAGCGGTCATCGCGGTCTGGCCGAGATTGGTCAGCACCATCGGCCAGGCGAGCGCCAGCATCGCCCTGATTTCCCGACGCCAAAGGTTTTCCGGCGCGCGAGCGTCGGCTTCGATCGCAGACATTCTAGTTTTCCGCCTATCCGATTGCGGCACGTCGGCAAGAGCCGGAAGCCGCGTCTCAGCGCGGAAACGGCCATGATCGGCCGGATTCCGCATTACGGCGAGTTTGTCTATGAAATAGGCACCGGTGGCAAGAGGCTGACTTGCGGAAGGGTTAAGCCAGTCAGCTCCATGCAGGCTGTTGGAGAGGCTATGGAAGCCGCTATGGTCGCGGCAGATCCATTTGAAAGGCAGCCTGATGAGCACGTTTCCCGAAATCTATCTGGTTCGGCATGGCGAGACGGAATGGAGTGCGTCCGGAAAACATACCGGCCGAACCGACATACCGCTGACGCCGGCCGGCGAGAAAGCGGCAAGGCGGATCGCTGAGCGGCTCAAGGGCCTGTCCTTCTCGGCGGTGTGGTCGAGCCCGTCGCAGCGCGCCTTCAACACCTGTGCCCTGGCCGGCTTCGGCTCGTCAGGCGTGAAGAAGGACGATCTGGCGGAGTGGGATTATGGCGCCTATGAGGGATTGATCACCAAACAAATTGTCGCCGAGCGCCCCGGCTGGCGTCTTTTTCGCGACGGCTGCCCGAGCGGCGAGTCCGCCACGGATGTCGGTTCGAGGGCGGACCGGATCGTCAGCCGGTTGCGCGAGGTCGGCAGCAATGTCCTGGTCTTCTCAAGCTCGCATTTCCTTAGAGTGCTGGCCGCACGCTGGCTCGGCCTGCCGCCGCAAGCCGGCGCGTTTTTCGTGCTGGATACCGCCAGCATAAGCGTGCTCGGTTATGAGCACGACCTTGACGAGCCGGTCATCCGGCGCTGGAACCAGAGATAGCAACCGATCCGATTTATCGGATCGCGTCCAGCGCCTGCCTTTGCCTGTGCATTTCGAGAAACACGCGGTAGTCGCGATCGAACCGGCCGGCGGCAGCCGGATTGGGCTCTCGCGTCCTGCCGCCCTGTTGCATGGCGACGCAGGCAGCGTTCAAATCGGGAAAAAGCCTAGCCGCGGTGGCGGCAATCATGCCGGTGCCGAGCAGCACCGCCTCGTCCGCCAGCGGCTCGACCACCGTGCAGCCGGTGGCATCGGCATAGAGCTCCATCAACAGCGGGTTCTTGGTGTGGCCGCCGGTGACGTGCAGCGTGTCGATCAGATAGCCGTTCTCGTTCAGCGCTTCCAGCACATGACGGACGCCAAGCGCGACGCTGACGGCGCTGCGCCAGTAGAGCTTGCACAGACTGTCGAAGGAGGCATCCAGCGTCAGCCCGCTGATGACGCCGACGGCATGCGGGTCGGCGAGCGGGGAGCGGTTGCCGTGAAAATCGGGCAGCACGTGCAGCCTTGCGGCGAGGTTGTCGCCCTCGGCGGCGCGCAGCTCGGCGACGCGGCGGGCAATTCTGGCATGCATGGCGGCATCCGGCTCGCCGCCGGCGCCATGCCAGCGGATGATGTGGTCGAGCAGCGCGCCGGTGGCCGACTGGCCACCTTCCGACAGCCACAGGCCGGGAAGGGCTGCGCCATAATATGGGCCCCAGACACCGGCGAAAGGCTGCGGATCGGGCGACATCGCCATGACGCAACTCGACGTACCTGCAATCAGGGCCAGATTGCGGCCGATGTTCGTCGCGTCACCGGCGAAACCGCCGAGCACGCCAAGCGCGCCGGCATAGGCATCGATGACGCCGGCGCCGACCCGGCATTTTTCGGTGAGGCCAAGCTCCGTCGCGGCTTGCGCGCCGAGCGGGCCGATATCGGCACCGACCGGGCTTGCCTTTTCCGGCAGGTTGCCGTGCTCAAAGACATCGCCGAGCCCGACGGCTTCGAAGAAGTCGCGCCGCCAGCCGGTCGCTTCATGGGCTAGATAGGTCCATTTGGCGGTCAGCGTGCATTGTGAACGGGAGAGCGAGCCGCTCGCCTTCCAGGTGAGGAAGTCGGTGAGGTCGAATAGATAGCCGGCTTCGTTCCATGTTCCGGGCAGGTTGCGCTTCAGCCACATCAGCTTCGGCGTCTCCATTTCCGGCGACATGACGCCGCCGATATAGTCGAGCACAGCGTGGCCGCTTTCAGTGCATTCGTCGGCCTCGGCAATTGCGCGATGGTCGAGCCAGACAATGGTGTCCCAGCGCCTTTCACCAGTGACGGACACGCTGAGCTGGCCGCCTTGCCGGTCTCGCACCACCAGCGAGCAGGTGGCATCAAAGGAGATGCCGACGATATCCTCGGCCCGCACGCCCGCCTTTTCGCGGGCAGCGCGGACGGCCATGCACACCGCCGACCATATATCCTGCGAATCGTGCTCGGCATGGTCGGCCTTTGGCTGTTGCATGGCGATCGGGTGCTCGGCGCGGCCGAGCAAGGCGCCACCGGTGTCGAGAATGCCGGCACGAGCGCTTCCGGTGCCGACATCGACCGCGCAAACGAAACTGTTGGTCAAGGTGTTCTTGCTCTCGCTCCCAGGCCTGCAATCAGATCGGGCAATTGCAGCATGTCAGCGAATATAAAGTCCGGCTCACTCGACGCAAGCCGCGCTTTCAATGCCGGGTTGCCGGTGTGCGAGCCGCCGGTGAAGGCAAGGACGCGCATGCCGGCCGCCCGCGCCGCTTCGATGCCGGCCGGGCTGTCCTCGACGACGAGGCAGTTTCGCGGGGCCGCTCTCATTTTATCTGCTGCATGGAGAAAGAGATCGGGCGCCGGTTTGCCCCGCGCCACCATGGCGGCGCTGAATAAATGCGGCTCCAGCAGCCCAAGCAACCCGGTGACGTCGAGCGCATAGCGGATGCGTTCCAGGGTGCCGGAGGAGGCGACGCAGCACGGTACGCCGAGCCTCGGCAGGACCTGTGCGATACCTGGCATCGGTTTCAGCTCATCGCGGAATCTGCGCATCAGTTCGGAGCGCATCTCGGTCAGATGCTGCTCGGTGAGATCGAGCCCGAAGTCGCTTGCGAGGATTTCGCGGACGCTCTTCATGCTCTTGCCGAGGAAGTGCTCGTAGGCAATGTCCTCGCTGACGTTGCCACCGGCAAGCGCGATCATCTCCAGCAATGCCGAGACGGACAGCATCTCACTGTCCACCAGCACGCCGTCACAGTCGAAAATGACCAGTTCAGGCGTCATCGCGCTGGATCGGCTTCAGAGGTCGCCGGCGAGATAGCGCGTCAGTGTCGCGCGCGCGCCGTCCGCCCACAGCAGTCTCAGCGCTTGGCCGAAGGCTTCAGCGAACGGCGGCGAGCGGCCGACATCGCCATAGATGTCCTCCATGGCAAGCCAGGCGGCAGGCATGTCCCTGGCCGCCTTGGCCGTCGCCTGCAACCGGCCCCAGTTCGGGTCGTTGGGCTCGGTGACGGCACCGGAATCCGTCGTGCCGAAGCAGTAGCGAGACCAGAGCGCCGATTCCAGCGCAAGGCCGGTGACACTTTTGCCAGCCTTCAGCCGGTCGGTGATGGTCGGGATGATGAATTTCGGCTGGCGGTTGGAGCCGTCGAGGCAAAGCCGGCGTATGGTGTCGCCGATCTTCGGATTGGAGAAGCGGTGCTCGATGAGCTGGTAGTAATCTTCGAGGTCGGTGTCCGGAACCGGCGGCACGGTCGGGATGATTTCGTCATGCTCGAGCTTGTCGAGGAAGCCGCGTACCAGCGGCTCCTGCATCGCCTCATGGACGAAATGGATGTCCATCAGCCCGGCCGGATAGGCGATGGTCGCATGGCCGCCATTGAGGATGCGGATCTTCATCAGCTCATAGGGCGCGACGTCGCTGACGAACTGCACGCCGACTTTTTCCAGCGGCGGGCGGCCGTCGGTGAAACGGTCCTCCAGCACCCATTGCTTGAACGGTTCGCAAAACACCGGCCAATTGTCGTCGAGGCCGAACTCGCTGGAGAGAATGCCGCGCTCGCGGTCGGTGGTGGCCGGCGTGATGCGGTCGACCATGCCATTGGGAAAGGTAACGTTCTCGCTCACCCAGTTTGCCAAACCTTCGTCGATCAGCCGCGCAAGGCCGATGACGCCATCTGAGGTGACGTGGCCGTTATGGGGAATGTTGTCGCAGGACATGATTGTGAAGGGCACGATACCGTCGGCGCGGCGGCGCAGCAGCCCGGCGAGAACGAGGCCGAAGACGGTCTTCGGCGTCGCCCCCGGCTCAGCGTCGGCAACGATGTCGGGATGTGTCGGATTGAAGACGCCGGATGCCGGATCGATGAAATAGCCGCCCTCGGTTATGGTCAGGGAGACGATCTTGATCGCCGGATCGGCAAGCCGTTCGACGATTGCGGCCGCATCGCCCGGCACCAGGAAGTCGATCATGACGCCGGTGACGCGCGCGCTCATATGGCCGCTGTCCTGCTCGACCACGGTGGTCAGCCAGTCCTGCTCCTGCAGCTTGCCGCGGCCGACCTTCTCGCCTTCGAAGACGCCGGCGCCGACAATGGCCCAGTCGTGGCCGACACCCGAATTGAACAGGTCGTCGAGATAGACGGCCTGGTGCGAGCGATGGAAATTGCCGACGCCGAAATGCACGATGCCGGCCTTGAGCGCGGCGCGATCATATTTCGGGCCGGCGACCTTGGGCGGCAGCTTGGCGAGGATGGAAGAAGAGAGTTTCACGGTCATCTGCTTTACCCTTTAGCGGGACGGCTCTTCCCCCCGTGGAGGAGACGGGGGGAAGAGCGCCTTCGCCCCCTCAACTCATCCACTGGCCGCCATCGACATTATAGGTCTGGGCGACGATGTACTCGGCCTCATCGCTGGCCAGGAACACCGCCATGCCGGTGAGGTCTTGCGCCGTGCCCATGCGGCCATAAGGCACGGCTTCGCCGACCAGCCTCTTCTTCTCGCCCCTCGGCCGGTTCTCGAACTTGGCGAACAATGCATCGACATGGTCCCAATGCTCGCCGTCGACGACACCCGGGGCGATGGCATTGACGTTGATGCGGTGTTTGATCAGGTCGAGCCCTGCCGACTGGGTGAGCGAGATGACCGCGGCCTTGGTGGCGCAGTAGACGGCAACCACCGCCTCGCCGCGGCGCCCGGCCTGGCTTGCCATATTGATGATCTTGCCGCCCTTGCCGCGGGCAATCATAGAACGGGCGGCGGCCTGCAACGTAAACAGCGTGCCGGCGACGTTGACCGAAAATAATTTGTCGTAGCTTGTCTTGGTGATCTCGACGATCGGCGCCAAGTCGAACAAAGCAGCGTTGTTGATCAAGATATCGAGGCCGCCGGCCCTGGCTTCGACCGCCTTGACGGCCTCATCGATAGACGCGAGATCGGTGACGTCGAGCTTTACCGCGTAGGCATTGCGGCCGATTTCCGAAGCCGTCTTCTCGGCGGCTTCGAGGTTGATGTCGCCAATCGCGACCGTCGCCCCTTCGCGCATGTAGGCTTCGGCAAACGCCCTGCCGATGCCGCGCGCCGATCCGGTAATCAGCGCCGATTTACCCCGGAGCCTCATTGCAGCATCGCCTTCCCGTCGGCGCCGAAACGATGCAGCTTGGCCTTTTCCGGCGTCAGGTAGATCGTGTCGCCGTGATGGGCGGCCAACTCGCCGTCGGCACGCACCGTCAGCTGCCCGACACCATCCGCCTGGACGTGCAAAAACGTGTCGGAGCCGAGATGCTCGGCAACCCCGACCGTCGCCTTCCAGTCGCCTGACGTCTTCGAAATGTTCATATGCTCCGGGCGGATGCCGACTGTCTTGGCGCCATATTTGGCGGCCGGCGCGCCTTCGATCAGGTTCATCTTCGGCGAACCTATGAAGCCGGCGACGAACAGGTTCTTCGGCGTCTTATAGAGCTCCATCGGCGAGCCGACCTGCTCGATATTGCCGGCATTGAGCACGACGATCTTGTCGGCCATGGTCATCGCCTCGATCTGGTCGTGGGTGACGTAGACCATGGTGGTCTTGAGCTGGTGATGCAGCTCGCTGATCTCCAGCCGCATGGTGCCGCGCAGCGCCGCGTCGAGATTGGACAAAGGCTCGTCGAACAGGAAGGCCGACGGCTGGCGCACGATGGCGCGGCCGATGGCGACGCGCTGCCGCTGGCCGCCGGAGAGCTGGCCGGGGCGGCGGTCGAGGTAGTTGGTGAGGTTCAGGATCCGCGCGGCGTCCTTCACCTTCTTGTCGATGGTCGCCTGGTCCTCGCCCGCCATCTTCAGCGGGAAGGCGATGTTCTTGGCCACCGTCATGTGCGGGTAGAGCGCATAGGACTGGAACACCATAGCCAGCTTGCGCTTGGCCGGCGCCTCGCCGGTGACGTCGCGACCATCGATGATGATGGTGCCGCCGCTGGTATCCTCGAGACCGGCGATCAGACGCAACAGGGTGGATTTGCCGCAGCCCGACGGGCCGACGAAGACGACGAACTCTCCGTCCTCGATGACCAGATCGAGGCCGGGGATGATGGACGTCGCCCCGAAGGATTTGGAGACGTTCTTGAGCGTGATGTTTCCCATGGTTTCCTCCCCCGAAGGGCTATCTTTTCGTTTTGCGTCAGGCGATGCCCGCTACTTTACCGCACCGAATGTCAGGCCTCGGACCAGCTGCTTCTGGCTGAACCAGCCCATGATCAGGATCGGCGCGATCGCCAGCGTCGAGGCGGCCGAAAGCTTGGCCCAGAACAGCCCCTGCGGGCTGGAGAAGGAGCTGATGAAAGCGGTGAGCGGCGCGGCCTCGGTGGTGGTCAGCCGGATCGTCCAGAACGCCTCGTTCCAGGCGAGAATGATGTTGAGCAGCATGGTCGAGGCGATGCCGGGGACCGCCATCGGCGTCAGCACGTAGATGATCTCGTTCCAGAGCGATGCGCCGTCCATGCGCGCCGCTTCCAGGATCTCGCCCGGGATCTCGCGAAAATAGGTGTAAAGCATCCAGACCACGATCGGCAGGTTGATCAGCATCAGCATGACCATCAGGCCGATGCGGCTGTCGAGCAGACCGGTATCGCGGAAGATCAGATAGATCGGAAACAGCACGGCGACGGCCGGCATCATCTTGGTGGAAAGCATCCACATCAGGATGTCCTTGGTGCGTTTGCCCGGCGAAAACGCCATCGACCATGCCGCCGGTATGGCGACGAGCAGAGCCAGGATGGTCGAGCCGACCGACAGGAACACCGAGTTCAGGAAGAATTTGAAATAGCCGTTCTGCGCCTGGACCTCGGAATAGCTCTCCGTGGTTCCCGACGGGAACAGGTTGAAGCCCTGGATAGCCTCCTGCTCCGACTTGAACGAGGTGATGATCGTATAGAGGATCGGGAAGAAGATCAGCAGCGCGACGATCCAGGCGGCCGCGGTAGCAATCGTCTTGTGCTGGGTGGTGACTGCACGTGCCATGGTCAGGTCCTCCCTATCGGCGATGTTGGCGGCAGGGTCGACCCCCACTCCGGTTTGCTGCGCAAACCACCTCTCCCCCGATCGACGGGGTAGAGGAAGGGCGCGGCTTCGATGCAGGCCTTTCCTCTCTCCCGGGCAGGGGGAGAGGTGTCCCGCGCAGCGGGACGGAGTGGGGGTGGTTCAGCGCACGTGCCATCTTATCCTCCCTTATTTATCCAGGTTCTTGCCGACAGCGCGCATGGCGAAGAAGGCAACGATGTTGGCGAGAATGACGGCAATGATACCGCCGGCGGACGCCTGGCCGATTTTGAACTCCAGCAATGCCTTCTGATAGACGAGGAAGGGCAGGTTGGTGGAGGCGTAACCCGGGCCGCCATTGGTGGTGACGAGGATCTCGGCATAGACCGACAGCAGGAAGATCGTCTGGATCAGGATGACGACGGTTATGGCGCGCGACATATGAGGCAGCGTCAAATAGATGAAGCGGCTGATGAAGCCGGCGCCGTCCATTTCGGCGGCTTCCTTCTGCTCGACGTCGAGCGACTGAAGCGCGGTCAACAGGATCAGCGTAGCAAACGGCAGCCATTGCCAGGCAACGATGATGATGATCGCCAGGAGCGGGTGCTGCCCGAACCAATCGATCGGCTGCCCGCCGAAGAAGCGCGCAATATCGGCGAAAACCCCGTACTGCGGATGCATGATCATGTTCTTCCAGACCAGTGCTGCCACCGGTGGCATGACGAAGAACGGCGAGATGACAAGGATGCGGACGATGCCCTGTCCCCACATCGGCTGATCGAGCAGAAGGGCGAGCAGAATACCGCCAATCACCGTGATCAAAAGCACGCTGACGACGATGGTGAGCGTGTTGAGGATCGACTGCAGGAATGCCGGGTTGGAATAGAACAGCGCGTAGTTCGAAAACCCGACGAAGCCGTCGCGCATCGGATTGAGCGGGTTGTATTGCTGGAAGGAAAACCACAGCGTGAATGCCAGCGGCACAATCATCCAGACCAGCAGCAGCACCACGGATGGCGCCATCATGAAACGGGCAAGCGAACGGGTCTGCTGAGTAGCCATGACGGTCACCCTTCGAGGTCGGCCAAGTTTTTCAGCGGTGTGAAAGCTGGCCGCCCGAACTGGGATTCGGGCGGCCGTTGCCGGTCGCCATTGGCAACCGGCACCGGGAGGAGCTTACTTGATGTAACCGCCCTCGGTCATCGTCGCGGTGGCGGCGTCCTGCGCCTGCTTCAAGGCATCGTCGACGCTCGACTGGCCGGCAAGTGCCGCCGAGAAGAGCTGGCCGACGGTGGTGCCGAGACCCTGGAACTCAGGAATGGCGACGAACTGGACGCCGACATAAGGCACCGGCTTGACGGTTGGGTGCGTCGGGTCGGCGGAGTTGATCGAGTCCAGCGTCATCTTGGCGAAAGGTGCTGCCTTCTGGTATTCGGGATTGGCATAGAGCGACGAGCGCGTTCCCGGCGGAACGTTGGCCCAGCCTTCCTTCGAGGCGACGAGCTCGGCATAGTGCTTGCTGGTTGCCCAGGATACGAACTTTTGAGCGGCGTCGGCCTTCTGCGTGCCGGCGGGGATGGCTAGCGACCATGCCCACAGCCAATTGCCGCGCTTGCCGAGGCCATTGTCCGGCGCCAGCGCATAGCCGACCTTGTCGGCGACGGTGGAGTTCTTCGGGTCGGAAACGAAGGAGGCAGCGACGGTAGCGTCGATCCACATGCCGCATTTGCCCTGCTGGAACAGCGCCAGGTTTTCGTTGAACCCATTGGACGACGCGCCCTCGGGGCCGTCGGCTTTCATCAGGTCGACATAGAACTGCAGCGTGTTCTTCCATTCGGGCTGGTCGAATTGCGGCTTCCAGTTCTCGTCGAACCAGCGCGCGCCGAACGAGTTCGACATGGCGGTCAGAAAGGCCATGTTCTCGCCCCAGCCGGCCTTGCCGCGCAGGCAGACGCCGTTCACGCCGTTGGCGCGGTCGGTCATCTTGTCGGCGGCCTGCTTGATGAAGTCCCAGGTCGGTGCATCGGGCATCTTGAGCCCGGCCTTTTCCATCAGGTCCTTGCGGTACATGACGAAGGAGCTTTCGCCGTAGAACGGGGCTGCGTAGAGCTTGCCGTCGACCGACAGGCCGCCGGCTATGGCCGGGATGATGTCCTTGACGTCGTAATCGTCGCCGAGCTTGTCGAGCGGCAAAAGCCAGTTCTGCTTGGCCCAGATCGGCACTTCATAGGTGCCGATGGTCATCACGTCGTACTGGCCACCCTTGGTGGCGATGTCGGTGGTGACGCGCTCGCGCAGGACGTTTTCCTCGAGCGTGACCCACTGCAGCTGGACGTCGGGATTCTTGGCGGTGAAGTCGTCGGTCAGCTTCTGCATGCGGACCATGTCGCCATTGTTGACCGTGGCGATGGTGATGGATTCGGCATGCGCGGCGAAAGCGAGGGCGCTGGCCGAGAACAGGCCTAGGGTGAACGTGCGAAGTTTCATCAAAATTCCTCCCATAAACCAAGATGAGCATTTGCCTTGGCTGTGAGCAATTACTCACTTGCGATGAATTATGTCAAGACGGATTCGTTGCTGCAGCGCAGCACGCCGGGTCTTGTGCAGCGGCAAGCCTGGGACGTTTGCGGCATGTCTGACGAAGGATTCGGCCGGGCTGATTGGGCCCGGCGCTTTGCTCGGGCTTGCTGGGATTCAGCCTACTGGCAAGCGATCTCGCTCAGGATCCAATCGCGGAAGGCGCGGATCTTCGGCACGTTGCGTCGTGCCGTCGGATAGACCAGCCAATAGGCGTGGCCGTCGTCACCGACCAGATCAAAGGGCTGGATCAGGCGGCCGTCGGCAAGTTCGGTCTTGAACAGCGCCTTGGTAACGATCGCCACGCCGTGGCCGGCAATCGCGGCATTGGCCTCGTAGGCCTGCGCGCCCATGCTGGTGCCGGGACGCTTGGCCAGCTCCTCGACCGGCAGGCCGGCGGCGGCAAACCAGTCCCGCCACCAGATGTCACCCGGGTCGAGGATCGGCAGCCGCAGCAGGTCGGCCGGCTCCGTGACGCCGCCGATGCTTGCCGCGAGCTTTGGACTAAGGACCGGCGTGAAATCGGCCCTGAAAAGCATATGGGTCTCGACGCCCGGCCAGTTGCCGCCGCCGGAGCGGATGGCGATGTCGATATCCTCTCTGGCAAAGTCGACAACCCTGTTCGAAGTATCGACGCGCACCGCCAGCGACGGATGCGCGACCTGGAATGAACCGAGATGCTGCGCCAGCCAGTTGGAGGCAAATGTCAGCAGCGTCGAAACGCAAAGCACGCCGTCGGCGCCGGTGCGCGCGGCGGCATAGGCGCCGCTCAACAGCGCGAACGCCTCGCTGACCGCGGGCGCCAGGCGCTGGCCGGGTTCGGTCAGCACGATCTGTTTTGGCTGGCGCAAGAACAGGGGCGCGCCGATGCGCTCCTCCAGAAGCTTGATCTGATAGCTTGCCGCCGCCTGCGTCATGCCAAGCTCCTGGGCGGCCTTGGTGAACGAGAGATGCCGCGCCACCGCCTCGAACACCCGGATCGCCTGAAGCGGAGGAAGCTGCGAAACCAGCTGTCGTGAATTGAGCTCCGGCATAAGCCCTCCTTATGGGCAGTGATCGACGTTTGATTGGCGGCACCGGCCGGTCCTACCGATATTTCGTATTGAAGATCAATTACGCCTAGAGATAGCGAAGGCTGACGATCATGACCACAATACAGGAAAAGCTGCTTCTTGCTCCAGCCCATGGCTGGTTTTCACAATTGGCGCGGGGATTGGCAAGGCACGCGGCGCGGAAACGGGCCTATCTCGACGTCCGGGAGCTGCCGCCGCATCTGCAGCGCGACATGGGCTTTCTCGACGGCAACGATCCTTGCGGCCGGCACCAGTAGTGACGCTCGTTTTATCGGGGATTCAGATGCGTTTCGATTTCACATGATCGTTTCCGACCGCCAGCGGCTCGGAGATCATGCGCCCGCCAGCAAGGCGGCGGCGGTCCGCTCATCGGTGATGAGGCCATTGACCAGCCGCCGGTTGACGGCGGCGAAGATGCCCGGCAGCTTGCGGTCGCCCATGGCAAGCGCGATCACCAGCGACTTTTCGCGCGACGGCAGCGGTGCCGACGACACCCGATCATTGGTGATGCCCTCGATCATGCGGCCGTCACGATCGAATACCCAGCCGACGATCTCGGCGACGCCGCCGGCCTTCTGCAGCGCCTTTAATTCACCCTCCGAAATGAAGCCGTCCTCGTAAAGCGGCGCCTTCGGGCCGAGATCGCCGATGCCGACAAAGGTGACGTCGGCCTCGGCCGCAAGCGCCAGCGTCGGCTGGATCATCGGCTGGCTGAGCAGCATCTCGCGCTCCTCGGGCGAGGAAGCGATGACCGGCAAAGGCATCGGAAACGAACGCGCCTTGACCCTGTCAGCCATGGTGAAGATGACGTTGTAAAAGGCCGCCGAGCCGTCCGGCGAGATGTTGCCGGTCAGCGATACCACCTTGTGCTGCGGGCATTCCATCGGCGGCAGTTGCTCGATCGCGGCCTTCAGCGTGCGGCCGGTTCCGCTCGGCATGACGCAAGGCACCCGCGACCGCAGCCCCCCTTAGATAGAGGCCGCCGCCCCCACGGGGGAGCCGATGACGGTGGAGGGAGCAGAAGGGTCGCTCCGCACCACCACGACCCGATACGGCG